>CBDBDH010000001.1:0-870962 GCA_965203725.1 Gammaproteobacteria bacterium
AGTTCAATGGCCTCGACCAGGTCCGTGTTCCAGACCATGGAACGATCGCTGAGCTTCAAGCTGTCCATCTGGGAGAACAGTTCCCGGAGCCGGGTCAGGCCTTGCTCGATCAACTCGCCGGTTCTGAACACGGCAGCATGGCTTTGCATCGTCTTTTGCATCTCGATGCGCAGTTCAGCCACCGGAGTCTCACCGTCGGCATGTCTCAGTTTATCAAAACGATCCAGCACGGACTCCACAACGCCGGCATTCAGTTGTTCGTGGGCCTCGCCCGGCCTGACCAGTTCCACGGCACGAAGTGCGGCCGCCCTGCCGAACACGATCAGGTCCAGCAGGGAATTGGACCCCAGGCGGTTGGCGCCGTGCACCGACACGCACGCGGCCTCGCCGATGGCCATCAGCCCGGGAATCACATGATCCGGATCACCGTCTTTCAGGGTCACGACCTCTCCCTGGTAGTTCGTGGGGATGCCGCCCATGTTGTAGTGCACGGTCGGCAAAACGGGGATGGGCTCGCGGGTGACATCGATGCCCGCAAAGATTCTGGCGGACTCGGCAATACCCGGAAGCTTGGAGTTGATCAGGTCAGCACCCAGGTGTTCCAGGGTGCAACTGTATGTGGTCCTTTTCTTCCCCCACACCGCGCCCTTCATTGATTTCAATGGTCATGGAACGGCTGACGACATCACGGGAGGCCAGATCCTTTGCATTCGGGGCGTATCGCTCCATGAAACGTTCTCCCTCGGCATTGGTCAGGTAGCCGCCTTCTCCACGCACACCTTCAGTGATCAGGCAGCCGGAACCGTAGATTCCGGTGGGATGAAACTGCACGAATTCCATGTCCTGCAATGGCAGGCCCGCGCGCAGTACCATCGCATTGCCGTCGCCCGTACAGGTATGCGCCGAAGTGCAGGAGAAATAGGTACGCCCGTAACCGCCGGTGGCCAGCAGCACCATGTGTGCCCGGAAAACATGCAGTTCGCCCGTGGCCAGGTCCCAGGCCAGCACGCCCTGGCATCTCCCTTCCTCGTTCATCAGCAAATCGACGGCGAAGTACTCGATGAAAAACTCCGCGTTGTGCTTGAGGGACTGCTGGTAAAGGGTGTGCAGGATGGCATGGCCGGTGCGGTCGGCCGCGGCGCAGGTCCGTTGTGCAATTCCCTCGCCATAGCGGGTGGTCATGCCTCCAAAGGGCCTCTGGTAGATACGCCCGTCATCCGTCCGTGAAAAGGGAACTCCGTAATGCTCGAGCTCCACGACCGCCGGGATGGCTTCACGACACATGTATTCGATCGCATCCTGGTCGCCCAGCCAGTCCGAGCCCTTGACCGTGTCGTACATGTGCCATCGCCAGTCATCCTCGCCCATGTTTGCAAGCGCGGCACTCATGCCGCCCTGTGCAGCCACGGTATGGCTGCGGGTTGGAAATACCTTGGTGATGCATGCCGTGGACAGCCCGCTGGCGGTCATGCCGAGCGTGGCGCGCAGTCCGGCGCCCCCTGCGCCCACCACCACCACATCATAGGCATGCTCGGTCAATTGGTACGCCTTGCTCATTTCGATCTTCTACCAAGTGATTTTCAAAAGCGCGACAATCCCGGCGACCGCAAACACGATACATGCAGCGTTCAACAGGATCATTGAGGCTTTTTTCAGCCATCCGCCTACGTAGTCTTCGATGATGACCTGCACCCCCAGCTTCGTGTGATAGAAGGTCATGGCGATAAAGATCACCAGAAAGCCCGTAACCGCAGGGGTCTTCAGCCAGCTGACCACCGACTCATAACTCGTATTCCCCAGCATGGCCAGGGAAAAGGCAAGCCACACGACCAGGGGCACCAGTACGGCTGCGGTCAGGCGCTGCATCCACCAGTGCACCACGGCCTCCCGGCCCACGCCCGGCAGCACAGACAGCAATGCGCGCAATGCCGTCATCTAGGCCTGCATTCCGTGATTGAGCCACGCGACCAGCCATACGGCCGCCGTGAACAAAATGGTGGCTGCCAAAACCACGATGCCCGAAATTCGGGTGGCATCGATTCCGAAACCGAAACCCGCATCGAACACCAGGTGGCGCACTCCATTGAACAGATGCAGGAACAACGCCAGGGTCCACAGGATCAGGAACATCTGACCCAACGCCGTTGAAATATAGGTGACTAATACCTCGTAGGCGCCGGGGCCTGCGGCGATCGAAAGCAGCACCCCGACCATCAACAAGGCTCCCACGCCAAGCGCGGCTCCCGTGATCCGGTGGAGGATGGAGATGACCATCGCAAGGGGCCAGCGATAAATCTGCAAATGCGGGGATAATGGCCTATCCGGGTCCACCAGAAACTCCCTTGAACGAGCGTGAAAACATGAATATCAAATAACCCCGATACACCTTGTCGCCAATGTACAGAGGCCATCGAAATGCTTTATTCTTGGCATCAGATACTACCTGATTAGCGGGCCAGATTGAATATCCTTAAAAATAATATCAATGATTACAAACAGTTAAGGGCTGCATGCCTACCCTCAGAGCCCGCTGCGGGCAGGAACTCATGGAAATTACAAAAGACCAATGGCCAATCCGTCTCCAGACAAACCTGAGATGAGCGGCGCCTGGCAGGAATTCCTAAAGGCGCACGGTGCCGTGATGGAGAACGGCCGGGTGGTCTCCTTCGGGTCCTCGGCCCCGCCCTATCCCGGCATACAGGATACCTGCGTGTGCGAGCTTGGCTTCCTTGGCCTGATTCAGGTCACGGGCGAAGAAGCCAGAACCTTCCTGCACGGCCAGTTTACCAATGACCTGGAACTGGTCACGGCACAAACCGGTCAGTTGAGCAGCTATTGCAATCCCAAGGGCAGGCTGTTGTCCATCTTCCAGATTTACCAGCGTGACGGGGACTATTTCCTGGTCTTGCCCAGGGACGTCATTGAGGTCACCCTCAGCAAACTTTCCATGTACAAGCTTCGCGCTAAGGCCGAGCTGTCCGATGTGTCCGAACAATTCATCCTGTTCGGCGCGGCCGGGCCCGGGGTGGAACCTGCCTTCGAAAACCTTGGGATTGCGCTGCCAAAAAATGCCTATGGCAGCACCCAGGAAAACGGGGCGACCCTGGTCCGCCTGCCAAGCGAGAACAGCAGGATTTTAATCATGGCGGATGCTGATGCCGCGGTTTCCCTGGGCGAACAGTTGTCTGGAGAAATGCCACTGGCGACGTCCCGCCTGTGGGACCTGCACGACATCTCGTGCGGGATTCCCAGGGTGACTGCCCTGACCAGTGAAGCCTTTACCCCGCAAATGACCAACCTGGAACTGGTCGATGGGGTAAGTTTCAGCAAGGGATGCTATCCGGGCCAGGAAGTGGTTGCGCGAACCCATTATCTGGGCAAGCCCAACCGGCGCATGTACCGGGCTCGCATTGCGACCGGGCGCCTGCCCGAGCCGGGCACCAATGTCTTCTCTGCAGAGGAAGGCGATCAGCCCCTGGGGAAAGTAGTGGTCTCGCAAATGATATCCGCGGAGCAGGCCAGCGCACTCATCGTGTTGCGCACCCAGAAAGAGGATGATCCGGGTTTGCGCATCGAATCGGCGGACGGGCCTGCCGTTTCCCTGCAGAAACTGCCCTACTCTCTGCAATCCGGCCCGGACTGATACAGGCTTCAGGTGGCAGCATCCTGGTTGCCCGATTCCGGCTTCATCTGCGGGAACAGGATGACGTCGCGGATACTGCGTGAATCGGTCAGCAGCATCACCAGGCGGTCGACCCCGATGCCCTCCCCTGCGGTAGGAGGCAAGCCGTATTCCAGCGCACGGATGTAGTCCTCATCGTAACTCATGGCCTCCGTATCGCCGGATTTCTTCTGCGCAGCCTGCTGCCTGAAGCGCTCGGCCTGATCCTCCGGGTCGTTCAACTCGGAAAACCCGTTGGCGATTTCCCTGCCGGCGACAAAAAACTCGAAGCGGTCGGTCACGGACGGGTCATCGTCATTTCTTCTGGCCAGTGGTGAGACCTCGATCGGAAACGCTGTGATGAACGTGGGATCCCTGAGTTTTGCCTCGACCGTTTTCTCAAAGATCTCGATCTGCACCTTGCCAAGCTTGTCACCGGGCTTGACCGGTACGCCCAGTTGATCCGCTGTGCGTTTGGCCTTCGCCAGCGTATCGACCCCGTCAGGCTCCAGCGTCGGATTGAAATGCAGTATCGATTCTTTCACGGTCATGCGCCGGAAGGGCTTCGAGAAATCGATGGTCTCGCCACCGTACGGTACGGACGTGGTGTCCAGCACCTCGTGGCAAACCCCGCGCATCATCTCCTCGGTTAACTCCATCAGGTCACGAAAATCGCAATACGCCTGGTAGAACTCCAGCATGGTGAACTCCGGGTTGTGCTGCGTGGACAGGCCTTCGTTGCGAAAATTGCGGTTGATCTCGAATACCCGCTCCACGCCGCCGATGACCAGGCGCTTCAGGTACAGTTCAGGCGCGACGCGCATGTACAGTGGCCTGCCCAGGGCATTGTGATAGGTCTCGAACGGCCGGGCGGTCGCACCGCCGGCAATGGTCTGCATCATGGGGGTTTCGACTTCGATGAAATCCCGCCCGGTCAGAAATTCTCGCAGGCTGCAGATGATGGCGGTGCGCTTCTGCAGGACCCTGCGCGAGTCCTCGTTCATGATCAGGTCCACGTAGCGGCGCCGGTAGCGCTGTTCCTGGTCAGTGAGCCCGTGAAATTTTTCAGGCAGCGGCCGCAGGGACTTGGTCAGCAGGACGGCGGACTGGATCCTGATGTACAGATCCCCCTTGCCGGACTTGTGAACCGGGCCGGTGACCCCAACGATATCCCCGGTATCCCATGCATCGACCTCCCCGGTAAGCGATTCCGGGGAATTCTTGCGATCCAGGTAGGCCTGGATGCGACCGCTTGTGTCCTGCAGCACCAGAAAGGAACTTCGCTTCGCCATGATGCGGGCACCGACCGACACACACCGGTTCAGCGCAACGAGCTCATCCCTGGACTTTCCGGAAAGCGTATCCTGCAGGTCCTGGGCCAGTGCGTCCCTTCGAAAGTCGTTCGGAAAGGCCGGACCCTTTTTCCTGATAGCATCCAGCTTGGCCCGGCGTTGCACAATCAGCCGGTTTTCATCGGGCATCGGATCTTTTTCGGACATCGCGTCTAGAACCCGCCCTTGAGGCTCGCCTCGATGAAGGCATCGAGATTGCCGTCCAGCACGGCCTGGGTGTTGCCGGTTTCGACGGAAGTGCGCAGGTCCTTGATACGGGACTGGTCGAGCACGTAGGAACGAATCTGGCTGCCCCACCCGATATCGGCCTTGCTGTCTTCCAGGGCCTGCTTTTCGCTGTTCCGTTTCTTCTCTTCCATTTCGTACAGCTTGGCGCGCAGCTGTTTCATGGCGGTGTCCTTGTTCCTGTGCTTGGAGCGGTCGTTCTGGCACTGCGTGACCACCCCGGTGGGCAGGTGGGTGATGCGTACGGCGGACTCGGTCTTGTTGACGTGCTGGCCGCCTGCGCCACTGGCACGGTACACATCGATTCGCAGGTCGGCAGGATTGATTTCAATGTCGATATCGTCGTTCACTTCGGGAGAAACAAATACGGCTGCAAAGGAGGTGTGTCTTCGGTTACCCGAGTCGAACGGTGACTTGCGTACCAGCCGGTGCACACCGGTTTCCGTGCGCAGCCACCCGAATGCATACTCGCCCCCGAACCGCACGGTTGCACTCTTGATGCCGGCGACCTCACCTGGCGAAACCTCGATCAGTTCGGTCGCGAACTCCTTGCGCTCTCCCCAGCGAAGGTACATCCGCAACAGCATCTCGGCCCAGTCCTGGGCCTCCGTGCCCCCGGAGCCGGACTGTATGTCGAGAAAGGCGTTGCTGGCGTCCATTTCACCCGGGAACATCCGGCTGAACTCAAGCCTGGCGATGCTGGATTCCAGCTCCGACAGGTCCTCCTCGACGGCCTGGATGGCGTCCTGGTCCCCCTCGTCTATCGCCAGTTCCAGCAGGCTGCCGGCATCCGCGATGCCCGCTTCCACGTGCTCGATGGTTTGCACGACTGTCTCGAGTTCTGCCCGTTGCTTGCCGAGTTTTTGCACAACCTCGGGCTGGCTCCAGATGTCCGGGCTCTCCAGCTCCCGGTTGAGTTCATGCAGGCGCTCGCTTTTGCCCTCGTAGTCAAAGATACCCCCTGAGATGAACGGCGCGTGCCCGCAGGTCCCCGATCAGGTTTTGTAGTGCATTGGTTTCCATCGTTTTTCCCGGCTGGATTCAGGAACCGTATCATAGCGTATTCAGGTATCCGGCAGTAGGCACGGCAGACAGGCGATTGCCCTGTGCAAGGTCCAGCTTCACGGAAACCGATGCCTCGGTGCAGATCATCCAAGTCAATCGTTGCAGGTGATATATACTTGACTCCGGCCATCCACAAGGATTGCCTGACGCACACCACGGGCATGAGCGAGCACATCCTATTCCTGACCGGCAAACTTGCAGAAAAAAGTTTGCGACGCGTCCTGGAGTCCATGCAGCCGACGGAGTTTACCTACGAGATACGCCAGCTCGGGGTCAGCGTTGCCGCGCTGATGACCACCGGGCTGATTGAAAAACGCCTCACCGATACGGGCGGGGCTGACCGGATCATCATTCCCGGACGCTGCCGCGGCGAGATCGGGGCTCTTTCCAGGTCCCTGAAAACCGCAGTCGAACGTGGCCCGACCGAACTCAAGGATTTGCCCGCATACCTGGGGCAATCCGCGAGAAAAACAGACCTGCGCGCTTACAGCGTGCAGATTTTTGCGGAAATCGTGGACGCTCCAAACATGTCCGCCGAGGAGATTGTCAGGCGGGCACACACCTATCAACAGGACGGGGCCAACGTCATTGACGTCGGCTGCCTGCCCGGCACCTCTTTCCCGCACCTTGGCGAGTCCGTAGAGGCGCTCAAGGCCGAAAACTTCAAGGTCAGTGTCGATTCGCTGGAGCCCCGGGACCTGATTACCGGGGCCAACGCAGGTGCGGATTACCTGCTGAGCTTGAGTGAAAAAACCCTGTGGGTGACAGAAGAAGTGGACGCGGTGCCCATCGTGATCGGCCACCCGCCGAACAACGCCCGTTCCCTGTACCGGGCGATGCGCATCCTGTCCAGGCAGGGCAAGTCCTTCATCGTTGACTCGATCCTTGACCCGATCCATTTCGGTTTTACGGAATCCATCGTTCGTTACCGCAATTTGCGCAAACATTTTCCGGATGCCGAGATCATCATGGGCACCGGGAACCTGACCGAGCTCACGCACGCGGATTCGGCCGGCACCAGCGCCCTGCTGGCCGGCATCATGTCGGAACTCGCAATCCAGCATCTGCTGGTCACGGAAGTCAGCGAACACTGTCGGCATGCCGTGCGCGAAGCGGACCTCGCCCGGCGCATCATGCATGCCGCGAAAATGGACAATACCCTGCCCAAGGGCTATGACAGCGGCCTGATCGGCCTGCACGAATGCGAACCGTTTCCCTACACGGCCGAGGAAATCGGGGAATTCGCCGGGCAGGTACGGGATTCCAACTACCGGATACAACTCAGCAGCCAGGGCATTCATACCTACAATCGCGACGGCATGCACACCACCACGGATCCCTACGAAATCTACCCGCACCTGGATGTGGAAGATGACGGGGGTCATGCCTTCTATCTTGGCGTCGAGCATGCCCGCGCCCAGATTGCCTGGCAGCTTGGCAAGAGATACGAGCAGGATGAAGAGCTGAGCTGGGGTGTGGCGACACGAAAGAAAGCCGACGACCTCAGCCGCTACAAGGCCGCGGGCTCAACCATGCACACCCGAAGGGCCCGCAAGGCCAAACGCAAGAACAGGGGGAGAAACTAGCATGCCATTCATCAGAGAGTGCATCGTTACCACGGTCAAGGAAAATGGCGGTGTGCATATCGCGCCCATGGGAATCCATGAAGACGGGGAGAATCTGGTCATCCTGCCCTTCAAGCCGTCCACCACGCTGGACAACCTGGAAAGACAGGGCACAGCCACGCTCAACTACACAGATGATGTTCGCGTTTACGCCGGCTGCCTGACCGGGCGCAACGACTGGCCCACATGCCGCACGGAAGTCATCCCGGGGATGCGCCTTGAGGGCTGCCTGGCCCATGCGGAACTGGAAGTGGCTGCCAGGGTGGACGACCCCGTGCGACCGAGGTACTCCTGCAAGATCCTGCATGAAGCGACCCATGCACCCTTTCACGGCTATAATCGTGCGCAGTCGGCCGTCATCGAACTTGCGATCCTGGTCAGCCGGTTGCACATGCTGCCTCAATCCAGGGTCCGCCAGGAAATCAGCTACCTGAGAACCTGCGTGGACAAGACTGCGGGTCCACGCGAGCTTGAGGCGTGGGACTGGCTGATGACGAAGGTGGACAGTTTTCAGACATCGAAGAAGGAGAACCGGCAATGACAGGGATGCTTGCAAGCGTACGCAACCTCGAAGAGGCCGGCCTGGCCTGCCGGGAAGGGGCCGATATCGTCGACCTGAAGGAACCGCGCGACGGTGCCCTTGGAGCCGTTCCCCTGGACACCATGTACCGCATCGTCGACGAGTTATGGGAAAAATGCCGGATCAGCGCCACCATCGGTGACCTGCCCGCCAGCCCCAGCGCGATCGAGGACCGGGTCATGAAAACCGCGGAAACCGGGGTCGATTACGTCAAGGTGGGCATGTTCAGCCAGCGCCACATTGATGACTGCCTGCCGGGCCTGGCCTCCTGCTCGCACATCGGCATCGCGGTCATTGCGGTGTTGTTTGCGGATACCGAATTTGACATGGATCAGGTCATTCGCAGCGTGAAGCAGGCTGGCCTGAAAGGCATCATGCTGGACACTGCGGGCAAGGGCTCGGGCAGCCTGCTTCAGCATCAAAACATCTTCACGCTCGAGTATTTCGTGAATCGCTCACGCCAGTCCGGCCTGCTTACGGGGCTGGCAGGCTCCCTGACGATCGGGGATATCCCGACCCTGATGAGAGTGGCTCCCGACTACGTCGGGTTTCGCACGGCATTGTGTTCGGACCGGGAAAGAATCGGCTGTGTAGACGAGCAGGCCCTGCGGGAAGTCAGAAGAGCGATTCCGGCGGTCCCGGATACCCTCTACAGACGGACCACCTCCTCGTGAGAGCCCGCCGGGGCCGTGGTCTCCAGCAATAAGGGAATCACGCTGAAGGTTGCGAACAGGGAGATCAGCATGGCGATGCTGGTCAGCAAGCCGAAATAGATCGAAGGGAAAAAGCTCGACAGCACCAGGATCACGAATCCCAGCGAGATGGTGATCGAAGTGAAGTAAAGCGCCTTGCCGGCCGTGGTCTGCGCGGTGCGAATGGCCTCGTGGTTGCTGTTTTTTCGCGCACGCTCCCGCTTGTAACGGTGAATGTAGTGAATGGCGTAATCCACACCGACCCCGACGGTGATGGCGGCAGTGGTAATCGTCATGATATCGAGCGGGATTCCCGACATGCCGATCAGTCCAAGGACAAAGAGCACGGTGAACATGTTCGGCAGGGCCCCGATCAGGGCCAGCTTCAGGCTGCGAAACAGGAAGGTCAGTACAACCAGGATGCAGGCAAACACCGTGCCCAGGGTCAGGATTTGCGAATGGAACAGGCTTTGCAGGACGTTGTTGTACAGCACGCTGATCCCGGTCAGCCTGAAGTCCTCGTTGCCCCTGACCAGATTGCCTCCGATGTCGGCACGTATCTTGTTCAGCAGGTCGTTCCTGACCAGGGAAGGATCCGAATCCCGGATGCGCGCAAGAATCCTGGCCTGGCTTCCATCCGCGGAGACGTAGGGGGCGATCATGGCCTGTTTCACCTCTTCCGGCACCTTCGAGTAGACCATCGACAGGTGGAAGTCCTCGAGCGCCTGCCCGTCGTTCACCAGCCGCATCACTTCTTCAATACTTGAAAGTGATAATACTTTACCAATCTCGGGTAAGTCCTCGAGATACTTGTGGATTTTATCGATCTTCCTGATCCCCAGCCGGTTGTACCAGTAGCTCGTCGCGGTAAAATCGTCCTGGGTGTCCTCAAGACCCGCAAGATAGTCGTCGAACTCGTCGAACTCGTCGAATTCGTCGTCCTCCCCGCCGAGGTCAATCTCCGCTGCGGTTTCCCGCGTGGCATCCAGGATCACCTCCAGCAGGGAAATGCCGCCCAGTTCCCGGTCGATCACGGCCAGTCCCTGGTAGATGTCCGTGGACTTCTTGAAATAATCGATAAACCGGTTTTCCACGGTGAGTTGGCCGATCCCCACCAGGCTGAACAGGAACATCCCCGTCAGTATCACGGCGGCGGTCATCTTGTTTCCCAGCACCAGGTTGAGCACCCGTTCAAGAAGCACGGAGGACGTATCCTTGCGGACCTGCCGGGGCTTGGGTTCAAACAGGGTGATCAATGCCGGCAGCACCGTGAATGTCAGCAGGAACGCGCAGAAAAGGCCAAGGATCATGATGTGACCGAACGTGATGATCGGGCGTATGTCGCTGACCGTCAGCGAGAAAAAGGCGATGGCGGTCGTCAGGACCATATACAGGCAGGGCGTCACGATCTGCGAAACCGCTGTCCGGGTATTTTCCCGGGTGCTCGCATCCGGATTGAGGGACTGGATTTCCTGGTAGCGAATGATCACGTGTATGGACAAGGCGATCGAGAAGATGAGCAGCAAGGCCACGAAGTTCGACGAGATCACGGTCAGCTGATAGTCCATCAGCCCGATCAGCCCGGAAACCAGCAGGACGCTCAGCACGGCACAGACCAGCGCCAGGAACACCCAGGCCAGGCTCCTGAAAAAGATCAGCAGCACGATCACCATGATGACGGCAATGGCCGCGCCGAAGGTGGTCAGGTCCTGGCGAACGAAATCCTTCATGTCGTTGTTCACCAGCGGGGCACCCGCCAGATAGAACTGGCCGCTATCCCTGAGGTCCGAGAGTTCGCCACGCATGGAAGTCAGGACTTGCCTGTAGTGCTCGTTGCTCAGATCCCTTTGTTCGCGGATGTCGGCGCGGATCGACTCCAGCTTGTCTTCTTCCGCCCCGGTCATGGACCCGTCGTCTCGCTTTTGCAAAAGCGCGTATCGCTGCTCTTGCAGGTCCCACAACAGCTGGTTCTTGAAAAAACCCACATGGATGGCAGTCAGGCCCAGGTTCCGGTTCACCAGATTGTCCAGGTAGATGGGACTCGTGGTGAATTCCTCCCTGGCCTTGTCGATGTCGACCCCGGGCGACAGCAGGTTGGGATACTCGATGCTGCCAGTCTCATCGTCCTTGATCGGCTGCGTCAGCAGCGGCACGGTGGTGATCGCAGTCACCGCCTCGACACGGTCGAGATTTTCGAACTTGCGTACCAGCCCGTCGATCAGCAGGATCGTTTCCTGGCTCAGCATTTCGCCGTTCGGCTTGTACCCGACAATCAGGAATTCATCCGTGCTGTAATTGCGGTGCACCTCCCGGTAATACTTGAGATCGGGGTCGCTCTCCAGCATGAGCGAGTCTGCAGAGGAGTCGATATCCAGCTTTTTGATATACGGACTGGTGGCCGCGATCAGTGCGAGCACGCAAAGGATCACGGGGTAGGGATAGTGCGTGACAATGCGAAAGAAGGCGCTTACCGAGGACTGGAACATCAGCTTGCTTTATCCATGCGCATTTTTATACACGGGTACGCAAATCGATGCAAAAAGTTCCGGATCATGGAGCATCCCTGCCCAGCCATTGCTCGAACTCGCCTGCCCTGGACTTGTGCAGGAAATGCGCCTTGATTTCAGTGCCGGCGAGCAGCCCCGGCAAAACCTTGTCCACACAGCCATGCGCTTGCAACTGGTTCACCGGCATCCTGGAAAGTGTCAGCGGGGAGGATTTTACAAACAGCAGCTGCGTTACGGACAGATACCCGGCCAGCCAGGCGGCAAGGCTGTCCGAGGTGACCTCCCAGGTCTTCGGCAGTTCACACTGCCGGCTGACCAAGGGGTACGGCTCCCAGATGGCCGCACAGCCCTCCTTCCAGCAGGCATGGATCTCCTCCCTGCTACTGGCAAGCTGAAGTCCAGGGCAAATGGATGCCATCAGGTAGGCAAACTGCTGCATGGCCAGCACCGCCATGCGGTGAGCCTGCGCGGGCTCCAGGCCAAACTGTCTATCGGCTTTGCGAATCTGGTCCGCAAACGGGCCGCCACCCGGCACAATCACCAGTTGATGGGAACCCAGGGCCTGCAGCGTATCCAGCCATTCCCGCAAACGCCTGCTTGCGTACAGGCTGCCGCCTATTTTAATGACCCAGGGCATCCGCCCGGTTTCCCTCCAGCAAACGCATCATGGCCGTCGCCTTGTCCAGGGTCTCCTGGTACTCTGCTTCCGCGCTGGAATCCTGGACGATCCCGCCGCCTGCAAAAAAATACATGTGCTCTCGCCGGTGCAGGATCGTGCGAATCGCGATATTCATGTCCATGTTTCCGTCAAAGCCCAGGTAGCCGATGGAGCCGCAGTAGATTCCACGGCGATGCGGTTCCAGTTCCTCGATGATTTCCATCGAACGGATTTTGGGCGCGCCGGTGATGGAACCTCCCGGAAAACAGCCGCGCAGCAGATCCAGTGCCGAACGCCGCTCTGGCAGTTTCCCCGTGATGGTGCTCACCATGTGGTGCACGTTCGGGAAGCTTTCAACATCAAACAGGCTGGGTACCTGCACGGATCCGAGTGCACAGTTTTTGCTGATGTCGTTTCGCATCAGGTCCACGATCATCAGGTTCTCGGCCTGATCCTTCAGGCTGTCGGCAAGCTCTTGTGCCAGCACGCGATCCTTGCGCGGATCGGGGGAGCGTGGACGCGTGCCCTTGATGGGCCGGGTCTTGACGGCCTTTCCCCTGACCGACAGGAACTGTTCCGGTGAATTGCTCAGCACCTGCAACTCCGGGTAGTTCATGTAGGCGCTGAAGGGAGAGGGATTGATTTTCCTCAATATCCGGTAGGCGGACCAGGGGCTGCCCTCTACCCCTGCAGCAAACCGTTGCGCCAGATTCACCTGGTAGCAGTCGCCCTGCAGGATGTACTTTTTCACCTGGCCGAAAGCGCGCCTGTAATACTCCTGCGTCATGTTGGAAGTCACCGGGGTGGTTACCCGGAACTGCGGCGACTTTGCGCGTGTGCCCGAGCCGGCGAAAAGCTTGATGAGTTCGTTCCAGTCCCGCCTGACCCTCGTGCGGGAACGATCGCCGATCAGCACGGACCTTTTTTTCATGTGGTCAACCACCACGGCCCAGGAATAGATCCCCATGACCATGTCCGGGACGCCGACATCGTCTGTTGCAATGGCAGGGATCTTTTCCATGTAGCGGCACAGGTCATAGCTGAGGAATCCGATCGCGCCTCCGGTAAAGGGCAGGTCCGTTGCGTTTCTCCAGGGTTGGGAAAGCAGCTCACCCAGCACGGCAAAGGGACCCTCAAGGACCGTATAGGACTGGGAATAGGTCTGTATTTTCGTCCTGTGGTTCCGTGTCGTGATGCGTACCTCGGGTCTTGATGCCAGGATGTCGTAGCGGCCACGGGCACCCGGAGCCGGACTGCTGTCGATGAAAACAGCCCAGGGTTCCTCCGCAATCCTGTCGAACAGCGGTGCACTGTCCTCAAGGTAGGGGAGATCGGCAAACGAAAGTCCGCTCACAGGCAGTACCTCCGGTAGGCCAGGCAGGCTAGCGAGGCGGCCGGTACACAGTCCCCGGCATCCGGCCCGTCCTTCGCGCCTTCCTGTTCAAACAGGCCGGCACAATCCACGTAGGGTCGGTTCAGACGCCTGGCGATTTCACGCACAAGAAACCGCCCTGTTCCGGCGCCGGCAACCGGTGCATCCAGGCCCAGTCCAGTCCTCAGCATCTGCTTGCGACAGGCACCCAGGATGGCCTGGACCTGCTGTTCACGTACGTAGACGGCCACGGCCTTCCACGTGTCCTGCGGTTTTGTTGCTGCATCGTAGCCGAACATTCTCGCCAGCCGGATTGCACTCGAGTTCTGGTCCCTGCCCCGTCCATCCGGTGTGGAAACGGTGTCCGCGTGGGAAGGAAGTTCTCCAGTAAGCCGGTACACATCCGCAGCATTTGCAAAATACTCACTCATGAGTGGAATCAGGCGGCCCTCCACCGGGGCTGCGCTGCAAAGCGCAAATACCGGGGTCCGTGCCACCCCGCAATACACGAGCTCGCGTGCATGGAGTCTTTCCGGATCCGTGTAACCCTCATTTACCACGCGGTGCTCGCGAATGCCGATGACATCCGTCGTGGTGCTGCCGATATCGATGAGCAGTGCATCCTTTAGCCGCGTGGCAATGAAACTCCCGCTGGCCAACCAGTTTGCAGAGGCTACCTGCACAAACTGGCTGCCAAGCTCACTCCTGTGCACCCACCCTTCGGTTCCGGCAAAGTAGACGATTTCGTTATCTTCGAACCGGTGCCGGAGGGTCTCGGTAATCCGGTCGATGCCCTCCTTGCGATCCCCGAAATGATCGACCAGTTCCCCGGTCATCGTGACGGCCAGCATGCAGTGTGAGCAGTCGAACTGTTCCCGGACCCGGTCGATCGCGGCATGTAACTGCTCCAGCCCCTTCCACAACGGGCATGGCACCTGCGCGACCCGCGATACCTGTCCGGCCCCGGTTGCCAAGACCGCCTTCAGATGGGCACCCCCGACATCCAGGCCCATCACGCTCTCAGGCGACACGTCTACCCTCGAGGTCCACGTCGACAGGAACCCTGCGGGATGGCACGGTCGCAGGCAATGCCTGCTCGGCAAAGCACTGCAGGATCCATTGTGCGGGGTTCGCGCCAAGGGCAGAGCCAAGACCTACATAGGAAGTGGTCAGTCTCGGGTTGATCTCCACCAGCAAAATCTCCTTCTCCGTGACGATGGCATCCACGCCCGCATAACCACGCAATCCCGGCAACGCACGGGCGATCCGGTCTGCAAAGCCTGCAAATTTCTGCTTCTCGAATGCACCTACCCGGCATCCCGTCAGCAACAAAGATCCGCCCGCTTCCCGAACCTGTTGCCTGTTGCAGCTCAATACGTGACACGCGCCACCCCAGCACAACAGGCTCAGGCTGGCATGGACTCCCTGGACATAGGGCTGGAATATGAAGCGTTCGTGGTCGGGGCCTGCGGCTGCAGCCTGCAATTCAGACCGGCTCCCCAGCAGGGAGATGTCGGTGCAGCCCACTCCATCTTCCGGTTTCATCACGAATCGATCGCCTGGCAGGGACCCGACATCCGCCGCTCTGCAGGTCGGAACTTGTGAAATCCCATGGTTCAGCAAATGCCGGTAGGTCGCAAACTTGTGGCTGGCCAGCCGGACGGTCTGCGGTTCGGCATTCAACAATTGAAATGATTGTTCCGAGTACCTCTTGCACAGCGAAAACAAAATCTCATCGTTTTCCGGTGCAATGAGCAGCATGGAATGCACGGTATCTGACAATGCATCCAGCCTGGTTTCACAGGACTCTCCCGGCCCGACCACGACCGTGCGAACCCCTGGTACATCCTCGCCGAGGCGATGGTCTCTGAGTGCCAGGACATTGCAGCCGGGCAATACCCGGAAATCGTTGACGGCGGCGGACAGCATCATGTCGCCTTCCCCCACAAGCGAGGAAGGCAGCGGCTGGCCGATCAGGCCTCCACCAGTGATATACTCGAAAATCAGGATATTCATCGATATGTGATGCAGATCATTCCGGTACTGGACCTCTCCAGGGGACAGGTTGTCCATGCAAAAAAGGGAAGCCGCAAGCATTATAGGCCAATACAATCCTCCCTATGCCCCTCTTCGCACCCGCTGGAAATTGTCCGCGGCTACCTCAGGCTTCATCCTTTCCGCACACTTTACGTAGCGGACCTCGACGCCATCGAGCAGCAAGGGGATAACAGGGAGATCATCCGGTCACTTGGCTTCGAGTACCCGGACCTTGAAATCTGGCTAGATAGCGGACTCTCGCTGCTCGATCACTACCTGCAGAACCCGGACACGCTATCGCTGCGCATCATCTTGTCTACCGAATCCGTGCAGTCTGCATCCACGGCTGCATCCCTGGTGAAAGACCATGGCAGGCATCCCTTCATACTCTCTGTAGATTACAGGTCGGGAGGGTTCCTGGGTTCACCAGACATCCTGCACACTTGGGACTGGTGGCCATCCGATGTCATTATTCTCAACCTCGATCAGGTGGGCACAAACAGCGGCCCGTCCCTCCCTAGCGGACTGGGCTTCAAACAGCTGTTTGATCAGTGCAACATTTATTACGGCGGCGGAATCAGTTCCCTGGCTGAGCTGTTGCATCTGAAAGACCTGGGTGCTGCCGGTGCACTGCTTGCCACCGCACTGCATGGTGAAACGATCGGCAAGGAGGACCTGCGGCGTTTCGAGCAATGACTTTCGGTGCGGCAAAAGGGAAGAAGCCGCAAAAAAAATGCCCCGCGGGTGCGGGGCATTTTTACAGCTAGGCTGAAGAGCGGATCAGAATCCCTTGAACGGGTGTTCTGCGCTGTCTTTCTGGGCTACTACCTCGGCAGCTTTCGGCTCATCCTTGATCGCACGTACCAGGGCCTCTTTCGTAGCCTTGTAGTTGTTTTCGTAAATGGCTTCATCACTCTTGGCTTCCCAGTGGATGAAGACACCCACGCAGATGAAGAGATCATCTGCCTCGTCAGCAGGCACGGTGCCATCGGCAACGCTGTCCGCAACGGCCTTCGCCACTGCCGCCTGCGCGGGACCAAACATCTGAACTGCCTGGCCTGCACCCTTGATGGTCACTTTGTTGAACATCATGGTGTTGGGCTTACAAGGTAAATTTGGAGCAACCACGGCCAACAGGGTAGTAAAACCGTCCTTGTTGTTTACCAGGCCATTGCAAAAGGCAGATTCCACAGCCGACCCGCGCGGACCTACCAGCAAGTCAATATGTGCAATCTCTGCCATGGTGCCGGAGGGATCGTTATCATTAACAAGTGATTCCCCGACCATTACTCTGTTAATTATTGCCATTATATTTTTCTCCTGTTCTATTTTTAGTTGTCGACAAGCCGCAGACTAATCTGTCCGCCCGTATCCTTTAGGAATTTGGAATTGTGCTAGCACGCCACTATAACACGCTTTACAGCATTTCCAGTCCCTCTGCAAAGATGCTCGCTACCGTAAGGTCCGCAGTGGTTCCTGGGTTGATTCGGTCACGCTTGAGACAGCCGTCAATTTCCAGCAACTGAGGCTTATACCTGACCGGCGAATCCGAACGGCAGAATTCCTTTTCAAACGGGGTGATCATATCACTTATTTCTTGCGCTTTTAACATGCCGTGTTTTCGCCCGATCAGACTGTCCGGAAAGCGCGCCAGAAAGGCCAGGTACAGCCCGCACGTGGCCCAGCACTCGTCTCCCCAGCGCATCATCAGGGATCGGTACTGCAGACGACCAAAATGAAAAATGTCATGAAAATTGCTTGAGTACTGCATGGCAACGCGATCTCTTGAAGAAGATAATTCCATTGCTTTTAAAAGAGTTACTGTAGGCTCTTCATATATATCCTGAGAATCGGCATGTCCCAGCCCCCCGGGCTGTGCCAGACGTATGGCCTGATACACATCCCTGGCATCCTGTACCGTCGTGCAATACAGGGTTTCCTGCAGTGCCGCCTCGAGTTTCCGGCCGGACCGGCCCAGCCAGGCCTGGATCAGGGGGGCCGTGAGCAGGATGATTCCGAGGTTGGTGTTGGTATCCACCGCACGGCGGGTGGCTTGCACGGCCTGCAGGACCCGTTCCCCTAGGGTCAGCTCCGGGCTAGCCAAAAGGGGTGCACTCGCCTTGGCACTGTCCAGGAACTCCTGGACTCCCGGCGTGGATGCATCGGAATGGATACTGGTGTTGCCGGGCTTGAGGGCCTGTAAGTCCAGCCAGCACACATGCCGGTACAGGCCGATCAGATTTGAATGGCTGCCGTTTTCCCGCATCGTATTTCGCAAGGCGGCGGACACTCTCCTGACCTCATATCGCCTGCTCTACCCCGGAACGATGCTGCAAACGATCCAGAAAATGCTCGACCAGCCGATCTGCCACCACGACTCCGCTGACACCCTGCAAACCCCGCCATGCAGGAATGCTGTTTACTTCCGTGACCCACAGCTTGCCGTCGCGATCCCGTATGATGTCCACCCCTCCATACTGCATGCGCACGGCCTGCACGGCGGCACTCGCCATGACCGCAAACTGCTCGTCGAGCACGGCCGGGTAGCATTTGCCGCCGGCCGCTACATTGGTGATCCAGCTGCTGGATTGCCTTCTCATGGCCGCCACGACCTGGCCACCGATCACGAACAGACGCCAGTCATGCGCATCTGCCGTGCCGCTGTCGATGTATTTCTGCAGGTAGTAGATCCTGTTGTACACCGTGAAGTCTGTCAGATCGCTGGGCTTGGTGATCAACTGCAGGTCTTTGCCCTGGGAGCCGAACAGGGGCTTGATCACGACCTTGCAACCCTGTTCGAGCTGCTTTCGTATAAAGGAATAGGCGTGGTGCACCTGGTTCCCTACCCAGGTCGGCGGGGTCGCAAGACCCGAGCGCTCCAAGAGAAAGCTGGTCATACCCTTGTCCACACTGCGCTCGATGGCACGGGCATCATTGTAGACAAGGACATTCAGTTCGCGTAATGCATGCAGGATATCGAGGTAGAAGACTACCTCTTCCAAGGTCCCGCCTGGTACACCGCGCACGAACACACCGGTCGGCAGGGTTCCCTCAAAACCGGGGATCACCAGGCTGTCCGCCTCCGACCCCGTCCTGAGGTAACACTCGGTCAGGGAAACATTCGTGCAGTGGTAGCCCCTGGCATTGAAAGCCTGGTGGAGCTCTTTGCCATGCCAGCCCGGGTCATCGGTAATGATTGCAATATGTCCAGACATGGCTCAGGAAAAGGATGCTGCCAACAGCTCGGGTGCCAGACTCCCGCCCCTGAAGGTCTTGCCGCTCTCTACTGCTGTCACGGCTACCGAGGCAGGACTGAACAGCATGGGATCGATCTTGAAAAAATCGTTGTCGCAGTCCTCCATTATCTGGGCAAACGGTTTGCCGTACGCCGGGGATGCGCTCGAGGGAAGCTCCTGTGACAGCTGTTCTGCACTGGCATCGTCACCCTGTACGAAAAGGTGGACCCTGCCGGCAAACAGGATAGCCGTGTTGGTGCGCTCCATAGCGGTCACAAAATCCGCTCCCGGCGGGGACAGCGGGGCACTTGCCGAACCATCCAGAACATCGTCCAGGGGAAACTTCAATGTGTGTACCTTGTGCATGGCCACTTCCAGCACCCGGGATACGATCTGTACCATACCGGCAATGGAGCGTGTCGGAGTCAGTATGAACGTCAGGGCATCCGTCGGCAGGCCACAGACCTCGGCCACCCGGTCGATCAGGGCCACCGGGGGAAGCTGATCCACTTCAAGTACAAATGTCGCCTGATCGCAACTGTCGCGATATCCCAGCTCTTCAAACAAGGCTTCCCGCAAGGCAATGGCCCGACCCGGTCCTGACCCCAGTGCATGGAATTTTTCGTGCGACAGGCTCCAGCCCGCATACTGGCTTGCCAGGCATGCAAGCACCGGATTGGAAGTGTGCACATGCAGTGACAGCGGCCAGTCGCGGATTGCAGCCGCGTGATAAAGGGTCACCCTGCCCAGACCTCCCATGCAGATCTCACCGATCAGCCGGCCGGCCTCAAGGCCGCCCCTGCAATCGATACCGGCGTCGATATATCTTGCTCCATTGCTGAACTCTCCCGGCCCCACCCGCAGTGCGGCGTGCTTGTCGATGAGTTCCTGAACCAGCGGCTTGACCAGTTGATTAACGCTTACATCCTGCATCATTAATTCCCTTGTCCAAAAATTACACACTCGCCTGCCGGACCGCCTGCCCTAGGTCCTGCAGTATCTTTTGCATGCGCGCTCGGATCATCGCTCGCGCCTGTGCCGTGTTCCTGCCACCCGCAAACACACTGCATACGGGTTCATGTTGCTGAATCTCCTCATCAGGATGCGACCGGTCTGCCGTCCACAAGGGCCAGTCAAAGTGTGCAGGCATCTGCATCGGCTCCGGAGCGTAGACCAGCGCATGTGCACGAACCGGACGCTCGCCGGACATCGGGGCGAGTTTAGCATGTATGCAGGCATCTATATGTGCGCCGATCAGATGGCCTTGGCGAGTCTCGTACAGCTCATAGGTCGCCGGGATACGCGGGTTGATTTCAAGCACATGCACGCAGTCATTCGAGAGGATGAAATCGATGCTGTTCAGGCCGACCAGGCGAAACTCACGGGTCAGGCGCACCGCGTAGTGAAGTGCCATGCTTTGCTGTTCGCAGGTGAGTTCAGCCCGGTTTACCGCGCCCTCGTACACATAAGGCTTGTCAGGCCCGCATGTCCTGTGCCACTGGGTGTTGAACCCCAGCACCTCAATGCTGGCGCCATCGGCCAGAAAGGTCAGGGAGAAACTCAGGCCCTGCATTTTTCTTTGCAGGTAGACTGACGGGTCATGGCCGGATGTCCGCGTGCAGGGAGCAATCCCCCGGCCCCCTACACTCTTCGAATTTTTCTGCAGCCACAGACCGGGGTCCCCCCGAACCTGCGAGAAGCACACTTGCGGATAACTGATCGAGTTTTCGCCCAGTACCGAAAAAAATGTTTTTGGATCCTTGCAGCGGCGAAGAACCGTGCTCGAGTTGCCGATGATCCTGGGCGCCTTGATGTCGTCCAGCAAGCCGGGGGCAAACTCCAGCGCCGAGTCGTAGAGCAGGCCTTCCAGGGAATATTCATCCTGAAGTTCGCGCACGGCTTCAGCGACCTCCTTCTCCCGAAGACCCAGTAAAGTGCGCGAGACTTTTCGGTGGACTGACGATACCGTACAGGTGTCCACATCGGCAAACCCGTCCACCACTGCGACAGGATAGCCCCTCGCCTTCAGGGCCTCTGCGATTGCCCGGCCTGATGTGGCTACAACCAGGTAAATACGCCTATCCCCGTTTGATCTCCTTGGCCATTGCAAATGCATGCTCGAAATGCAGGAAAACCGGCTTGTCCGCAGCACGCATTTCCCGCAAGAGCCTGTGCTGGGTCTGGTATTTCACGTTGCCGATAACGAGCGCCCCGATTCCGACCGCACCACTGCCAGAGCCCTCGACCGCCTTGCAGTCATCCATGGCATCCAGTCCGGCAATTCCTGAAGGCGGCACTGCATTGACATCCGCAACGACCTTCAGTGCCGATGCGCTTTTGATGTGCTCCTCGGAAATGACCTGCACACCGGCCGCGACTGCCGCCAGTATGACGTCGGCATTTTTTGCGACCTCACCGATCATACTGTTGGCCTCACCCCGTATGCCCGTGGCCCCGTCACCGTACTCGCGGTTGCACAACTCGGCCACTTGCTCCGACTTTTTCTTTTTGCGTCCCATGATCTGCACGTCCGCACCTGCCTTGGCGGCAAGTACGGCCGCCGCAGAACCGACCGGCCCGGTCCCTCCCATGATGGCGACATGCTTGCCTTCAAGATCGGTATCAAACTTCTCTTTCAGTCCCTGCTCCACGCAGGCCATCATCCCGGCTGCCGTCGTGAAAGCGCCGCTGGGGTCGGCAAAACAGGAAGTCTCGAAGGGGGGCACCATCGATGACTCGCAGATTTTCAGCATGCCCATCACAAGGTGCATGTCGCGCCCGCCCAGGAACACTCCCGTGCGCTTGGCGCCCGCAGGGCCCCGGGAGAATATGGCGTCCTGGATCAGGGCTTCCACTTCGTCCATCTCCACGCTGGTATAGCCAACGGTATTGTTCCAGCCGGCATCCAGCGCCATGTTGACGTCGAACGGGCTCAGGTTCTTAGCCGGTGTAATCATGTGTAGGATGTAAGGTTTTTCCATTGTTTCCCTCTTCAGATGGAGATGTTCTGATGGCCGGGCCTACCGTCCGGCAGTCTGCCAGAACGGAGAGTCTGTCCTTCAGACTTCAGGACTCGGCGGCTTCGGAAATGGATGCCATGTCCTGCTGCAGGATGACGGCTCCAGAATTTTTCCCCGACACTACTCTAAATTGCAGGTCTTCATTTCCTGCAAACCGTGTTTGCAGGTCGCGCATCAGCGTATGGCCCTGGATTTCGCTGCCGACAAAGGCAAACCCCAGCGGCCCCCATGAACTCTGCCCGACCCCTTCGATTCCCAGAGACTCGATGTATTCGATGGCCTCGCCGACGGAGCGGCTAGTATAACGCCCCCCCTGGGCCGATGCGAAGTAATCGCCAATGCACTTCTGGAGCCTGTTGACCCCCTGGCTGAACATTTCCAGATTCTGTTCGGAGACTGCAGGCAGTATCTGCATCAGCACCAGATGGCACAAATGCGCGGCTGATTCCGGTGGGAAGGCCGGCAAGCTCGAAAACAGCTCGTTTTCGTCATTGCCGTGCATCCCTTTCCGGGTCGAGTCAATGATGAAAACCATGCGCCAGGCCGGCGGAAATGCCAGGCGTGATACCACGGGTGGAGCCCGGTCATGGGCACTCTTTCCGGCATCCAGCAAAAACCCTCCATGCAGGAACGCGCCGATACCGACACCGGACCTTGCTCCGCGCCCGAGAGCTTCAGCAATATCCGAAGGCGTGCAGTCGAGCGAGTACAGCCTGGAAATTGCGGTGCCCACGGCCAGTGCCAGCTGTGTCCCCGAACCCAGCCCGCAATGTGCAGGGATTTGTTCGAGCACTTCAATTTGACAACCTCCACCCAGTTGCCTGGCCGCAAAAAACTTCTTGGCAACATCCTGCGCGCGTCCGGTCGGGTCCCCCAGCACATCGATATGATCCTGGCGCCGGACGATGATCCGCGTGGCAATGCCGTCAAGCGTCAATCCCAGACTCCCGAAGCGCCTGCCAAGGCTGCCTTCAAGATCCAGAAAACCGAGGTGCAAGCGCGCCGGGGCTTCTACATAGACGGGCAAGCTGTCCATATTCGCAATTCTATTAAATTCCTTGAGCCCGGGTCTTGAATTTTTACAGCCGGGACAAGTCAGGCCTTGCCGGGGTCAAGACCGCGACGCCTCCATGGGCCACAAACGGGATGACATGCATCACAGCCATTTCAGCAGGTAGTAGATCAGCTGCCCTTCCGATGACTTGGACGGTCCTACCACCTTGGCTGCAAATTTTTTCTTGCCAGGGTCGGCAGCGGCCTGCGCCTGCTCGACGTCACTCTTGATTTCCACGCAATTCGCAGCGAATCTCTTGCGGCTGCGCTTGGGCACATACACGACAGCGTATTGAATCTTGGATACCCCTCCTTCAGGATCCGGTGGCACCAGGCCTCTCAAGGAATCACCTCAATATGCCTTCGGATTGAGTCCGATCGATCTCGCCACTCGTAATACTGTCTGCCGGCACGGGTTACACCTTCCTCCAGCTTGATGTCCCGTCCGGGCGATCCTGAAGCTGAATACCCATTGCAGTGAGCTGTTCCCGGATCTCGTCGGCCTGCTTGAAATTCCTCTCTTTTTTCGCACTGGACCTCAGCTCCACCAGCCTGAGAATTTCCGCTTCGTCGATCTCGGATGCCCCTCGAAACCACGCCGCCGGATCCTGCTGCAGGATCCCCAGCAGCCTGCCCGCCGCCAGCAATTGCCCTTTCAGCATCTCCTTGGCATTTTGCCCCGAAGCCGTCCTGGCCTGTTTCGCCAGTCCGTGCAACTCGGAAATTGCCGCAGGAGTGTTCAGGTCATCCTCCAGCGCACCCATGAACACGTCAGGCATATCGAGGGCGGATGGGCTGATTTCAATATCCTGAAGATGATCCAAAACCTCGTAGAGGCGGTCCAGGTTCCTGCGCGACTGGCTCAGAATCTCATCGCTCCAGTCCAGCGGACTGCGGTAATGCGTACCCAGGAGTGCAAACCGTATGGCCTCACCCGGTGCCTGCTCAAGCAGGTCTTGTACCAGCAGGACATTGCCCAGGGATTTGGACATTTTTTCACGGTCGACATTGATAAAACCGTTGTGCATCCAGTACCGGCTGAAAAGCGTCCCTCCATGCACACAGGTGCTTTGCGCCCTTTCGTTCTCGTGATGCGGGAAAACCAGATCCTGGCCGCCGCCATGAATGTCGATGGTTTCCCCGAGGTGCTGCTCGATCATCGTCGAGCACTCGATATGCCAGCCCGGCCGACCGGGGCCCCACGGACTGTCCCATGCCGGCTGATCCGCATCGGACGGCTTCCACAGGACGAAATCCGTGTCGTCCTTTTTGAAGGGCGCGACATCCACACGCGCACCGGCGATCAGTTCTCTCAGGTTGCGCCTGGAAAGCGCCCCGTATCCCGGATAGGAAGGTACGTGGAACAATACATGGCCTTCGGCTTCATAGGCGTTTCCGGCAGCCACCAGGCGCTTGATCATGTCAATGATCTGTTCCATGTGGTCGGTGACCCTGGGCTCTATCACGGGTGCAAGCACCCCGAGGTCTGTCATGTTCTGGTGATAGGCCCGGGTATAGCGGGCGCTGATTTCCCCGATTGGAACCTTCTCCTTTGCGGCCGCTGCGTTGATCTTGTCATCGACGTCTGTGATATTGCGTACATAGACGACCTGCTCGAACTTCTGCATGAGCAGGCGGTAGAGCACATCGAAAACCACGGCGGGGCGGGCATTGCCGATGTGAGGAAAGCTGTAGACCGTAGGGCCGCAAACGTACAGGGTTACGCGCTTGGGGTCTGCCGGAACAAACTCCTCTTTTTTGCGCGAGGCGGTATTGAAAATATGCAGGGTCATGACGGTTCCGGAAAAATCTGCTGTGTACCGGTAGTCGGCTACCGGTACCTCATTCCGGGCCGCCCTGCCACATCATCTGGTACCCGATTTCATAGGTCTCCGTGGCAAAGCCGCCCAAGGCCTCGAACTTTTCCCTGAAGACGTCGTCCGCATGTGATTCCTCGTGCTGCTCGAAGGATTTCCAGTAGGTGACAATGGCGACATGCTCACTGGTCTGTTCCTTTGAGGCAATGGAGCCTTCGTCCGAGACGAATCCTGCAAACTTGAATACCTGCCCGCCGAGAAAGCCTCCCTCGTCATCGCCATAGGTATTCTTGACCGTATTGCACATCTCGCCTACTGCAAGCTCGATGTCTTCCTCGGATACCCCTTCTTTCAGCTTGACAACGTTGTACATCATCACGCACCCGAACGGGACGCTCAGTGCATCAAACATAGCAACTCCTTGGACTCATGCCCCTTGTTGACACCGTGGATACATACTCTATTCGATTTCACGGCCATCTGGAAACAGGCGCTCGACATCCCGTACAGAACCTGCGGCTGGCTTGCAGGACACCTTCCGAAGGTCGAGTGCACAGGTATTCAGAAGCGTGCCTCTGAATTGAATCATGTAATTATACTTGAACAAGTCTCTGGATAGTCGCCTATTAATTTGTAGAATGCCCAGATTCACAGTAATGAGAATGCGGTGTATACGGATATCTAAAAATCAACTTCAGACATTATCGAGCTTGTCCCCGGTTGGGATTGGGAATAAGGTTGCAGGCTCGTTTTTGACTAATTGAAGCGTAATGGAATTTACAGCCTCGCCACCCAACAGCAAGCACGCGGTCCTTCGCGACACCTTCGGCTTCGACTCCTTCCGGCCAGGTCAGGAAAAGGTGATAGACACTTTGCTCGCCGACCGCAATGTGCTCGCAGTGCTGCCGACCGGTGCCGGTAAATCACTGTGTTACCAGATACCGGCACTTCTACGGGACGGGCTGGCGATAGTGGTGTCGCCGTTGGTCGCCCTGATGCATGACCAGGTGAGTTCGCTCAAGCTTGCCGGGGTGGCCGCTGACACGATCAACTCAGCGAATGACCGTGCGACCAATATCGAAATATGGCAACGCGCGCTGGCCGGCTCTTTGAAGCTGCTTTACCTTTCGCCCGAGAGACTGATGACTGAAACCCTGCTCTCTGCACTACAGCAGCAGAAGCTGTCGCTGATCGTAGTGGACGAAGCACACTGCATTTCCCAGTGGGGCCCTGCTTTCCGCCCGGAATATGCCGACCTCGCGCATTTGCATGAACTTTTTCCAAAGACGCCAATCGCTGCGCTGACGGCAACAGCGGATGAGATCACCCGAACCGACATAGTGGCGCAGCTTTTCGCCGGAAATGCCGAAACCTACGTGCAGGGCTTCGACCGGCCGAACATCAGGCTGTCGGTCACTGCCAAAGAAGGAGGCAGCCGCCAGCTGCTTGACTTTCTGATGCGCCATGAAGGGGCCAGCGGCATTGTTTATTGCCTTTCACGCAAGAAGACGGAAGCGACGACGACCTTGCTGAAAGACCGCGGGATCCGTGCCCTCACTTATCATGCCGGCATGGACAAGGGGCAGCGCGATGCCAACCAGAATGCCTTCATGACCGAGCCCGGGACCATCATGGTGGCCACCATCGCCTTCGGCATGGGTATCGACAAGTCCGATATCCGCTTTGTCTTCCACGCCGACATGCCGGCGTCCATCGAGGCCTATTACCAGGAGCTCGGCCGTGCTGGCCGCGATGGTGCACCCGCCGAGGCGCACATGCTGTTTGGCCTGGACGACATCCGCATGCGCCGTACCTTCATAGATGCGGAAGACACTGATGCAGACCGCAAACGACGCGAGCATCAACGGCTCGACGCACTGGTCGGCTATTGCGAGGCTCCGACGTGCAGACGGCGCACGCTGCTCAAGTATTTCGGCGAAACGACCGATGCATGCGGAAACTGTGACGTTTGCATCAACCCGGTCGAGCTTACCGATGGCACCGAGTTCGCCCAAATGGCCCTGTCCGCCGTTTATCGTACCGGACAGCGCTTTGGTGCCGCACACATTGTCGACGTACTGCGGGGCACCGAGACCGACAAGATCGCGAATGCCGGTCACCACCTGCTTCCGACATTCGGAGTCGGCGCTGCAATCAAAAAGCAGGAGTGGCGTGCACTGTTGCGTCAGCTTGTCAGCACGGGCTTTCTGGCACAAGACATCGCAGCCTATGGAGGTCTGAAAATCACGGAAACCGGCCGCATCCTGCTGCGCGGGCAATCCACCTTCGAATACCGGAAACCGGCGCAGGCACCACGTCCCCGCAAGGCCCGGGGCACGACTGAAACCTCACTGCAAGCACCTCTGAGCGGCACCGCTCAGGCGCTGCTTGACCGGCTCAAAGTGTTGCGCCTGCAACTGGCGAAAGAGCGGGGTGTGCCCGCCTACGTGATTTTCCCTGACCGCTCGCTTGAGGAAATGGCACGGCGCCGGCCAGCGACGCGCGACGCATTTGCCGAGATCAATGGCGTGGGTGCGGTCAAGCTGCGTGAATTCGCCGATCGGTTTTTGGCCGAGATTGCAGACACAGCATGAATCCCATCACGTAGGGTACTGGCACCAGATGGTGACCTGATGATTGCCAGAAGGGGAAGCCCCGTTAACGATGCGGGTCTCCGTTATGACAGGCAATGAGTAGGCTGGGGTCAGCCGGGCAGTTCAGCCGTTCGCGACCGCCAGCATCTCGGCCTGCCGGGTGAATTTCTCGCGTGGCTTGCCCCTGGGTTCTCCGGCGGCAACCTCGGCGGCATCAATTTTTTCCCACTGGGTGAAGTTCACATGGCGCACGCCGTTGCGGTCCAGGATCTGATACAGGGCCTCGCGGCCCGGCCGGTCCGCATCGAGTTGGCCGACATCTTCCAGCAAGGCCTCAACCGACTCCACCGCACAGGCACGGTTGGTGCCGATAATCCCTGAAGGCCCACGCTTGATCCAGCCTGCCGTGTACAGCCCGGGCACGACCGCACCGCCCTGTTCCGAGGTGATGCGTCCCGCTTCATTGGGAATGGTGCCCCAACGCTCATAAAAGGGAACCCCGGGAATGGCCACCCCGTTGTACCCGATGCTGCGAAACAGGATCCCGCACGCAATCTCCGTGGTCTGCCCCGTGCCTCGCGCTGACTGTCCAAAGGGCTCTCCGGACAGTTCATTGCTCTCGAATATGACCTTCTCCAGCCGTTCCCCACCTTCCAGGCGCAGCGGGCTCTTTAAAAATGTCGCGATGCAGATTCGCGGTTTGCCGGTATCCTCGGAAACTGCGAACTGATGGAAAATCTCGACATTCTTCTTGTTTCCCCGACCTGCCTTGGAGTTGATTTCCTCCTCGCTCGCCGGGTTCAGTTCCAGTTCCCCGGGATCGATATAAGGACGGCAATTTTCAATCTCCAGGAATTCCTTGAGTTCCTTGGAGGCAAACTTTGCCTGTGCCGGCCCTCGCCGGCCCACCACGTAAATCGTTCGCACCCGGCTCTTTGCAAGTGCATCCAGCGCATGCTGCGCGATATCGGTATGTTTCAGTTCATCGACCGACTTGGCGAGTATCCTGGCCACATCGGCTGCAACATTCCCCTGCCCGATCACAACGGCGGTCTCGTGGGACAGGTCGAAGCTCCGCTCCCGGTAATCGGGATGTCCGTTGTACCAGCCGACAAATTCCGTGGCGGTATGGCTTCCTGCCAGGTCTTCTCCGGGTATGCCGAGCCGGCGGTCCGTTTCCGCGCCACAGGTGTACATCACCGCATGGTGCGTCTGCTGCAGCTCCTCCGCCTTGATATCGGCTCCGACCGTGACATTGCCGACAAAGTTGAACTCGGGGTTCTGGGCAATCTTCTGGTAGACTCCGATGGCCTGCTTGAGCTTGGGATGGTCGGGGGCAACGCCGTTGCGCACTAGGCCATAGGGAGCGGGAAGCCTCTCAATCAGGTCGATCTCTACATTCAGACCGGACTTGATCAGTGCCTCGGTGGCATAAAACCCGCTCGGACCACTCCCGACGATGGCCACGCGAAGCGGACTCGATTCACTGCCCAGACTGCTCATGGGATTTTTCCAGGCTGAATATCAATTTGGCTGCGGCCTTGTACAACAAGAACGCGCAGAGCAGGACTGCCAGGATCATGGCCGGGCGTATCAGGACCTAGAACCCCAGGTCTGCCTTGCGTTCCTCGGCTTCAGGCAAGGGTTCCATCGGTTCTTCAATTAACGGCAGGTCCGGTGCTTTCTCGGCATTGATCTCGATCCACTGCTCCTGTCCGTCAGGCAGGTCATCTTCCTCAAAGATTGCCTCCACAGGGCACTCAGGGATGCAGGCACTGCAATCGATGCAGACGTCCGGATCGATATAAAGCATCTCATCATCATAATGAAAGCAGGCCACCGGGCACACGGCAACGCAGTCCGTGAACCGGCATCCTTTACAATTTTCTGTTACGACTGTAGTCATGAAATCATCTCCTCTACTGCAAACTGTACCAGACTATGCAAACGAAGGGGCTGCGATGATCATAAACTGGTCCTCACTGGCCTGAAAAAAGCAGTATTTCTCCCCGATTGAGCTCCACCGCATCACCACTGTAGCGGTCATACTTTCCGTTGATATGCCTGTCCGTGATCTTTTCTTCAAATCCATGCTCCTGCAACCTGATCAGATAGAGGCGCAGGAACAATGGCTGATATCTGCACGAATACTCGAAACTGGGCAATATCGGAGACTCTCCGAAACAGGCGACGGTGCCGCGCACCATGCCCGCACCCGTGCGCACGCCCGTGCTGCCCATCACGACAATGGTGCCTGCGCGCATGCTTACCGCGGTAAAATCTCCGGCATCCCCGCCGATCGCGATGAATCCACGGCGCATGGAGTTACCGACTTCATTCTTGACATTGCCGTGGATGAAGATTTCACCACCCGTAATGCCCGTCGACTGTCCCCGGAAGGCGCTGCCGACCATGTGACCGGCATCGCCAAGCACTGTAATTCTCCCCCCTGACATCTCCGGACCCACCCAGTCCGTGGCATCCCCCTTGACCAGGATTTCACCGCCGGACATCCCGATGCCCACATGCATGCCGACATTTCCCTCAATAATCACACGACCTTCGGACATGCCGGCGCCGATCATTTTCACCCTGGAAAGATCGCCTTCGATGTGAATATCCGGAGTTCCCTTTCCCGTGACCTTGAAAAAATCACCCACCTTGGCCTTGACGTTTCCATGCATCACCTGCAGGTGCTCGATTCCCAGCTCCGACAGCCCCGCAATCAAAGCGGGACTCAGCGTCTCCGCCTCTAGCGGGACCTGCGGCTCCGTGTGCATATGTAACAATGTAGCGCTCATGCTAAATTACTTGTAATTTTACTTATAAGAAATTGTTCTAATTAAGAATATCATGAAGGTGAAACTTGTATTTCCCAAGTTCTCCACCGTAATTTCCTGCCGTGATGATCAAGGTTCCCCTAGCCGCTGCCGCATGGATGCCACGGCGCATGGCCTGCTTGACAACCTCCTCGTTCAAGCCGTCCACGACGATCTCGTACCCGGCCGCCACGTTTTCCGGGAGCGTTTCCTGACCTGAAATCGAACGCAAGGTGGGACAGTACCTGTCATTGGTCGAGGCGATCATGGACTTGTAGCGCGAACCGATCTTGCTGCCCGACCCCACGACTCCCTGGGGAAACGGCAGGAATACCCCGGCCACCTCACGCATGGCATTGCTGGCCGCGGTCGCCGCACGCAGTGCAATCCGCTGGCTAGTCCCCAGAATGATCAGGTTTCCGCCACCCACGGCGGGTTGGATGCCAAAGGACTCCTCGACGATAAACTCACCTTCCATGACCGGGATTCTCCACAGCCGGCGGCCATCGATGAGTTTGCTGATCTGGTATCCGTCTCCAAAAAAGCGCAGCTTCCCGCCTACGGAAACCGTCTTCTCGGATTCCAGCCCGTTGTATGCAGCCGTGGTGGGACAGGTCATGACACACTGGCCGATCCGGTCAATCAGCTGGCCTGCAATCGCCTTGCTGCTCATGGTGAACAGCAGTACGCTGACGCCCGGACGCCGGTCCGGAGTGGCCTCCGGGGGAACTTCACACTCGACTGCCGCCTCAAGCTTGCAGCGGATTACCGAGGTTGCAAACCCGGTCATGGATGCCGCTGCGGCACGTGCCCACTGCTTGGTATCTGCAGTGATGACGACACGCGCACCCCACATCCCGAAAGCCTCCGCAAAGGTATCCGTGATTTCCGCTTTCTTGATGCGCATGACTTTCATGATTTCGGATGGGTCGGAACCTCCTCGTGGAGATGGAGATAATCTTCGCTGATTGCATAGTTGCTGAACCTGACCGAGTAGTAATCTTCAAAGAAAGGTTCGATTTCATCTGCAATGTCTTCGTTGTATCCCGGCTTGGAATGCAGAATTTTCCCCTTGTGGTCAGTCGCAAATTCGTGGTCCTTGATGACCGTGGTGCCGTCTTTGATCACATAGCGGGGAGCATTGAACATCTGCTCCCGATCCTCTTCTTCCGTATAGATCGTGATATCCGCATCAGCGCCTACACCCAGATGGCCCTTGTTTTTCAGACCCAGGGCCCTCGCCGGACCCGCCCTGGTAATGATCGCTATCTCGTTCAGCGTATACTCGCGATCAAGTTCCGGAAGTACCGTCCGATTAACCGCCTTCTGGTTTATCTGCTGCAACGCCTCTTTCCTGTAGGCACTGTCCATCAGCAGCTTGATCAATTTGGGGTAGTTCATGAAGGAGCCGCCGTTGGGGTGGTCGGTAGACAGCAGCACGCGCCACGGGTCTTTCGACAGCAGAAACAGTTCCAGGCCCATGGCCCACTGCAAGGTGTGGGTGTAGATGCTCTCCTGGTAACTGAAAGGAAGGATGCCGCAGCCGCTTTCACACTCCGTATCCGCGTTCACCCACTTGTCAACCTTGACGTTGCGCAGCATCCAGGCAAGAGGAGCGTCTGCTGTCATTGCCGCAGCCTTGCCGAACATGACCTGGCCCACGTCCGCCGTGATATTTTCATGGTCGTTGATGTAATTAATGATTTCCTGGGCACCGGATATCGGATTCTTGTTCAACTCCCCGCCGAAACTGTGAAACTGGATGTGGGCCATATGCGCACGTCGGCCCTGTGCTGCCTTCATGGTATCCAGGGTCGTGCTGATATTGCCGCTGTGTCCCAGGTTGTTGCAATGTATATGGGGCGGATGAGGCAACCCCAGTTCATGTGCAGCTTCGATGAAACTTTCCGTCACGAACGACGGCGTGATGTCGTAATGATCGATCTGCTCGTTTACATCGGTGATGTTGGCGTTCTTCCGGCCTTTCCAGAGTTCATCGCTGCCCGTGTTCACCAGCTTGACCGTGTAGGCATGCACTGAATTCACCCACCACGCAATGGCTTCCTTGAATTCCTTTTTCCGCCCTTCTTTCAGCAGTTTGTACAGGAATGCGTTATTGCCCAGCAGCACGTAGAAGCCCTTGTCGACCACCGGGGTGTCGTCGAGCTCTTCGAGCACATGCCGTGCGGTGATGGGGGGGACCGCCGCTTCCATTGCGGTGGTATAGCCCATGGTGGCATAGCGATAGCCTGTGGCAAAGGTCGAGGGCACGAGACCGCCGGTCCCGGAACGGGTCACCGCGGTTTTCGGGTGAACATCCAGGCGATGGTCTTCCGGCATCAGCTTGCGTGCGAGGTTGACCTTGGGTCCAGCGATATGGCAGTGGATGTCGATGGCACCGGGCATCACGACCATGCCGCGCGCATCGATCCTGGAAGCAGATTTTGAGACGGATTCCACGATCTTGCCATCTCTCACGCACAGGTCCTGGATGTTTCCATCCACGTTGTTGGCAGGATCGTATACACGACCGTTTGCGATTTTTAATTCAGATGGCATGTTCCGATTATCCTTTGAACAAAACTATTGCGATCCGGCAAGACGGCTGTTGGCAGATGTTTCGTTAAGCTGCAACCCTGGCCTTGCTGCCTGAAAGCATTTTTTTCACGCGCTTGCATATTCCCTCCAGGACTTCCTGGTCCGTCGGGAAGGGTGAATCAAATGCAGGGCGCAGGGAGATTGGAACATCGTCCATCCGGTACACCGTTCCGCCGGTATTGATCCCGTAGGTCGCCACCGCAAAGCGCACCCTGGAAAGCCGTGTGGTATGGGTCTCCTTCACGTCCATGGAAATGACCGGTATTTTTTCCAGGTGCTCGATGGCTTTCCTGGGAAAATTGGAGGCCGGGTCCGAGGCAACAATCATCGCAGCGTCGGCCTCGCCCCTGGCGAGCACATCGCTGGTCGTGAATTCGCCCGGATTGAACCTCGGGTATCCGCGGTTGAAATTGACGCCGAAGGGATATCCCGTCTGCCAGGAAACGACATTGTCCGCACCGGTTACGTTGCCATGACCTCGCACGGGTTTGGCCACGAAGTGGGTAAATTCATTGAGGTCGGACGCCAGGGAATAGACGGCACCGGAATTGAAATGCCGGCCGCGGGTCATGGTCAGGCCCATACCCATGAACAGCACCCCAAACTGGCAGCTCTTCATGCGGTGCACCAGGTCATCCAGCGTTTCCCGGGGCACACCGGTCTGTGCTTCGATGTCCTCACTGATCTTCTTGCCCTTGACAAGGGCACGCAACGCCCACAGCAGTTCAAAGTCCTTGCCGGGTTTGACCCGTACAAAGATATCCGCCACAGGAGTACTGGGTGTTTTGCGCACATCGATCAGAACTACGGTGCGATCCTTTTTGCCATTCGGAATGAACATGCCTTTCGGAGTCACGGCATAACGCGTGAAGTGACGGGGGTGGGATTCCGCCGGGTTACCGCCCCAGTAAATCACCAGGTCGGCGCGGTTTTTGATTTCACCCAAAGTGGCCGTGCTTTCACCCACGCCCTGAAAAGCCATGCCTGACGGACCGTGGCACACCGAGGTTGTAGTATCGATATTGCCATTGATGGTGTCCATGATATCGACCGCCACGCGCTGGGCTTCACACGGACAGTCGCTGAGCCCGTAGGTGATGGGAAACTTTGCATCCACCAGGATCCGGGCAGCCTCATCCAGGCCCTCATCCAAACTGGCTTCCTTGCCATCAATCAGCACTACCGGGCGCTCTTCCAGCGTGTGCTCGTAAAACCAGGCCCGTCCAAGCACACATGCCTTCTTGGCCTTGGTGATCCGGTGCGCGTCGAGGTCGACGGTAAGCTCCATGTCATCACAGACACAACCGCAAAACGTACAGGTCGCATCTTTTACAATCCTGATATTCTTGCTTTCCTTGGGTTTGGCTTTAGCAGCTTCTTCTGGCATAAGATCTCCTCAACTGACGTAAATCGGTGGCCCCGGATCAGCTTTTCACCTTGGTCACTTCGACTTGCATATGCTTTGACATCGGCATTCCAGAGGCTGCTGTATCTGATCCCATCAGCTGGCTCGAAGAGGGTCCATAGGGGATAAAAATCATTCCCGAGGGCAGGTCTTCTTCTTTTTTACCTGTACACGTGACGACGGCCTGTCCCACGTCTGATTTTAGCCGAATCTTGTCGCCGTTACTAAGCTTGAGCCGGCGCATGTCCTGCTCGTTCAGTTCCGCTGTGGTCGTCACAGCCAGATACTCATCCTTGAGCTTGCCCTTGTTCAGCGATGTGCCCTGTTTTTGTGAGCGCCCGGGTACTAGTATCATCGTTTCCACTGTGCATGTATCCTCGAATACCGAGTGAAGACTGATTCCAGGTGAAGAGAAAATGGAGAAGCAGTTCAGCCTACCGAGCCTGAACCCGCCTGTAGCCCACCAGATCTCAATCCGGTGGTTGTGTGCTAACTCTGCAACTGTTGACTACCTCCATATTCTACTGCATTTCCCGGCAAGATACCCTCTAAAAGTTGCTGTCTGAACCTTCGACAGCCTTTCCGGGGAGAACAGGATTGGCCAAGTCAACGCCTTTGCGCCAGCTGCCTCAGAACGATACCCAGTGAAATTGTACCGAAATAGCCGAAAGCATCCGAATACACGATACGTGCTGCGGAGTGAGGCTGTCCGCTAGCCAGACTTTCACCGTGTCTTGCATAGCGCATTACCGGAGCCCGGGACAGGTATTCGCCACCGACAGCAAGCCGCAAAACCAGGTTCTCAAACAAGTTCACGCTCAGGGAGGTCTCCACGCCCAGCGTTGCAGCCATTTTTGAATCATCATCGTCCCATTCCGTCAGCTCATCCAGGGCAGGGTCTGCAGAAGTCAGCAGTGTTCTTTGTGAACCCTCGTATTCGGAATCAAGATAAAAGAGTCCCAGTTTGGCGTCGACCATCAGTTGCCAGCGCTGCCTGAACGGAACCTCGATGCGGCCACCGAAGTCAGCACCGTAATATGAAGCTTTCAAGTCTTCTTCCAGGGTCAGGCTGTTGACCTCCGGATTCCGGTTGGATTCATAGGCAAAGGTTTCGGATTCCTGCTCCAGTCTCCTGAAGCTGGGTCCAGCATATAGCCTGGACCGGGCCTGTCCTGTTTGTGAAAACAATGTTCCGGTTACAAGACCGAGGCCATGGTAATCGACCTTGCGCTCGGTCCTGATCCGGATCGGATCACCCCAGGCGAAATTCGGGGTTCCGAAAGGGATTTCGCCACCGTCGATCCTGCCGATCCAGCCGACGGAACGGACATACGGGTCGTTCTTGATAAGCGAAACGAGATACTGCTCGGTCTCGGCCGTAATGCATGATCCGAGTTCAGTCCCCTGGGGGCAGTACTGATTCTCGAACTGGGTCCGCACCTCGGTCCAGGGTGCGGCATCCTCACTGTAATCGTTGGTGTGTGTCGAGCGGTACGAGGTGAGAAAACCGCTGAACTCGGTGAACAGATCTTTCCCGAGGGCATGATAGTTGCGCCCGACTGTAAATTGAGCCCGTGACCCGGATCTGAATTCAGCATCATAGTGCTCGAGGAAACCGACAACCTCTTCCCGTCCGTTTGTCCTGACAAACGGGCTGGATTCAGGCAAGTCAAGGAAATGCACGCCCCCATCTGCTCGCAGGTAGAAGGCATCTCCAGTCGAGTCACTGGGCAGTACGGCATGGACCTGCAGACAAGGCAGGACAAGAAGAAGAACGGCTACACACCGGAGGGCAGAGAACGACAGTGTTTTTCTCAAGTACAGCAGCAACATCATGACAATCTTCAGCAATCCCGCAAGGTCGGCACAAATTCACGGCTGGACAGTATCCAGCGCATGGCAGCGACTTACAGGCAGTTTCATCGCCATGCCGACAACCATTGAATATGCCACATGCCGTCTGCAGATACACTATTGCGCCGATAAGCTGGTATAATCCAACGCACAAATAACAAGCTTATGCTACAAGCAGACCACTGCTGAAAATAACACTAATCAGGAGAAGCGAATCATGCCAAGATATTTGATCGAACGTGAAATTCCCGGTGCCGGCGATCTGAACGGTGACGACCTCAAGGGTATTTCTCAAAAATCGTGCAGCATTCTAAAGGAAATGGGCCCGCAGATTCAGTGGGTAGAAAGCTATGTGACCGATGACAAGGTCTATTGCACCTATATTGCACCCAACGAGGATGAAATACGCAAGCACGCCGAAGAAGGCGGATTTCCGGCAAACAAGATTGCCGAAATCAAGAACGTAATCAGTCCAACGACCGCGGAATAGCGCGTTTCCGAAATTCCATTGCAAGCGGCTGCTCTGTCCACCGGGTTCCCGCGTGGGCAGAGCCGCGTGCCCTTGCAGTCAGTTTGAATGCAGTTCGCGTTCCTTGTCCTCTCTGGAATCCAGACCCAGGGACGCTTTCAGATAGTCCAGAAAAGACGAAGCCCCGGAGTGTGGCCCATCGCTCTCCACCAGGCGCGGGTTGCCGGACATCGCCTTGGTGATGAACCTGATCATCTCCTCTGAATCCCACTCACGCTCCCCTACTGCCCTGTAGACAATCCTGCCCTCCGGATTGACCAGGAAGGTCGTAGGCAGACCCAGGACACCCCAGTTCGAAAGCTCCATATTCAGGTCAACGAGAATCGTGAATTCCACCGGCACCTGGTCCAGGAATCTTTTTATGCTGTCCAGGCTCGGACCGACATGCACGCCAACAACCTCAAGGCCGGCGTGGTTCAGTTCCTTGTGCAGATTATCCAGGGCCGGCATCTCCTTGCGGCAAGGCGCGCACCACGTGGCCCAGAAGTTCAGCAGTACGAACTTGTCCCGATAATCGCCCAGGCCCACGCTCGTTCCATCGAGGGTCTGCAGCGTGAAATCCTCTGCTACCGGTTGGCCCGAGACAGGCTCCATGGGCGCCCTGGCCTGCACTGTACACCAACAAAAATACAGTACTCCACACAGACACCATCCGATCGCTCTCATCATTGTCGCAAAGGTTCCTTTATACGGTTTTGGGATGCGGGATATGCCATCCCGTTGGATAAATCAGTATTTCAACTTGTTCTTGTGTGTCCAGTCGGGATCATCCTTGCTGACGTCACCGATCGGCGCCGCAAAGGCATCGGTAACCAGTATCGGGACATTGCCGCCCGTCAGTGACTGCAGAAAAGCAAGCAAATCCTCAATCTCGGAATCCGTCAGGTTCAGTGGGCGAATCAGGGGGCTGAGCAACTCGTTGGGGATTCCGCCCTGATTGTAGAAATCCAGGACCTCACGCAGCGTGTGAAACGAACCATTGTGCATGTAAGGCGCCGTCAGGGCGACATTTCTCAAGGATGGAGTGCGAAACTTCCAGCGATCGTTCGGATCCTCTGTCACTTCGTACAGGCCAAGGTCGTTCTTCTCGAACCTGGAAACCGATTCGAGCACGCTGTTTTCAAGTTCAGTGAAAATCCCGGGTGCCAGCTGCACCTTCGTGGTTCCGGTATTACGGCCCATGGACACCTCGTACCCCAAACCGGTATTGTGCAACCGGTCGTCAGTGAACAGGGCAGACTCTTCCTGGATCAAATGGCAGCTACTGCATGCCCCCTTGCCGGTAAACAGCCTGAAACCACGTTTGACCTGATCACTGACCGCATTTTTTTCCTTGCCGTAGAACCAGCGATCGAACGGTGAGTCGGCTGCATTGAGTGTCCGCTGATAACTGGCCAGGGCCATACCGATGGTTTCCATGGTCGGCCCGCGGCCATGGAATACCTCTTCAAACAAACCATCATATTCATCGATGGCATTGATTTTATTGATCACGTAGCCGATCGACGGATTGGCCATTTCGTTGCGTGCCAGAAATGGAGCCCACACCTGCTGCTCCAGAGTGGATTCACGCCCGTCATGGAAGATCTTGCCGAAGTAGGCCACATTGTAAATCGTCGGTGTGTTGCGCTTGCCGGAACGGCCTTCGACACCGACAGCCGTCTCGAGCTCATTGTTGGTAAATCCCTGCTCGGGGATATGGCACATGGCGCAGGAGAACGTGTTGTTGATCGAAAGACGACGGTCAAAAAACAGCTTTCTTCCCAGCAGAATCTTTTTCGCCGTGAGTGGATTATCTGCAGGTACAGGCACCGGTGGAAGTCCCAGCGGCGGCTGCTCGGCGAATTTGATGAGTTCGGCCTCCTTGCCAATGCGGTTTAGCAAATCCAGCGTGCTGGTCGTGTAATCGGCAGATTCATAGCCGTGTTTGACATCGCCCGGTCCGAATATCGCCCGATTCTGCAGCTCGGGCGCATCTGCAGAGCCCGGTGAGGCAGTCACTGAAAAGAGCGAAAGTGCAGCAGCGAGAACAGCCAGGACGTTGATGACCAGTATGGCCTTGTTCATGCGATTCATCACGAACCTGCTTGTGCAGTCAACACCCCGTCTTCCATAAGAAGCGTTTTTATATCAATTGCAATCAACTGATCGTGCAAGAATGAAACGCTGTATTCCTGTCGAATATTGCGGGATTTGTCGATCAGAAAAGCGCGCAAGACATGCGCCATGGTCCCGGTAAAATTCCCGTCCTCATCATACTCCTGAATGACCATCTGTCCGTAGCTACGGAGAATAGGTTCCAGCACCTCTTCGGAGGGAGTCGTCAAAAACAGCCACTCCGGGTCCCCTTCACTGAATGCCCCGCCATACAGTTTCATCGCCGCAGGAGTATCCTGCCTGGGATCAAAACTGATACTGATCAGGCGAATTTTATCGGCCAGTTCGGGCTCACCCTTGAACCGCTCCTTGAGTTTGTAGAACACGGCCGTTGCCAAAGGACAACCATTGATTTCCGAACAGTTGGTATAGATAAAGGTGAGGAGAACCAGCTTGTCGCCCAGCAGGTCGCTCAACTCCCACTGCTTTCCATCCGTATCCAAGACGAGACCGCTACCGGCTACACTGACAGCCGGCAAGGTATAGGAACCCGGTTCCGGGGGATCGTAAGGGAGTTCCGGTTTCCACCCGTCTGCTATCACCTGCACATCGACCTGGGCCGCATGTGACCAAGGCATCGGGGCTTCCTCATCGGCCGGACGCTCACAACCCACCAATGAAACAAGCAATATCAGGCAGACCGCAAGATACTCAAAACCTTTACCCATGTGCAAAATCATAGTCCAAAAACAGCAAGGCCGCCTGTAAGGCGGCCTTGCTCCAGATAAAATCTGGCTATTGATTACAGCATTGTAACAAAGCCGCGTTTTACTCTACCCTTTGAGACAGCATTGTGCCTTTTGAGTTCGGCTTTTGTCCATACAGTGAATAGGCACCAAATCGCATCTGATGCGGTCGGCCCAGATTCTCTGCATAGAAATCAATTGCGAACTTTTGCACAAGCTCTTTACCGTTCCACTCGAACAACTTGAAGAATTGCTCGTCCTGGTCACCGGTCTTGTCCCAGTTCCCCAGCAGGGATGAGGTGAAATACATGCGCTTTCCATCCCAGCTTTGCGAGGTCATGTTCACTTGGGAACCGATCACATGCTCATAGGTCTGCTTGGGATTGAACGGATCAGAGATATCGAAGTGTCGGGTCTTGCCGTCCATGAAGGTCTGTACCCAAAGGCCCTTGTCGTCCGCAGTGATGGAAATGTCCACCGGCAGCGGCACCTGGGAAGGATCACCGATAGCGCCAACGGATTGGGCATGCCACTCACCGGCATCGTCTTCGTGGATCAGCCAGATCTGCGAAGTCAGTGCAGTTGTGGTAAAGCAGTAGTTATTCTGGGAACCCCATGCACAGCGGATTTCCAAAGGTGAACCCGGTACTTCAAACACTTTCTTGGGCTTGCGTGTATGCAGGTCCCAGACAACGACGGTGTTACCGAATCGCTTCATGGCCTCTGCATCTCCAAGCATCTTGCCGAAGTCCATCATGTAGTTGGACCAGCCTGTGAAAGAGGAGGTAACCATGACGTTGCGGCGCGGCAATACGCGGACGTCATAACCGTATCCGTCTGCGATATTCCCGACTTTCTGAGCACCACGCAGGTCTTCATCCGTCGGCATCCAGTGCGCCGCTACAAACTCACCTTCGTTGGTGAACTCTGCAAGACCGGTTCTGCCGCCATGATCCTTGTTGTTGGACAGTGCGCTGACCATGATTCTGCCTGGAAGCGCATACATGGTGTGCGGGCCGACCATACCACCGGTTTTCTCTACAAAATCGGTGATCACTTTATGCAGTGAAGGCTTGCTTGGATTGGAATGGACATCAAAGATAAAGATCTTGTTGGTGTCCAAGCCACCCGCAAACAGATAACGGCGGTCATCTGTTAAACCGGAATGATGTGCCTCATTGCGACCACCTACAGAAAGTACATTGACGACTTTCCCGTAGTGCGGAGACTCTGGGTTCACCGAAACGGTGACCAGCTTGTCTTGACCATCACCAACACCTTCCTTACCTAGCGTCCAGATATACACATAATCTTCCTGACCAACAATCTTAGCCATATAGGGAGACATACATGTCTCATCCGCGATGGCAGCAGACTGAAAGCCAACTACAGATGCCAGCAGGACACACAAGGAGGCAAGGCTGCCTTGTATCCATCTGGCGTGTAATTTTGACATTTTTTTCATATCTACAGGACTCCGTATCGTTTTTATTGATTGGAACTTGAATGTATTAAATTCTTCTTTGAAGTGTTCAATTTAAAATTATGCCACATCTGATAGCCTATTCAAAGCCGTATCCTGCCGGGCGCCTTGCCTCCCCGACCCACTAAATACAGGGTCCGGCAAGTGCTTTGTCAGGAGGGGGTCAACCCCCCAGGAAACCGATCCCGCCGGTATTCAGACAGCTGGCAGCCACGGCCTCTGAGTACTCTGAAAAGGGGCCTACCTGTACTGAATATAGGCAAAGCGCGGGTCGCTTGGCGTGCCCTCAAGATTCCCATCCTCCTGGCCAGGCTGCCACATCAGTACGTCTTCAATTTTTGCGGCCAGATCGAAATCCTTGTTCGTGACCCCCTTGGCTGCATGGTTCATCAGCTTGCAGACGACAAAGGCATACGACACGGTCAGGTCGGGATGATGAAACGCGGCTTCAGACAGATGGCCGATGGTATTCACCACCATGAGCGTGGCTTTCCAGCCATGGGTCCGGTACTTCCTTCGAATCCAGCCGTTCTCGTAATACCAGGTGGGCAGTTCTTCGGAAAGCCGCTCCTTGATCTGCTCCTCCGTGTAGGTTTGTTCAGATTTGATATCGCGCCACTTGGACATTGGACTCCTACCCCGCAAAAACTTTCCGACAACTCGTCGTCATTCTAGCAAGCCCCTTTGACCGACCACAACACGGTTTTCAGGAACCTGACAGGTCTGCGGCCCTGGCAACATTTTGCATCAGCATGGCTACCGTCATGGGGCCGACCCCGCCCGGCACCGGAGTGATTCTCGAAGCCACCTCTCTGACTTCTCCAAAGTCGACGTCACCGACCAGGCGGACCTTGCCCTGCTCCTCGATGCGGTTGATTCCAACATCAATGACCACGGCCCCGGGCTTGACCATGTCAGCCGTAACAAAGCGGGCCTGCCCGATGGCCGCAATCAGGATATCCGCCCGCAGGGTATGGGCCTTGATGTCTGCGGTCCTGGAGTGGCAAAGCGTGACGGTTGCATTGGCTGCGTCCGTTTTCTGGACCAGCAGGTTCATCAGCGGTTTGCCGACGATGTTGCTGCGCCCGACGATGACCGCGTGCCTGCCGGCGGTTTCAATGTCGCTCTTTTCCAGCATCTGCAAGACCCCGTAAGGCGTACAGGGAATGAAGGTATCCAGTCCGGCGACCAGTCTGCCAGCATTGTAGGGATGGAAGCCGTCCACATCCTTTTGCGGCGAGATCGCCGAAACGATATTGTATTCATCGATATGGGGTGGCAGCGGCAACTGTACGAGGATGCCATGCACATCGGCGTCCTGGTTCAGTTTACTGATCAAATCCACCACCGCGGACTCGGCGGTCTCCTTCGCGAGCCGGTGCCTGATCGAGCGGATTCCGACTTCCTGACTTGCTTTTCGCTTTGCCTCGACATAGGTGTGCGAGGCAGGGTCGTCCCCTACCAGCACGACAGCCAGGCAAGGCTCGATACCCTTTTCCCTGAGCGCACCGACCTGTGCTGCGACTTCTTCCCTGATCTGGGCTGCAATCAGTTTACCGTCAATCAATGATGCAGCCATATGAATTCAACCAAAATCATGCAGTATCAAAAAAGACCCGTGAGCCTGCAGGTATTTTATCAGCAAAATTCTTGTCGGGTTCCTGATACCTGGCAGACTGTCGGGTTGTCGGGCTGAGGGCGAGCCTTCTGCCCGCAGCTTCGCTATTCAGAAATTCAAAACATATCCTGCGGGCATTTCAGCACATGCCTGAAATTCTCGGTATCAACATCGGCCGCATGATCCCCGGGGCCGGGATGTTGTCCACCATGATGCAGCTGACAGTGGACACTGGAGGAGACACTCATGCCATGGACTCCGGCAAACCCAGGTCCTCCGGAATCCACATATTAGATATCGGCAATCAGCATCAACGGCCTAGCTACCCCCACACTTGCCTTCGCCGCATTTTCCTTCTTCAGTCTTGCCTTCTCCGGAGGCATCCGCATCAGCCTCTGCACCTCCGCATTTACCTTCACCGCACTTGCCCTCTTCGGTCTTGTCCTCTTCTGCAGCGCCCTCTTCGGCACCGCCATGGCCATCAGCCACCATGTACCCGGACGACAGTTCCGTCATCTGGAACGGATTTTCATCCGCATTCGCCGTGGATATCGCGAATGCGCCTGTAGCCAGGGCTGCGCTTACAGCCACGACCAGCGGTTTCAATTCGGATTTGGTTTTCATAAGACTCTCCTGTGGTTCTGTGTCTGACTGTTCTTCAAGACGGGATGTCTCGAAGAGACGCTCTGTGCCATCTATGATCCTTGGCCCAAGAAGCTAGCATATTGAATCCGGGCGGACCAACCGTGATACTATCCGCACGATTGCAACGCCAGCAAGCGGTTAGGGCAGTGCGGATCCTGACCCGCTTTCGATATATCCAGCTGATGACCGTTTCAGATTGCTACACCTGCAACGTCATGCATGTTGGACTGCTTCACACCGGGAAAGTTCTTCGAAGGCAAAAGCGCAGGGCTCAGGATACGATCACCTAGTTCACGGAAAAAGAATGAACACCTTATGACCGTCAAGGGCATTATTGCGGCGACATGGAGCGTGCTCGGGCTGCTTTTGCTGCTGGGCTATGCCATCTGGAGATTGTCCCTGTACACCTATGAATCCCTGCAGATGCCGCTGAACTGGATCCACTGGGTGGTATTCATCGGTTTCATGCTGTTCATGGCACACAGTGAAGGCTACAAGGGATTCCAGAAAAGTTTCTCACCCCGCTATGCGGCCCGCACGAAATACCTGTCAACCCACAGCACCTGGACCCAGTGCATCCTGGCCCCCTTCTTCAGCATGGGATTTTTTCATGCACCGAGAAGACGGGTGCTGACCACCATTGCCCTGACCGTCATGATTGTTCTCTTTATCCTGACATTCCGCTACGTCCCGCAGCCATGGAAAGGCCTGCTGGATGCAGGGGTTGTCATCGGGCTCATATGGGGCGCCGTCTCCACGATCCTGTTCTGCATCAAGGCATTTTCAGATGCGCAACACCCCTGGGATGCCGAGATCGAAACCCCGCACTGACCCAAAGACCCTCTGGAAACAGGCGCTATCTTCCTGTAGTGGCAGCAGCTGGATTCACGCCGGTGGAAATGGCCCAGGCGACGTCGATGGCCTGGCGATTTTGCCAGACGTCGTGGACGCGGAAGATCCTGACCCCGGCCAGCACACCCAGTGCCGAGGTCGCGCAGGTCGCCGGCATCCTGGCCTGCGGATTTTCCTGGTTCGAGATTTCACCGATGAAGCGTTTGCGGCTGGTGCCCAGCAAGACCGGGTAACCCAATCCTGTCAGTTTTCCCAGATCTCTCAATAGCTCCAGGTTGTGTTGCGTTCTTTTCCCAAAGCCGATGCCCGGGTCAAGAACGATGTTCTCCTGCTTGACCCCCATGGTTTTCGCCCGCTCTGCCCGCTCGAGAAGGAAATCAGAAACTTCCCGCGTGACATCCTGATACCGGGGATTCTCCTGCATGGTGGCAGGCTCTCCAAGCATGTGCATCAGGCAAATCGGCACGTCTGCGCTCGCCGCGAGTCCCAGCAAGTCCGGGTCGTCCCGGCCTGCACTCACATCGTTCAGCATGGTGGCCCCGCAATCCAGGGCCGCCCCGGCGACTTCGGACAAGGTCGTATCGATACTGATGTGGATGGCTTCGGGCAGCGCTGCACGAAGTCCGGTGATCACATCGATCACCCGGCGTTTTTGCTCGGCTGCATCCACGCGCTTTGATCCTGGCCGCGTGGATTCCCCGCCCACATCGATGATGTCGGCCCCCTGCGCGACCATTTCGATTCCGCATGCAATCGCCTCCCGGGAAGACGGGTACGCCCCGCCGTCTGAAAAACTGTCCGGGGTCACATTGAGGATGCCCATCAGAAGCGGCTTGGAGTAGTCAAGCGGCATAGCTATGTCCTTGGGGCATGAGGATCTGCTCAAGCTTAACGGCGGGTGGGTTCATACCACCGCACCTTGACCTGGTTTCCGATTTCAAACTGCATCAGGTCTTCTCCCATATGCACCTCGCCCTCATAGGTTTCGCGCAAGCCGCGCATGACTTCATCCCGGCTCAGGCCGGCCAGGATCACGTGCGTCAACGCCGTTACTTTCGGCCGGGTTTCATGCAGGACACGCGTCATCTGCTCGGGGTTGGTATGGTATGCCTCGACTCTTTGCAGCCGGGGGTTTCTCGCCAGCAGGTCGGGGTGCGCTGCAAAAAACTCGTGGATCAGCAGATCTGCACCACGCGCCTGGGCCACCAGGGTTTCCGAGTAGGTGGTATCCCCGGAAATCACCACGGAGCGGTCACCGAAATCGATCCGGTACCCGTAGGCCGGCTCCACCGCCCCGTGATCCACCAAAAACGCGGTGACCTTGACCCGGTCCTGCGAATACACCACGCCCGGCTCGATTTCACGGGCCAGCAGGCGGATGGCATTCTTGTCCAGGCCCGAGTACTGGTTGCGCACGGAGATATCGTAGCTGAAGGCCTGCTCCAGTGCCGTGGCCAGATTCGCGGTACCGGCAGGCCCATGCACGGTGAGCGGCTGCGGGCGCTGGTACACCCAGCCCGTGATCCACAGGTCATCCAGGCCAAAAATGTGATCCGAATGCAGGTGTGTCACAAACACCGTATCGATTTCAGAAATCGGCATCCCGATCTGGGCCAGCCGCTGCACGATGCTGCGCCCGGCATCAAACAACAACATCTTGCCGCCCGCTTCGACCAGAACCGCCGGGCCCGCCCGGTCAGCCTCGACGCGCGGGCTGCCGGTGCCCAGCAGGGTTACGCGCATGAAGTCCGCCTGGGCTGTGAGCGGGACCGCCAACAGCACGGTACAGAAAAGCAGGCAGACAAAAACTCTGGACGTGGACATCCTCATGCTATTTTTCCAGATGCAGTGCAGCCAGAAAGGCCTCCTGGGGAATTTCAACCTTGCCGATCTGCTTCATGCGTTTCTTTCCCGCCTTTTGTTTTTCCAGCAGCTTCTTCTTGCGCGTGACATCGCCACCATAGCACTTTGCGGTCACATTTTTTCGCAGTGCCTTGGCCGTCGTCCTGGCAATGATCTTCGAACCGATGGCCGCCTGTATGGCCACATCGTACATCTGTCGCGGAATGATCTCCCTCATCTTTTCAGCGAGTTCCCTGCCGTAGGTTTCTGCCTGACTCCTGTGTATGACGGCAGACAGCGCGTCCACCCGCTCGCCATTGATCAGGATGTCGAGCTTGACCAGGGGCGCCGCCTCAAAATGGGACGACTCGTAATCAAAGGAGGCGTAGCCGCGGCTGACCGATTTCAGCTTGTCGAAAAAATCCAGTGCCACTTCGCTGAGTGGCAATTCGAACACCAAAGAGACCTGGTTGCCATGATAGTGCAGGCTTTTCTGGGTGCCCCGCCTTTCCATGCACAGGGTGATCACGTTGCCGACATAGTCGTGCGGAACCAGGATAGATGCCCGGATCACCGGTTCCCGAACCTCCTGGATCTTGTTGGCAGCCGGCAATGCTGAAGGATTATGAATATAACGGGTTTCGCCATCCGTTGTATGGACTTCATGTACCACCGTTGGGGCCGTGGTAATCAGGTCCAGCGCGTATTCGCGCTCCAGGCGCTCCTGGACGATTTCCATATGCAACATGCCGAGAAAACCGCATCGAAAGCCAAAGCCCAGGGCATCCGAGGTTTCCGGCTCATAGGTGAACGCCGAGTCGTTGAGACGAAGTTTCTCAAGTGCCGAGCGAAACGGTTCGTAGTCGTTGGAATTGATCGGAAAGACGCCCGCAAAGACATTCGGCTGGACTTCCTTGAACCCCTCCAGGGGGCAGTCCGCAGGATTTGAGGAAGAGGTGAAAGTGTCCCCGATCTTCGCCGCGGAAACATCCTTGATCCCGCAGATCACAAAACCCACCTGTCCCGCCTCCAGACCCTCCGTGTTGGTGCGTTTGGGTGTGAATATTCCCAGTTTCTCGACCTGGTAGCGCTGTCCCGATGACATGGCGGTGATTTTCTGTTTCGGCTTGATGGCACCCTGCATCACGCGCACCAGCGAGATCACACCCACGTAACTGTCAAACCACGAATCGATGACCAGCGCTTTCAGCGGTGCCGACTCCATCCCCGTGGGAGCCGGAAACCGGCGCACGATCGCCTCCAGCACCTCTTCCACCCCCTGCCCGGTCTTGGCGCTCACCAGCAGCGGTTCCGATGCATCGATACCGATCACGTCCTCGATCTCGGACACTACGCGCTCGGGGTCCGCCGATGGCAGGTCGATCTTGTTCAGCACAGGGATGATTTCAAGGCCAAGGGCCACCGCGGTGTGGCAATTGGCAACGCTCTGGGCCTCCACGCCCTGGCAGGCGTCGACGATCAGCAGTGCGCCTTCACAGGCCGCCAGGGAGCGCGACACCTCATAGGAAAAATCAACGTGCCCGGGAGTATCGATGAAGTTCAGCTCGTATTCCTGGCCGTCCCGGGCCCGGTACTGCAAGGATACGCTCTGCGCCTTGATCGTGATGCCACGCTCACGCTCAAGATCCATGGAGTCCAGCACCTGTTCGCCCATCTCGCGCTCGGACAGGCCGCCGCAATGCTGGATAAAGCGGTCCGCTAACGTGGATTTGCCATGGTCAATGTGTGCGATGATGGAAAAGTTGCGGATTCGCTCCATGTCATGAACCGCCTGAACATGCAGGCCCCTTCTTGTACCTGTACTCGTGAATCACCGGGTCGGTGCATGATACCTCATCGGCATCCTGTCACGGTTCTTCGGGGATTCGCATGGCCAGGAATTCAGGACCACGGGGGCGCTGCACGAGCAAGGAGGCATACTTGCCGGCCGGCAGGGCCTCGACAAGACCCTTGAAATCACTGACCGTATCCACAGGCTTGCCGTTGACCATCTGGATCACATCGCCTTTCCGGATACCTGCAAACTTTGCCAGGTCGCCCTGCACGTCCAGTACCACGAGACCGCCCTTGTCGAGCTTCATGGTCTCGATTTCCTGTTCGGAGAGCGCACGCAGGGAAAGGCCCAGCACGGTGTCGCTCAACTCTTCCTCGGCATCGGGCTGACCAGCCAGGACCTGGTCCTTGTCCGGCAGTTGACCGACCGTCAGCTTGACGGTCCGGGTCTTGCCGTCACGCATGACCTTCAGCCTGACGGTTTCACCCACCTTGGTCTGGCCAACCATCACCGGCAATGCGGCGGAACTTTCGATCTCTTCGCCGTTATAACCCAAAATGATATCGCCCACCTGGAGGTCCGTGCCCTCTGCCGGGCTTCCCGGCAGGATTTTGGCCACCAGTGCGCCTGCCGGCTTGTCCATGCCAAAGGACTGGGCAAGCTCCATGGTCACTTCCTGTATGTATACTCCGAGCCACCCCCGGGACACCGAGCCGTGGGTCTTGAGCTGTTCCACGACATCCACTGCCACTTCGATCGGGATGGCGAATGACAGCCCCATGAACCCCCCCGAGCGGGTGTAGATCTGGGAATTGATGCCGATGACATCGCCGTCGAGGTCAAACAGCGGGCTGCCTGAATTTCCCGGGTTGATCGCCACATCGGTCTGGATGAACGGGACATAGTTCTCGCTCGGCAGGCTGCGTCCCTTGGCGCTCACGATGCCGGCGGTCACCGAGGCATCGAACCCGAACGGCGAGCCAATGGCCAGCACCCACTGCCCGACCTTCACGCCCTTGGAAGAACCCAGCCGGGCGGTCGGCAGATTCCTGGCATCCAGTTTCAGCAGTGCAATGTCGCTGCGGGGATCGCTGCCAACGAGTTCGGCGACCAGCATCCTGCGGTCGCTCAGTTTGACGATGATCTCTTCTGCATCCTTCACCACGTGGTGATTGGTGATGACGTAACCGTCATCTGAAATGATAAAGCCGGAACCCAGCGAACGGGAATTGAAGGAGCCCCCGCCACCCTCACCTGGCTCACCGAAAAACCGCTGGAAGAAATCTCCGAACGGACCGTCTTTGGGAAAACCGGGGAGATCCATCCCGGGCGGCAGGCCGCGCTGCACCTTGGCGGGCTTGCTGGTGCTGATGTTCACCACGACGTCGGCCGTGTCTTCGACGAGTTCAGTGAAATCCGGAAGGCCGGAACGGGCCTGGGCCAGGCCCGCCATCGCCAGCAGGAAACCGATCCCGATCAAGTAACTTACAACAGTATTCCCAATTTTCATGTTCTACACTCCGCGTTAACGTGCTGGCCTGTCTTGCACAATACTCCGTTACAAGCCAGACCTTGTGATTCCAGTAAAAGGGTTGAATGGGTCTATGCAGGCAAGCGGGGGCTCAGGGGCTTGAATAGAAAACCGACTCGCCGATACTTTTCACGGTCCCCTCGGGAACCTCGCCGATGACCGTGATCTGGTGCCGGTTCAGATCACGTGCATACGCACTGATCACGCCTTTGTTATGGGCGCCTTCGTAAAAATGCCGTGGATCTTCCACCTTGCTGATAAATATCGAAACCGATGCCAGGCCGTCCGTCAGTACAATATGCTGCACCGGGCTTTTGCTCACGCTGGTCTGGCGCCGCGTCACGCTGCTCAGGGAAAACCCGGGGGGCAAATTGCGCAGTTGCCATGCACGGTCCGGCTGCAGCCCCCCGGCCGGCCCAACCCCGGCAATTTTCCAGGTGTAGTTTTCCAGTGAGGCGCTTTGCTTGAACATCGAGTCCGGCACGGATTCGAGCATTTGGAAGCTGGTGAACATCATGCTCTCCATGCTTTCACCTTTGGCATCGAACGTCCTTGACTTGAGCAGCATGCCGGACTCGGTTTCGATACACAGCTCGTGTCCATAGCGATAGGCATCCAGGGGGTCAAAGCGCACGATCCTGCAGTGGAACCCGGCAATCCGGGAAGAACCCGCTTCCACCAGCCGGTATCGAAGTGCCAGATCGTCGAGATTTTCCGGCAAGAAGGACGGCAGGCCGTACTTGGACGGCGCCGTTTCAATCACGACCAGCTTGTCTTTTGGCCATATGCAGGTCAGCAAGTCCCGATCGCGGATCACTTCCCGCGCATCGCCTGTCAGGGACACCAGCTTTTCGCGCACGCCATAGTCCGAGTGACCATGCACAATCTTCATGGTTTCCACCTTGCCGTCGTGCATGAACACGAAGGTGCCCTGGTAGTTGCCGGTCTCCAGGGTATGGTTCATCTGGTTCAGCAGCTTCCAGATCTTGTCTTCCGCCAGAACGGCGGAAACATTGCCAGCCAACAGGGCGGCGAGCAGCAGTCGGATCAGAACCATCATTTACTGATTGCCATTGTCGCCGTAGGGGCGGTTGTAGCTTACGATTCTCACGCGGGGCATGGACACCCGCGGCGATGCGTATTCGGCATGGTTGACGATATAGCTGTTGAAGTCCTCGGCCGCCTTGGGACTGGACACGAAGTCCTGAACATCGTCCTCGCCGGCGCGCTCGGCTATCTCCACCGGGGCGATGCCGGATGACGGGGTCAGCGGGATGAAGTCCTGCAGCATCACGAAGGAAAACAGGGCAAGCGCGGCCGCGACCCCCATCGCGAGCGGAATTTTCACGTTCGCGGCCCTGTACGGCGGGTGGTCGGTGCCCGGTTCCGCCCCGGCAGACAGCCTGTCCATCACTTCCTTGCTGAAGCCGGGATTCAGCCGGGTCGGCAGCTGCTTGCGCATGGCATAACCGATGAGGTTGTAGCGCTGATAGGTGGAGTACAGCTCCGGGTCGTGCTGTATTTTCTTCAAGATGCGCCGAGTTTCAAACTCGGAGACCTCTTCATCCAGTATCCTGGATACAAGTTCCTGGTCCGTTTCCTTCATGGCACAATCACTTTGTCTGGTCAGTATAACAGCGGTTTAAGGTATTTATCGATGGCTGCACGCGCGCGAAATATCCTCGAGCGGACCGTGCCGACCGGGCACTGCATCACACTGGCGATTTCGTCATAGCTCATGCCTTCGATTTCGCGAAGCGTGATGGCGGTTCTCAGGTCATCGTGCAGTCCCTGTATCGCCTGCCACACGGTGTTTTCGATCTCACGGGTAAGCAAGTTCCCTTCCGGAGTATCCTGCTCTTTCATCCAGGTGGCAGACTCCATATGCTCGGCGTCCTCGATATCCACGGTATAGGCGGGCGTCTTGCGACGTTTTGACACGATATGATTCTTGGCGGAATTGACCACAATCTGATACAGCCATGTATAAAATGCGCTGTCCCCCCGAAAATTTGCCAGCCCCCGATAGGCCTTGATAAATGCTTCCTGTGCAACATCCTGGGCCTCGTCCTCATCCTTCACAAAGCGACCCACGAGATTAATTACTTTGTACTGGTACTTGGTTACCAATGCATCAAATGCTGCCTTGTCCCCTTTCTGGGCTCTTTTTACCAGCTCCCTATCGTGATTGTCTGCGCCCATTTGGGCCTGGCTCCTTTATCATCGGCCGTCCTTAGCTGACTTGCCATACCAATTATGACAGTTTCAAATTGAAAGAGTTCTTGTCAACCCCTGTGATCTTGCATATTACTGTTTCACAGCCCGGTTTTGCTAAACTGGTACACCGGACCCACAACACAGTCTGTCAGAACTATGGCCGTCCCATCCACCCATGCATGATTTCGACGTACTGATCATCGGCAGCGGTGCCGCCGGCTTGAGCCTGGCGTTGCGCATTGACCCCGGTATGCAGGTGGCCGTGCTTTCCAAGGGCAGCCTGGATGCAGGCAGTACCGCCTGGGCCCAGGGCGGTATTTCCGCAGTCATCGATGAAGATGACTCCATTGACCAGCACATGGCGGATACCATCGATGCCGGTGTGGGACTTTGCGACGCGGATGCGGTCTATCACACCGTCGTGCAGGGAAAGGAGATGATTTCCTGGCTGACGGACCTGGGGATCAAGTTCACGCGCGAGAAAGGTGCAGACGGCAAATCCTATCTGCATCTGACCCGTGAAGGCGGTCACACGCAACGCAGGGTGGTCCATGCCGCGGATGCCACCGGCTGGGCCATACAGAATGCCCTCATCAGGACGGCCCGCGAGAAGGAGCATATCCGGGTATTCGAGCAGCACATCACGATCGACCTGATCACCACGCACAAGCTGTCCGGTGCGCCGAGAGCCGAGACCGGGAACCGCTGCGTAGGGGCCTATGTGCTGGATACCGGCAACCAGCGCGTGGAAACATTCAGGGCACGGCATGTCGTGCTGGCCACCGGGGGGGCGAACAAGGTCTACCTGTATACGAGCAACCCGGATGGATCATCCGGGGACGGTATTGCCATGGCCTGGCGCGCGGGCTGTCGCGTGGCCAACATGGAATTCATGCAGTTCCACCCCACCTGCCTGTACCATCCAAGCGCGAAGTCCTATCTGATCACGGAGAGCGTACGGGGAGAAGGAGGCAAACTGTTACTTCCCGATGGCTCGGAATTCATGCATGAATTTGACTCGCGCGGTGTACTTGCGCCCCGCGATATCGTCGCGCGTGCAATCGATCACAAGATGAAAAGGCTTGGCATCGATTGTGTATACCTGGACATCAGCCACAAACCCAAGGCATTTATCCAGCAGCACTTTCCGAATGTCTATGCCCGCTGCCTGAAACTGGGTTACGACATGAGCAAGGAACCGGTACCGGTGGTACCTGCCGCACATTATACCTGCGGCGGGGTGATGACGGACCTGAAGGGCCGAACGGACGTCCGCAACCTGTACGCCATCGGCGAGACCACGCATACCGGATTGCATGGCGCGAATCGCATGGCAAGCAATTCCCTGCTTGAATGCCTGGTCTTTGCCAATGCAACGAGCCAGGAAATCAATGCCGGCACCCCCCCGGACATCCTGGACTGGGACATCCCCCCGTGGGATGAGAGCCGCGTGACAGAACCCGACGAAGAGATTGTCGTCGCCCATAACTGGGATGAACTGAGAAGGTTCATGTGGGACTACGTCGGCATCGTGCGCACCACCAAACGGCTGCAGCGCGCAAAGCGGCGTGTCGACTTGCTCATATCGGAAATTGACGAGTACTACAGCAACTTCCGGGTGAACAGCGACCTGATCGAGTTAAGGAACATCACGCTGGTTGCGGACATCATCATCAAGAGCGCACTGTCCAGAAAAGAAAGCCGCGGCCTGCACTATACCCTCGACTACCCGGCTACAGACCCCGGGTTGAAACACACCGACACGATCCTGGACCCGGGTGCCGAATCCTCCGCACAGAAACAGGCCGCCTGGCTTCCCGAGACCCACCGTCAGACGGCGCTTTTCAGGAGATGACTCCGGTAGTATCTGAGTTCCTCGATTGAGCCCCGGATATCGTCCAGCGCCAGGTGCCTGGATTCTTTTTCAAAGCCCTTCTCTTTCGGGTACCAGCGCTGTGCCAGTTCCTTCAACGTGCTGACGTCAAGATTGCGGTAGTGGAAGTAGCGTTCAAGCTCGGGCATGAACCGTGCCAGGAAACGCCGGTCCTGACATATGCTGTTGCCGCACATCGGGGATTCATTGCTGGAAACATGCTGGCGAATGAAATTCAGGACCGCCTGCTCCGCCTGCGCCTCGCTGACCTCACTGTTTCTGACCCGCTCGGTCAGTCCGGACTTGGCATGCTGCCTGGTATTCCAGTCATCCATGGCATTGAGCACGGAGGACTCCTGGTGAATTGCAAGCACCGGCCCGACCGCCAGCTCTTCCAGGTCCTTGTTGGTGACCACCGCGGCAATCTCGATAATACGGTCCTCAAACGGGTTGAGTCCGGTCATTTCCAGATCGATCCAGACAAGGTTGCCAGAGCGCATGTGCATCCGCCTTCTTGAGCTTGTTACTAGGGTTCCCTTGGAAAAATCTACCACATAACCGCGTTCGGCCCGGTAAAATTTTCAGGCCGGCGCACAAATCCGTGCAGCCATGAACTTGACACTCCACCGGCTGCTAGTAGGTTTTGCGGCCTGCAAAAGCCTGCGCAATCGTGTTCTGGTCGACGAACTCCAGTTCACCGCCAACCGGTACACCCTGTGCCAGGCGGGTGGTCTTGATACCCTGCCTGCCTGCCATCTCGCTCAATACGTGTGCGGTCACTTCCCCTTCGACGGTCGAGTTGGTCGCCAGGATCAGCTCCTCCACGGCTTCCTCACTGAGGCGCTTCTCCAAAATCGGCAATCCAAGTTCCTGCGGCCCGATGCCATCCAGCGGGGAAAGACTGCCCATCAACACAAAGTACAGACCCTTGTAATCCGTGCTCTTCTCGAGCATGAAGACATCGGCGGGGTTCTCCACGACACAAATGGTGGTACGGATTCTTGAAGCATCCTGGCAGATCGGGCAGCACTCGTGCTCGGTAAAAATGCGGCAATTCTTGCAATGTCCGATTTCATCGATGGCCCGGCTCAGGACATCCGACAGACTCTTCGCGCCCCCCCGGTTGCGCTGCAACAGGTGAAATGCCATGCGTTGTGCAGACTTCGGCCCGACGCCGGGAAGGCATTGCAGGGATTCGATCAGCTGGTTCAGCAACGACGACGTGGCCAGTTCACCGTCGCCCGGATCATTCACGGACATACCGGCTCAGAAAGGCAGCTTCATCCCGCCCGGCAGGTCCAGGCCACTGGCCAGACTGGAGAACCGGTCCCGGGTGGTCTGGTCCACCTTGTTGGACGCATCGTTGAGCGCTGCTGCAATCAGGTCTTCAAGCATGTCCTTATCCTCCTCGAGCAGGCTCTCATCGATCTGCACCTTGCGTACCTCGTGTTTTCCGGTCATCACGATCTTCACCAGGCCGCCGCCGGACTGGCCTTCAACCTCCAGGGTTTTCAGCTCCTCCTGCGCCTTTTTCATGTCTTCCTGCATTTGCTGCGCTTTTTTCATCAAGCTTCCGAGTCCACCTTGCATAACAGTCATTCTCCAATGGGTTTAACCGAACCTGCGACAACCTCTGCACCAAAACCCGACCGGAACGCCTTGACCACCTCGTCTTCTTCGATCTGTTTTTCCACTAAGGACTGCCTTTCTTCCATCGCGCGGGTTTTCTTTTTGGCCGGGGTATCAATGTCTTGATTGGTGAGCCTGATTTCAAGCTTCACATCCTGGTTGAAGTACGCCTGCAGGGCCTCCTGCAATTTCCGGTGGGCATTCGGGATCGCAATCCCTTCGTGCTGCTCTGCAAGATTCAGAACCACCCCGTCCTGCGTAGCGGATTGTACGCTGCAGCTTGAAGCCAGCGAATGGGCAGCGCCCTGTATGCCTAGTTGATCGACCAGCTCGGGCCAGCGCCCGTTTTTGACAAGATCACCAATGTTGCCGGAGGGAACCGATTTCATGTCGTCTTTAATGTCCCTGGATGCCGATTCCCCGCTGCCTTGAACGTCCCCGGGTACCGCTTCATTGCGGGCCACCGGCACTTCCCGTTCCGCCTGCTCCCGACTGGCAGGCCGAAACGCCAGCATGCGCAACAATGTCATTTCCAGGGCACTTTGCTGCGAAGTGTACAGGTGCAGGTCACGGCGGCCGAGCAGTGCGATCTGGTAAAACAGCTGTACATCCTCGGGGCTGAGCTGTTTGCCCAGCTTGCCTGCAAGTTCGACATCCGCTCCCGTGCGCCTCTCGGCATTCCCCACCGCCTGGGAAATTGCAGCCTGGTGAAGTATATCGATCATGTCGTCGAGCAGGCTGGCGAAATCGGCGGAAAGCTGCGCCAGCTCATGCGAACACCGCATGATTTCCGCGGCATTCTCATCCATCAGCGCCTGTACCAGTTTTTGCATGTACTCTCTCGGTACGGTACCCAGCATCTCATGCATGGCACTGTCCGTGACGTTTTCCTTGCTGTACGCAATGGCCTGGTCCAGCAGGCTCAATGCATCGCGCATGCTGCCATCGGCTACCCGTGCGATGGAGTACAGGGCCGGTCTTTCAAACGGCACCTCCTCTGCCAGCATGATCGATTCCAGTTGCTGTACGACCGCATCCTCCGGGAGTTTTTTCAGATTGAACTGCAGGCAGCGCGACAGTACGGTCATCGGCAATTTCTGCGGGTCCGTGGTCGCCAGCAGGAATTTCACGTGCGGCGGCGGCTCTTCCAGGGTCTTCAGCAGCGCGTTGAAGCTGTGCCCCGACAGCATGTGGACCTCATCGATCAGGTAGACCTTGAAATGGCCGCGTGTCGGGCTGTACTGAACGTTGTCGAGCAGTTCGCGGGTGTCCTCTACCTTGGTGCGCGAGGCCGCGTCCACTTCAATGAGGTCAATGTACCTGCCCTCGTCAATTTCGCGGCAGGCACTGCATACTCCACAGGGGTTGGCGCTGGCCCCTTCCTCACAGTTCAGACACTTGGCAAATATGCGCGCCAGGGTCGTCTTGCCCACTCCCCGTGTGCCCGTGAACAGATAGGCATGATGCAGTCTTTGCTGGTCGAGCGCGTTGGAAAGCGCCTTCACGACATGCATCTGGCCCACGACCTCGGCAAAGTTTTTTGGCCGCCACTTGCGCGCTAATGCTTGATAACTCATTGCCGGGATTCTTGCAGGATTTTCCGTCCAAACTGCGGGGCGACCTGCATCAGCCGTCCCAAAGCACCCAAAATAACCGCTACCGTTGCTCCCTTCCGGGCCTGGCGGGGTTCACAGCCTTTTGCCGCCTAGAGATACTGATACAGACCGCATCCTGACTATAACCCAACCGTCTGGGTTTTGAAAACAAGGGGACGGCCCTGTACGCCCACTGCCTGCACGCCTGGATCACTGGCATGGAGAAGTGCCTTTCCATGCGGCTTTCCCGGCTTCACCCGTACCGCTGGCAAGGGAACATTGGCACGAACTCCCCAGGTCGCGGGATGACTCGATGTTGCCCTGCAGGCACTGATGCTTTTCGTGCGCGGGAGCCGGCCCCGCAGGATGAGGCTGCACGAGCTCAGTGCTCTCCGCGGACCTCCATGATCATGAGGTCCAGGACCTCCTGGCGGGTGATCATGCCCAGAAATTTTTCAGTTTCCTCATCCAGCACCGGCATCACGGTAAGCGAGTTCTCCGTCATTTTCTGCAATGCATCCTCAACCGGTTCGCCGGGGCGAACACATGGCGGGTCCTGACGGGCAAATTTTCCCACACGCGTGGTCGACCACAACTTTTTGGGCAGGTAACGCAGCATGCTCAACGATACCATGCCCAGAAGCTTGCCCTGCTCCACGAGCAGGTAGTCCTGCTGGTGCGGGATTACCCACTGGTCGACAAACGTGCGCACGGATTGCGAGGCATCGGGGTAGGTGCGCGAGTGGTCCAGGACATCACCGACCTTGATGTCGTCCAGTGCAAAATCCAGATACGCGAGCGACGGAAGTTGCGGTACGGGTGAAGCGGGTTGTTGCGATGGCCTGGCCCTGCGTATGGCTGTGTTGATCCACGGAGGTACCAGCAGGATATGCGCCACCATGATCAGCACGAGAAGGGAAAACACGCTGGGACCAATGGCGCCCGTCTCAAACAGGACCAGCAGAAGCGCAATTTCGGCAACCCCCTTGGCCATCATGCCCGTGGCCAAGGTGAACGGCATGTCCTGGCGGGTGACGTAGGCACCGAGCAGGGCGCCCGCAAACTTGCCGACGAAAGGAACAATCACGAGCGCCGCAATGGTCAATGCCGGCAACTCGATGAACGACAGGCTCAGATGCAGCCCGGCGGCCGCGAAGAAAAGCGGTATAAAGAATCCTTCTGCGATGCTGCGCATGCCGGGCACGATATCCCGCCGCACCTGATAGGGCAGCCCGGACAGCGCCGAACCAAACAGCAGGGCGCCCAGTGAACCGTGCAGACCCATTTTTTCGGCACCGGAGACGGTCAGAAACAGCCCTCCCAGGATGAGCCCGAAGGAGAGCTGCGGCACGTGCAGAAAACGTTTCAGCCATATGATCAGAACGGGCATTACCCGGCTCGCCAATACCCAGGTGACTATCGTAAAGGCCACAATCTGGCCCAACAGGATCAGCACACCGCTCCAGCTCAGCTGATGGGTGTGTTCACCGATCGTGAATCCCACCAGCAGCAGGGCCAGCATCTCGGCCATCAGCACGGTGGTGAAAATCCTGATTCCGATAGGTTCACGAAGATGACCTTCGTCAACCAGGACCTTGGCGACAAGCCCCAGGCTGGTCAGGGACAAAATCCCTGCAAGGCAAATCGACTCCGTAAAGTCCAGGCCGAGTCCGAAATCATAGACAAGGTCACTGGTGACGGCCATGACGGCAAGCATGGGTACGAGAACCGATATGGCCGCGGCGACAATGAAACGCCCGTGAAAGGTAGCCGCAAGACTGGGAAAATCAAGTTCATCCAGGCCGATCAGGAAAAACAGGAGAAAGATGCCGATGCCCAGCAGGATCTGCATCTCGCTGGTGGGTTCGACAATCCCCGTGACCGGGCCCAGCAGAATTCCAACCACTGTATAGGCCACAATGGAATTTACATGGAAACGCTTGAAGACCGCCTCCGCAAGCTTGGTGGCCAAAATCAGCAAGCCGATGGATAGCAGTGCTTCTTCAATCATGTCCGGATAGATATCTGTACGGGAGTCTGCCTGGTCTAAAGCAGCCTCCCATGGCGTACAGGGATATTAAAGCCGCAAAACCGGAACGATCAAGTTCCCGTATGGGACATCCGCACCGATCACGGCGTCCCCTTCGCCTCCCCCAATGCCCTGTTCGGCCTGAGTTCCCTGTCGGTCTAGTGGCTGCGCCTCGGCATCCGCATCGAACGCATCCAGCCCGGACAGCCCCAGCAGAACGGCCGCCATGAACGCATCTAGCTTGTCAGCTTCATGCAATATGATTTAGGCTTCTTTGACAAAGAAGCCGGACGGGTCGACCCGCCGAAAACCCGTTTATACCGAAAAAGTATTAACCATGTCTTCGGTATAAAACGTATACCATGTCTCGGTAGCGGACCTTATCCAGGTGGCGTACCCGGAGAAATTCGGACTCCTGACCGCCTGGTTCGCAGGCAGCAGGCAAGCACAAACTTTGGGATTTATGCGCTGAAGGCGTGTAATGTATTCAGGAAGCCACCTGCCGGGTACTCCACGGTGTGTGCAAACATTCGCATGGGGCAGATACTCGGCAGGTGGTGGAACTCTTTATTCCTGCCAGGCCATGAGCCTGTAAGAGATGGGGCAGGCTCGTTAGGACCTGCCCCGGTTTTCGTGAGCGTACGAAATTTGGGAGCTTCGATTACTCACTGCAAAGGGGCGAAAATCATACTAAACGCCCCCTTGTTCTCTTGAGCAACCTAGTCTTCCTTGGTTGCTCCAAATGCGCCGGCTACAGAGCCGTTGCTGAAGAAGGTATTGAACTCGCCGACCATCGAACCCGGAGCCGTCCTGACAGTTCCACCGTCAGTAGTAGACGGAGTAAATGGCGTTTCGCCGTAGAAAGTTCCCTTGATCGACCCGTCACTGTTGGGGTCGCTGTCGGGCAATCCGCCCTTGGCCATACCTTCAAAATTTGCGCCTGCAATCTCGGCTTCCACGGTTACCCCCCATGTGTTCTCCTCTCCATTGGATAACACGAAGTCGCTGATGGTGCCCTTGACGGTATTGAGCAAGTTCGGCGCGATGGTGCCTGTACTGTCCGTAGTAGAAACTGGCAGTTGACCAAACGTGGCAGTCAACATCACATCCGCAGTGAAGTGACCGGAAGTGGACGACTCTATATTGCTGACCGCGTTATACACTTCGTGTACGTACACGCCCGTGGCTTTACCTTCGTACGATGCACTACCATCGACTTCCGCGATTTCGCTCCCGGTGGAAGCATCAAACGACGCCCCCGCAAAGGTCTCGACCTCGTTGTAGGTGACTGCACCGTCTCCATCGGTGGTCTTCTTGAGCCAGACGCCGTAGTGCATGTATTCACTGTCCGGCACATCAGAGGTGGCACCGGCATCAGGCGTGAAAATCCACCCGTCTGAAATAGCAGTGAGCATACCCATGGCATCAATGGAAACCGTACAGTTGGTAGCTCCGCCGGCACACGTGTACGTGCCCATGGCGCCATTATAGGTGCCCTCCACCTCGTAGGCCTCGTCATCGGTCGCATCCGGGTCATCACCCACGAATGACAACTCTGCCGCGGTAGGGGAAGTAAATCCAGAGGACATGATCAGTGCCAGGGTTGCCGGGTGACCGCTAGTGGCGGAGTCCAAAGCAGTAAGGACAAGGCTGTCAGCTGGGTTAGTATCCGACAGAGTCTCCCCGTCTTTTCTTACAGTCAGTCCCTGATCCATTACCATTCCAAATGCGGTCGCTACTGGAGCTTCGATGTCGGTGCTGACGATCACGACTTCCTCAACCACATTGCCATCGCTGTCGGCGTCCATCGTGCGAGTGTGCATGGTGGTGCCGTCACCTAAATCCATGGTCTGCGTGAACTGGGGATCGGTATCGCCCGGATTATCGGGATCCGTAATCTTGACAGTCGTGCCTTCATCGTCGCGGCTGAAGCCTATCGTATATATCGAATCGTCAGCGCCTCCCACCACTCCGTCGGCACCTAGAGCATCACTGCCGCCTAGACCAGCATCCGCTGTTCCTTCTTCCCCTGCCTCGGCCGCGATGGCCGTCGTCTTCGTTCCCGCTGCTGTAGTATCTGCAATTACTTTAGCCATTCGTTCGTCTTCTTCCCGATCAGCAATGGCTTGCATGGCAGCTACCGACAACGCTGCGGTGACTTCACCGGATGTGGCCGTTGCCATACCTTCCTCGTCCACGGTGAAAGCACAGTCTGCGGCTGCAGAACATGTCAAAGTGACTTCTGTCTCGCCTTCGCCCACATCCTGGGACATGCCAGCGTCAATCGTATAGTCACCGGCTGGTATGCTCAATTCACCCAAATCAACACTTGGTGTCACCGGGTCCGGTTCATCCATCGGCGCCGGGGACGAACTGCCGCCGCCTCCGCCGCAACCGGCAAGAAGCAGGAAAAGCGAGGCCACCAGGACCAGCACAAATTTATCTGTTGATTTCATAGCAATAGGTCTCCCATTCATATTGAAGAATCTTGAGTTGGCTTTGGCCTTACTTTTATTCGCGATAACTATAAATATCGGGAGTAAACTTCCAGGGCTTGTACCCGTGATGTGGAGGTTCTCACATGCACCATGCCGCCCGTCGAAGACTCGAGCCTGTCGCCCCCGATACGGGACTGGGCGAGCGCCTGTCCGCCTACCTGAAGGACGCCAGGGGGGCGTTCAGCGAGAACACCGAGCGCGCGGTGCGCTCGGACGTGGAGATCTTCATGGGCTAGTGCGAGACGAGAGACCGGAGACAACGTCGATGACCTGATTGCATTGGATCGCTGCAGTTGGCCGAGTGGATCGGGCGGGCATGCATATATGTACGTGCCCAGGGGAATTGCTGTGCATGCATCCCGGGAGGAACCGCATGCCGGGACCGTATGATGTTATCAGGAGTAAAAACCGCACACACCGGTCAGGGCGCCGGATGCCCGCCTGCGCAAGCGCGAGCGGATCCGTCCCATTTTACTTCCATGGATTCAGGGAGTTATCATTGGATTTGCATGGGGTGGCTGCGGGCTGCGATGGCAGCCCTGGCGGAAAAACGATTCTGCTTTACAAATTAAATCCCGATAGTTATAGCTATCGGGAGTAAAACCTTCCCTTCAGCAAGCCCCGAGCAGGCAGGGAACTGCCTGTTTTGCCTACAGTTATGACTGCAAGCCGCGGAAAATGTTCCCGTGGACGGCAGGCCTTGCTCCCGCGCGGTGACGGACAGGGGTTCGAACCGGTTCCTGGGTCGGTTTACTCATTAGATATAGTTACAGGGCATCCTCGCACAAGGCGTCGCCTCGGAGAATCCATCAACTGGTGGAGGGCATGTGCGTGAAGCTGCGTTGTGTCGTCTCCGTCTCGTTGACCGGTACTGCATTGAGGATGAAGCCACTGGAACCGCCAGGATCTATTGGGGCACAGAGCGAGAAGGATCACGACGCGCTACTCGGGACCGGGTTGGGGGCCAGCTCGAGACACCCGACCAGGTGCATGGAGGGAACTCCCGCAAATGTCCCGCACTGGTGCTGCTGGGACAGCGCGCGGATACCGCACGGGGGGCCGCTTGTTGTATTGTGGCGGAGAGAGAGGGATTCGAACCCTCGGTGCCCCGTTGAGGACACACTCACTTTCCAGGCGAGCCCGTTCGACCACTCCGGCATCTCTCCAAGATGGATCCAGGAAAGAATCCATCAAATAAACAGCCTACCCAAGCATCGTGAACAGGAGGATGTCCTGCGTCAACCGAAAATTCGCAGACCTGGTCAGGATTTCTTGCCCTGGTCGTTGCTTCCCGGGCTGTACACCGACGAAGGGAAATGCGCAATGTTCTCACCCGCATCGGAAATTTTAGCCGTCCCCTGCTTGTCCACTTCATCGATGCGAATGACGGAATGCATAGGCACAAAGAACCGTTTCACCTGCTCAAACTCCGACTTGAGCTTTTCCTCACCCGGATCCACCACCACCGTGGACCGTTCATTGAAAGACAGTTCTTCAACCGTGATAAACCCATACAAGTCAGACTGATACACCTGATTTGCATAAACCTCATAAACTTTGTTCAGGTGAAGAAAGCTGATTTTATAAAGCTGCTTTTTTGGCATTGCCTGAAAACTGACCTCTATTCAAACCATCCTCACCTTGCCTTGCGGGCTACCGCAACACGTGCAGTACAGCCTCTGCCTGCCTGCATCAGGGGGCTGGCTATTCCTGCATGTTCTTGATGATTGCATCTCCAAAGCCGGAAGTGCTGACCAGGGTAGCGCCTGGCATCAGCCGTTCCAGATCCTCCTGGACCTCTTTGGAAGTTCCCGGCCGTCTTGCCCGGGTCTGGATCCCTGCCCGTGCCCGCGCCAGGTCATACGTCACCGTCCTGGATGCAATCGCACCTGAAATTCCGGCAATCACAAGGTCTGCGGCCTCTCTCCATCCCAGGTGGCGCAGCATCATTTCCGCTGACAGAATGATGGATCCGGGATTCACCCGGTCCTTGCCGGCATGGGTGGGAGCAGTGCCATGCGTTGCCTCAAAGCAGGCCACATCGTCCGAGACATTCGCGCCCGGTGCAATGCCAATGCCCCCGACCTGGGCGGCCAAGGCATCCGAGATGTAGTCGCCGTTCAGATTCAGGGTCGCAATCACCTCGTAGCTTTCCGGTTTCAGCAGGATTTGCTGCAGGAAATTGTCCGCAATGATGTCCTTGACGATGATGTCGTTGCCATTGTTCGGGTTTTTGATCTTGCACCAGGGACCCTCACCGATCACTTCGGCACTGAATTCGTTCAGTGCCAGTTCGTACCCCCAGTTTCGAAATGCCCCTTCCGTGAATTTCATGATGTTTCCCTTGTGCACAAGGGAAACCGACTTGCGATTGTTGTCGATCGCATACTGGATGGCCTTGCGGATCAGACGAACGGAACCTTCTTTGGACACCGGCTTGATTCCGATGCCGGAGGTTTTCGGGAAGCGGATTTTTGTAACATTCATCTCTTCTCGCAAGAACTCGATGATTTTTTTCACTTCCTCACTTTGCGCTTCCCATTCGATCCCCGCGTAGATATCTTCAGTATTTTCCCTGAAGATCACCATGTCGGTCGTGCCTGAATCCTTCAACGGCGTGGGCGTGCCCGGGAAATAACGAATCGGACGCACGCAGGCGAACAGGTCCAGCTTCTGCCGGATGGCTACATTCAGCGAGCGCATCCCTTCTCCCACGGGTGTTGCCAGAGGTCCCTTGATCGAAACCACATATTTCTTCATCACCTCAAGGGTCTCATCGGGCAGGTAGTGGTGCTTGCCATACAAACGTGCGGCTTTTTCACCTGCATAGATTTCCATCCAGCTGATACGGCGCTTGCCGTCATAGGCCTGGTTGACGGCTTCGGTGACGACACGCCGCATGACCGGAGTGACATCAAGGCCGATTCCGTCACCTTCAATGAACGGAACGATCGGCTTGTCCGGGACATCCAGACTCTTGTCCGGATTGAGCGTGATCGCCTCGCCTTCGGCGGGAATCTGGACGTGTTCGTAGGGCTTGTGCTGCTGCATCATGCGCACTCAGGGAAGTACCAGCTGGTTCCTGATTATAGCAAGACTCGAAAGTTCGACTGGCCCGGCAACGGCATGCAGGTTCACAGCCGGCTGCAGATTGCAGCCGTCATTCCGCTTTGGAGTCAAACTGGCCCTCTTCCGTAGAACCGGTCAGGGCCGTCACGGAAGACTGACCGCCCTGAATGGTCGTGGTTACATCGTCGAAGTAACCCGCACCCACTTCCTGCTGGTGGCTGACAAAGGTGTAGCCGCGATCCCGTGCATCAAACTCCGGTTGCTGCATCATGTTCACGTAGGCCGTCATGCCTTCCTTCGCATACCCGGCGGCGAGGTCAAACATGTGGTACCACATGTTGTGAATGCCGGCCAGGGTAATGAACTGGTACTTGTAACCCATGGCGCCGAGTTCCCGCTGAAATTTTGCAATCGTGGCATCGTCCAGGTTCTTCTTCCAGTTGAAGGAAGGCGAGCAGTTGTACGCAAGCAACTGTTCAGGATGCACCTTGTGCACCCCGTCTGCAAAGGCCTTGGCAAACTCCAGGTCGGGCGTGCCGGTTTCGCACCAGACCAGGTCCGCATACTCGGCATACGCCACCCCCCGTGCAACCGCCTGCTGCAGGCCATTGTTCACGCGCATGAAGCCTTCCGATGTTCGTTCTCCGGTCAAAAATGGCTGGTCCCGCTCATCAAAATCCGAAGTCAGCAGGTTGGCCGCCTCGGCATCGGTGCGCCCGAGTATCACCGTAGGCACACCCATGACATCAGCAGCCAGCCGAGCGGCATTGAGCTTCTGGCAGGCTTCCTGGGTGGGCACAAGCACCTTGCCACCCATGTGGCCGCATTTTTTGACCGCAGCCAACTGGTCTTCAAAGTGCACACCGGCAGCGCCCGCTGAAATCATGTTCTTCATCAGTTCAAAGGCATTCAGCACGCCGCCGAAACCCGCCTCGGCATCGGCCACGATCGGAACAAAATAATCGATGTCGCTTTCTCCGCGTGACCATTGAATTTCATCGGCGCGCTTGAAGGCATTGTTGATGCGCCGCACCACGGTGGGAACCGAATCATAAGCATAGAGCGACTGGTCCGGATACATGGTTTCACTGGTATTGGCATCGGCTGCAACCTGCCAGCCGGACAAGTAAATGGCCTTGATTCCGGCCTTGACCTGCTGTACCGCCTGACCGCCCGTCAACGCACCCAGGCAATTGATGTAGTCTTCCTCGTTGACCAGTTTCCAAAGCTTCTCTGCACCATTTCTTGCAAGTGTGTGCTCTATTCGCAACGAACCTCGCAAACGCACAACGTCTTCAGCCGTATAGTCACGCCTGACATTTTTCCATCGAGGATTCGTGGCCCAGTCCTTTTCCAGTTCCTTGACCTGTTCAGCTCTACTATCACTCACAACCGCGCCTCCTTATGAAGCTCTCAAAAATCATTCAAATACAACCATTGACCCAAGAATTAAAGTCAATACTCAAGCGGGAAGTGTATACTATCAGATACCAATTTGAAGTCACTACTAAATTCGCCCTGCACTCAAATGGTACTCCCCCATGACGATCCACACCGCCGACCTCTGCGACGCACATGAATCCAGCATCGCCGTTGCCGAACCCCTGTTTAGAGACTTTGGAGGAATGGCATCCTTTCACGGGAAAATCTCTACCGTACGCTGCTTCGAAGACAACTCGCTTGTCCGTGAAGCCCTCAGGAGCCCCGGCGCGGAACAGGTATTGGTCGTCGACGGCGCAGGCTCAAGGCGAAGAGCGCTGGTCGGCGATTTGCTGGCCCGGGCCGGTGCGGAAAACCAGTGGGCAGGGATCGTGGTATTCGGGTGCATCAGGGATTCGCAAGCCATCTCGGCCATTCCGATCGGCTGCAAGGCGCTCGCTGCCGTGCCTCTCAAGACCGAGAAAAAAGGTGCGGGGGAAAAGAATGTTCCGGTTCATTTTGCGAACGTGGATTTCGTCCCGGGCCACTTCCTGTACGCGGACAAGGACGGGATCATCGTAAGCGAAAAAAACCTGATCCCCTCTTCCTGACCCGGGCCCCAACATGGAACCCGTCCTGTACGAGTACGAAGCCGGCATCACCTGCATAGACACGATGCTGGTGCAGCCGGGCCGTGCGGCCTGCTACCTGCTGGTCCAGGATGGTCGTGCTGCCTTCATCGATACCGGCACCAGTCACACGGTACCGTTCCTGCTCAAGACGCTGGAACTGAAAAACATCCCTCGCCAGGCCGTCGAATACGTCATCCCCACCCACGTGCATCTGGACCACGCAGGGGGTGCAGGCATGCTTATGGAGCAGCTGCCAAATGCAACTCTGGTGATCCACCCGCGCGGTGCACCTCACATGATCGACCCGTCCAGGCTGGTCATGGGCGCGACCGAAGTGTACGGGGAGCGCAGGTTCCGGGAGCACTTTGGCGAAATCCGGGCCATCGACGAGGAGCGCGTGATGGTGGCCGAAGACCAGTCCAGCCTGAGCCTTGCCGCCCGGACCCTGGTCTTCCTGCATACACCGGGGCATGCCAATCACCATTTCTGCATCCATGACGAGACCAGTGAAGGGATTTTTGCCGGGGACACCTTCGGGCTCTCATACAAGGAACTCGACGATGAGAACGGGGCCTTCATCATGCCGACCACCACGCCGGTACAGTTCGACCCGCAGCCCTGGCAGGATTCCCTGACCCGTTTGCTCGACTGTCATCCTGAAAACATGTACCTCACCCACTTTGGGCGTGTGACAGAGGTCAACCGCCTGGCGCAGGAACTGCGCCGGGATATCGAAAGCTACGCAAGTATCGCCCGCCGGCACATGCACGCATCCGCTCGCAAGGCGAAAATCCATGCGTCACTGACCGACTACCTGCGAAAACGACTGAGCGAGCGGAAACCGCCTGGAGAGGTTGAGCGGCTGACGGAGTTCCTGCAGTACGACCTGCAACTGAACACGGCGGGACTCGAGGTCTGGCTGCAACGACTGGAAAGACGTGCTAACTGATCCGCCCGCCTGCGGCATTTTCCGCCGGCACCGTTCGAACGCGCCTATCTGCCACGACGATCCCTGAAGAAATCTCTCAGCAGCTGACTGCATTCTGACTCCAGCACGCCACCTGTCACCTCGACAGCATGGTTGTGCCTCGAATCGGCCAGCAGGTCGAATACCGAACCTGCAGCCCCGGTCTTGGGGTCACGCGCGCCGAATACCAGTCGCCTGATCCTTGCATGCAGCATGGTCCCGACACACATCACACAGGGTTCCAGTGTCACGAACAGGGTGGTATCGGGCAGGCGATAGTTGCCGAGATACCTGGCGGCAGCGCGCATGGCAACGACCTCGGCATGCGCACTGGGGTCACTTTCCGTGATGGAGCTATTGTAACCTTGGCCGATGATTTGTTCTTGATAAACAACCACTGCACCCACCGGCACCTCCCCGGCAGTCTGGGCCTGCCTGGCTAACCCAAGCGCCTCAGACATCCAGTGTTCATCGTCGATCAAGTCAGAAACTTTCGATTCAGGCATTCGGCCAAGCACAGCTTATTCAAGTTGATTTCCAGGAACCCTGAGCGAGCCCTCAAAATCCTAATTCGCACTCCTGACGAAGATGGCATTGTCTATCTTATCGAATGCGTTCTCGTAGATCTTCGCATCGGTTATTGGCATGTCCTGCCGGTCTGTCTGCCCCTGGCTGGAAGAGGTCCGGTTAATTTCCACAAAATTCAGCCTTGCCCGGGTCCTGCTGCCGATTTGTTCCACAAAAGCAGTCGCTTTTGTTTGGCTGACGCTTGTCTTGTCGAGCAAAAGCTTGGATGTGAAATCACTTTCGGCAGCGCTTTCCGCCGAGATCAGGCCGGTACGGATATCCGCGTTCGTTATGGTGTATCCGAGGTCCTGGAAAACCGACACGATGCTCGGGAACACGATCTCCTTGGTGGAATCATACTCACGGGACTGGAGCGCCTGAATCTCCAGGGGAGTCATTGGCGTTTTCGGCTCGGGCACGACACAGCTGGCAAGGAAAAGCACCATGACAGGCATGGTCAATAGCCCCATGAATCTCATTCAGTATTCCTAGAAATTGGATGTTCGGCTGCGAAAATCCGACACAACATCATTTTCATCAAATTTGATGATCAGGGTGATCATCCTGGAAGACGTTTCAAACCCGGAACTGCTGCCTGACTGGCCAGCTATCAAAATGGTCCAGTAGCCCTTCCTGGATGAGGACTGGGCAACCTGTGCGCTTCTCTGGTACGTCCAGACTTCTATGCCCGCGCCATCCCGGGTGGTGACATTGGGCGCACCGAAACTTTCAAGCACCTGTGCTTTGGTGGTTTCACCCACCTGAAGGGAAAGCTGGACATTGCCCTGGGTCAGCTGGGAGTTTCTATCCGAAACCGGCTGCTGCGTTGAAATACACCCGGCCAATAAGACTGAGAACAGAACCGTAATTGTCAACCTGTTGAAAAGCTTGAACACGACCACTGATTCCTTTGCTTAACGGTTAGTATCAGATAACGAACAACCCATCTGCCAGGCGGCTCCATATCGAATGCGAGACCCTGTCATCAAAGCCACAGACGCGATTCAGGTATGTACCAGACATTCCCTGGTCTGGCAAGCCATCCATGCCTGCACGTATCTCGCTGAAACCCTGCGAATCCTTGTTGAGGATAGCTTCAGGCCCTTGCCAGACAGGCCCGGTACCTGTCAGATAATTCCAGTTCTTACTGATTGCAGGTCATTCCCACTCGATGGTAGCGGGAGGCTTGCCAGAAATATCGTAGGTGACCCTGGAGATTCCATGGACTTCGTTGATGATGCGCCTGGAGACGTGGTCCAGGAAATCGTACGGCAGCCGGGCCCAGTGCGCAGTCATGAAATCCGTCGTTTCAACGGCACGCAAGGCCACCACGTAGTCGTACTTTCTGCCATCGCCCATGACCCCTACGGACCGGACCGGCAGGAATACCGCGAAGGCCTGTGCGACCTGGTCATACAAATCGTGTTTTCGCAGTTCTTGGATAAAGATAGCGTCCACCCGTTGCAGCATTTGCACGTAGTCCGGCTTGACCTCGCCCAGAATGCGAACACCCAGGCCCGGGCCCGGGAAGGGATGGCGGAAAACAACCTCACGCGGCAGTCCGAGCTCCAGGCCAATCTTGCGAACCTCGTCCTTGAACAGCTCTTTCAGGGGTTCGATGAGCTTCAGGTCCATTTGTGCCGGCAGACCCGCGACATTGTGGTGGGACTTGATCAGGTCTGCCTTGCCGGTCGCGGCACCCGCCGACTCAATGACGTCCGGATAGATCGTCCCCTGTGCAAGCCATTTCACATTACGGATCTTTTTCGCTTCGGCCTCGAAGATCCTGATGAAAAGGTTGCCGATAATGACCCGTTTCTGCTCAGGGTCGGCAATGCCCTCGAGCGCATCGAAATACTGTTGCCCGGCATTGACGCGGATGACCTGTACACCGGAATGTCCGGCAAACGCCTGCATGACCTGGTCACCCTCGTCGAGTCGCAAAAGGCCGGTGTCCACAAAAATACAGGTCAGTTGATCAGGAATGGCCTGGCTCAGCAAGGCCGCGACCACGGACGAATCCACACCGCCGGACAAGGCGAGCAACACCCGGTCGGAGCCGACCAGGCTGCGAATCCGGTCCACGGACTCGTGGATGACATTTGCAGCAGTCCAGCTGGTGCCGCAACCACAAATCCTGTTCACGAACCGTTCCAGGATCTGTTTGCCCTGCCGGGTATGGGTGACCTCCGGGTGAAACTGCAGACCGAACAGCTTTTCCCGTTCATTGGCGATGGCGGCGATTGGTGATCCCGCACTGCTGCCGATCACTTCAAACCCGTCTGGCAGCTTTACGACACGATCCCCGTGCGACATCCAGACATCGAGAATATTGATGCCGTTTTGTATTTCGCTGTCGCTGATGCCCTCCAGCAATTCGGACCTGGCTTCCACCGTCACCTGGGCATAGCCGAACTCCCGCTGGCCGGAAACCTCGACCTCGCCCCCCATCTGCTTGGCCATGGCCTGCATGCCGTAACAGATACCCAGTACCGGGACTCCCTGCTCCAGGACCGGCGCGATCGAACCGCTGGCATGATCCGTCGTGGCGGATTCCGGTCCGCCCGACAGCACGATGCCCTTTGCATGGAAATCCGTGATTTTCTCTCTGGATGCATCCCAAGGAAAAATTTCGCAATAGGTGCCAAGCTCACGGATTCGCCTGGCAATGAGCTGCGTGTACTGAGACCCGAAATCGAGTATCAGCACCCTGTCTGCCCGGATATCAGTCATTGCCTGTCATCAACAAAACCAGGGCATGCATGTCCTGACCACCCGGCCTGTCATTCAATGTGATAATTGGGAGCTTCCTTGGTAATGGTCACATCATGTACATGGCTCTCGCGTATTCCGGCTGACGAGATTCTTACGAACTCCGGCCGGGTTCGCATCTCCCCGATATCGGTGCACCCGACATAGCCCATGCTGGAGCGCAGACCGCCCAGAAGTTGCTGGATTATGGTAACTACGGTGCCCTTGTACGGCACGCGGCCCTCGATTCCCTCGGGCACATATTTCCCCTTGGTAAAAGCCTCATCCTGGAAGTAGCGATCCCCGGACCCCATCTGCATCGCTGACAACGAGCCCATACCGCGATAGGTCTTGTACGAACGTCCCTGATAGAGTTCAACTTCGCCCGGCGCCTCCTTCGTGCCCGCAAACAGGCCACCCACCATCACCGTATCGGCACCTGCCGCAATGGCTTTGGCCACATCTCCCGAATAGCGAATGCCGCCGTCGGCGATGATCGGAACTTCGGACTGGACGGCCTGGTGAACATTGTTCACTGCACTGATCTGTGGAACGCCCACCCCGGCCACGATTCTGGTCGTACAGATGGAGCCTGGCCCGATCCCTACCTTCACTGCATCCGCACCCGCGTCGATCAGGCCTTTTGCCGCTTCACCGGTGGCAATATTCCCGCCAATCACCTGGATCCCCGGGTAATTTTCCTTGATCCACCGGACGCGATCGAACACCGCCTGGGAATGCCCGTGGGCGGTGTCCACCACGATGACATCGGCGCCCGCCTGTACCAGCTTGTCCACGCGCAGATCGGTGTCAGGCCCGACACCCACGGCGGCACCGACCAGCAAGCGTCCCTCACCGTCCTTGCAGGCATGGGGGAAGTCCGTCGACTTTTGAATATCCTTCACTGTGATCAGGCCGCGCAGCTTGAACTCATCATTGACGACCAAAACCTTCTCGATGCGGTGTTCGTGCAGCAGACCCTGGATTTCCTCTGTCCCGGCACCTTCCTTGACGGTGACCAGATGCTCCCGTTGGGTCATGATTTTCGACACCGGCTCATCCCTGCGGGTTTCAAATCGCAAATCGCGGCTGGTGACGATGCCGACGAGCGACTCACCTACGACCACCGGGACCCCCGAAATGTTTTTCTCCCGGGTAAGTTCGAGTACTTCCCCGATGCTGCTGTCGGGGTCTACACAGATCGGATCCTTGATGACTCCGCTTTCGTACTTCTTGACCATGCGAACTTCATCCGCCTGACCCGCAATCGGCAGGTTTTTGTGGATCACGCCAAGGCCGCCTTCCTGCGCCAGCGAGATGGCCAGGCGGCCTTCGGTCACCGTGTCCATGGCAGAAGAAAGTAGCGGGATGTTGAGGGAAAGGTCGCGAGTCAGTCGCGTGCCGAGATCGACATCGCGCGGTAACACGCTGGAGTGGGCCGGTATTAGGGAAACATCATCAAATGTCAACGCGTCGTATTTGATTTGCATGAGTAGTCCTGCGCCTTGAAAGGCGGTTTATTATAGGGACTGCATTTTTCGCGGTAAACTTATTAATATTAACCGAATACAAGCCTGCCCAGACAACATACCAATCCGCCCGACATGGATCACCCACCCTCAGTTTCCGGCACCGCAGAAAGACAGGTGTACTCCGTCAGCCAACTGAACCGGGAGGTCAGGCAGTTGTTGCTGCAGAGCCTGCCCCAGGTCTGGCTGGAAGGAGAGCTCTCCAATGTGGCGCGGCCCGCATCCGGGCATTTGTATTTCTTGCTGAAGGATGAGCATGCGCAGGTGCGCGGCGTGATGTTCAGCCGGGCCAACCGGGCGCTGCCCTTCCAGCCCAGCGACGGAATGCACGTTCTGGTCCAGGCAAGTGTCTCGCTGTACGAGCCTCGCGGACAATACCAGTTGACCGTTGAACACATGGAGGAAGCCGGTGTCGGGATTTTGCAGCGCAGGTATGAAGCGCTGAAACGCAAGCTCAGCGAAGAGGGGCTGTTCGACACCGAACACAAGCAGGCCTTGCCCAGATTCCCCGGGACGCTCTGCGTGGTCACCTCGGCCACCGGGGCTGCGATACGGGACATACTCAGCGTACTGGCGCGCAGGTTTCCTCCGCTCACCATACGGATTTATGCCATTCCGGTGCAGGGCGAGGCTTCGGCGGGTGCCGTGGTTGATGCCATACAGGCAATCAACCGGCACAGGCATGGCGATGTCATTATCCTGGCACGGGGAGGCGGCTCGATAGAGGATCTCTGGTCTTTCAACGAAGAGTCCGTAGCCCGCGCCATTTTCACTTCCGAATTGCCGGTCGTGACCGGCATCGGGCACGAAGTCGATTTCACGATTGCCGATTTTGTCGCGGACTTGCGTGCCCCGACCCCTTCGGCGGCCGCTGAACTTGTCGTACCTGATGCCGGCGAAATCCTTGAAACCCTGGGTCAGCTTCGGGAGTCCATGACCCGCCTGGTCCACACGACTTCGGCCAACCTGCACCAAGCTCTCGACTGGATGAAACAGCGGCTTGAGCACATGCACCCCAAACAGACGGTACAAAGGAATATGCAGCTTCTCGTTGAGTTCGCAAGACGTGCGGAGAATGCAACGAAGCTTGAACATTCCTATCGGGGCAATGGATTGATCAGCCTGCAGGCCCGGCTCGGGAGGCTGTCGCCTGAACTCCAGATCAACAAATCCCGTGCCCTGCTCACACATCTGCATGCACAGCTGAACCACCTGCTATGTACCAAGAAGGAGCAAGCCGAGCACGAACTGGAAGCATTTGCCCGCGCCCTGGATACGGCAAGTCCGCATGCCACCCTGAACCGCGGCTACTCCATTGTGACGCTGGAGAAAAGCGGCCAGGTCCTGCACGATGCCGCCAAGGCGACTCCGGATGAAAGGATCCAGGTCCAGCTGGCCAAGGGCCGTTTCTCGGCCCGCGTCGAGTAATTTTTACGCGATCCGCCCCCTCACGCTGGCAATCATTCGCCGCGACGAATTTCAATACCAAGAGTTCTTGCCAGACAGCTTATTATCTGGTATCTAGGCGCTTGGTTTTAACCGAGAGTCCCATGGTCGCTAAAAAAACAGCCCGCCGAAAAAAAGCCGCAAGCAGGAAAAAGTCGGCTGCCGGAAAACGAACGGTCGCCAGAAAAGCAGCCACTCGCAAGACAACGGCTAAAAAGAAGGTGGCTGTCAAGCGCAGCAGCCCAGCGAAGAAAAAAGCAGCACCCAAACGGAAAACCGCCGCCAAGAGAAAAGCAGCAACGGCCAAAAAGGCTCCTGCGAAAAAGCGCACGGCCGCCAAAAAGTCGGTAACCCGGAAAACCGCGGCCAAAAAGAAGGCCCCGGTCAAGAAGAAAGCCCCGGCCAGAAAAACGGCCGCCTCGGCTAAAAAACGCCCCACGGCCAAAAAGAAAGCCGCACCCAAACGGAAAACCGCCGCCAAGAGAAAAGCAGCAACGGCCAAAAAGGCTCCTGCGAAAAAGCGCACGGTTGCCAAAAAATCGGTAACCCGGAAAACCGCGGTCAAGAAGAAAACTCCGGTCAGGAAGAAGGCCCCGGCCAGAAAAACAGCCGCTGCAGCCAAAAGACGGCCTGTCGCCAAAAAGAAAGCCGCACCCAAGCGGAAAACGGCTGCCAAGAGAAAAGCCCCCACAGAACGGAAAACCGTTGCCAGAAAACAGGCTTCGGCAAAAACCGGTACGGGGAAAACCCAGCTCGTCAAGGAAGCAAAAAAGAAAAAGCGCATCGAGCTGCTGAAGAAAAAACGTGCCGCCGTCGACCTGCCTGTAGAAGGCGTGCTGGTATACACCATGCATCGGGGTGAAAGTTACATGAGCCCCAACCAACTGGAATATTTCCGCTCAAAATTACTGCAGTGGAAACAGGACCTTCTCGATGAGGTCAGCCGAACGGTCGATCACATGAAAAAGGATGCAAGCCAGTTTGCCGACCCTGCAGACCGGGCAACGCAAGAAGAAGAGTTCAGTCTGGAATTGCGAACACGCGACCGTGAGGGAAAGCTGGTTCGGAAAATCAACCAGACCCTGGCTGCGATCGATGCAGATGAATACGGCTACTGCGAGTCCTGCGGTGTAGAGATCGGGATAGAAAGGCTGGAAGCCCGCCCCACGGCAACCCTGTGCATCGACTGCAAGACACTACAGGAAATCAAGGAAAAACAGAGCTTTACATAGCCTGCTTTTGTCTTTTGCAAAGCCCTGTGGCAGGTACGGCTGGCATGACCGAAAGCAGGAGCCGAGCGGCCTCTCCCGGCAAACCATGCAACACTAGCCTGTGCCGCGCCCTCCCGGCATCGTGCTTGCATCCAGGAACTTGTCGAAGAAAATATTTTCCTCTTTCATTCCCTGCGCGACCATCACTTCGATTGCCGCATCGATCATGGGCGGCGGTCCGCACAAATAACCCTGCGACTCGCTCAAGGACAGTTTCCCGGTGTCCACATAAGCCGACTTGAGGTAGTCAGTCACCAGCCCTCGTGCACCTTGCCAGTCACTGTCTTCGGGCTCCATGTTCAGGACCGGGACAAACTCAAATGAATTGTCCGGGTTCCATTTCGAACCAATATCATCCATTTCTGCAAGACAATACAGGTCTTGCTGGGTTCTGGCACCAAACAGGAACAGGCAGTCTCGTGGTATCTGCTCATTCACCGCAGATTCCAAAATCGCCTTGATTGAACTGATACCGCTTCCCCCTGCAATGCAAATGATCGGTGCAGGTTCCGGACGCAGCCAGAAATGGCCGTATGGCCCGGCTATGGTAACCTTTGCATCGGTGCGGTCTTCCTTGAACAGCCATTCCGTAAACTCACCTCCCGGAACCAGGCGAACAAAAAAAGTCATTTCGTTGTCTGCCTCATTTTCCGGCGCCTTGGCAAAGGAATAGGATCGCGGGCTGCTGAGGCCCGGCACATTGATCTCTGCATACTGACCCGCAATCCCGCTGCGTTGCGGCAATGGATACAGGGACTGCACGACAATCTCCTTGATGTCGTGGGTCAAGTCCGTAATGCGGGCAAGCTGCCCCTCAAAGCTGACGACCTGGTGGGCATGTGATGCATCCTCCAGCTCAACCTCAACTTCGATATCGGTTTTCAGCCGGGTCTGGCAGGCAAGAATCCAGCCTTCCTTCAGTTGATCAGGGTCAAGGACATAGGTGAAATCAGTCAGTGACTTGGTTTTGCCGCTTTTCAGGATGCATTTACAGGAAGTACAGCTTCCGACGCGGCAATCATGTGGCCAGGGGATTCCGAGTTCCAGGGCTGCATTGAGCAGATTGTCCCCTGCCTTTACTGTAAACCGGTGCTCCCCGGAATTGATATCCGCTTGCCGATCTTTATTGCTGCCGAAAAGTTTAAACATGGTGCCTGTGCCGAGGCCGGTGTTTGATTGGGTGCTGCAAGTACCAGTTGTGTGAACTCGAAGGGTGCGCTTTAAATGTGAATTGAAATGTTTGTCACCATCCCTGATTTAACCTTATCTGCCTGTAGCAGACAAGGAGAAGGGGCTTCACCCCTAACAACTTGATCACAACAACCTTCTGCCCACGAATACCCACGCGCCGCAGGATGGCTTCATGCCCGGGAGCAGGACCTGCCGGCGCAGACCGATCGGCACACCTGACGATCACTGCCGACTCTGCCTGCTTGCACGTTGCCAGCAAACACCTCCCGGTGCCTGACTATCCGGACTTTCAATGGAAGGCAGGGCCAACCGACCCGGTCTCAAGCTGCCCCGCTGCAAGGAACACCAGCAAGCAGCACGCATGAATCCGATGCAACTTGCGAAAGCCCTCCCGGGCTTCACAGGATCAGTTGGATGCTTTCAGTACCGGGTACGTAAGCTAAGGCTTGCTATTCTTCGATCTGCAATGCTCCAGATGGGCACTTAGAGACGGTTTCACGAATCTCTGCCTCAGCCGCTGCACTCGTGTCAATTACAAATTGTCCGTCTTCCACCTTGAACACCGTAGGGGAACCTTTCACACATTCTCCGGCGTGAGTACAGGTATTTCCGTCATATGTTACTTTCATCGTAAGTTTCCTCCATCTTACTTTTTAGGACCAACTGGACTGTTAGCGCCCATGATTTTCAAGTAGTTGTAGTTCCCTCAAAAAGACACACTCCTATTTCCCGCTGTAAAACACGGAATGAAATCAGTGGACTTCGTATATAACTGCCCGGAAGTATATCACCCTTGCACATTCAAAGGTAATGTCACCCAGGTGAGCATACCGGCGCCTTGCCTCGATACCTGCATCAAGTAATCGCACTATTTCGCGGCGGGCCGGCATGCTTGTTGGCCATGCCAGGGATCGATACAGGCCGGCTAATCCTGTTTGGGATCAAACTCCAATGAGACAGAATTGATACAGTATCTGAGATGTGTAGGGGGAGGTCCGTCATTGAACACGTGCCCCAGGTGGGATTTACAACTGCTGCAGATCACTTCCGTAGCCCGGCTGAAGAGCCCAAGGTCCGGACGCGTGGCTACACTTTGCTGGTCCAAAGGCTGCCAGAAGCTCGGCCAGCCAGTACCTGAATCATATTTGGTTTGAGAATCGAACAATGGGGCCTTGCAGCATACACATCGATAAATGCCGGTACCCTTATGATTCCAGTATTCGCCGCTGAAAGGGGGTTCTGTCCCTTTTTGCCTGCACACCCAGAATTGTTCCGGTGTCAGTTGCTGACGCCACTCCTTTTTTGATTTTTTGACCTTTGTCAATGTCTCGAAAACCGAGGCGGCCTGTGGAATACGGAATTACGAATATTCATTCTCAATGGCTTTCATGCTCAACCTGACACGGCCCTGCTTGTCGATTTCAAGCACTTTCACCTTGATGATATCGCCTTCAGAGAGCTCATCTGCCACGCTTTCCACGCGTTCATGTGAGATTTGTGAAATATGAACAAGTCCATCCTTGCCCGGCAACACGCTGACGAAAGCTCCGAAATCCATGATCTTCACGACTTTCCCCTCATAGATCTTGCCGACTTCCACATCGGCCGTGATCTCTTCGATTCGTCGTTTGGCGTCATCTCCTGCAGCCTTGTCCACGGATGCAATGCGAACGACTCCGTCATCATCGATATCTATGGTAGTCCCCGTCTCTTCCGTCAGGGCACGTATGGTCGCACCCCCCTTGCCGATGACGTCACGTATCTTGTCGGGGTTGATTTTGAGGACCGTGAACCGGGGCGCATGCTCGGACATCTCCTGGCGCGGAGCCGGAATGACCGCATTCATTTCTCCGAGGATATGTGACAATCCTTCACACGCTTGCTTGAGCGCAATCTCCATAATCTCCCGGGTGATGCCTTCAATCTTGATATCCATCTGCAGCGCTGTGATGCCCTGTTCGGTTCCTGCCACTTTGAAATCCATGTCGCCCAGGTGATCCTCATCGCCGAGGATGTCCGTGAGGACTGCAAAACTTTCGCCCTCCTTGATCAGACCCATGGCAATCCCCGCAACGGGTGCCTTGATGGGTACCCCTGAATCCATCAGGGAAAGGCTGGTGCCGCAAACACTGGCCATGGAACTGGAACCGTTTGATTCCGTGATTTCAGACACCACCCTGATCACGTAGGGGAAGTCATCTTCGCTTGGAACCACGGCCCGTATGCCGCGCTTGGCCAGTTTTCCGTGCCCGATCTCCCGGCGCTTCGGCGATCCGACCATGCCCGTTTCTCCCACACAGTAAGGCGGGAAATTGTAGTGCAGCATGAAGTTGTCCTTGAACTCGCCCTCGATGGCATCCACCACCTGTGCATCCCGGCTTGTACCCAGGGTCGTAGCAACCAGCGCCTGGGTCTCTCCACGCGTGAAGAGCGCACTGCCATGGACGCGGGGCAAGAGTCCTACCCGCACGCCGATCGGGCGAACCGTGCTCTTGTCCCGTCCATCGATGCGCGGCTCGCCCGCCAGGATCCGGCTGCGCACGATATCCTTCTCAAGCTTGCTGAAGGCTCCAAGAATCTCCGCTTCGCCTGAACCCTCCGCTTCGCTCGTCAGGGATTCCAGCAATTGGCCGCGTATCTCGCCAACCTTGTTCTGGCGTTCGACCTTTTCTGCAATCTGGTAGGCCTCACCGAGGCTCTCGCGGCACTGGCCATTGACCTTGTCAACCACGGATTCATCAGTGTGCGGGGCTTGCCAGTTCCATGCCGGCTTGCCAGCTTCCTGCGCAAACTCCTTGATCGCCTGGATGGCCGTCTGGAGCTGCTCATGGCCAAACATCACAGCGCCCAGCATCGTTTCCTGCGGAAGGATGTCCGCTTCGGACTCCACCATCAGAACTGCACTCTCTGTGCCGGCTACAACCAGGTCCAGCCTGGAATTTTTCAACTGGTAGTTGTCCGGGTTCAGCACATAGTTGCCATCCACGTAGCCTACCCGGGCTGCACCTATTGTCGCGCTGAAGGGTATTCCGGATACTGCCAATGCAGCAGAGGCGCCGAGCAAGGCCGGGACATCCGGATCAATGGCCGTGTTCATCGACACCACCGTGGCGATGATCTGGACCTCGTTGAGGAAGCCTTTGGGAAACATCGGCCGAAGCGGGCGGTCAATGAGCCGCGAGGTCAGCGTCTCCTTTTCGGACGGACGGCCTTCCCGCTTGAAGAAACCGCCAGGTATCTTGCCCGCCGCGTACGTCTTTTCCTGATAATTGATGGTCAGCGGGAAAAAATCCCGGTTGGGATCAGGTTCCTTCCTGGCTACCGCTGTGACCAGAACGGATGTCTCGCCCATGTCGACAAGCACGGCACCGTCTGCCTGGCGTGCAACTTCACCAGTCTCCAATGTGACAAGGTGATCCCCGTATGAAAACGACTTCGTAATTTTACTCACTGTTTAATTCCATTTATTGAATAGCTGATTGAAAACACATGTTCATGATGGCAGCAGCCCAAACAGGGCCGTGAAAATAGATGCATGCTGAAATTCTTGCACACCCCTCATTACTTACTTGCCAACTTTCCCCCTGCCAATACAAGGGGGCTACAAGTCAGCGCCTTAGTCCAAGAGAACTGATCAGTTCCTGGTATTTTTTCTGATTTTTTTTGCGCAAGTAATCAAGAAGTTTGCGACGTTGATTAACCATCTTCAGTAAGCCATGGCGAGAATGATGGTCTTTCTTGTGTGTCTCGAGATGCCCGCTTAAATGTGAGATGCGCGCAGACAAAAGTGCGACCTGCACTTCAGGGGAACCGGTGTCGGTTTTATCGCGCTGATACTCCTCAACAATCTTTGATTTTTCTGCTGCAACGAATGCCATGTTTCTGTATTGCCTGTTTCACCACTTGCTTGTCGGTACGTTTAACCTGTGTATGGGCGGCGATTCTACCATGTAAGCCCTTACAAACAAGGATAAATATGCAGGCCCCGGTCTGGCTGCATGATGAGCGCACCGGGGTCATGCCCCACGATTTCAGCTCAGGCGCTTGGAAACGATTCGCCCATCCTTCTGAACGGTGCCCACTCCATAAAACCGGTTGTTGACATCATAAATCCTGACAATTTCCCCGGGCGGAGACCCATGCATCCGCACGGCACGACCATGGCGGGCCGCCTCCATCATGGATTCATCAAACGCCAATGCAGGCCAGGACTGCAGGGCGGCATCAACGGGCAACAGCATCTCGTCCAGTACAGAAAAATCCGTGTCGGCGGATTCCTCCAGCTTTTTCAGCGTGCACATTGCCGGGTCCACAAACGGGCCAAGGCCTGTACGCCTCAACTCGACGACATGAGCACCGCAACCCAGGTCCTTGCCCAGGTCCTCGGCCAGGGTCCGGACATAGGTCCCCTTTGAGCAGTGCACGTCGGCAGATACGAGATCGCCTTCCCTTTGAGTGACTTCAAGCCGGTGTACCCTGACCGCTCTTGAGGGGCGCGCAACCTCAGCCCCTTGTCTGGCCAGCCGGTATAACCGGGTTCCCTGGTGCTTTACGGCAGAATACATGGGCGGGACCTGCTCGATATCACCGGTCAGGCGCCTGATGGCCTGCCGGAGCTGTGCATCGGTCACCGTGGCGGCATCCTGTTGACTGGTAACACGACCGTCTGCATCGCCCGTATCCGTCGTTACACCCAGCCTCAGCAGTACCCTGTAATGCTTGTCCGAAGTTAACAAGAAGCCGGAAATTTTCGTGGCGCGCCCGAAACAGACGACCAGCAAGCCCGTGGCAAGTGGATCCAGGCTTCCGGTATGGCCGGCCTTGTCCGCATCGAAGATCCTTTTGGCCTTTTGCAGGGCCAGATTGGAAGTCATGCCGGGCGGCTTGTCCAGGAGCAGCAAGCCGTTGAGGGTGCGCCCCTTGCGCCTGCGCCTGGGCATGGCTTAGCGACTGGCGCTGCTTTCGATCAGCTTTTCGATGCGCTCGCTCTTGGTCTCGGTATCGTCAACGATAAAGCGCAGCCGCGGGACTTTGCGCAGATTCAGCCGGTTACTCAGTCTGGTGCGCAGAAAACCGCTGGCACTTTGCAGGCCTTTCAGGCTTTCGGTCGCATCCTGCGTGATGTCCAGATGGCTGAAATACACCTTGGCTAGGCTGAGGTCCCTGCTGACCACGGTATCGTAAATGACGATTTCAGGAATCCGGGGATCTTTGACCTCGGCACGCAACAATGCAGCCAGCTCGCGGCTCAACTGTTCCCCGATGCGCAGCGGCCTGAAAGATTCCTGTTGCATTGGACCAAGGGGCAAGCCGGAATACTAGACGGTACGGGCAACTTCCGTACGCTCGTAGACCTCGATCTGGTCTCCTACCTGGACATCGTTGTAGTTTTTTACCGCGATTCCGCATTCCGTGCCCGCACGCACCTCGTTCACGTCGTCCTTGTGGCGGCGCAACGACTCGAGTTCGCCTTCATATATCACGATGTTGTCGCGCAAAACGCGGATGGGGTTGCCACGCTTGATGGATCCTTCCATCACCTGGGTGCCTGCAACCGCGCCCATCTTGGAGGATTTGAAGACCTCCTTGACCTGGGCAAGCCCGACAATCTCCTCGCGCAATTCCGGTGTGAGCAGTCCGCTGATGGCCAGTTTCACATCGTCGATCGTCTCGTAAATGATGCTGTAGTAACGGATGTCGATGCCGAGCTCGGCGGCTGCACGTTTTGCGGCATTGTCTGCGCGCACGTTGAAGCCGATCACGATGGCTTGCGAGGCACCCGCCAGGTTGATGTCCGATTCATTGATGCCGCCGACGCTGGCCATCACAATCTTGACTTCAACTTCATCGGTGGAAAGCTTTTCCAGCGAATCACGCAACGCCTCGGCACTGCCCTGCACATCGGCCTTGATCAGGACATTGATGGAGGCTGCGGCATCCTCACCCACCCGGGTGAAGATGTTTTCCAGCTTGGATGCCTGCTGTACGGCAAATCGGCTGTCCCTTGATTTGCTTTTGCGCAAACCGACGATCTCGCGCACCTTGCGCTCGTCCGTGACCACGATTGCCTCATCTCCCGCATTGGCCACGCCGGACAGACCCAGCACCGCAACGGGAGTTGAGGGGCCCGCGGTCTCCACTTCCTGGCCATGCTCGTCGAATATGGCCCGCACGCGTCCGAATTCCTCTCCGGTCAGCAACATATTGCCCTTGGAAAGACCGCCCTGCTGGACCAGGATGGTGGTTACCGGACCCCGCCCCTTGTCCAGGGCGGACTCGACCACCACACCCGTTGCCGGCCCGTGATCCACCGCCTTGAGCTCAAGCAGCTCTGCCTGCAGGGAAATGGCTTCAAGCAGGTCATCGACGCCTTCCCCGGTCAGGGCCGAGACATCGACGAAAATCGTATCGCCTCCCCATTGCTCCGGAATAACCCCCTGGGCTCCAAGGTCGTTGCGGGTCCGTTCCGGATCTGCGTCTTCCTTGTCAATTTTGTTCACGGCAATAATGACCGGCACATCGGCTGCCCTGGAATGCTCAATGGCTTCCACGGTCTGCGGCATGACACCGTCATCAGCAGCGACCACAATCACCACGATGTCCGTGACCTGTGCGCCACGGGCGCGCATGGCGGTAAATGCGGCATGACCGGGCGTATCCAGGAATGTGATCGTGCCCTTGTCCGTGGGTACGCTGTAGGCCCCGATGTGCTGGGTGATCCCGCCCGCTTCGCCCTCGGCGATCTTGGTGCGCCGGATGTAGTCAAGCAGGGAGGTCTTGCCGTGATCGACATGGCCCATCACCGTCACGACCGGGTCCCGTGGAAGGGCTTTCATCTCGCTGTAATCCACTTTCAGGATATCCGCTTCGATATCCACCGGCTGCGTCGGCTTCGCATCATGGCCCAGTTCTTCTGCGACCAGGATTGCAGTGTCCTGGTCAATCACCTGGTTGATCGTGGCCATCACGCCCATTTTCATCATGACGGCGATGACCTCAGCGGCCTTGATGCTCATCTTCTGGGCAAGATCCAGTACCGAGATATTGTCCGGCACCAGAATCTCCCTGCGGATGGGACCGGTGGGCTTTTCGAATTTGTGCTTGCTGCTGGGCTCGACCTTGCCGGGCCTGCGAGGCTTGACCCTGGTTTTGCGTTTGCCGCCCTTGCCGGTGGCGACATGCAGTTCCTTTCGCTTGACCTTGGTGTCCTGCTTGGCCTTCTCGGGTGCTGCCGGGGACGGCTCCGGCGCCAGTTCAGGGGCCGGTGCAGGATCACTTTGTGGGGCAGGCTCTCCTGCCGCCTGCGGGGATGCTGCCGGTGTGGCTTCTGGCTCGGGTACCGGCGCAGTCTCCTCAGCCGGTTTCTGTTTCTCCTGTTCCGCGGCCTTCGCCTTGGCGGCGGCCTCCTCTGCAGCTTTTTCCAGTTGCGCAGCCGCTTCCTTTTCCCTGGCCGCTTCCTGCTGTGCACGCTCCTGCCGGGCCTTGGCTTCCTCTTCAAGCACGGTGCTGCGCTTGACATAGGTGCGCTTGCGACGCACCTCCACGTTCACGGTCGTGCTGCTGATGCTGCCGCGGCCCTGCGCCGTGTTGACCTTGAGCTGCGAAGTACTCTTGCGGCGCAGCACGATTTTCCTGCCATCCTCTGCAGGCAGGGAGGTCACCTTGCTGCGGTTATTGCGCAAGTAGTTCAGCAGTTGCACCTTCTGCTTGTCGCTGACAGTCTGGTCCGGCGTGCTGAAATCAAGGCCCGCCTCCGTCAGCTGGACCAGCAGCTTGTTGACAGGAATCTTGACGACTTCCGCAAGTTGTTTGACAGTGACTTCAGACATGGTGGTCGTTACCGGATTGGTTCAAGCCTCCCCTTACCTCGTAGCGCTTTCGTTGGCAAACCAGGGGGCACGCGCCAGCATGATCAGCGCACCCGCACGTTCCGAATCCAGTCCTTCAATATCCAGCAGGTCGTCGACGGACTGTTCAGCCAGTTCCTCCATGGTCGAGATTCCCCTGCAGGCAAGCTCAAACGCCAGGTCCTTGTCCATGCCTTCCATGTTCAGCAGGTCCGCCGACGGTTCGACATCTGCAAATTTCTCTTCCGTGGCAATGGCCGTGGTCAGCAGGACATCCCGTGCACGATTGCGCAACTCCTCGACGATCTCCTCATCGAACTCCTCAACCTCGACCAGCTCCTTCGGCGGCACGTAGGCGATTTCCTCCACGCTGGAGAACCCTTCCTGCACCAGGATCACGGCCACTTCCTCGTCGACATCCAGCTGCGACATGAACATGTCCACCAGCTGGCGCGTCTCAGCCTCGCTTTTCTCTTCGGCCTGGCCTTCGGTCATCACGTTCAGCTCCCAACCCGTCAACTGACTGGCAAGCTTTACATTCTGCCCGCCCCGTCCGATCGCCTGGGAAAGTTTTTCATCATCCACGGCAATGTCCATGCTGCGCTTGTCCTCATCCACCACGATGGAAGTCACCACCGCAGGCGACATGGCATTAATGACGAACTGGGCCGGATTCTCGTCCCAAAGAATGATGTCAATCCGCTCGCCGGCCAGTTCATTGGAAATGGACTGCACGCGTGAACCGCGCATGCCGACACAGGCACCCACCGGATCCAGGTGCATGTCGTTCGACTTGACCGAGATTTTCGCCCGCAGCCCGGGGTCGCGTGCTGCCGACAGCACATCGATCAGGCCCTGGCCGACCTCGGGCACTTCCAGCTTGACCAGCTCGATCAGGAACTCGGGCGCGGTGCGTGTCAGAAACAGCTGGGGACCTCGCATCTCTTCACAGACCTCACGCAAATAAGCCCTGACCCGGTCCCCGGGGCGCACGGCTTCCCTCGGCACCATCTGTTCGCGCGGAATGAATCCCTCCGCATTCCCGCCGAGGTCCACGTAGGTCCCGGAATGATCCACACGCTTGACCACTCCCATGATCAGATCGCCGACCCGGTCCCTGAACGCTTCGACCACCTGGGACCGTTCCGCTTCCCGCACTTTCTGCACGATTACCTGTTTTGCCGTGTGCGCAGAAATTCGCCCAAAGGCTACCGACTCGATCGGTATCTCGATGTACTGGCCGATTTCGATTTCCGGGTGTTCACCGATCGCATAGCTGTACAGCGTCTGTCTTTCGGGCGACTCGAATTCCGGGTCCTCATCGTCCACGACCAGCCAGCGCCGGAAAGCCTCGTAATCTCCGGATTCCCGGTCAATGGCGACACGCACGTCCATTTCAAGGCCATGTTTTTTTCGCGTAGCCGTGGCAAGTGCAGCCTCGATCGCCTCGAAAATGATTTCCTTGTCAACGCCTTTCTCGTTCGAAACGGTATCGACCACCAGCAAAATCTCTTTGTTCATAGACGGTTCACTCACGCTTGATCACCAAATTCTATATCCACGTCCAGCTTCACGTTCCTGACGGCGTTCAGTGGTACCTGAAACGATACATTGTCTTGCATTTTGATTCTCACGTGTTCCGGCTCGACACCTTCCAGAAAACCGCTGAAATTCTTCCGCCCCTCAATCGGCCATGAGGTCTTGATTCTCACCTTGCTGCCCACCGCATCCTGCATCTGGTCAACACTGAACAGCAAGCGGTTGATGCCCGGCGAGGATATCTCCAGGGTATAGGGCATGCGAATCGGGTCCTCCACATCCAGCACGGCGCTCAGCTGTTCGCTCACCTGCGAGCAGTCGTCCAGCGTAACACCCGTGTCACGGTCGATGTATACCCGCACCTGGGCCGTTCGCCGCCCGGTCTGGCAATCCAGCCCCCAGAACTGGTAACCCATGCCGGACACCACCGGCTCGACGATGGGCACAATACCGAACGGATCTCTGTACAAATTCATTCGTCCAATAAAAAAGGCCCACCCAGGGCCCCTCCAAATTCTTGACCAAACAATGACTTATATGTCATCCAGAGGGGTCAGTATAGGAAAGAATAGTGGAAACATCAAGCAAATGTACGGGCTCAGTACCTTTTGTAAAGGTATTTGTCCCGGCTGTCCCCATTGCGGCCAATACCTTCAAAAAATGTCTGTAACCCGAACCATGAATTACTCTATATGAGATTTTTAAAGGGTTTCCAGTGACACCATGGGAACAAGCAGTTTCACGAGACCGTCCGTGGCAGGAAAATTCAAAAGATGGATAAAAAGCGAGTACATCCTAGTCCAGCACAGTTTGAGGTGTATAGCGGATGCGCTATACTGCTATGGTGGCGTGGGCAGTCGAAACCGTGTCAGCCGCCGATGCTGAAATCAAGGCTCTTCCGGTTGCCTTGCGCGCCCGGCTGATCCGGTTGCTGGAGACAGTGGAGAATGTTGGACTGGAGGCGCTTCGTGCACCCCATGTCAAACATCTTGAAGGCAAGCTTTGGGAGCTTCGAGTCAAGGCCGAAGGAGGTAGCGCACGAGGGATCTACGTGACGGCAGCACGACAGCGGTTGGTGGTGCTGCATGTCTTTGTGAAGAAGTCGCGCAGGACACCGCACCGCGCCCTCGCGACGGCCAGGGAACGGATGAGGCAGGTAACAAGATGACAAAGCTGAAAGATCTTAAAAAGCAGTTCATGGAAGACTCCGGGTTCCGGGAGGAATATGCGCGGGTCGATGAAGAGTATGCGCTGGTCGAGGCGCTGGTACGCGCGCGCACGGCGGCAAAGCTGACACAGGCGGAGCTTGCCCGGCGGCTTGGCACGACCCAATCTGCGGTCGCACGCCTGGAGGGCGGGCGGGTGTCACCGTCTTTTTCCACCCTGCGCCGCTACGCCGAAGCTACCGGTACGCGGCTGACAGTGGGCCTGGTTCGGGTCGATAGTTAGGGAGTGCGACAGGCTGTGTGCTGGTGTACAGGTGCAGGAAAAACCCTATTCTTGTCTGTATAGCTGCGCAAATAAAAGAAAATGTTGACCTTGTTGGAGGACAATGGAGACTCATGCCTGCGACCTGTCGAGGCTGACGATGGAGAATGCGGAATAACCAGAACTTCAGGCCCGAACACCTGGTTGGGTGGCCCGGTACGCCTTCAGTCCTCGTACAGGTTCGTGTAGGTATCCAGGCCGATCCCTCCGTGGTACTTGGGAAAGGCCGCAACGATGTCGGTGACATGCTTGACCGGCATGCTGTCGTACATCCTTTCCGCTTCTTCCGTCTCCAATACCCTGATACTTTCGTCGCCGTCGTATTGCACGAAATAGTTGGAGTTCAATGCACGAAACAGGAATTTTCCGGCCTCTTCATCATACGCCAGCAGGGTGGACGTGTCGGTCCGGTAGGTTTCTGAATCGACCACCTGTTGCAATTTCTTGTACCTGGGCTCGGCTTTTGCGGGCATGTCGGATACCTGTCGCGTCCAGACGGTTCGCTAGGCGGACTTCTTCTTGCCGGCTGACTTGCCCTTGCGGAGATCTTCCTCTTTTTCGCGCACCAGCGGAATGACCTTCTCACCGAATTGCCGCAGTTCCCAGTCGTAATGCAGGTACCCGGTGAGGATGACCTTGATGCCCAGCCGCTTGAGCTCCATGATCCGGTCCGCCACGGATTCCGGCGTGCCAATCAGTCCCGTCTTGAAGCCGTCGTTGTACTGGATCAGGTCTTCGAAGGTGGAGTTCGTCCACATGCCCTCGCCTTCCTTGGACGAGCGACCTGCCTGCTTGACGGCCTCCCCGTAACTTTTTACGGCCTGGACATCCGCGTTCATGATGATCTCGCGCAGCGTATCAGCCGCCTCTTCCATGGTGTCACGGACGATGCAAAACCCGCTGCATCCGAACTTGACCTCGTCCGGGTCACGGCCGGATTCCACGGCGGCGGCCTTCGAGTCCTCGATGATTTCCCTGAAGCCCTTGTTGGTATTGCCGTTCATGAACAGTACGTCGGCCACATGACCTGCCATCCTCCTCGCATCCTTGGAGTTGCCGCCCTGAAAGACCACGATGCGGTGCAGCGGCTTGGGCAGCATGGGCACGCCGTTGATCTGGTAGAAGTCGCCGTAGAAGGTGAACGTGTCCTGCGTCCACATGCCCTTCAGCACGCGGATGAACTCTTCGGACCGGCGGTAGCGTTCGGTATGCTCAAGCCAGGGCAGTCCGTAGCCCGTGTATTCTTCCTTGAACCATCCGCTGGCAATGTTGATCGACGTCCTGCCCTGGGCGCAGCAGTCCAGCGAGGCCTGCATCTTTGCGATGATGGCAGGGTGCCACAGGCCGGGGTGACAGGCCGTGATGACTTCCAGGGTCCGGGTATGCTGCAAGACGGCATTGGCCACCGTGAATGCTTCCAACTGATGATCGGCACCGTAGCCTGCCAGCCACCGGGTTTGCGCAAGCCCCATGGCGAACCCGGAAGCCTCGGCATCCTGGGCGTAGCGGATATTCGCTTGCGGCGACCAGTCCGTCTCCATGGGCAGGTTGGTAATGACCTGGCCACCGGAGACGTTCGGCAGCCAGTAGGCGAACTCGACCTGGTCCGACTCCACCCACGCCGAGGGCTTCAGCGGATTCTCGGCGTTCGCCAGCAATCTGGGGTATTTCGCCATATCTCAACTCGTGTGCGAATAAGTGAACCCGTGCAATGAATCGTACCGGGTGGACAATGGGGGCAGTGTTTCTGGAATCGAAACCGGCGGTCGGGAGGGGCCTGCATCTGTTGCGGCCCGCCCCAGGATACCTCAGCAATCTCCCGTTTCGCTGCCAGCCTTTTCCTTGGTATCCATGGTCATGATGTGGCCCAGTTTCTCCTGTTTGGCCTTCAGGTATTTTTTGCGAAACTGGTTGTTGGTATACGTCAGGATGGGGATTCGCCGCACCAGCTTGATGCCGAAATTCTCAATCCAACTGCACTTGTTCGGGTTGTTGGTCAGCAACTGGACGCGCTTGACGTGCAGTGCATGCAGGATGTGCGCGGCCACGGAATGATCCCTCTGGTCGGCATCGAAACCCAGCGCCCGGTTCGCCTGCACCGTATCGAAACCGCACTCTTGCAGTGAATACGCTTTCAGCTTGTTCACCAGACCGATCCCCCGGCCTTCTTCACGCATGTACAGCACCACCCCGGCATCATGCTCCTGGACCACCTTCATGGCCGTTTGGATCTGATCACCGCAATCACACCGCGCGGACCCGAAGACATCGCCGGTCAGGCACTCGGAGTGAATCCTCACCAGCACATCGTCCTCCTCGTCCCAGGAGCCCTTGACCAGGGCCAGGTGTTCCAGGCCCGTCAGGTTGTCACGAAATGCGATCAGTTCGAACTCGCCCCAGCGGGTGGGAAGCTGAACGGTGACCACGCGCTCGACCCGCGATTCGAAACGAAGCTTGTAGCGGATCAGATCCTTGATCGCGATGATCTTCAGGGAGAACCGCTCGGCGATCTCCAGCAGGTCAGGCAGCCGGGCCATCGAACCGTCTTCTTTCAGGATTTCGCACAGCACGCCGGCCTTGCGCATGCCGGCCAGCCCCATCAGGTCGACGGCAGCTTCGGTATGCCCTTCACGCTGGAACACCCCGCCATCGACTGCACGAAGGGGAAAGACATGTCCCGGGCGCGAGAAGTCGTCCTGGGTGATGTTCGAGTCCGCCAGCGCCTTCACGGTCTTGGCACGATCGGAGGTCGATATGCCCGTGGTCGTACCGTGCTTGAAATCCACGGACACCGTGAACGAGGTCGTGTGCAGCGAGTCGTTCTCGCCCTGGGGGACCATCAGTTTCAGGCCGATCTCTTCGGCACGCTGCTCCGTGATCGCGGCACAGATCAGGCCGCGCCCCTCGGTGGCCATGAAATTGATCATGTCCGGGGTACACTTGTCCGCCGCTCCGACGAAATCGCCCTCGTTCTCGCGGTTGTCGTCATCCACCACGATCACGACATTGCCGCGGCGCAACTCGACCAGCGCTTCCGGTATGGTGCTGAACTTGATGGGCTTGCTAGTTGACATGATCGGCATCCTTCATTCTCTCCCCCTGTACTGTGCATCCGGCACCCGCATCTTAACCAGATCCCCTTCCCCTCGGCCATATCCACAATTTCCCGAGGCAGGCCTCCTACTGCGGGTACAGTGGGCCTGGCCAGCGTGGCCTGCACAGCCAGAGGCGATTATAGCCGTACCTTTTGCGATATTGTATCAAAAGACTGTCTGCCTCATCGGGTGCCTGGCTTCAAACCCGAAGGGTCGTTCCTTCGTCTGCACTGTAAAACCGATTTGGCCCGCCCTGGAGTGCACAGTCTCGCGCCTTCTCCCGTGTCATCGGCCGGGCCCCCTGCCCGCCCGCGCTCAGGGCGGCTGTTGCGTGGCATTGACCAGACGGTACCGGAACCGGTAAAACAGGCGCATGACTGCGGCCGATATGGCAAAACATAACGCGAGGAAGGGACCAGCGGGAAGATCGAAAACAGCCGATATCAGGATGGCCGCAACCACGGAAACCACACCGCTCGTGTAGGCACGCCCGAGGACGTATCCCTCGCCCTTGCGGGCGGCAAGCGCCGGAAGGATGAGACTTGCGAACACCACGTAGACGCCGACGAGCTGAACCGATGAGGTGATGACGAGCGCGAACAGGACAAAGAAGCCGGTGCCGCTGCGAAGGCGCGGGAAGACGGACCATGCGATGGCAAAAATGACGTAGACCGGCAGGAAGGTAACCACGTCGGCCCAGGCGATGAACAGGATCTGGCCGGAGAGCACTTCACTCAGCGCTTTTCCACCATGCGGGTCGTTGGCCAGGACAAGCAGGCCGGTCGAAGCCGCGACGATGAAGCTGCTCCCGATCACCGCTTCCTGCTCGTCGGGTGAGACGCGCTCGATCCAGCGGAAAAACAGCGCGACCGCGACGCCGGCACCGAAAATCACCCCCTGATGCACGACAAAGACCGGCTCCTCGAGCCAGAGGCCGAGCAGGATAATGGCGAGTCCGACAACCTGCGCCGTGGCCAGGTCGATAAATACGATACCCCGCTTCAGGACCTCGATCCCGAGCGGTGCATGGGCTGCCGTAACGATGATCCCGGCGACCAGCCCGGGCGCCAGGATGTCCAGCAGACTAAGGTCGATCGTGGACCCCCTCGAGCAGGGTCAGCGTGACATCGAACAGGGAGAAAAGGTCCTGCGCCTCCGGGTGCCCGCCGACGGTAAACGGCAGTTCCAGCACCGGGATTGCGGATTTCCTGGAAAGCCAGTTCGAGGCATCCACAGGCTCGAAGGGCGCACGGATGATGACCTTTGCCCCGCTGTTTCGCGCCTGTTCGAAAACCTGCGCAAGGTGCGATGCCGCCGGTGGAATACCGGAGACCCGCTCCAGCGATGCCAGCTGTTCCAGCCCCGACCAGTTCAGCAGGTAGGACCATGCCTTGTGGTAAACGATCACTTTCATGCCGTGCAGACGTTCCGCGCGACTGCGCCACCCGGCCATGGCATCGGCCCAGCGGGCCTGGAAGGACGCGAGGCGGTCATGGTAGGCGCTGGCACGCGAGGGATCCATGTGCATCAGGCGGCTGGCCAGCACTTCGGCGAGGATCACGATATTCCGGGGGTCGAGATGGACATGCGGATTCCCGCCCGGGTGAATATCCCCCAGGCTTCGGTCGATGACTTCGGGCCTTTCCAGCACCTCCACATGGTCGGCGGCCATGATATGCCCCGGCTGACCCGGCTGGACGCTATTGCGGGCACCCCTTTGCAACAGGATCGGCAACCAGCCCACTTCGAGATCTGCACCGGAACAGAACAAAATGTCAGCACGACGCACCTTCGCGACCAGGCTTGGGCGGGCACGTATGTAATGTGCGTCCTGGCGCCCATGGGTGGCCGAGTGAACGATGACATCGCTGCCGCCGATTTCCCTGGCAAGCGCTGCCCACTCGGGCTCGCAGGCCAGCACCCGGACCGGTGCCTGCGCCGCCGCTGGCAGGGGCAGGCTTGCCCCGAGCACCATGACCAGCAGTGCGACATGCAGGGCTTTCATGGTTTAGAAGCTGTGGGCACTGTGAGCACCGAGGCTCATGATGTATTGCAGTATGAACTGGTCGTCGTCCTCGCGGGTGAGGGATTCCCGGTTGTACTGGAAGCGTATGCGCCCGAACTCGCTGTTGGTCCAGTCGATCATGGCGCTCATCGCCTCGGGATCGTGGCTTACTTCCGCGTCATCCGGCGTTGAAAGGCGTGCATAGCGTGCACCCACCCTCCAGCGCGGCGACAGCTTGTATACGGCCTGGGCATACCAGCCACGGCTGTCGCCATTGAGCGCCTCGGTGACGTCTTCCAGGTGAGTCTCGCAGGTGGCGGGGTCCCCCTCGACCGTGCACTCCTCATGTTCCTCCTGCAGCACGTAGTCGCCCGATTCGTCGCGCCAGAAATATTCGCCCTGCAGGATCAGTTCACGGTCCCGCGCATTGCCGGTGGGTGCCCAGGTATGGCGAAAATCGATGCCGTAGAGACGCGTGTCCCCGGTGAACATGCCATCGGACAGAAACTCGGCGAAATCCGTGTGTTCGTGTTCTTCCTCGGCATGGTGAGTTTCGTGCTCCTCCTCTTCATGCTCCTCATCTTCGTGGCCATGCTCTTCTTCCTCTTCATGTCCGTGCTCTTCTTCTTCATGGGCGTGCCCCTCACCCTCTGCATGGGCGTGGGCATGCCCTCCGGCGCGGTTGCGGGCTTCGCCGTCAAGAAAGTAGCCTCCAATCCGCCAGGCCGCGTTCGGGCCGATGTCGCCACCCAGCCGGGCAAAGGCGGACCATGCCTCGCGACCGGACCGCGAACCCCCGAAAGGCGTGTCGTCGCCGCGGAAGATTCCGCCGCCGATCTCACTATACAGGGCACCGGGAAGCACGAGAGAAACCTCCAGGCCATCGTCATTGTATGCGCCGTCCAGGAACGCCCGGTAAGGAAGGGGGCGGTCACTGAAATCGTCTGCGTGCGCATGCAGTTCGTTCAGGTAACCGAATGTCCAGAGTGCCCGACCGGCCTTGATTCGAAGACCATCCGGCAACCCTGCACCGGGCAAGGTCTGGATATAGGCTTCCTCGAGTTCAAGCTCGAGCGGCTCACCCGCATGTACACCGAGACCGAGCGTGAGGTTGCCATAGAACTTGTCATCGATGTTGCTGGAAACCGTGATCTCGCTGTGACCGAGTGCGAGACCCTCGTCCGGCCGTTCGGATTCATGACCGAACCGGAAGCCCTCGATTGCGGACTGTTCCTCGGAATACTCCGAATGCATGGCATTCAGAACGACCCCGATGGCCGGGTTGAAGCTGTTGTCGCGAGCCGGTGCAGACACCGCAGTGGCCGGCGGGGCTTTGCGCTCCGGACCTCGCGCTTGGGCCTTCATCGCGGCAAGCTGGGCTTCGAGCGCTGCGATGCGCTTTTCGTAATCCTGTTTCAAGGCGCTGATTTGTGCGGCCAGCTCTTCTGTGGTCAGCGGGTCCGATTGTGCGTGGACTGCCGAGGCAGTCACCAAGACCGACAAACTGATCACCGCCGCGTAAACCAATCTCACTATTGCGTGCATGCTAGTCCTCCCGCATCTCCCGGTGCTCATGAAACACTGCTCAGTGTTAATGTTATATCATCACATTTAACGCCAAAAAATACAACATGACGCGGCGGGTCAAAGACGGTATTGTCCCGCCTCAACAAGCCGGCCGGCCGGGGGGCGGACGGTGCTGCAATTTCGTAGAATACGGGTCCAAAATCATGCGTGGCCTGAACATCGGATGCTTTTCGAACCCGTGGACTCGATACGCCATGAAGCCCATGATGATTTTCTCAGACAATGAACAAGATGAACCGTACGCGCCGACAACTGCTTCTCCTTCTGGCCCTTGGCCCTGCCCTGCCGGCATCAACCGTATCCCTGGCTCAAAACCGAAATGTCTGGTCCGTCAGGCAAGCCCACACGGCCCTTCAGGAGGACCGGATCCGACTGCTTGATATCCGCTCACCCAAAGAATGGCGGAAGACCGGCGTCGCACAAGGTGCCTGGCCGGTCAGCATGCATGACATCAGATTCACCACTCGTTTGGGCACAGCTCGTGAACTGGCTGAAAGCCGCCCGATCGCCTTGATCTGTGCAACGGGGAATCGGTCCGGGCTGGTTACACGCGCATTGCGCATGGCCGGAGACGATGATCTTATCGATATTTCAGAAGGGATGCTTGGCTCCAGGGCCGGCCAGGGTTGGATTCGCTCGGGCCTGCCGGTCGTTTCCGTCGATGACGCACTCGCGGCCATGCCCAGCGTGCTTTTATGAAGCCATTTTCGAGAACGGGCATGCTGCTCCTTGGTACCTTTGACTCCCCGAACGGATGGACATGGATCGGGAATTTTGGGACTGTGGCCACACGTGCTGCTGATCTCAAGCCCGGAGGACCAGCCGGGGCCTTTTTAATAATCCTCCATGTAAAGTGACAATCGGATTTCCAGCCACCGACCCCGCTTCTTGAGCGATTCCACCTTCACGAACAACCGTTTCCCGGCGTCCATCAGCCGCGCGGGAATCTCGTTATACTGGCGGGGAATGTAGCCGAACTTGTGTCCTTCCAACGTCAGTACCTCGATCGCGAACTTATCGTGCCTGTTATGCGGTTCGCGGCGCAAACCGCCTGCGGCGGTGCCCGAGCCTGAGGCGATGGTGCGCCTGACCTTCAGTCCCCGCTTTGACGAGATGCCCGGCCAGATGGACGGCTTCATCGCAGAAAACCTGTGATGGGCAGAAAATATCGGGATTGCTGAATTGACTGGGAAACTCAAGTAGACTACTTGCCGCAAATCACATGCATGGTGATTCTCCGAAAAGAACAGGGAAAAAATTGAAATGAGTACAGTATTGGCAAGGCGTTCAGGAGGATTTGCCCCTGCGGGGGGGGGGGGGGGGGGGCAACTGTCGATCCTCCAAAGCAGCGGTCGACACGAGTGTCCTGTATCGGGTCAGCCAACCCACATCGACCTGCCCCTCAACAGCATCTTCTCACGAGCCTGATTCCCTCCCAGCGAAAGCACTTCGGTTTGGACTGATTTTGCTGTTTGCTGCCACAGCACTTGGACTCACTGGCTGTGGTGGAGGCGGCGGGGGTTCCACAACTCCTGACATGCAACCGACGGACGTACAGCCACCGGTACAACCATCCGACCCGCAGCCAACTGCACAACCGACTGAAACGCAACCATCCTCCGATACACAGTCAACCAATAGGCCGCCGCCCGTGCAACCGCCCCTAGCGGAGCCGGAACCACGCACTATCCAACTGCCCGGATGGTCCCGCACTTTGACTCCTGACAACCTGGAATTCTCCATTGAGGACGGCGAGATTACGGGTATCCGCGTCCATCCCGGTGAACATTATGACGAAGGCCGTGTGCGCTTTTCCTGCCCGGCGTCAGGACCCTTTTGCAGTGTGCAGATCCGGCGTACCGGTGACACACTCGAGATCCTCAATACACAAGGCCGCGTAACGGCGGAGATCATCCCGCCCACAAAAGCCTCAGGACTGGTGGCAGATGGGCTCACTACAGTCCGAGCTGAAGTGGGCATTGACTACAATATTCCCCGGGCCATTGCTTACCAGGGGTCCTTGACCGACACCTCCATGAACACTCAGGAATTCGAGTCGTTCGCTGTCCGCCAGTACAGTCAGGTCGTCGATGACGATGACCATGACCATGGGCAGGTTGTGGTGCTTGCCGATCCGCAGAACCCAAGCCAGCACAAGTATGTCTTCCAGCGAGACGCAGACAAGGCACTGACGACCTTCGACACCAGCCTCACTCTCACCGACCGGAGACGAGGGGAAGTAGACACGGTCGTTACGGTCTCTCCTGTCGCCCTTCCCGCGCTCGACGGCTTCACGGGCGTCGAACTCTCCGAGGGCGCGATCAGCGCCCATATCTGGTCAGACCAGGCCGGTGCGACTCATACCGACTGGCAGGGCTTCGGCTACTGGCTGGATACGTCCGGCGACGGCCAGCTCGGCACGTTCGGAATCACCGGCCACGTCTGGGAGGCTGGCGAGACGGGTGACGTGAGAAGACCGGATGAGACGGCCTTCCCCCACCTGAATGATCTTACGGGCACGGCAAGCTACGAGGGTCTCGCGGCCGGGCTGCACGCAAAGGCGGGGGCGGTGAACCTGTTCACGGCAACAGCGACCCTGACGGCGGACTTTAATACTGCCGAGCATGGTGTGACAAGGGAATATCCAGGATACAAGGGTCGCGTGACGGGCCGGGTCCACACCATCGTCTCCGGAGGCGAGCCCTTGTCTGGGGAAATCCTCCTGAACGGTCTTGCCGACAGTCCTGATGCCAGCAATGTCGAGCGCGCGCATGCCGAGACGGGCAGCGGCAGAGATCGGCGATTCTATGCCCATATCGAGGGGGTAACGGCCATGGGCGAGAACGGCGGTGCAGGCTTCTGGCAGGCGCTTTTCACAGGAGTGCGCCAGACGGGCGTGCCCGATACGGAGAACTACCCTTCCGGACTCGTCGGCACCTTCGGGGCGACCCGTGGCACAGATGAGAACGTGGAGAATTTCATGGGTGGATTCGCTGCCGGGAAGCAGTAGCGAGACGGGCTGGAACTACGGTTGTATTTCCCTGAACGGGGCGAATGCAATCTCGCCTGAATTGCACGCAAGCCGGATCGACCGTGCCTGTAAAGCGAGTCTTTCAGGCCGTGTGAACGGCATCCGCGTGCATAAGCCCCACGGTCCCTATGCCTGCACAGCTTGAAATATTAACTTGGTAGCGGGGGCAGGATTTGAACCTGCGACCTTCGGGTTATGAGCCCGACGAGCTGCCAGACTGCTCCACCCCGCATCAGGATGAGGAAGTGTACTGATTCGGCCACTGCATCTCAAGTACAGGAGTGTAAGTGTAAGCCGCCGGCATGGACCCGCAAGAGCCTCGCCTGTCAAACACGGCTGCAGGCCCAGCCCGGTCCATCTGGACAGTTCCTTTCAGCCCAGCACCTGGACGCAACAGTTGAGCAGGGCGTTCGGGAAAACGAACAGTGCGACCACCAGCAGGCCGTTGACTGACAGCACGGCCCGGGCGAGTCCCAGTTCCGAGGCGTCCTGCGGGACGGACGATGGTGGTTTGACAGGGGTGGGTCAATGGCCTATGGTACCAGGATGGAGTTCGAATGGGACGAGGCCAAGAACAATGCCTGCTTCGAGCGTCGCGGCTTCGACTTCGCCTACGCCATTCGCGCCTTCCTCGATCCGCACCGGATTGTCGTGCAGGATCGCCGACGGGACTATGGCGAGGATCGCTACCGGCTACTCGGTGCGATCGATGGGCGGGCCTATGTCGTCGTCTACACGGTGCGGGATTCGACCGTTCGCATCATTTCAGCCCGCAGGGCCAACCGGAAGGAGGTCGCCAACCATGAGCGTAACGCGCATCAAAATTGATCCAGATGATCCATCGACTTTGCCCGAGGGCAAGATCGACCCTGTGAAGGTGGACACCACCACGGAGGCGGAGATCGCCATGCAGGAGCGGGAGGACGAGGACGAGGCCATGCAGGACATGGCGCGGTACGCGCGCCGGGTGCGACGACGGCTCGGTCTGTCTCAGACCGAACTGGCACGACGTATCGACGTGCCGCACGAGACGATCCGCAACTGGGAACAGGGGAAGCGCTGCCCGACCGGCGCGGCGCGCGCGCTGCTGCGGGTGCTCGACAAAGCTCCCGAGACAGCACTCCGTGTTCTGACCTGAAAAGGAACCTGTGGGGGCAGGATTTGAACCTGCGACCTTCGGGTTATGAGCCCGACGGGTTGCCAGACTGCTCCACCCCGCATCAGGATGGAGAAGTGTGCTGATCCGGACACTGCATCTCAAATGCAGGCAGCCCGTAGGGGCCTGCAGGAACCTCGACCGTCAAACACGGCTACAGGCCCAGTTCGGCCCCATCCGGACAGTCCCTTTCAGCCCAGCACCCGTACGCAATAGTTGAGCAGGGCGTTCGGGAAAACGAACAGTGCGACCACCAGCAGGCCGTTGACTGACAGCACGGCCTGGGCGAGCCCCGGGGGCTGTACCTGGAATACGTCGTCCGCCTCATCGAAGTACATGTACTTCACCACGCGCAGGTAGTAAAACGCCCCGACCACGGACATCACGACGGCCAGTACCGCCACCCACAGCCAGCCGTCGTACACCAGGCTTTGCAGGATGTACAGCTTGGCGTAAAAACCTACCGTCAGGGGCACGCCTGCCATGGAAAACATCAGCACCAGCATGATCAGGGCAAACCACGGATTGATTTTCCCCAGGCCCTTCAGGTCCACAAGCCGGTCCATTTCCCGCTCGCGGTCACCGAGCAATACCAGCACTCCGAACGTCCCGGCAGCCATCAGCACGTAGATCACGGTATAGAACAAGGCCGCGGCATAGCCAAAGGCGGTACCCGGCAGAATCCCCAGCAGGATGAAACCAATATGGGAGATGGCCGAATACGCCAGCATGCGCTTGATGTTGGTTTGCGCAATGGCAATCACATTGCCGAATATCACGGACAACACCGTCAGGACCATCAACATCTGCTGCCAGTCCGCAAGCAACTCCTGCAAGCCATAGTTCAGCAGGCGGATGGCCATGACGAACGCGGCCAGTTTCGGCATGGTCGCAATGAAAAGGGTGATGGCCGTGGGGGCTCCCTGGTAGACGTCCGGGACCCACATGTGGAAAGGGACCGCACCAAACTTGAAGGCCAGGCCCACCACGATGAAGGCCAGCGCAAACACCAGCGCGATGCGATTGGCATCCGAGTGTGCAAGGTAGGCGTTGATCTCGGCCAGGTCCAGGCTGCCCGTCAGGCCGTACACGATGGACATGCCGTACAGCAGCATGCCCGAAGCGATCGCGCCGAGGACAAAATACTTGACGGCGGCTTCGGAAGCGTCCCGGGAATCCCTCACGAACGCAACCAGCGCATACAGGCACAGGGACAACAGTTCAAGCCCCAGGTAGATCAGGACAAAATTGTGTGCCGAGGCCATCACCAGGGTCCCCAGGGTGGCGAACAGCCCCAGGGCGTAAAACTCTGCACTGAGATGGGTACGCTGCCTCAGGTAAGGACGCGCATACATCATCACGGCAGCCACCGTCACACAGGCAAACAGCTTGATCGCCTGGGCCAGCGGATCGTTCAGGTACATCCCCCCGAAGGCAAACGACTCCCGGGATACGGATGCAGAATACACCAGCACCGCAGTCGTGATCAGTGCTGCCAGACTCAGCCCATAGGCCAGGGTCTCGCCGGTCCTGCCGGTGTACAGGCCGATGAGCAGCACCACCGAAGCTGCCGCCAGCATGAAGATTTCGGGCAGGGCCAGGAGCACATCGGCATTCAGGCTTTCCATGATCAGTACCTGAGATTGGGCAGTTGTGCCTGCTGCAGCAAGTGGGCCACCGAGGCATCCATGACTTCAATCAGCGGTGCGGGCCACAGGCCGATCCAGAGCACCAGCAGCGTCAGGGTCAGCAGGCAGAAAAATTCCCGGCGATTGAGGTCGCTCAGGGCTGCCACCTGGTCGTTTCCGGGCGCACCGAAGACCACGCGCTTGAGCATCCAGAGGGTATAGGCGGCGCCGAGCACCAGGGTCGATGCAGCCAGCACGGCATACCAGACGTTGGCATTGAAACTGGCCAGGATCACCATGAATTCGCCGACGAACCCCGAGGTTCCGGGCAAGCCCACATTGGCCAGTGCGAAAATGACGAAAAACGATGCAAATTTCGGCATGCTGTTCACGACGCCCCCGTAATCGGCGATCTCCCTGCTGTGGATGCGGTCATACAGCACCCCGACACACAGGAACAGGGCTCCGGAGATGAAGCCGTGGGAAATCATCTGCACCATGCCGCCGTGCATGGCCAGCTCCGCCGAGGGGCCGCTCTTTGCAAGCAAGGCAAAGACCACGAAAAACCCCAGGGTGACAAACCCCATGTGGGCAATGGAGGAGTAGGCGATCAGCTTTTTCATGTCCTGCTGCACCAGCGCCACCAGCCCGATGTAGACGATGGCCACCAGGGATACCGCGATAATGACCACGGCCAGCTGGTCGCTGGCATACGAGGTGATGGGGATGGTAAAGCGCAAAAACCCGTAACCGCCCATCTTCAGCATGATGGCCGCCAGCACCACCGAGCCCCCGGTAGGCGCCTCCACGTGCGCGTCCGGCAGCCAGGTGTGCACCGGCCACATGGGAATCTTCACCGCAAACGCCACCAGGAATGCCAGGAAAATCAGGTACTGCTCACGGACGCTCAGGGGCGTCTGCTGCAGTTGCGCGATCTCGAAGGTGCCGGCCTGCAGGTACAGGAACACCAGTGCGACCAGCAGGAATACCGAACCCAGGAAGGTGTAGAGGAAGAACTTGATCGTCGCATACACCCTGCGCGGGCCGCCCCATATGCCGATGATCAGAAACATCGGGATCAACATGCCCTCAAAGAATATGTAGAACAGGATGGCGTCCAGAGCGCAGAACACCCCGATCATCAGGCCTTCCAGGACCAGGAACGAGGCGAAGTATTCCGCGATACGCCCCGATTCGATTTCCCACCCGGCAATGATCACCAGCAGCGTGATGACCGTCGTCAGCAGGATCAGCGGCACCGAGATCCCGTCCACGCCCAGCGAGTAGTACACATCGAAAGCCTCGATCCAGGGCAGGTGCTCCCTGAACTGCATGGCGTACTGCCCGGCATCGAACGCATTCAGCAGCACGATGCTGGCTGCAAACGTGACCAGTGTGACCCCCAGGGCCAGCCAGCGCACCGCATGCACGGAAACCTTGCTGGCAAGGATCACCGCGAGACCGCCGATGATGGGAAGCCAGATCAACAGACTCAGTATGGGAAACGTGGCGGCCATGGCAGGTTACAGGAACCGGATCCCGAGCAGGACCAGCAGGCCAAGGATCATCGTGAAGGCATAGTGATACAGGTAGCCGGACTGCACGTTTCGAATCCTCAGCGAACACCAGTTGACGGCCCGGGCAAAGCCGTTCACCACCAGCCCGTCAATCAGCATCCGGTCCCCGAACGAACTGCACACGGTGCCGATCCGGCGCGTGCCCGTGGCAAACAGTCCCTGGTAAAGTTCATCGAAACCGTACTTGTAAAGCAGCACGTTATACAGCAGGCGCAATCTGCGCTTGCCCAGTTCCGCCATGCCCGGCCGGCGCCGGTAGATCCACCAGGCGCTGAGGAACCCCGCAAACATCAGCCACACCGCAGGCCCCTGGAAGCCGTGCACGATGAAGGAGCCCAGGCCATGGTAATGGGATTGGAGCTCGGCCACCGCGCCGTGGTGATCCAGCACCCGCAGGCTGTCACCGAAATAATCTCCGAACACGAGCGGGCCGATGAACAGCCCGGCAAACACCGAGGGGATGGCCAGCAGGACCAGGGGCACGGTGATCACTGCGGGGGACTCGGTGATGCGGCCCACGACCTTTCCACGGTCAGGACTTTCCCCGTGAAAGGTCAGAAACAGCAGCCGGAACGAGTAAAACGCCGTGATGAACACGCCCGCGGTGACCAGGACATACGCCAGTTCCGCCCCCGGAAGATCGGAATAGTGCACGGCCTCGATGATGGCGTCCTTGGAGAAAAACCCGGAAAAGCCCGGGAACCCGACCAGGGCCAGGGTGCCGATCAGCGCGGTCCAGTACGTCACCGGCATGCGATCTCGAAGCCCTCCCATCTTGCGCATGTCCTGCTCATGGTGCAGGGCCACGATGACCGAACCCGCCGCCAGGAACAGCAGGGCCTTGAAGAAGGCATGCGTGAACAGGTGAAAGATGGCAATCGAGTAAGCCGAAGCGCCCAGCGCCACGGTCATGTAGCCCAGTTGAGACAGGGTCGAGTAGGCCACCACCCGCTTGATGTCGTTTTGTACGATCCCCACCAGGCCCATGAAAAACGCGGTCAGCGCGCCGATGACCAGGATCACCGACAGTGCCACGTCACTGAACTCGAACAGGGGCGACATGCGCGCCACCATGAAGATTCCGGCCGTGACCATGGTCGCGGCATGAATGAGCGCGGAGATCGGCGTGGGTCCCTCCATGGAGTCCGGCAGCCACACGTGCAGGGGTACCTGTGCGGATTTGGCCATGGCACCGACAAAGAGCAGCAGGCAGATGACGGTCATGGCCGGCCACTCGATCCCTGCGGCAATGGTAATCGTCTGCCCGGAAGCGCCGGGCGCCTGGCTGAACACCGCCTGGTAGTCCAGGCTGCCGAAAACACCCAGCACGGCGGCGATGCCCAGCAGGAACCCGAAATCCCCGACCCGGTTGACCAGGAAGGCCTTCAGGTTGGCATGGATCGCGGACTCCCGGGTGTACCAGAAGCCGATCAGCAGGTAGGACACCAGGCCCACGGCTTCCCAGCCGAAAAACAGCTGCAGGAAGTTGTTCGCCATGACCAGCATCAGCATCGAGAACGTGAACAGGGAGATGTATGCGAAAAACCGCTGGTAGCCGGGATCATCATGCATGTAGCCGATCGTATAGATGTGCACCATCAGGGACACGAAGGTCACCACGAGCATCATGGTCACGGTCAGCGGATCGATCAGGAAGCCGACCTTGAGGTCCAGCCCTCCCAGCACCGCCCACCGGTACACATCGATCGACATCGATGCCGCCGGGTCCACAATGACCTGGCTGAATACGACCAGGCTTAAAAGAAACGACAGCGCCACCCCGCCAATCGTGACCCAGTGCGCCCCGGCACGCCCGATACTGCGACCGGCCAAGCCTGCAATCAAGGCGCCTGCCAGGGGAGCCAACACGATGATCAAGCAGAGTATCTTCATGGCTCTCGGGGACCTAGCCCCTCAGGGTCTCGAGGTCCTGCACGTTGATGGTCCGGCGGTTACGGTACAGCACCACCAGGATGGCCAGACCGATGGCAGCCTCGGCCGCCGATACCGTGAGAATGAAAAACACGAAAACCTGGCCTGCCAGGTCATCCAGGTAATGTGAAAAGGCCACGAAGTTCATGTTCACGGCCAGCAGCATCAGCTCGATGGCCATCAGCAAGAGAATCACGTTTTTCCGGTTCAGGAAAATCCCGGTCACCCCGATGGAGAAAAGAATGGCGCCGAGGACCAGGAAATGGGTCAGGGTAATCATCGTGGTCTCTGTTCAGCCGGTGCCGCCACCCTAGTCCTTGTCCATGGAGACCAGGCGCACGCGCTCTGCCCGGTCCGCGCTGACCTGGCGTGCGGGACTCTGCCGCTTGGCACGGGTGCGCTTGTGCATGGTCAGTGTGATCGCTGCAATGATCGCGACCAGCAGGATGACGCCTGCAATCTCGAACGGGTAGATGTACTCGGTGAACAGCAGCTCGCCCAACTCCTGCGTATTGCTGTAGTCCGCGGGCTTGGCCGGGGGCTTTTGCAAATCAAAGGCCGGGCGGCTCAGGATCACGGCCATTTCGACTGCCATGGTGACCCCCACCAGCAGCCCCACCGGCAGGTATCGGGCAAACCCGGCACGCATCTTGGCGAGGTTGATATCCAGCATCATCACCACGAACAAAAACAGCACCATGACCGCGCCCACGTACACCAGCACCAGGGTGATGGCCAGGAATTCTGCCTCCAGCAGCAGCCAGATGGCTGCACTGGTGAAGAACACCAGCACCAGGAACAGCACGGCATGCACGGGATTGCGGACCGAAATCATGGCCAGGGCCGAAGCCACCAGGATCGCTGAAAAAAAGTAAAAGACCGTGCTCTGTATCAACATGGGTTCACCGGCTCCTCAGTCAAATCTCGAGACTTCACGGTCGGAAGCAATCTGGGCTTCATGCTTTCTGCCCACCTCAAGCAACATCTCCTTGTTCATCACCTGCTGTCCCCTTTCGAAGAACGAATACTCGAAAACGCGGGTCTCGACGATGGCATCCACCGGGCAGGCCTCCTCGCAGAATCCGCAATAGACGCACTTGAACAGGTCGATGTCGTAGCGCGTGGTCCGCCGGCTCCCATCCTCGCGCTCCTCCGTATCAATGGTAATGGCCAGCGCGGGACAGACCGCCTCGCACAGCTTGCAGCCGATACAGCGTTCTTCCCCGCCCGGGTATCTGCGCAGCGCATGCAGCCCCCGGAACCTGGGGGACTGCGGAGTCTTCTCCTCCGGGTAACGGACCGTGAGCTTTCTGGAGGCGAAACGCCGGCCGGTCAGGCTCATGCCCCTCAACAGCTCCGACAGGGTGAAACTGCGGACGAGATTCCTGATCTTCTTCATCATGGCCGTTCAGTCAAACCAGGGGGGGAGTTGCAGGTACAGCAAAACGCCTTCGACCACGATCCAGACCAGTGTCACGGGCAGCAGCACTTTCCAGCCCAGGCGCATGATCTGGTCGTATCGATAGCGGGGAAACGTGGCGCGAAACCACAGGAAGCAGAAGATAAAAAAGCAGGTCTTGGCAATAAACCAGTGAGCCCCGGACCCCAGCAGCACCCCGATGACCGGCAGGTGAAACACGGATGCCGGGACGAGACCTTCCAGAGGACTGAGCCAGCCACCCAGAAACAGCAGTGCCGTCAGTGCGGAGATCAGTATGATGTTGGCGTATTCGGCCAGGAAAAACATCGCGAACCCCATCCCCGAATACTCGACGTGAAATCCTGCGACGATTTCGGACTCGCCCTCGACCACATCAAAGGGGGCGCGGTTGGTCTCGGCGATACCGGCGATCAGGTAGGTCAGAAAAAGTGGAAACAGGGGCAACCAGTACCAGTTCAGAATGCTGCCCTGCTGTTCCCTGACGATGTCACCAAGATTCAGGCTGCCACTCGCCATGAGCACGCCCACCAGTGCGAACCCCATGGCGATCTCGTAGGCCACGATCTGTGCGGCAGACCGCAGGGAGCCCAGCAATGCGTACTTGGAATTCGATGCCCAGCCGGCAACGATCACACCGTAGACGCCCAGCGAGGTCATGGCCAGTATATACAGCAGCCCGGCATTGATATCGGCAAAGTTCAGGTGCTCCGAGAACGGGATCACGGCCCAGGCGGCAATCGCCGGTGCCATGGACAGCAGCGGTGCGGTGCGGAACAGGAAACGGTCGGCATCGTTGGGCAGGATCATTTCCTTGAACATCAATTTCAGGGCGTCGGCGATCGGTTGACCCAGGCCTCTGGGCCCTACCCGGTTCGGCCCCAGACGCACCTGCATGAAGCCGAGGACCCTGCGCTCGGCCAGAGTGGTATAGGCCACACAGGCGAACAGCACCAGAATGAACACGAGCATGTAGGCCACGGTCAGCAACAGTGGCGGAAACGGTGCGACCAGGCTTTGCCACCAGTCAATCATGATCGAGCCTTCGGACCTCTACCCGCGCGATGGCATCGCCCAGTTCATCAACGTGCCTTGCACTCTTTCGTACCCACACGCAGTTCATGGGCAGGGCCGGGTCCAGTTCCAGCTTCAGCACCTTTTCGCGCCCTTCCTGCACAATACGGATCTCCTCGTCCCCCAGAACCCCCAGCTCGCGGGCCTGCTGCTCGCACATGGCAACGCCGGGCGAGTGCGCGTGCTGGGTTTGCTGCAGGGAGCCCGCACGCCGAACGACACTGTCGACCGCATACACCGGAGTCGCGGATACCCGATACACCCCGTTCGGAATTGCCCGCGTGTTGACCGCCTTCGATTCGTGCAGGCGGCCTTCGAACCCGGCAGCTTCCCCGGTCTGGGCCTTGATTTCATCGAGGACCTGCCGACAGGACTCATACGCAAAGCTCTCAAGGCCAAGATGTTCCGCCAGAACGCGCAGGATGCGCCAGGCCGGTCTCGCCTGGCCGGGAGGGTTGATCGCCGGGTCGGCGGTTTGCCAGCGCCCTTCAGCGTTTACATATGTGCCGCGCGTCTCCGCAAACGTGGCAATCGGAAGAATCGTATCGGCATAGCTGCGCATGGAGTCGCTCACGTAGGGGGCAAATACCGCGACGAACTCAGCCTCCCGCATCGCCTTGAGGGCCCCCGGTGCACTGGCAAAATCAAATTCAGGCTCGAGATTGAAAAGGACAAAGGCCTTGCAGGGCTTCGCAAGCATCCTGGCCGCGTCCAGGCCCGCATCCGGGTTGGAGATGCCGCCGGGCAGGCGATGCGGCAGCATACCGCACAGCCAGGCTCCGGCCGTGTTCCCGGCCTGCGGGAGAATCCCGAAATTGGCACCGGTATGCCGGGCCAGAAAAGCCGCCAGTGCCCGCAAAGCAGAGGCCTGGGGATGGGCGTCCAGCATCGCTCCCAGGAAAACGCTGGACTCGTCCGTCTGGTTCAGCAACTCGAAAATGTGCCGGGCATACGTGGAAGGTGAGGCCTGCTCCACGATCCCTTCCAATTCATGAGGAAGATCTTCCAACTTGTTGTCAGGGATACATTTTACTATTTCAGCCAAGGCCCCAAGCCAGGCTTGGGGGGCCTGATTCCAGGTCACCTGCGCTTGAAAAAGAAAATCGAAATCCCGTGAATTGAGGGCGACCACCTGACAGCCTCTGGCCGAGGCCTTGCGAATGCGGTGAGCCAGCATGGGCTGTTCCAGACGAATGTCGCAGCCAATGAGAAACACGGCACCATTGTGTTCCAGGGATTCGATGGACTGCCCCAGGTTCGGAAACAGCGGCATGCATTCCTGGTCGGTAAAATCGGCCTGGCGGACCCGGTGGTCGATATTCTGGATACCCAGGCCGCGAAACAGCTTTTGCAGCAAATACAGCTCTTCCAGGGTGGAGTGCGGCGCGGCCATCACCCCGACCTCCTCCGGTGCGAATTGCCTGATCTTCCGAGCCAGCAGTTCCAGGCTCGCTGGCCAGCTGCTGGATTCCCACCTGTGGGTGCCCCTGACAAGAGGTTGCGTGGCCCGGTCAGGGGTATGCAGGCCTTCATAGCTGAACCGATCGCGGTCTGCGATCCAGGTCTCGTTCAACCCGTCATTTTCCCGGGGCACCACCCGCACCACGGTGTTGCGCAGCACGTGCATGTAGATATTCGAGCCCACCGCGTCGTGCGGAGACAGTCCTGCATATTGCAGCATTTCCCAGGAGCGCGCGCGCATGCGCGAAGGCTTGGCATTCAGTGCACCTACCGGGCATACATCGATGACATTCCCGGACAGTTCGGAAGACAGCGAGCGCTCCACATAGGTGCCGATCTCCATGAATTCCCCACGCCCGGTCGCACCCAGTTCGCGGATACCGGCGACCTCGCTGCCGAACCGCACACAGCGTGTACAGTGTATGCAACGGGTCATGTCGGTCGAAACCAGTGGACCCAGGTCCTTGTCTGCAACCACGCGCTTTCGTTCCGTATAGCGCGAGACATCTTCCCCGTATCCCATGGCGGTGTCCTGCAGTTCGCATTCCCCGCCCTGATCGCATACCGGGCAATCCAGCGGATGGTTGATGAGCAGGAATTCCATCGTGCCCTTTTGGGCGTCGAGGGCCACCGGGGAATGGGTGTAGACCCGCATGCCCTCGGCCACCGGGGTCGCGCAGGCCGGCAGGGCCTTGGGCGCCTTTTCGACCTCCACCATGCACATGCGGCAATTGGCGGCCACTGACAGCTTTTTGTGGTAGCAAAAACGCGGGATCCTGATGTCATGCTGGTCGGCCACCTCGATCAGCATGGCACCCTTCGAGGCATGGACCTCCTGGTCATTGATAAACAGCTGGACCTGCTCTTCAGGCATGGCGCTTGACTCCGCTCATGCCGAGGCCCGATGTGGGACCGGCCCGTCCAGCGGGCTGCATCCGTGCTCGATATAGTGCACGAACTCCTCGCGATAATGCCGGATAAAGCTGTGCACCGGCATGGCGGCTGCATCGCCCAGCGCGCAGATGGTCCTGCCTTCGATCTTGCGGGCCACATCATCCAGCTTCTCGATATCCTCCAGCCGGCCCTTGCCCTCGACGATGCGACAGAGCATGCGGTACAACCAGCCGGTGCCTTCCCGGCAAGGCGTGCATTGACCGCAGGACTCCGAAAAATAAAACCGCGAGATCCGCTGCAGGACCTTGACCATGTCCGTGGTGTCATCCATGACCACTACGGCCCCGGACCCCAGCAGGGATCCGGCCTGGGCGATGGATTCGTAGTCCATGCACACGCCCATCATGATCTCGCCCGGGACCACCGGCACCGAAGAGCCTCCCGGGATCACGGCCTTCAGCGTGTGTCCTGTGCGGACCCCGCCTGCAAGCCCAAGGAGTTCGGAGAAGGGCATGCCCAGCGGGACTTCGAAGTTGCCCGGGCGGTTCACGTGCCCGGATACCGAAAAGCACTTGGTGCCGCCGCTTTTCTCTACCCCCAAGGCCGAGAACCATTCGGCCCCCTTGCGCATGATGGCCGGTACCGAGGCAAAGGTTTCCGTGTTGTTGATGGTGGTGGGCTGCCCGTACAGGCCGTAGCTGGCCGGGAACGGCGGCTTGAACCGTGGCAACCCCTTCTTGCCCTCGAGCGATTCCAGCAGCGCGGTTTCCTCGCCGCAGATATACGCGCCCGCCCCCAGGGTGTCATGCAGGTAGAAGGTAAAGTCCGAACCCAGCACATGGTCTCCCAGGTAGCCCGCCGAGTAGGCCTCGTTCAGGGCTTCTACAAAACGCTGGTACGGTTCACCGGAAAATTCCCCGCGGATGTAGTTGTAACCCACCGAGGCCTGCATGGCATAGCCGGCAATCGCCATCCCCTCGATCACGGCATGCGGGTTGTAGCGCAGGATGTCGCGATCCTTGCAGGTGCCGGGTTCGGATTCATCCGAGTTGCACACGACATAACGCTGGATATCCATACCCTGCGGCATGAAGCTCCATTTCAGTCCGGTGGGGAATCCTGCACCTCCGCGCCCGCGCAGACCGGACGCCTTGACCTGTTCAATCACCTCGACCGGCGGGATGTTCTCCTGCAGGATTTTTTCCCAGGCCGAGTACCCGCCGATACGGATGTAGTTCTCCAGCGTCCACGGCTGATCGAATTCCAGGGTCTCGTAGCAAACGTTGTTCAACTGCTGCATCAGCTCAGTCCAGTCCTTCCAGGATCCTGTCCACTCTTTCGATCGTCAGGTTTTCCTCATAGTCATGATTGACCTGCATCATGGGTGCGCCACAGCACGCCGCGAGACACTCCTCCTCCTTTTTCAGGAAAAACTTGCCGTCCGGGGTGCTTTCCCCCAGCCTGATGCCGAGCTTGCGCTCCAGGTGTCCGACGATCCTGTCGGCGCCGCACAGCATGCAGGAAAGATTCGTGCACACGGACAGGGTGTGCCTGCCCACCGGTTCGAGTTCGAACATGGAGTAAAACGATGCAACCTCGTACACGGCGATGGGAGGCATGTCCAGGTAGGCCGCCACCGCGTCCATCTTCTCGGTCTTCAGGTAGCCGTCCTCATGCTGCAGGGCACGCAGGGCACCCAGCACGGCGGATTGCTTCTGGTTTACCGGATAGCGGGCCAGCCAGTCATCCATCTCGCCACGCACATAGCCGGACAACGCCACCGGCAAGTCAGTGGATGTCATCGGTCAATCTCCCCGAAGACGATGTCCTGGGTGCCGATGATGGCCACGACGTCAGCCAGCATGTGGCCCCGCGACATCTCGTCCAGCGCGGCCAGGTGGGCAAACCCGGGAGCACGGATTTTCAGGCGGTACGGCTTGTTGGCACCGTCCGACACCAGGTAGATCCCCATCTCGCCCTTCGGGTGTTCAATGGCACAGTAGACCTCGCCCTGCGGCAGGCAATAGCCCTCGGTGAACAGCTTGAAATGATGGATGAGCTCCTCCATCCCCATCTTCATCTGGGTTCGCGCAGGCGGGGAAATCTTGTGGTTGTCCACCATGACAGGCCCCGGATGAGCACGCAGCCAGTCGACGCACTGGCGAATGATTTCATTGGACTGGCGCATCTCCTCGATACGCACCAGGTAACGATCGTAACAATCTCCGTTGACGCCCACCGGAACCTGGAAATCCAGATGTTCGTACACTTCATAGGGCTGCTTGCGCCGCAAATCCCACTCGACTCCGGAGCCGCGCAGCATGGGGCCGGTAAAGCCCAGCTGAAGTGCGCGCTCCGGGCTGACAATACCGATATCGACCGTGCGCTGTTTCCAGATCCTGTTCTCGGTCAACAGGGTTTCATATTCATCCACACACGCGGGAAAACGCTGCGTGAAGTCCTCGATGAAGTCCAGCAGTGAACCCGTGCGTGCGCGGTTGAGCCTTGCTACCGCTTTCTTGTCATGCCAGCGTGACTCGGCATACTTCGGCATTTGTGCCGGCAGGTCGCGGTGCACCCCACCCGGTCGGTAGTAGGTGGCGTGCATGCGCGCCCCGGATACCGCCTCGTAGCAATCCATCAGGTCCTCGCGTTCGCGAAAGGCATACAGGAACACCGTCATGGCGCCGATGTCCAGCGCGTGGGCACCCAACCACAGCAGATGATTGAGAATCCGCGTGATCTCATCAAACATGACCCGGATGTACCGGGCACGAACCGGCACCTCGAGGCCCACGAGCTTTTCGATGGCCAGCACATAGACATGCTCATTGCACATCATGGAAACGTAGTCGAGGCGATCCATGTAGCCGATGCTGTGGTTGTAGGGCTTGCTTTCTGCAAGCTTCTCCGTCGCGCGGTGCAGCAGACCGATATGCGGGTCCGCCCGCTGTACGACTTCGCCCTCCATTTCCAGGACCAGCCGCAAGACCCCGTGAGCCGCCGGGTGCTGGGGTCCGAAATTCATGGTGTAGTTGCGAAGCTCAGGCATCGTTCTCTTGGGACTCGCCTGATTCAAAGCGGTAGTCATCGCGTATCACCTTGGGCACGGTAATTCGGGGTTCAATGGATACCGGCTGGTAGATGACGCGTTTTTGTTCGGGGTCGTAACGCACTTCGACATGGCCCACCAGCGGGAAGTCCTTGCGAAACGGATGCCCGGTAAAACCGTAATCGGTGAGGATGCGACGAAGGTCCGGGTGACCTTCGAAAATGATTCCGTACAGGTCAAAGGCCTCGCGTTCATACCAGTCTGCTGAGGCCCAGATGTGATGTACGGAGGGCACCATGGGCAACTCATCGTCATCGCAGAATACCCGCACGCGCAACCGCTGGTTGCAGGCGACGGAGAGCAGGTGATAGACCACCGCAAAACGGGGGTCTTCCAGGGTCCGGGCCTGCGGCGGATCGTCAAAGGTAAAGCGCCCAAAGGAGGCTTTTTCCGCACCGCGGCTGAACCCGGACGAGGTCGCTCCATGCGTACTCCACTCGCCGACTCCATATTCCAGGTAGTCGATCCCGGACAGGTCCACCAGCTGCTCGAACCCGAACTGCGGCGCATCCCGAAGCTTGCGCATGACCTCGTCGAGGTCCGCGGGTTTTACGGTCAGCGTGATTTCATCGTATTCGACATCCAGGCTCTGCAGCACGGATTCCAGCGCGCTCTGCAGGTCAGCACCGAGTTGATGAATACGTTCCCCCATGATGACCCGGCCTAGCGTGCAATGGTGCTGGTTCGGCGAATCTTGTTTTGCAGCTGGAGAATTCCGTACAGCAGGGCTTCGGCGGTAGGCGGGCAGCCAGGCACGTAGACATCGACGGGTACGATCCGGTCACAGCCTCTGACCACCGCGTAGGAGTAATGGTAGTACCCTCCCCCGTTGGCACACGAACCCATGGAAATCACCCACTTGGGCTCGGCCATCTGGTCATAGACCTTGCGCAGTGCCGGGGCCATCTTGTTGACCAGCGTACCGGCCACGATCATGACATCGGACTGGCGTGGACTGGGCCGGAACATGACTCCGAAACGATCCAGGTCATAGCGTGATGCGCCCGCGTGCATCATCTCCACGGCGCAACAGGCAAGCCCGAACGTCATGGGCCACATGGACCCGGTTCGCGCCCAGTTGATCAGCTCATCCAGGCGGGTCGTGACAAAGCCCTCTTTCAGGTACCCCTCGATGCCCATGTCAATCCCGCACCGGGTGCCTGGCTGTCGTATCGTTCATTTCTCAATCCCCCTTGAACCCGCTGCCTAGTCCCAGTCCAGAGCGCCCTTGCCCCACTCGTAGATGAAGCCGACCGTGAGAATCGCCAAAAACAGCGCCATCGACAGGAACCCCGCCAGCCCGAGTTCGCGAATGGCCACCGCCCAGGGAAACAGGAAGGCAATCTCCAGGTCAAATATGATGAACAGGATGGCCACCAGGTAATACCGCACGTCGAACTGCATGCGCGAATCCTCAAAGGCCTCAAAACCGCACTCGTAGGGTGAATCCTTGGCCTCGTCGCGATGGCGGGGTCCGAGCGCCAGGCCCAGGGCCATCGGGATCAGGCCCATGACCAGGGCAAGGCCGGTGAAGACAAGCACGGGAAGATAGTTTTCGAGCATCGCCGTTCCTCAGTGGCAGTGGTTTCAGTGTCCGGCCGAAGTGTCAGGTCCTGGCAGGTCCATCCACGGATGGCACAGTGTGCCCGCCCTATTGTATCCGAATTCGGCAGCTTACAGATTTCAGATGCCTGCAGGCCCTATCCTGCCATTTATATCATGTGAACAGGCATCTATCGATTGCATGCTGCTGTTTTCATTTCATTTAAACGACCCGAAATTCGGGCATCTTATCTCGGCATCAGAAAATCGAATCCCTGAAGGAAAATGTCCTTCAGGGATTTTCGCTCCCGCGGACGGTCGTCCCGGCTCGTGTATTCCGCATCGATATCGTCCGCGTTTCCCGGATAGCCGATGGCCAGGCCGGTCACAGGTTCGATGGAATCCGGCAAATCGAACACCTCGCGTGCCTTGTCGGGATCGATCCCCACCATCTGGTGAACGCACAGGCCTCTTGCAGTGGCTTCCAGCGTCAACTGCGCAGATGCCGCCCCCAGATCATGGACCGCAGCCTTGTTCGGTTTACCATTGTGTTCAAAGTTGTGCTCGGCAAGACCAAGCGCCAGCACGGGGGCCTGCTTTGCCCAGACCTGGTTGCCTTCAAGCAATACACTGAAGACCTGATCCCTCAAGGGATCACTGTGGCCGCGTATTCCGAGGATGTAACGCCAGGGCTGCGCATTGTAGGAGGACATCGTCCAGCGCGCAGCTTCAAACAGGGAGCAAAGATCTTCTTTGGAGATGGCCCGGTTCGAAAATACGTAGGGGCTCCATCGTTTTGATATCAATGCGTGGACCGGGTAGTCGGTTTCGGCGTTCTTCATGAGTCAATTTCCCAATACGTTGAAAAGTTATTTAGGTAGGAAGAGTAGTCGCCCTTGCGGACCTCCCGTCTCATAACAACTCAATCATATCAGGCAGCGTCTGGATTTCCTGTTTCATTTTCATCGGGATGATTCACGGCCCTGTTCAATGAATCAGGGTCGATGATGATCAATGGCCCGATAATTTACAGAATAGTCATGAAACTACTGTACTGATAACAGTATGTTCGTCTTACTTGTGCTAGGGCTTTATGTATGGCCTGTAGACTAGGACACGCAGGGATTCTGATCAGACAAGGTTAAGGAGGTCCTTATGTGCCGATTGTTCTTTGAAATGGGCGACCACTAGAAATCGAAAACTCGTCAAACCCTGACGGTAGGCAGCCATTCCTCAGGCATATACCCTCCACCAGTTGAAGGATTCCTCAAGGCGATGCCTTGTAATTCAAGCATGAACGTATCCGAATACTGGCTTATGCCACTGTGCTGCAACATGTGGGAGCAAGGTCTGCTTGTCCATGGGAACATTCTCCGCGGCGTGCAGTCATAACTGTAGGCAAAACAGGCAGTTCCCTGCCGGTTCGGGGCTTGCTGGAAGGAAGGTTTTACTCCCGATAGCTGTAACTATCGGGATTTAATTTGTAAAGCAGAATCGTTTTTCCGGCAGGGCGGCCATTGCAGCCCGCAGCCACCCCATACCGCTCCAATGATAACTCCCTGAATCCATGGAAGTAAAATGGGGCGAGTCCACTCGCGCTAGGGCAGGTAAGCATCTGACAGCCTGACCGGTCCGTGCGGTTTTTACTCCTGATAACATCAAACGGTCCTGGCACGCAGTTCCTCCCGGGTTGCATGCACAGCAATCCCCCCGGGCACGCACATACATGCCCGCCCGATCCACGCGGCCAACTACAGCGATCCAATTAAGGTCAGGTCATCTCCTGGCCAGCAGTCGTTCCCCGCAGCGTCTTTCAGGCAGCTGGCCGGGCGCCCGCCCAGCCCCGTATCGGGCGAGACAAAAACGACCTGTGGCCCGAATCTTCGACGGGCTACCTGGTGCATGTGTGGACCTCCATACCACTGGTACAAGTCCCGGAAATTTACTCCCGATATTTACAGTTATCGCGAATAAAAAAGGATAATTCATGTGCCGCATTTTTTGATGCCCGGATTTATCGTCAATTTACATCCTGCAACTTGCGGTATGCCACAAATTAAGATCGCGATCGGGGTAATCACCCGCCCCCCCCCCCCCGAGATCTAGGGGACGCATGATACCCGTCTCGCCTAGGTCGGCCTCCAGGCCATCCCTTCCCTTGCCCTTTCTGCAGGCCTGTGCATTTTCCGGGCAGGCGGCCCTTTGTACTGTGCTCTTGCTCAGCAGCCTGTACACCGGGGGTGCCGTTGCAGCGGACGTATGCAGTAACTCGCCGACATCATCGGACCGGGTCGTATGCGTAGAAGAGCCCCCCTCGACCGATGCTATCGACATTGATCTCTCGGGCATCGACCTGGATACGACCGGGGATTCCAACGACTCCAACGCACGGGAAAAAACTGCAGTGTTTCTGCAAAGTGAGATCGGCAACACGAGCGTTAATCTCGACATCACCGGAAAAACCACGGGAGGCACCACGACGCCGTCGACCATTGATACGACGGGGAACTGGGCCCATGGCATATATGCCCGCCATAAGAAGACTGCTTCTACAGGACCCGTCACGATCACACTGACCGACACCCAAATCAATACCTCCGGTACCGGCTCAAAGGGTCTCGAAGGCAGGAACGATGGCTATGGCGATCTCACTGCAACCCTGAATCCGGGCGTCACGATTGGCACGACCGGAGATAACAGTACGGGTATCCGCCTGGAGCATACCAATGACTCGTCGACGCATGATGACGACATTGTCCTCAACGCCCGGGGGATTACCGTCACGACGCAGGGCACAGCGGGCGGGCGGGCGGCAAATCTGTCCTTTCCCGTCTGGGCCACGCGGTCGCAAGGGCCCGGCGATGTCCGCCTGGACATCAGTGACAGCACACTGTCCTCGACCGGCGACGGTGCGATTGGGATCTACGCCGTGCGTACGGGCAATACAGATGGCAACGGCAACATCGACATTGATCTTGAGGGAGGCCGTATCACGACAGGGGACACCACCGCGGGCACGACGGGCATCACCAGCCACGGCATCTTTGCCCATCACGCCAGACGCGTGCCCTCACAACCGGGTATCCCGACCGGCAACATCGAGATTACCACTGGAAACCATGCCATCGAGACGACCGGCACGGCCCATCATGCGCAGATTCCGGGGACCTACGCCTATGGCATCTTTGCGGATCACAGCAACAACGGCAACATCGACATCGACCTGGGGACGGGGTCCTCCATCACGACCGCAGGCAAGAACTCACACGGCATCGTGGCCTACCACTACGGCACAGAGGCCACCCGGAGCATGGATATCACGGTCGACGGCTCCGTCACCGTGAACGGTGAAGCGGCCCAGGGTGTGCGTGTGGGCACAATCAGCAGCGGTGTCCCGGAACGTATCGCTGGACTGGATTCACAAGGATACCGCCGACACACGGTGACGGTGAACGGGCCGATCACGAGTGCCGGCGAGGGCGTGTTCCTGGCCAACGGCGGGCGGGTGATCATCGGCCCTGGAGGAAGCATCCGTTCAGGTTCAGGCATTGCGATCCTCGCGACGGGCACGGTGCCGGAGGACAGCACCGACCAGAACAACGTGATCCCGGCCATCCCGCCGAAGCTGCGGGTCGACCTGAACCTGGACGGTCGCCGAGTATCGGAAGCCATCGACAATAACTGGATCATCAACGATGGCGGCGAGACCACGATTGCCATGAACGGTACCGTGCTGCACGACGGTGCGACCGGTACCGGCAACACGGCCAGAAACGGCGTATGGGATGTGACCCTGGCCAGCCCGGGTGTGCGGGTCACTGACCGCTCGCCATCGGATCCGGCGAACTGGACTACGGTTGCATCCACTGCGCCTGCGGACCGTGATTTCTCGGCAGCGGATTTCGGTGAGGTCGAAGGTTGCCCCACCGGCCAGGTCGGCACACCGCCAAATTGCAGAACGCCTCCGCCCCCTACACCTCCTCCTTCCGAGCCTGAGGTCCAGGAGCATCAGGTGAATGAAGCGATATCCGCCGGGACGGGTGCCCCGGCAGGCGTGGTGGTGCGGGGGAGTGGCGTGGTATACATCGGGGCGCTGGGTAGTATCGAGGCGGCCTCGGGGATTGCGATCCTGGCCACCGAAGATAACCCGGACCTGCTGGTCGACATCGAACTTGACGGTCGGCGGATCGTCGAAGTCATCGGCAACAACTGGATCATCAATGACGGCGGCGGCACCACCCTCGTGATCAACGGGGTGAAGCTGCATGACGGGGAGACGGGCGTGGTTCCGGGAGCCCTGGCCCCGAACGGAGCCCGTAATGTGCGGGTCGAGGCAGACAGTGTGCGCATCCTGGAAGAAGGCGTGCGGGTGCTGGACCGCTCGGACCCGGATCTTTCGAACTGGGTAATCAGCCCCCGGGAGGCCGGTGTGATTGCCGACCGGGACTTCTCGGCGGCGGACTTTGTCGGGACCCAGGTAGAACCCGGACCTGTAGAGCCCGAACCCGAACCGCAAGGCCCGGTGTTCATCGAGGAGTATGCCCCGCGGGCGGCCCTCTATGAAGCCCTGCCCGAGTTCCTGTTGGGCCTGCACACGAGAACACCGGGGGCAGCCTACCGGGCGTTGGCGAAGCCGCCGAGGTGGATAGAACTGCGGGGAAGCTCCGAGTCGCAGGACTTCGACCGCTCGACCGTGGGTGCGAAGTACGATGCGGACCACTTCGTCGTGGAAGCAGGCGGGACGGTACTGGAGTCTGAATCCTGGAATGTCGGTGCCTCGCTGCACCACCTTACGGGCTCTGCAGACGTGTCATCGCCAGTCAGGGGCGGCGACATCCATGTGAAGGGAGCCGGCCTGTCATTCGACGTGCACCGGCACAGTGAACACGGACACTATACCGCCGGCCAAATTTCATGGACGAACTACTACGACCTGGACCTCTCCTCGGACACGGTGGGGCGGCTCGTCTCGGACGTGGATGCCGAGGCTCTGGCCTTGCACGTAGAGGCCGGGCGGAGGATACGCCGGGGAGAGAACCGCACCTGGTACACACCGCATGTCTGGTTGGGCTACACGAGGGTTTCGGTCGACAGTTTCACGGATGCCGTGCAGGCCAGGGCATCGTTTCCGGATGCCGAGCGCTACACCGCAGGACTTGGGCTGATGGCGGAGACGGTAAAAGACACGCCCCGCGGCGAACTGACCCTGATGGCATCGCTGGACATCGAGCACAGGTTCGGGGACACGGACACCGCCTCCAGGGTCTCGGGGGAGAAGCTGAGCGCCGAACCGGAAGAGAACCGCGCTTCTCTGGTCTTGGGAAGCACTTGGCGGCAGGGCCCCTGGTCGATCGGTGCCGTGATTTCCACCCGCGAAGGATCGGGGGACGACGGCTATTCGGGTTCCCTTAACCTCGGCATGCACTTCTGAAGAGTTCACCGGCTTGCCGTCATGAGCAACACGGCATGGTAAAGAACAGGCTGGTGCGCAAGCTAAGCCCGAGTGCGCACCAAGCCTCAGCATGATAGAAAAGCAACGATTTGCTTTGAGCGCCGAGGTTGTGGAGAAAACAGAAAACCTAGCCCATTTGCTGAAAATGTCACCAGCTTAGATCTTTATCTTCTCCAGACGGCAACCCATCAGTTCAATTGGTGCCAATGGCCGGACTCGAACCGGCACGAGGTTTCCCTCACTAGCCCCTCAAGCTAGCGCGTCTACCAATTCCGCCACATTGGCTGTACCTGGCTATTCTAACGCAAGAGTCAGGCCCCCGAATCCTGCTCCTTTCGGAACCGGTTGCAGGCCATCGCATGAGCCGGCTGCGGATTCAGGGAATCAGTTGGCGTCCGGCCCCGCTGCAGGGGCATTTTCCTGGGGTATATCCGGCAGATCGGATACAACGGATTCCGGTACGGGCTGCACCTGTGGCAGGCTTTCCTCCGCAGGCACCTCGACCACCTCTTCGATGACCTGTACCGACTGGTCAATGACACTTTCTGTCACCGGGCGATGGGTGGCCAGATAGGCCAGCAGCAGGCTGTTGGCAAAGAACAGGGTCGCGAGAATGGCTGTTGCCCGCGTCAGGAAAGTCGCCGATCCCCTGGCTCCAAACACTGTGCCCGAGGCACCGCTGCCAAAGGCAGCACCGACATCGGCCCCCTTGCCATGCTGAATCAGCACCAGGCCGATTATGCCTATGGCCAACAGCACATCGACCGCCACCAACACGCTATATAACATCATGTTCCTGTCTTCCTGTTCCTGTCCTGATGAGACGGCCTTTATGCTCCGGAGGCCGCAATCGCGACAAAGTCCTCTGCCTTGAGTGACGCGCCCCCGATCAGACCTCCGTCAATATCATTTTCCTGCAGCAGCGCACCGGCGTTTTCAGGTTTCATGCTGCCTCCATACAGGATGCGGATACCGCCCGCAATCCCTTCATCCTGCCTGCCCAGCCTGTCGCGGACGAACGCATGCACCTGCTGGGCCTGTTCCGGAGTGGCGGTCTTGCCGGTGCCAATCGCCCAGACGGGCTCATACGCAATGACCGCATTGCCGAAGCCTTCGATTCCCGAGCGTGCCAGGACAGCATCCAGCTGGCGTGCAATGACCGCCTCGGTCTGCCCGCCCTCGCGCTCCTTGAGGGTCTCGCCGACACAGAGAATCGGAACCAGGCTGTGCTCCTGGGCCCGCTCGAACTTTGCCGCCACCAGTGCATCGCTCTCCCCGTAGATATGGCGCCGCTCAGAGTGCCCGACGATCACGTACGTGCAGCCAGACTCCCGGATCATGGCCGCTGAAACTTCTCCCGTATAGGCACCTTGTGCCTGGTCCGAGCAGTCCTGCGCACCAAGCACAATACCAGTACCCTGTAACAGACGACCTGCATGCTGCAGGTAGACAAACGGCGGACACACGGCCACCTCGGCGGTCCCGACCGTGGAAATCTTCCCGGTAATCCCTGCGAGGAGTTCCGAAACCGACTCCAGTGAGCCGTTCAGTTTCCAGTTTCCGGCGACCAGGGCCTGGCGCATCAGGTGATTCGTTCCTTAAAAATTAAAAGTGCGCAGCTTACCCACCACGGCATGATTACGCAAACTCCGGGGAATGTGCCGGTGCGCCAACAACGGATGCCTGCTCTCAGCAGGCGGCGGAGACCTGTTCCGCGATATGCTGGGCCAGTTTCTCCACCTTCATCGCATCCACACCCTCGACCATGACCCGCACCAGGGGTTCGGTGCCTGAAGGCCGCAACAGCACGCGTCCGGACTCTCCAAGGTCGGACTCGGCATCCCGGATGACCTGCTGGATCTCAGGGGTGCTGTCGATGTCGATCTTGGACTGCACCGGGATATTGATCAGGGTCTGGGGATACTTGTACATGCCGGACTTGGCCTCGTGCAGACTCTTTTGTGCAGTCACCAGGATCTGCAGCACCTGCAGTGCGGAAATGATGGCATCACAGGTCGTCATGCGGTCCAGGCTGATGATATGACCGGAAGGCTCCCCGCCGAGGATCCAGGAATGCTCCTGCAGCATCTCGACGACGTGGCGATCCCCCACCGAAGCCCGCTTGAAGCCGATCCCGGCATCCCGCAGGGCATGCTCCAGTCCGAGGTTGCTCATCTGGGTCCCGACGACACCCCCCTGCAGGGTGTCTTCCGATTTGCGCGCCTGTGCGATCAGAAACAGCAACTCATCCCCGTCCACGGTGGCACCGGTATGGTCCGCCATGATCAGCCGGTCCCCGTCCCCGTCAACTGCGATCCCCAGGTCGGCCTGATGCTCCAGCACCGCTGCACCCAGCACCTTGGGGTCGTTGGCCCCGCAGTCCTCGTTGATGTTGAAACCATTGGGCTGCGATGCGGTGCTGATCACCTCCGCGCCCAGTTCCGTAAACACGCTGGGTGCGATCTGGTAGGTGGCCCCATGGGCACAATCGACCACGATCCTCAATCCGTGCAAGCGGATGTGGGTCGGCACGGTACTCTTGCAAAACTCGATGTAGCGCCCGGCAGCATCATTAACCCGTTCCGCCTTGCCCAGTTTGTCCGCGCTGACAACTTCCAGGGAGCGCTCCATCCGGTCTTCAATTTCGACCTCGGCCTCATCGGACAGCTTCCTGCCTTCCGAGGAAAAGAACTTCACGCCGTTGTCGGTGTAACAGTTGTGGGATGCGCTGATGACGATACCGGCGGCCGCCCGAAGCGTGCGGGTCAGGTAGGCCACGGCCGGCGTCGGCATGGGCCCCAGCAGTCGGCTGTTGGCCCCTGCGGCAGACAGCCCCGCTTCCAGTCCGGACTCGAACATGTAGCCGGAAATGCGCGTGTCCTTGCCGATCAGCACCAGGCTCCTGTCATCGGTGCACAGCGTGGAACCGGCCGCCCAGCCGAGCTTCAGCACGAAATCCGGCGTCATTACGCCGTCGCCGACGCGGCCCCGGATTCCGTCAGTGCCGAAAAACTTTCGTCCCATCGAGGTTTACAAAAAATGATTGAAACCGCATATCAAAACCGTCTAGATACACGCATGTAAGAATTGTGTGGTCACCTGCCTGGCAGATTCGATCCTCAATGTCCCTGATCTCCGGCAGCCCGCACTGCCCTACCGTCGTTCGCTCAGTGCTCGCTGGCAGGACCGCCAATCGGCTCCGAGTCCTTGGGGGCATCTTCCTTCGGTGACTTGGCGGCCTTCCCCGAAGTCGGCTCGTCATCCACATCCACCCAATCCTGGGGTGGGCGTGGCTCGTCCCCAGCCATGATGTCGTCAATCTGCTCGGTATCCAGCGTTTCATACTTCACCAGGGCTTTCGCCATGACGTGAAGCTTGTCCATGTTCTCCTTGATCAGCTTCACCGTACGCTCATAGTTGACATCAATGATGCGCCGCACTTCCTGGTCAATCGAATTGGCCGTGTCATCCGACACCGTCTTATGCTGGGTGACGGAATGGCCCAGGAACACCTCGCCGTCCTCATCCCCGTAGGACAGCGGGCCCATCTTTTCCGACAACCCCCACTTGGTGACCATCGCACGCGCGATTTCGGTCGCCCGCTCAATGTCGTTGGAGGCTCCGGTGGTCACCGCCTCATCACCAAATATGAGTTCCTCGGCGACCCGCCCGCCAAACAGGCTTGAAATCTGGCTTTCCAGGCGCTGCCTGCTGTGGCTGTAACGGTCCTCTTCCGGCAGGAACATCGTCACTCCCAGGGCACGGCCCCGGGGGATAATCGTGACCTTGTAGACCGGGTCATGCTCGGGTACCAGACGGCCCACGATCGCGTGACCCGACTCGTGGTAGGCGGTGAGTTCTTTTTCCTCATCGCTCATCACCATCGATTTGCGCTCCGCACCCATCAGGATCTTGTCCTTGGCGCGTTCAAACTCTTCCATATCCACGGTACGCTTGTTGGCGCGCGCCGCAAACAGCGCGGCCTCGTTCACCAGGTTGGCCAGATCGGCGCCTGAAAATCCCGGCGTTCCCCGGGCAATGAAATCGGCACGCACATCCTTGCCAACCGGTACCTTGCGCATGTGCACTTTCAGGATCAGCTCACGCCCTCGGATATCCGGCAGGGGTACGGTCACCTGGCGGTCAAACCGGCCGGGACGCAGCAGGGCCGGGTCGAGCACATCGGGGCGGTTGGTGGCCGCGATCACGATCACACCCGCATTGCCGTCAAAACCGTCCATCTCCACCAGCAACTGGTTCAGGGTCTGCTCGCGCTCGTCATGGCCGCCGCCCAGCCCGGCACCCCGATGGCGCCCTACGGCATCGATCTCGTCAATGAAAATGATACAGGGAGAATGCTTCTTGGCCTGGTTGAACATGTCGCGTACGCGGGATGCCCCGACCCCGACGAACATCTCCACGAAATCCGAGCCCGAGATGGTAAAGAACGGCACCTTGGCTTCCCCGGCAATCGCCTTGGCCAGCAGGGTCTTGCCCGTACCGGGCGGGCCGATCATGAGGACACCGCGGGGGATCTTGCCGCCGAGCTTCTGGAACTTGGCCGGGTCGCGCAGGAATTCCACCAGTTCGGAGACCTCATCCTTGGCCTCTTCCACGCCGGCCACGTCGTTGAAGGTGACCTTGATCTGGTCCTCACCCATCAGGCGGGCCTTGCTCTTGCCAAACGACATGGCACCGCGACCGGTGCCGCCACCCTGCATCTGGCGCATGAAAAATATCCACACGCCGATCAGCAGCAGCATGGGGAACCAGCTGATCAGGATATCGAGCAGCAGTGAGCGCGGCTTGGTCTCGCCGGCCTCGATCTCCACTCGGTATTTCAGCAGGTCATCGACCAGGTTTGGGTCTCCGGGACTGAAGGTCTCGAAGGATTCGCCATTTGTACGGATGCCCTCGATACGGCGCCCGTCCGGACTGATCAGCACGGACTCGACATTGTCGGAACGCACCTCATCGATGAACTCGGAATATGAAAGTTCCGTGGGGGACTCCGGACGGGGCGCGAAGTTGTTGAACACGGTCATCAGGACCACCGCTATCACTGCCCAGAGCAACAAATTTTTAACCATGTCGTTCAAAAACTGCCTCGTAGTCTGGATTCAAATCCCTTTTAATGCCCAATCATACCGTGATTCTGCCTCCCGATACACCTGTTGTGTGCACACCATCGCAAAACCACTTGTATGCAAATCAATGTCTTACAGAGCCAGTTTCCCGTTTTCGCTGTACCCTGCACCCCCCGCCGACCCCGTTTCTCACAGCCGGCGTCCAGTGCACCCGTCCCGGGGCGGCCCGTATCGCATGCATGTACCTGAAATTCGGTCACACCCTGCCCTGCATACTACTATAGTTGGGGCGGATCCTCATAAAACAAGGCGGATCTTGCCAACCGGCCCCAAGTCGGCCCGAAATCTGCTATTTGGCATCCCCGTAGTGCACTTCAACCACCTCGTAGTCCTTGCGTCCTGCCGGGGCCTCCACCGTGATGACGTCCCCTTCTTCCTTGCCGATCATGGCCCGGGCGATCGGCGAAGAGATGGATACCATGCGCTGCTTGATGTCGGCCTCGTCTTCTCCCACGATGGTGTAGGTGGATTCTTCCCCCGTGGCCTCGTCTGCAAGCACGACGGTAGCACCGAACGTGACCCGCCCGCTCGCCTGAAGCTTGCTGACATCGATGATCTGCGCGCTGGAAAGCTTGCTCTCGATATCCTTGATCCGCCCCTCCACGAACGCCTGCTGTTCACGGGCTGCATGGTATTCCGCGTTTTCCCTGAGGTCGCCGTGCGCACGCGCGGTGGCGATCGCCTCAATGATTTGAGGGCGTTTCACCGATTTAAGTTCCTGCAGTTCCCTGCGCAGCAGTTCTGCGCCACGCACCGTGAGTGGAACCCTGTCCATACCGAAACCCCGAGATGCAACTGTGGGCGTGCTAAACCCTGAATGTACCGCCTTGATGCAGTCTACCCGCATGCAAATCCTGCAGGCAATAAACATTATACTGCCCGCGGCTCCGGATGGCCTCCTTCAGGGCCCACGCACCTTCCGTCGTCGTGGTGTAGCACACCTTGTGCTGCAGGGCCTCCCTGCGGATGGTGAAGGAATCCGCGATCGCCTGTTTTCCCTCCGTGGTGTTGACGATCAGGTCCACCTGCCCGGCGGTGATCATGTCGACGATATGCGGATGGCCCTGCCTGACCTTGTTCACCGCCTGGCACTGCAGGCCGTGTTCATTGAGGTAGCGTGCCGTACCCCGGGTCGCGACCAGGGTGAATCCGAGGGCCTGCAGGTCGCGGGCGATCCTGACGGTCTGCTGCTTGTCTTCGTCGCGCACACTGAGCAACGCGCAACCCTTCCCCGGCAACAGCGTGCCCGCGGCCAGCTGCGATTTTGCGAAGGCTTCCGCAAACGTCTCGCCGATCCCCATCACCTCGCCCGTGGACTTCATCTCGGGCCCCAGAATCGGGTCGACCCCGCCGAACTTGATAAACGGAAACACCGCTTCCTTGACCGAGGAATACTCCGGGGTACCGCCCTGCAGTGCATCCTGCTGTTCCAGGCTCCTGCCCACCATGCAGCGCGCCGCGATCTTGGCAAGCGGCATGCCGATCGCCTTGGAGACAAACGGCACCGTGCGCGAGGCGCGCGGGTTGACCTCGATCAGGTATACCTTCTCGTCGCGGACCGCGAACTGCACGTTCATCAGCCCGACCACGTTCAGGCCAAGCGCCAGCTGGCGGGCCTGTGCGCGCATCATGTCCTGCACGTGGCCACTCAGGTTGTAGGGCGGCAGCGAGCAGGCGCTGTCCCCCGAGTGGATACCGGCCTGTTCGATATGCTGCATGATGCCGCCGATCAGCACGTCCTTGCCGTCACAGATGGCGTCCAGGTCGACTTCCACGGCATCCGCCAGGAAATGATCGATCAGCACGGGGGCATCGTTGGAGACCCTGACGGCCTCCTGCATGTAACGCTCCAGGTCATCCTGCTGGTGCACGATTTCCATGGCCCGCCCGCCGAGCACATAGGAGGGCCGCACGACCAGCGGGTAGCCGATTTCCTCTGCCGCATCGACGGCGGCCCTTGCACTGGTCACGGTGGCATTCGGAGGCTGCAGCAGGTCCAGGCGGCGAATCAGCTGCACGAAGCGCTCGCGGTCCTCGGCAAGATCGATCGAGTCCGGAGTCGTGCCGATGATCGGCACCCCCTCGGCCTCCAGGTCCCGCGCCAGCTTCAGCGGGGTCTGCCCCCCGAACTGGACGATGACGCCCTGCGGTTTCTCCAGGCGCACGATTTCAAGCACGTCCTCCAGGGTCAGCGGTTCGAAATACAGGCGGTCCGAGGTGTCGTAGTCGGTCGATACGGTTTCCGGGTTGCAGTTCACCATGATGGTCTCATAGCCATCCTCGCGCAGTGCCATGGCCGCATGCACGCAGCAGTAGTCGAACTCGATTCCCTGCCCGATCCGGTTGGGCCCGCCGCCGAGCACGATGACTTTCCTGCGCTCCGTGGGGCAGGCCTCGCACTCCTCGTCATAGCTGGAGTACATGTAGGCCGTGCTGGTGGCAAACTCCGCCGCACAGGTATCCACACGCTTGTACACCGGGTGGACTTGCAGGGCGTGCCGGGCCTTGCGTACCTGCTGTTCGCTGCACTGCAGCAGCCCCGCAAGCCGCCGGTCAGAAAATCCCCGGCGCTTGAGTTCGCGAAGCGAATCCCGGTCCAGGTCTTTGGGCCCCTTGCCGGCAAGGCCGGCCTCGAGGTCCACCAGTTGCCTGATCTGGGCCAGAAACCAGGGATCGATCCCGGACAGGGCCCGGACCTCGGCCACGCTGTAGCCGGTGCGAAAGGCATCGGCAATATACCAGGCACGGTGCGGGCCGGGTTCGCGCAACTCGAGTTCCAGCGACTCGCGCTGCTTGCCATCATAATGCTCCCGCATCGGGTTGAGCCCGTCCGTGCCCGTTTCCAGGCCACGCAGGGCCTTCTGGAAAGATTCCTGAAAGGTCCGCCCGATCGCCATCACCTCGCCGACCGACTTCATCTGGGTGGTGAGTTTCGGCTGGGTATGCGGAAACTTCTCGAAGGTAAAACGCGGGATTTTCGTCACCACGTAGTCGATGGTGGGCTCGAAGGAGGCCGGGGTCGCACCTCCCGTGATCTCGTTCCTCAGTTCATCCAGGGTGTAGCCGACCGCAAGCTTGGCGGCGACCTTGGCAATCGGAAAACCGGTCGCCTTGGAGGCCAGCGCCGAGGAGCGCGAAACCCTCGGGTTCATCTCGATGATCACCAGGCGGCCATCCTCCGGATGCACGGCAAACTGCACGTTGGAGCCCCCGGTGTCGACGCCGATCTTGCGCAGCACCTCGATGGAGGCATTGCGCATGATCTGGTACTCCTTGTCGGTGAGCGTTTGTGCCGGTGCGACCGTGATGGAGTCCCCGGTATGCACCCCCATGGGGTCCAGGTTCTCAATGGAGCACACGATGATGCAGTTGTCGTTTTGATCACGCACCACTTCCATCTCGAACTCCTTCCAGCCCAGCAGGGATTCCTCGAGCAGCACCTCCGAGGTCGGGGACAGGTCCAGGCCATGCTCGACGATGGACCTGAATTCCTCCAGGTCACGGGCGATCCCCCCGCCGCTGCCGCCGAGCGTGAATGACGGGCGCACGATGGTCGGGAAGCCGAGTTTCGGCTGGTGCCCCAGGGCCTCTTCCAGGCTGTGTGCGAGGAAGGAGCGCGCCGACTGCAGGCCGATCTCGTCCATGGCCTCGCGAAACAGTTCGCGGTCCTCGGCCATGTCGATGGCGCGGGTGTCCGCGCCGATCATGGCCACCGAAAACTTCTCCAACACCCCTTCGCGTTTCAGGTCCAGTGCGCAATTCAGTGCGGTCTGCCCGCCCATGGTGGGCAGCAGTGCATCCGGGCGCTCTTTCTCGATGATCGCCGCAACGGTCTGCCAGAGGATCGGCTCGACATAGATGGCATCGGCCATCTCCGGGTCGGTCATGATGGTCGCCGGATTGGAGTTGACCAGGATGACGCGGTAGCCCTCTTCCTTGAGGGCCTTGCAGGCCTGTACTCCGGAATAATCGAACTCGCAGGCCTGGCCGATGACGATCGGCCCTGCACCGATGATCAGTACGCTCTGGATGTCCGTTCGCTTGGGCATGGGTTCACCGGGCGGCCTGGTAGTCTTTCATCATGGCGACGAACGGCTCGAACAGGGGACGCACATCCTGGGGGCCGGGGCTGGCTTCCGGGTGCCCCTGAAAACCGTAGGCGGGCTTTCGCACGTGACGGAGGCCCTGCAGGGACCGGTCGAACAACGAGCGGTGGGTCGCCTGCAGGCAGTCCGGCAGGGTCTCTTCATCGACCGCGAATCCGTGGTTCTGGCTGCTGATCATCACCGAGCGCGTGCGCAGGTCCTGCACCGGATGATTGGCCCCGTGATGGCCGAACTTCATCTTGACCGTGCTCGCACCGCAGGCGAGGCCGAGCAACTGGTGTCCGAGGCAGATCCCGAAGACGGGCACCTCCCGGTCGAGGAGTTCCCGGATGGCCCGGATGGCATAGTCACAGGGCTGAGGGTCGCCGGGGCCGTTGGACAGGAAAACACCGTCCGGCTTCTTTTCGAGTACCTCACCGGCGCTCATGGTCGCCGGCACCACCTCGATGGAACAGCCGTGTTCGTGCAGGATGCGCAGGATGTTGCGCTTTACTCCGAAGTCGTAGGCAACCACGGAAAGCCGCGGCTTCACGCAAGCCGCCGGCTCGCTTCCGGGACCGGACCAGCAGCCTTCGTTCCACCGGTAGGGTTCTTTCGTGGTGACCTCGCGGGCCAGGTCCATGCCTTTGAGACCGGGGAAACTTCGTGCCGCTTCCAGGGCTTCGGCGGCATCGACTTTGCCTGCCGCAATCGCACCGTTCTGTGCACCTTTTTCACGCAGCACGCGGGTCAGGCGGCGGGTGTCGATGTCCGCAATTCCCGCAATGTTGTTACGGATGAGGTATTCGGACAGGCCGGTATCGGCGCGCCAGTTGCTGGCCTGTTCCGGGAGGTCCCGGATCACCAGCCCGCTGGCACGGATTCTGCCGGACTCCTCGTCCTCGGGGTTGGTGCCGACGTTGCCGATGTGCGGGTAGGTCAGCGTGATGATCTGGCGCGCGTAGGAGGGGTCCGTGAGGATTTCCTGGTAGCCGGTGATGGAGGTGTTGAAAACCACCTCCCCGGTGGAGAGGCCTGCAGCGCCAATTGATGTTCCCCAAAAAAGAGTCCCGTCTTCCAGGGCGAGCAAGGCGGGCTGCAAACTCAAACAGTTTCCTCCGGGTACACATAAAAACGGGACGCGCGTTCAGGCCGTCCCGTCGGGAAATTTCAGTGCTTTGGGTTGACCGGCCTGATTGTACTGAACTCGGGCAGGTTTCGGAACCGGAAATTTAGGAGAATTGCCTGCAATGACCTGCGACCCCCGTCACGAGCCCGTGGCCTGAAACCCGGCCCAGGACACCGGTGCGGGAGCATTGTGCTTGCCACGTCCTTGAAGAGGCACCCAGACGATCACCAGGCTTTAGAAGCCACTTCCCCAGCCCGTGCCCTCGTCCTGCCAGGTCCTGCCCGCCCGTGCCACTGCGCCGACCCGCAGTACGCGCCCGCGACAGCGGTAAAGGCAGGTATTCGGTCCGGTCTAGAACAGCCGCACGTATCCCAGCGTAATCCCGACTTCTTCCACGTCAAAGTCGTAGTTGACCAAAGCACTGCGCTCGGTCGCTCCGTCACCCACGGACACGTCCATGTCCCACTCGGAGTAATGGGCGCAAACATCGATGCGATGCGGGCCGCTGCCGAACTCCATGCCGGCGCCGATGAGCCACGGGGTGGCATTGCGCGTCCTTCGGGCTTCGCCGCGAATCGCGCCCGCGCCTGAGCCCTGGTTGTCATAGGCAGAGTGAAAGGTCGCTTCCAGCCGCTGCACACCGGCCAGCAGGTAGACGGAGCGATGATCCCCCAGCGCGTAGCCCAGCTGTGCGTTGAGCCCGTAGCCGTGATTCTTCTCCACCCTCCACTTGCCGGGGAACACCTGTTCCGAGGGGATGGGGACGGCATCGCCATGATAGCTGCCTTCAAGGTAGCCGCGCACGGTACCCGAGTAGACGGTGCCCTCGATCTCACCGGAGAACCACAGTTTCCCGGACAGGGCGGTGCGGTACCCCAGGCTCAGGGACAGCGCGTGAAAGCTGTCCTCGTTGCTGTCGTGGGTGACCCGATAAGTGCCCGCAGGGTGCGCATCGAGCACACCTGCGTGATAGCGCACATCCTTTTCATGCCTGATGTCCGCAAATTCCATGTGGATACCGGTGCCTGCATAGAAGCCGCTGGCCCACGCATTGCCTGCTCCCCACGAAAAGATCAGCAAAAGGACAGTGGCTGGACCCTTGTATAATCGCATTGCCGTGTACCCGTGTATTCAAAGACAGGAAGTAAGATACCTCAACTCCGGGGGTTTCAGGTAGTACGAATCGGCCGCGAATCCCCCGGCGTGCCCGATTCCGTGAACGCCGGATTCATTTCTGAAACACCAGGTAGGCCGCAAGGCCCAGCAGGATGACCGCGAAAATCTTCTTGAAGTTTGCCGTGGCGACATGCTCGAGCAGGTACGGGCCGATCTGTGCACCCAGCAGTCCGCCAAGGCCCAGGGCAATGGCCACCCGGTAATCGATATTGGCGAGCCGGCCGTGCGCGAACAGGGCCGACAGCGAGATGATCAGGATCGCCAGAAACGAGGTGCCGACCGCCTTTTGCGCCGTATATCCGAGGGTGATGAGCAGCGGCACCATCAAGAATCCGCCGCCCAGCCCCGTAAACGATGCGCCCACCCCGACGAAAATGCCGGACAAGATAAGTAATGTGTAGTTCAGTGCCATCGATCGCCTCCCCGGTGAAAAATCTTTTTCCGCGATGACGGGGCTCGACCTGCCGGAGTCCCGTCATGCCGCCAGGGGCCCCAGCGCCCCTCAACCAGTAGTGGGCAGGCCGTGCTAGATGTCCAGCACATCGCGCATGTCGAAAAGCCCGGGACCCCGGCCTGACAGCCAGGCGGCGGCGCGCAGGGCTCCCCGGGCAAAGTTCATCCGGCTGGAAGCGCGATGCGTGACTTCAATGCGCTCGCCCTCCCCGCAGAACATGACCGTGTGCTCCCCCACGATGTCACCGGCCCGGATGGTTTCAAAGCCAATGGTCTTTCTGTCACGCTCCCCGGTGTGGCCCTGTCGGCCGAAGACCGCGCAGTCCGCCAGCTTGCGCCCGAGGCGCTCGGCCACCACCTCACCCATGCGCAACGCGGTTCCCGAAGGCGCATCCACCTTGTGGCGGTGGTGCGCCTCGATGATCTCGATGTCATAGTCATCGCGCAGCGTATCGGCCGCCACCTGCAACAGCTTCAGGCACAGGTTCACCCCGACACTCATGTTCGGTGCGTACACGATGGAGATGTCCTGGCTGGCCTCCTGCAGCTTCAGTACCTGGGCCTCGTCCAGGCCGGTCGTGCCGATGACCATGGACTTGCCATGCCTGCGACAGCTGTCCAGCGACTGCATCGTACATTCGGGCACGGTGAAGTCGATCAGGATATCGAAATCCTCGCGACGGCTCTCGAGGTCATGGCCGATGATCACGCCCGTCGTCCCGGCCCCGGCCATCTCCCCGGCATCGCGGCCGATTGCATCTGCCGTGGCCGCCTCGAACGCGGCACCGAGGCGCATCTGCCCGTCTTCCACACAGGCCTGGACCAGCGTCTTTCCCATTCGCCCCGCAGCACCATTGATCCCAAGCACAAGCATTCCACTGTCCTCACGAAATATCAGTCGGCCAATTATACATTTGATGCCGCACAAGCGACGCGGTCCCGTTTTACGGGCGCAGGGGGTGAGATACGGGGATGCCCGGGCGGGCTCCGGATGCGATCAATGCGACCAGAACTTGAGCTCGTCGAAGAAACTCTTCACGTCATCGGTCCAGGAATGCGAGCGCGGGCTGTGGCGGTCCCCGCCCTTGTCGACGTCCTGGGCAAATTTCCCGAGCAGTTCCTTTTGGTGCTTGCTGAGATTGACGGGGGTCTCGACGACGATTGAGCAGAGCAGGTCGCCCTGCGTGCTGGCGCGCACGGGCCGCACGCCCTTGCCGCGCAGGCGAAACAGTCGCCCGGTCTGCGTTTCGGCCGGGACCTTGAGCTTGACCTTGCCTTTCAGGGTTGGGACTTCCACTTCGCCGCCCAGCGCGGCCATGCTGAAACTGATTGGAACTTCACAGTGCAAATCACTGTTTTCTCGAGTGAAAAGCTCGTGGGGACGCACGTAGATCTGTACGTAGAGATCTCCCGGCGGACCGTTGTTGGTGCCTGCTTCCCCTTCGCCGGACAGGCGAATCCTATCGCCGCTGTCGACCCCGGCCGGCACCTTGACGGAGAGCTTTTTCGTGACGCGCCTTCGCCCCGTGCCCCGGCAGTAGTCACATGGAACCCGGATGATCTTGCCCCGGCCGTGACACTGCGGACAGGTTTGCTGGATCGAGAAAAAGCCCTGCTGCATGCGGACCTGGCCCGCCCCGCCGCAGGTGGGGCAGGTTTCAGCCGAGGTGCCCGGTGCGGCGCCGGACCCGTCGCATTTTTCGCAGTTGGACTGGCGCGGGACCTCCAGCGTCGACTCGGTGCCGAACACCGCCTCTTCCAGGCTGATTTCCAGGTCGTGCTGAAGATCGGACCCGCGGTATACGCGTTGCGAGGAACCGCGCCCGCTGCCGAAGATATCCCCGAAGATGTCGCCGAAAATGTCGCTGAAGTCCGCGGTGCTGCCGGCGGCTCCGCCCTGAACCCCGGCATGCCCGAACTGGTCGTAGGCCTGGCGCTTCTGCGCATCGCCGAGAATTTCGTAGGCCTCTTTCGCTTCCTTGAACTTTCGTTCCGCCTCCCGGTCCCCGGGGTTGCGGTCCGGGTGGTATTTCATGGCGAGTCGGCGGTACGCCTTTTTCAGCCCGCCTGCATCCGCCGAGCGGTCAACGCCAAGTACTTCGTAATAATCTCTCTTGCTCATCACCTGTCCAGAAAAACGAAAGTCCGGGCCCGCCAAACGAACCCGGACTGCCAGAGCTTCCCTGATCCCGTATCAGGAAAAGGCGTGCAGTGTACCGCTACCGGTATCGGCGGACTCTGCCCGTATGCCCGTCATGATTTCTTGCCGTCGTCCACTTCCTCAAACTCGGCATCGACCACGTCCTCCTGACCGGTGCCGCCGCCAGCCCCCGGCGCATCTCCCGGGTCCCCGGACGGTGCATCGGTACTGGCCTGGGCATACATGCGCTCGGCCAGTTTGCCCGAGGCCTCGGCCAGGGCCTGGGTCTTGGTCTCGATGACCTCCTGGTTGTCCTTGTCCAGCACGTCCTTCAGGTCCTTGATGGCGTTCTCGATCTGCAGGCGCTCTTCCTGCTCGACCTTGTCGCCCATCTCGGCCAGCGACTTCTCCGTGGCATGGATCATCTGGTCCGCCTGGTTCCTCGCACCGACGAGTGCGCCGAACTTCTTGTCCTCTTCCGCATGCGCCTCGGCATCCTTGACCATTTTTTCAATCTCGTCATCGGACAGGCCGCTGGAGGCCTTGATCACGATCGACTGTTCCTTTCCGGTCGCCTTGTCCTTGGCGGACACGTTCAGGATGCCGTTGGCATCGATATCGAAAGTCACCTCGATCTGGGGCATGCCACGCGGGGCCGGCGGAATATCCGTCAGGTCAAAACGTCCCAGCGACTTGTTCGCCCCGGCCTGCTCGCGTTCGCCCTGCAGTACATGCACGGTGACGGCCGTCTGGTTGTTTTCCGCGGTCGAGAATACCTGCTGCGCATTGGTCGGGATCGTGGTGTTTTTCTCGATCAGCCGGGTCATCACCCCGCCGAGGGTCTCAATTCCCAGTGACAGCGGCGTGACATCGAGCAGCAGCACGTCCTTGACGTCACCGCCCAGCACACCGGCCTGGATGGCGGCCCCCACGGCCACGGCCTCGTCCGGGTTGACGTCCTTGCGCGGCTCCTTGCCGAAAAAGTCCTGTACCACCTGCTGCACCTTCGGCATCCGGGTCTGTCCGCCCACCAGGATGACGTCGTTGATGTCGGAGGCTGACAGGTTGGCATCCTGCAGGGCCTGCTTGCAGGGCGCGATGGTGCGTTGCACCAGCTCTTCCACCAGGGCTTCGAGCTTGGCCCGCGTGACCTTGATGTTCAGGTGCTTGGGGCCGGACTGGTCAGCCGTGATATAGGGCAGGTTCACTTCCGTCTGCTGTCCCGAGGACAATTCGATCTTGGCCTTCTCGGCCGCTTCCTTCAGGCGCTGCAGGGCCAGCGGGTCGTTGTGCAGGTCGAAACCCTGGTCCTTCTTGAACTCGTCGGCCAGGTAGTCGATCAGGCGCATGTCGAAATCCTCACCCCCCAGGAAGGTATCGCCGTTGGTGGACAGGACCTCGAACTGGTGTTCGCCGTCGACCTCCGCAATTTCAATGATCGAGATGTCGAACGTGCCCCCGCCCAGGTCGTACACTGCGATCTTGCTGTCGCCGCGCTTCTTGTCCATGCCGTAGGCCAGGGCCGCGGCCGTCGGTTCGTTGATGATCCGTTTCACGTCCAGGCCTGCGATCTTGCCGGCATCCTTGGTGGCCTGGCGCTGCGAGTCGTTGAAGTAGGCCGGTACCGTGATGACGGCCTCGGTGACGTCTTCGCCCAGGTATTCCTCGGCCGTCTTTTTCATTTTCATCAGGATGCGCGCGGAGATTTCAGGCGGCGCCATCTTGTTGTCCTTGGCCTCCACCCAGGCATCGCCGTTGTCCGCACGGATGATCCTGTAGGGCACCAGCTTGATGTCCTTCTGCACGGCATCTTCCTCGAAGCGCCGGCCGATCAGGCGCTTGATCGCGAACAGGGTGTTGGTGGGATTGGTGACGGACTGGCGCTTGGCCGACTGGCCGACCAGGGCCTCGTCGTCTTCCGTGAAAGCGACGATGGAGGGCGTGGTTCGGTCCCCCTCGCTATTCTCGATCACCTTGGGCGTCGTGCCTTCCATGACGGCCACGCATGAATTGGTGGTGCCTAAATCAATACCAATGATCTTTCCCATCGTATATCTCCAAAAAAGTCCAGGATCTAGTCAGGTATCCGGTTGAATCTCGTGTTTTTATGAATATTGGGCCGATTTCCGGGGTTTCAAGGCTCACCGATACCCCGCTGTGGTTGTGGATGAACGGGAATCCGTCAGTCGCCGGATTCCTCCGGGGCCCTGGAAACGATCACCATGGCCGGGCGCAGCAGGCGCTCGTGCAGGGTATACCCCTTTTGCATGACCCGGATGACCGTATTTGGCGCGTGCTCATGGCTCTCCTGGGTAGTCATGGCCTGATGCAGGTTCGGATCGAAGGCCTCCCCGACCGGGTCCACTTCCTCGATGGCGAACTTCTGCAGGGCGCTGACCAGCACCTTCAGGGTCAGCGCAGTGCCTTCCCGGAGCTTGGCGGCCTCCACCTCTCCCGCATCCAGGCCCAGTTCCAGGCTGTCCTTCACCTGCAACAGTTCGCTGGCAAACTTCTCGATCGCGTACTTGTGCGTGTTCGAGACGTCACGTTCGGCACGCTTTCGCAGGTTCTCCATCTCGGCCTGCATGCGCAGCATCTTGTCATGGCATTCGTCCGCCTTGCTCCGGGCCTCTTCCAGTTCGTCCTGAAGCGAAACCTCCGCTGGCGGGGCATCGGCAGCCTTCGGGTCTGCGCCATCCGCTGTCGCTTCCTCGTCCTGCACGTCGTGCGGATCGGGTTTTTTCACGGTGTCATTCATGATTCAGCAGGCCATTGAAAACGGCTCGTCCCAGAACAGCATATGTGGGCTAGTTTTGAATATTCAAGGCTTCGCCAAGCAGCCGGGCCGTCAGGTCGACGATCGGGATCACCCGGTTGTAGGACATCCGGGTCGGTCCGACGACGGCCAGCACGCCCATCACTTCATCATCCACCGTGTAAGGCGAGGTGATGACGCTGCAGTCATCCAGTACCGCATAGCCGGATTCCTGGCCAATGAAAATCTGCACGCCGTCGGCACAGATGCAGCGGTCCAGCAGACGCAGGAATTCCCGCTTCTGGCTGAAGGCCTCGAACAGGCTCCTGAGTTTCTCGATGTCGGACAGATCGTCGAACTCCATGAGGTTGGTCTGGCCGACGACCACGTAATCGGATTGACCGGAGCCGGAAAATACCTGCTCTCCCATCTCCACGGCAGAGCGCATGAGATCGTTCATGTGTTCCCGCAGGCGATCCAGCTCCAGGAGAATCTTCTGCCTGGCCGCCACCAGGTCCTGGCCTGCGCACAGTTCGTTGATGTAGTTGGCCGCCTGCTGCAGCTCGGCCTCGGTGTAGTCGCGGTCGGCCTGCAGGATCCGGTTCTGCACCTCCCGCTGGTTCATGACCAGGATGGCCAGCACCCGGTGCTCGGAAAGCGGCAGGAACTCGATGTGGCGGAACTCGGCGCGCTCGATCTTGGGCAGGGTGACCAGTCCCGCCATGCCGGTCAGGCCGGACAGCAGCGCCGAGGCGCTTTCCACCAGGCCGTTCACATTCTGGGAAGGATCCAGGTTTTCCTTCATCTGTGAGACCACGTCGGTGGTGATCGGCTGGACCTTGAGCATGGTGTCCACGAACAGGCGGTAGCCCTTGGTCGTGGGGATGCGCCCGGCCGAGGTGTGCGGGGATTCCACGAAACCGAAATCCTCCAGGTCCGCCATGACATTGCGCACGGTGGCCGGGCTGATCTCCAGTTCGGACTTGCGTGCCAGGGTGCGCGAGCCGAGCGGCTGGCCTCCCGAGATGTAGTTCTCCACCAGGACTTTCAGCAGTAGCTGGGTCCGCTCGCTCAGTGAATAATTTTGCTCTTCGATTGCAGCCATGGTCCGGGGCATTCTAAGCCAGAGATCGGGAATTCCATACCGGAAAGTGCCCGAAACATAATTGCAGCACTGTGCAGAAATTGTCAAGGAGATGTTGGACGGGCCATTCAGCCTGGTTTGTTGGACTAGTGCGCTTGCTGAATCCGTGATAGCTTTTGGCTCATCCAGACACGGGACAGGACTGTGAGCATCTTTACCAACATAGGGATCATCTCCAAACCGGATGATCCGCTGATTTCGGATACCGTGCGGTCCCTGTACCGCTACCTGTCCGAACGGTCCCTGCATATCTCCGTCGATGACGTGACCGCCGCATTGATTGACCAGTATTCGGTCGGCGCCAGCAGTTCGGAAGAGATTGCCCAGAGCAGCAACCTCGTGATCGTGGTGGGCGGCGACGGCACGCTGCTGTATGCCGCTCACAGCATGATCGAGAAAGGCATCCCGCTGCTGGGCGTCAACCTCGGGCGCCTGGGGTTTCTTGCAGAAGTCAGTCCGGAAGACATGGAGCGGGAACTGGATGCGATCCTCGCAGGCAAGTTCATCGAGGAACGCCGCTTCGTGCTGCAGACCACCCTGGTGCGTGGCGGTGAGACCCACCACGTGGCCCATGCGGTCAACGACGTCGTCGTGCATGCCATGCAGATGGTGCGGATGATCGAAATCGAAACCCGCGTGGATGGCCAGCACCTCGATACCCTGCGCGCCGACGGGTATATCGTGTCGACCCCGACCGGCTCGACCGCCTATGCGCTGTCGGGCGGGGGACCCATTCTTCACCCGAACCTCGGGGCCATCGTGCTGGTCCCGATCTGTCCGCATACCCTGAGCAACCGGCCCATCGTGGTCGACGCCAACAGCCGCATCGAGCTGGTACTGGCAAAACAGAATCCGCGCCACTCGGCACTGGCTTCCGTGGACGGGCAGATCAACCTCGATTTCGAGCCGGGGGACCTTCTTGTCATTCAAAAGGCCAGGCATGAACTGCACCTGATCCAGCCACGCAACTACGACTACTTCAACGTGCTGCAGGAAAAACTGCGCTGGAACGCGGCACCGCGCGGCAAGAAGTAGCCTGCGGGTCCCGGCAGGAATCATGCTCAAGTCCATCTATATCCGCAATTTTGCGATCATCGACGAACTGGAACTGGACTTTCATTCCGGCATGAGTGTGCTCACGGGAGAAACGGGCACCGGTAAATCCATCATCATCGATGCACTGAACCTGGCGCTCGGCAGCCGGGCGGACGGTTCCATGGCGCGCAACCCGGACCAGTCGGTGGAAATCGCGTTGACACTCGATGCCAGCGGGAGGGAAGCGGCCCTGGACTGGCTGGGTGAACATGGCCTGGAGACGGGGGGTGCGCATTGTGTACTGCGCAGAGTCATCTCGACGGACGGCAAGTCCCGGGCCTACATCAACGGCTCGCCCGGTCCGGTCATGCAGTTGCGAAGCCTCGGCGAGCTGTTCGTGGACATCTACGGCCAGCACGAGTGCCAGTCGCTGATCCACCGGGACAAGCAGCGCGCCCTGCTGGACGGCTTCGCCGGCAATGAAGCCGCGACAGACGAGCTGGCCGCGCTTTTCCGAAGCTGGCAGGACCTTGGCAGGCAGCTCAGGGAAGTCGAGCAAAGCCATGAAAGCGCACATGCGCACCTGGAGCTGTTGCGTTACCAGTACCAGGAACTGGAGCAGCTGGGCCTGGAAGACGGGGAATACGAAACCCTGGATGCCCGCCACATCCAGCTGAGTCATGCGAAAGAGCTGCGTGAGGGCAGCATGCGCATTTCGGACCGGCTGGCCGGAGAGGGCGATGACAAGGTCTTCGATACGCTCGGACAACTGCTGGTCGAGCTGGAGAAACTCAGCGCCACCGACCCGGCGCTCAAGGGTCTCCTGGAAGACCTGCAGGGAATCCAGATCCAGCTGGGCGAAGCCGCGGGCGGCCTGCGCAGCTACTCGGAACAGACTTCCACAGACCCGCAGGAACTGCAGGTCGTCGAGGAACGGATCTCGATGATCGAGGAGATCGCGCGCAAGCACAGGATCAAGGCGGATGAGCTGGCAGCCCTGCACCGCACCCTCGCGGAAAAACTGCAAACCCTGGAAAGCCGTCACGTGGACCCCGAGGAGCTTCGCAACGCACTGCGGGAAATCGAGCAGCGCTACCGCGCGCTGGCTGGACAGATCAGCGCAAAGAGAAAGGCCTCAGCCAGCATCCTGAACAAGAAAATTACCGATGCCATGCAGACGCTCGGCATGCAGGGGGGGCACTTCCGGATCGAGGTCCGGCCCCGCACCCCGGCGGAACCGACGTCCCACGGACTGGACGAGCTGCAGTTTCTGGTCAGTACCAATCCCGGCCAGGAACTGCGTCCCCTGAAGAAGGTGGCCTCGGGAGGCGAGCTGTCCCGGCTGAGTCTTGCCATACAGATCACCACGGCCAACAATCTCGCCATTCCGACCCTGATCTTCGACGAGGTGGATACGGGAGTCGGTGGCGCCACGGCTGAAATCGTCGGCAAACACCTGCATGAACTGAGCTACAATGCACAGGTGTTCTGCGTCACCCACCTGGCCCAGGTCGCAGCCCAGGCGGACCACCACTACAAGGTGGACAAATGCGGGCACGACACCTCGATCCGGACCGAAATCTCCCAGCTGCGGGAACAGGCCCGCATCGATGAACTGGCGCGCATGCTTGGCGGCATCAAGATGACCCGCCACACACAGGAGCATGCCAAGGAGATGCTGCAACAGGGAAAACGGCGATCGGCATGAAGTGGTTGAGAACGATGGCGTGCATAGCTTGCTGCATGACGGCACTTTCGGGCTGCGAGAAGGGTCTGCTGACGATCTACAAGATCGACGTCCAGCAGGGCAACGCGCTCAAGGCCGAGGACGTTGAGAAGATCAAGCTCGGCATGAACCGGGAACAGGTGCTGTTTGTGCTTGGCAGTCCCCTGATCGTGGACAGTTTCCACCCGGACCGGTGGGACTATGTCTACATGCTCAAGCCCGGTTACGCACAAACGCAGCGCAGCCAGCTGACCCTGATATTTGACCGTGACAAGGTCATCGAGATGATCCGGCACGATTCAAACGCCGCCAAGGCCCCGACCGAGGATACGGAGTCCGGGGACTGAGGCGGGCTCCCAGCCCGGGGCACAGCCGGACTCTTATTTTTCCCCTTCGGCGAGCTTGCGGCGAGCTTCGGGGGGACTCCTGTGCAGGGGCCGGTAGATTTCAACCCGGTCATGATTTTGCAGGCGACGATCCAGCCGGACCGGGGCGCCATAGATTCCGACATTGCCTTCATGCACCCTGGCCTGCGGACAGCGGGAGACGATGCCGGATTGCTCAATGGCCTGCAGGACCGTCGTCCCGGGCGACACGGTCAGCGGGATCACTTCCTGGTGGTCCGCCTGTGCGAAGCAGACCGTGACGGATATCGGGCTAGGCCTGGCCATAGACTGCATTCGCCCTCTTCGTGAAGATCGTGATCATGCTGTTGGCCACCTGGCTGAAAATGGGCCCCAGGGTCAGTTCGAACAGGCGGTTGGAAAACTTGAACTCCATGAGCAGCTTCACATGACATGAGTGCTCATCGATTTCCTGGAACTCCCAGACCCCCGTCAGGTGTCGGAACGGGCCCTTGACCAGGTGCAGGACAATGCTGCGATCACGGACGAGTTCATTGCGCGTGGTCAGCGAGGCACGGAGTGCCCCCTTGGCAAAATGCAGGGTGGCCTGCTTGACATGCTCACTGGCCTCGATGACGTCACTGTCAACGCACCAGGTCACAAACTCGGGATAGGCCTCGATGTCGTTGACCAGCGCGTACATCTGGGACGCCGAATGGTGCAACCGTGCACTGCGTTGAATGCGGGTCATGCGAAGGAACTGCAGTTTCCAGGGACTCAGACCATACCGAGCGCATGCAGGAATATCAAAACCACCCCCAGCGGGGCGATGTAGCGCGCCAGGAAGCGCCACAGGCGATAGACCGCAGGATGCCGGATGCGAAGTTCGCTCCGACGCGAGGACTCGCCCATGACCCAGGCCGCGAACAGGCAGATCAGGATCCCGCCCAGCGGCAGCATGATATTGGACGTCAGGTAATCCAGCAGATCAAAGAATGACTTGCCCTCAAGGGCCGTGCCGTCGAACAGCCGGACCCGTGTCCAGTGATTGAAGGAAAGTACCGTGCCGACCCCGAGCGTCCAGGCAATCAGGCCGCAGACCAGGGAAGCGCGGACACGGGTGAACGAGAACCTCTCCACCATCCAGGCCACGGCGGGTTCGATCAGTGAAATGGCCGAGGTCCAGGCCGCGAATACCAGCAAGACGAAAAACAGGAGTCCGAACAGGGTGCCGCCCGGCATGTGTCCAAAGGCAAGCGGCAGGGTATTGAAAATCAGCCCCGGACCCTGCCCTGCCTCAAGCCCGTTGGCGAACACGATCGGGAAAATTGCCAGCCCGGCCAGTATCGCAATCAGGGTGTCCGTGAGCGCCACCTGCATGCTCGTACTGGCGATCGACGCATCTTCGGGCAGGTAGGAGCCGTACATCATGATCGCGCCCATGCCGAGACTCAGGGTGAAAAACGCCTGGCCCATGGCCTTGAGTACCACATCCGGCGTGATCCTGGAGAAGTCGGGGGCAAACAGAAATTTCAGCCCGCCAAGAAAATCCCCGGCGATGACCGCGTACACGACCATGACCGCGATCAGCAGGAACAGGCCGGGCATCAGGAACCGTATGGCCGCTTCCAGTCCGCGGCGCACTCCGCGCACAATGACGCCCACCGTCAGCACCATGAACAGTGTGTGCCAGAACATCAGCCTCCACGGATCAGCGACCAGGCGGTTGAACAGTTCACCCACTCCCTGTGCAGATATTCCGGTGAACGAGCCGCGGGCCGCCTCCACCGCGTAGGCCAGCGTCCAGCCTGCGATGACACTGTAGTAGGAGAGGATCAGGAACCCCGCCAGCATGCCCATCACCCCCAGCAGACCCCACAAGGTACTCCGGCCTTCCTCCCTGGCAATCGTGCGCATGGTGTTGATCGGGCTGCTCCGGCCCCTTCGCCCCAGCAGCACCTCCGACATCATTACGGGCAGGCCAAGCAATGCGATACAGATGAAATACAGCAGCACGAATGCGCCACCGCCGCCGTCGCCCGCCATGTACGGAAATTTCCATACGTTGCCGAGCCCGACGGCCGAACCGGCCGCAGCCAGCACGAACACGAACCGGGACGACCAGTACCCGTGGATAGATGTTCTTGTCGCAGTCACCAGTGCACTGTCATCCCTTCGCCAAAGCCAACGGCTGCCACCGCCCTTCTATACTATAGCGGTCAGCCGATCTTTTGAACGCACCCTGAATGAATTCATTACAATACCCGCATGCCCAAATCCAAGCTTCAACCGAACCCCCGCATTGCAGTCAACAAGAAAGCCCGCCACGATTACTTCATTGTCGAACAACTGGAAGCGGGACTGGTCCTTGAGGGCTGGGAGGTCAAAAGCCTGCGGGAAAAAAGCATCCAGCTCAAGGAGAGCTATGTCCTGGTCCGGGACATGCAGGCCTGGCTGCTAGGCGCCCATATTGCCCCACTGGTCACGGCTTCCACCCACAAGGCGGTGGACCCGACCCGAACCCGGAAACTTCTTCTGCACAGGGGCGAAATTGCCAAGCTGGTGGGCGCGGTGGAGCGAAAAGGCTACACCATCATCCCCTTGTCCATGTACTGGAAAAAAGGTGTCGCCAAGCTGGAGATTGCCGTGGCAAAAGGCAAGCACAAGCAAGACCGCCGTGCAAGCATCAAGGAGCGGGACTGGAAACGCGACCAGCAGCGACTGCTGAAAAATGCAAAGTAGGGGCCGGGGCCGGTCCGGCGCCCTGCTGAAGGTGATGCAGTATGCCGGTCAGTTCACGCCGCAGTTGAACACTCCGGAGGCAGCCGCAGACTGCATCCCTGCAACGCATTCTTCATAGGAACCAAATTCCATGTGTACGGCCTCATCGCCGGAGCCTGTTGCACCAAACCACTTGGACCTTACATTGTCTTCACCACACCCGGCAACGGCTAGGAAACTGATCAGCAGCACACATGCCAAAGGCTTTTGTCTCATAATTATATGCCCCCTCGGAGGTTGGTCTGAACTACTACGCAGCAATGTAGCGGAAATCGGGCGGTACGGCAACCTAGTGTAGCGTCCCATGAGTGCGGGGCAGGATGATGTGGATGTTCACTCTCCCGATGAGGTTGCCCATGGTGCGCCTTGCCCCGCCCGTGGCTCTCAACGGCAAAGGGCACAGCCGGCTGCTCAGGATCGCCCGCTCGCACACCCCGGCACACGCGCTCGTGAAGATCGTGCTGGCCTGTGCCGAAGGCAAGCCCAGCGCCTGGTACAGGCTCAGAGCTGACAGATCAGCAGCTCGCGACTTTCAGATACCCGTTGCAGTTGACCACTCTTCCCGCATCGCCCAGGCCCACGCTGAAGGTCGACGATACGTCAAAGGTGGAGGACCCCGTAGAACGGCACCTGACATCAAACGAGCACATATTATCAGCTATACGCACGGCGTCCATGGTGCAACTGCTGGCAGCACCCGAGTCTGCAAAAGCTCCACTGCACTCGAGCTTCGTGGGCGCCGGCGGCGGGCCTCCGCCGGACATTGCCGGGTTTGCAGCCATGACTGCCAGTACAGGCAGCATGATCGAAAAGAATAATCTGTACATGATAATCTCCTTGCACGACCGGGTCGAAATTCCGGCATGCCATGCTTTACACCCAGTGATCCAACTCAACGTAGCACAAGCTGCACCTTGCCTTCAACTTCCGTTACCGGCTCACAGGCTCAGGGACCGGACTCACCCGGCCACGCACAGTCGAATTCACTCTCCTGGCGAATTTTTTCCAGCAAGGCTTCGTGTGCCGCCAGCTCCTCTGCGCTGGCCTGGATCACACGCAAGCTTGAACGGGGTCCTGTCGACTGCCGGGCCGCCAGTCGCCGTTTTGCTGCCTGCTCGGACTCCGTGCTGAGGCCCAGCACCGACTGTCCTCCCGTCATCACCAGGTAGACGTCGGCCAGGATCTGGGCATCCAGCAGCGCCCCGTGGTAGGTGCGTGCAGAATTATCGATTTCGTAGCGCTTGCACAGGGCATCCAGGCTGTTTTTCTGTCCCGGGTGCAGCTTGCGGGCCAGCTCCAGCGTGTCGTTCACGATGCAGTAACTGCCGATATCGGTAATCTCGTGGCTGGCCAGCGACAACTCGGCGTTGATGAATCCGACATCGAAGCTGGCATTGTGGATGACGAGCTCGGCCCCTTCCACGAAATGGAGAAAATCATCGACGATGCTGGCGAACTCGGGCTTGCCGGCAAGAAACTCCCGGGTAATCCCATGCACCTGCAACGCCCCCTCGTCAATATCACGTCCCGGGTTCAAAAACTGGTGAAACGTCCTGCCGGTAATCCGGCGATGCAGGACTTCCACACATCCAATCTCGATCATGCGGTGCCCCTGCGCGACCTCGAGACCTGTGGTTTCCGTATCCAGAACAACCTGTCGCATGCTTCTCCTCCCGGTCCCGGCAAACCCTAATGGTTACGACAGCAGGGCATCAATGGCTTCATTGGCCAGCCGGTCGACCTGTTCATTTTCCGCATGTCCACTGTGCCCCTGCACCCAGTTCCAGGTGACCGTATGACGTTCGACCTGCCCGTCGAGCTGCTGCCACAGGTCCTGGTTCTTGACGGGCTTTTTCGCGGAGGTCTTCCAGCCATTGCGTTTCCAGTGGGGCAGCCATTGCTGGATGCCGTCCATCAGGTACTTTGAGTCCGTGGTAATGCGGACCGTGCACGGGCGTTTGAGTTTTTGCAGGGCGGACAAGGCCGCCTGCAGTTCCATGCGGTTGTTCGTGGTTTCCTGCGCTGCACCGTGAATCGTGGTCTCCCGCGAACCATAACGCAACAGGGCGGCCCAGCCTCCCGGGCCGGGATTGCCGCGGCAGGCGCCGTCAGTGTAGATATCGACCTGCTCGGGCATGATTGGCTTCCCGTGCGGAGGGTTCAGCGACGTTCACCGGCAGTACCGGCTTCGGCGCGCGCCAGGGCTGTGGACGCGGTGTGAGTGTCAGCACCCGTTTTTTGGCCACGAAGACCTGCACACTGCCAAGGCGTGCAAGCCCGTACCGGCGGGCGTGGTCGAGAAACCCCAGGCGTTGCTGCACGCGCAGGTTGCGAACGGGAGGACGCAGCCCGATGTGCCGGGTTTCCATGATCGCGAGGTCCAGCAGGGAAAACCAGTCCCTGAGGCGCCTGGCCGTATAAAAATGACCACTCCAGGGCGCCCTGCGGCTGCGCAGCAATGCCAGCTTGGCCAGACCCATCATGCTGAGCGGATTGAAGGCGATCACCACCAGATGGCCTTCGGAAATCAGCACCCTGTGCGCCTCGCGCAGGACCTGATGCGGATCGGGTGAGAAATCGAGGGTGTGCAGCAGGACCATCAGGTCGAGCGAATCATGCTGAAAGGGCAAGGCCAGGGGACTGGCCGAGACCGTACCCTGGCATGGCTCCAGGGTCATGTAGATCTTGCGGCCGATCCGGCTGCTCTGCAACAGGTCGGCCTCCCTGGACAATGCGCCGACCTGCAGTGCGTAATAACCAAACAGCCCAGGCAGCACCCGGGACAGACTGTCTTGCAGCTCCTCGTACAGATGTTCGCCGGCCGGGCTGGCATACCAGTCCTGCAGGTCCTGGATGACCTGCACCGCAGACCGTGGTTCCGATTCTTGCATCGCTTCATTCTAGCCCAAAAAGGCCACGGCTACGCAAGGTGTACAGGACGCTGGATTCGTTTACTATATGTGCCCTATAAAACCGGGTTATCAGCACTTTTGGCGGTCCCCGAATACATTTTCACCCATGAAGAGCCAAGCCTGCCTGCTACTTGCAGCTTCCATGCTTTTTCTCGCCGCCTGTACCGGGGCGACCCCTCCTGCCGATTCTCCCGCTGTTGAGGAAATACCCGCGGAGGCCCCCTTTCGGGCCGAACACTTTCCGGGAACGGACACGCCTGTTCCGCCCCGGGTGGTGCAGCATACCGATGAAGTCGCGCCGCTGATCTGGCAGCGCATTGCCCGAAAGCTTGCCTTTGCCCACCTCCACGAACACCCCCGGGTGGTGGACCAGAAGCAAAGACTCCTGCAACGGGAGCAGGTGCTGCTCATCACATCGCAGCGCTCCGGGCTCTTCATCTACTTCATCCTCGATGAGATCGAACGGCGCAATATGCCGTCGGAACTCGCGATCCTGCCCTTTATCGAAAGTGGCTATCATCCGCGGGCGCGGTCACGGTCGAAGGCCACCGGGTTATGGCAGTTCACCCCCCAGACCGCCCGGCATTTCCGCCTGGAACGCACCTGCTGCTATGACGCCCGCTACGACATCCATGCCTCCACCATGGCCGCACTCGATTACCTGGAGGAGTTGCATGCGCAATTCAACCAGGACTGGCTGCTGGCACTGATGGCCTACAACACCGGGCCCAACCGGCTCAGGAGGGCGTTGCAGTCCAATCCGGATGCGCTGCGCAACGGCGACTACTGGAGTCTGGCATTGCCCCGGGAAACCCGCGAATACGTGCCCAAACTGCTCGCATTCTGTTCGATTGTCGCAGACCCCCGCTTGAGCCGCACACTGCTGTACCCGGTGGCCAATGCCCCGCGCCTGGAAATCCTGGAAACCAAAAAGCGCATCTCGCCTGCGAAACTCTTCAAGTCGGCAGACATCTCCGCGGGTGAACTGCGCAGATTGAACCCGGCCATGCAGCATCTGCATTACCCGCTCCCACGAGGCTATCGCATGCTGGTGCCGCGTCAAAAAACCGAGTCGGTCTCACTGGCGATGGAACGCCTGCCCGAGGAACCCCGCTGGTACCGGCACAGGATCGCACGTGGCGAGTCGCTGAGCGTCATTGCCGCACGTTACGGGACCACGGTATCGGCCCTGCGCAGGGCCAACAAGCTGAAAGGCTCCCTGATCCTGGCAGGCAAGACCCTGATCATTCCGCATTGAGGCGGCCTGTCCCGTTCTGGTCCGCGGCAGGACAACGGGCCCGGACCGGCATGCACTTGCTCAGCCGCCCAGCAGGTACTTCAGGCTGAGCGTCACGGACCAGTGGTCCATGCCGCTGATTCTGGTGTGGTTGAGCGCATCGGGGATCGGGTGCTCGATGTAGCGCCCGGTGTCGCGCATGTCCTCCATCTCGCTGTAGGTCAGTTTCAGACCCGCCAGCAGCCGGTCTCCCAGGCTGTAATCCGCCCCGGCGTGCAGATGCATGGAAACCACGCTGTCACTCAGGTCCTCGTCCTGCCAGGAGTTGTAGGCAGCGGGAGGCGACAGCTCGGCATCGCATTCGCTGGTGCATGCATATCTGCTCCGAAAATACAGCCCGTAGAGCTTGATATCGGAAAGGCCGACTCCGACCCCCACGTACGGGGTGATCCGGCTGTGCGCAAGCGGGAAATCGTAGTAGGCATTCAGTTGCAGGGTTTGCGTCCTCAGGCGGTCGACAGTTGCCTCGCTCTGGCTGGTGTAGTTGCTCGTGGAATCCGACAGGATTCGCGACCCGTCGAAATAGGTGATGCCGGTAAATTCCTGGTCGATGTCGTTTTCGCGCCGGTTGGCCGACAGCTCCAGGCGCACATTGCCAAACCCCCGGCCGACGGCCACCTCAAACAGGTTGCCGCGGTCCGCATCCAGGTCATAAAACCAGCGATAGCCGCCAATGGAGCCCTTGCTGCTGCAGTCGTCCATGGGATAGCAGATCGTGTCCCGGTTCCAGCCGGCCTGGTTCATGTCGGACAGCCAGTTCGCCCCCAGGCCGACACCCACGTACCAGCCCGAATGCGGCGCATCCTTTGCCATGCCCGGTGTGCCCAGCAGGACAGCCAGCCCCAGCAACAGCATTCCGCCTGCCCTGTGTAATCCTGATCTCATGCCAACGTCTCCTTTTTCCCTGGACCCCTGCCCTGCCCAGCAGGCCCCGGGGTTCGTTCACGGTCATTTCATCGTAAAGGAGCCACCCCGGCGAATCAACCGACCGCAGAGGCCTCACCGGCAGCGGCTTTCATGTGCCGGCCTATGCCGGCAGATCATGCCGCCCGCACGGGCGGCACCAGTTTGGGCACCGCGCCCAGCAGGCGTTTCGTATACTCGTGCTGCGGGTCGCCCAGCACCTGCTCCACCTCTCCCTGCTCGACGATCCTGCCCTGGTACATGACCGCGACCCGGTCTGCGAAGTAGGCCACCACGGACATGTTGTGGGTAATGAACAGATAGCTGATCCCGTAGCGCGCCTGCAGGTGGTTCAGCAAATCCAGAATCTGCGCCTGCACGGAAACGTCCAGGGCACTGGTCGGCTCATCGCAGATAATGATCTTCGGATTGACGGCCAGTGCGCGGGCAATGCAGATGCGCTGGCGTTGCCCGCCTGAAAATTCATGCGGGTACCGCAGATGGGCATCCGGATCCAGGCCCACTTGCTCGAGCAGTTCCAGCACCCGCTGCCTGCGGTCTCCGGCATCCGCAATCACATTCAGGGCCTTGATGCCCTCCTCGATGATCTGGCCGACCAGCATGCGCGGGTTCATCGAGGAATAGGGATCCTGGAATACAATCTGCAGATTGGCCCGCTGCTGCTGCAGCTGGCTGGAGTCGATCTCGTGCAGACGCTGCCCCTGGTAGATCACCTCGCCCAGTGTCGGCTGGATCAGGCGCAAGATGCCCTTGCCGACGGTCGTCTTGCCGCTGCCCGACTCCCCGACCAGGGCGACCGTCCTGCCCGGCGGGAGCTCCAGGGAAACCCCGTCGACGGCCTTGACGTAACCGACGGTGCGCTTGAACAGGCCCTTGCGGATGGGGAAGTATACGGCCAGGTCACGGACCTGCAGCGTGTCGTTTTCCGTCGGCACTACGGCGGTGAGCCGGTGCGGCTCGTGCTTGCGTTGCAGCAGGGGCTTGCCGCGTTTTTCCATCGCCGGCAGGGCTGCAAACAGGTCCCAGCTGTAGGCATGCTGCGGTGCAGAGAAAAACACCTCGTTGCTGGACTGCTCAACGATCACGCCTTCCTTCATGACCGCAACATGGTCAGCCACCTGCTTCACGACCGCCAGGTCATGCGTGATGAACAGGATCGCCATCCCGAATCGCTCCTGCAGGTCGTTGATCAACTCCAGCACCTGGGCCTGGATCGTGACATCCAGTGCAGTCGTGGGCTCGTCGGCGATCAGAAGCCGGGGCTTGCAGGCCAGCGCGATTGCGATCATGACCCGCTGCTTCATGCCCCCGGACAGCTCATGCGCGTAGGTATCAATGGTGTAGGAAGGCTTGGGGATCTTGACGGCATCGAGCAGGTCCATGGCACGCTGGCGGGCCTGTTTCGCGGACATGTGCTGGTGGCGCATCAGCACTTCCGTGATCTGCCGGCCCACCCGGACCACCGGGTTCAGCGAGGTCATCGGCTCCTGGAAGATCATGGAGATGCCACTGCCCCGGATATCGCGCATCTCGCGCTCGGGCAGTGCCAGCAAGTCCTGCCCTTCAAACTGGATACTCCCCGACGCCAGCCTGGCGGCCTCGGGCAGCAGGCGGATGACGGACAGCGCCGTGACCGACTTGCCGCTGCCCGACTCCCCGACCAGGGCAAACGTCTGCCCTTCCCGGATCTCGAAGCTGACCTCGTTCACGGCCGTGAGGGTACGTCGGCGGGTTTTGAATTCCGTCGTCAGCCGGCGGACCTGCAGGAGAGTCCTGGACATGGCTACCTGGACACCCGCGGGTCGAGTGCGTCGCGCACCACGTCGGCAAACAGGTTCGCAAACAGCACCATGGTGAACATGAAGAACAGGGATGCGGCCAGGGACCACCAGACGATGGGTTCGCGGGCCATCTCCAGGCGGGCACTGTTGATCATGTTCCCCCAGCTGTTCATGGTCGGGTCCACGCCGATGTTGATATAGGACAGCACGGCCTCGGCCAGCACCAGCCCGCTGAAATCCAGAACCAGCGTGATCAGGACGATGTGCATCACATTGGGCAGGATGTGCTGGAATATGGTCTGCATCGGACCCACCCCGAACGCGGTCGCCGCCTGCACGAAATCCACGGCGCGCAGCTTCAGCGTCTCCGCACGCAACAGCCGGCACAGGCCCGTCCAGCTGGTCAGCCCGAGGATCAGGCACAGGAACAGCAGGCGCATGTCGGCGCGCTGGGTCAGGCTCGCAAACGCCTCGGCATGCTTGCTCATGTAGACGTTCAGCATGAGGACCGCGGCCGCAATCAGCAACACGCCCGGCACGGAATTGAGCGTGGTGTAGAGATACTGGATCACGTCATCGATCCAGCCGCGAAAGAAGCCGGCCATGATGCCGAGCACTATCGCAAAAGGCACCATCAGCAAGGTGGTCAGCGTGCCGATCACCACGCCGGTACGGATGCTCTTGAGCGCCTGGTACAGGACGTCCTCGCCCACCTTGTCGGTGCCCAGCACGTGGTATTTCGAAGCCCATTCCGCACCGACCAGCAGCACCAGCAGCACGACGCCCAGGGTCACGCTGACGGTCCTCCAGGGCACTTCCGAATGCCCGTCGAACAGGGTGCGCAATGCCGTCGGGAACGTGCGTGCAGTTCTTGTGGAAAGATACAGCGCCCACAGCCCCAGCAATACGGCCCACACGGCTGCCGCCTTGAGTGTACCGATCCCTGCCAGCAGCAGTACATCGCTCGCCTTCTGGGCATCGGGGTCCTCGAGGTGGGCGGCCCCCCACGACAGGCGCGGGTAGATGCGCGTGCGCGTGCCGTCCGCCTGCTGCACGGTTTCCTTGGCATACAGATGGGCGGCAAACGGCGCCGAGTAGGTCTTTTCGGTGCTTGCCCGCAGCCCGGAAACCAGCTGGTCGAAGACACTGATGATCTCGCCGCTGTACTCGACCTCTTCGGAGTGGGCAGCCGGGTTTTCCAGTGCGGGATGAAAATGCAGCGAGTCCAGCAGCGCAATCGCCACGTACACGGACAGGACGATCATGGAAATGACACCGGCGCGGGCACGTACCACCTGGCCCCAGGGCTGGCGCAGGTGCGGCTTGCGCATGGCGTAGGCGAAAAACGAGACGATGCTCGCCACCAGCACGAAAATCAGGATGTCGGTGAGCAGAAAAACCGGCTTGCCTGGCAGCATGGTCAACTGAGCCTGACTCTGGGGTCAACGACCGTGTAGGAAATGTCTGTCAGCAGCAGGCCGATGATGTACAGCACCGCACCCAGGAATACCATGGAGCGCACAATCGCGAAGTCCTGCCGGTTGATCGCGTCGATGGTGTAGCTGCCGAGCCCGGGAATGCCGAAGAAGGATTCGGTGATCAGGCTGCCCATGAACAGCAGCGGCAAAATGACCACCACGCCGGTGAGAATCGGGATCAGCGCGTTTCTCAGCACGTGGCGGAACAGCAGCGTCTGTTCGGCGATCCCCTTGGCCCGCACGGTACGCACGTAGTCCTTGTTCATCTCCTCGAGAAAGATCGTGCGGTACCACCGGGTGCTCGAGCCGATGCCGCCGACCACGCCGATCAGCACCGGCAGTATCAGGAACTTGATCCCGAACAGCCCGCTCTCGAATCCGGAAATCGGCACCACCCGCAGGAGTTTTCCCATGACGAACTGCCCGCCAATGATGTAGAACAGGCTGGAGATCGACATCAGGGCCACGCAAATGACCACCGCCCAGTAGTCGATGTACGTGGCACGGAAAAAGGCGATCAGCAGGGCGAAGGTGATGGCGACCAGCAGGCCGATGAGCAGTTGCGGGACCGCGATGGCGAGGCTCGGCCACATGCGCTGGCTGATATCAAAACTGATGTCCCGGCCGCTGTCAGAGCGCCCGAAATCGAACACGAACAACCGCAGCGACTTGGTGTAGAAAATGGTTTCCCTGAGGCTGTCCATGCCCTCGGCATCCGCGTTGTAGAACAGCGGGCGGTGATACCCCCGCTCTGCCTTCCAGTCCTCGATCTGTACCTCGGTGACGTGCTTTTGGCCGAGAAACATTCGCGCCATGTCATCGGGAGTATTGACCACGAAAAACAGCAGGAACGTGATGATGTTGACCCCCACCAGGATCGGTATGGCGTACAGGGCGCGACGGACGATGTAGGCAATCACTTCAGGGTACCGTGTTCACGCCGGTAAAATCCGACCGCGGCCGGGATGAACGAGACCAGCAACAGCACGGACAGGATGATCAGCGGCCAGTAATTGGGCCGGTTCCATTGTGCCCGCTTCCGGTCCCTGAGTTCACCGTCCACACGCTTGTATTTCAGAAGGTTGTTGGCCATCAGGTTGGGCTTGACGTTCTTGTACCAGTCGTGAAAAAGCGAAAATGCCTTGGGGTGATGGCCCCATAACCAGGGGGCATCGCGCTGCAGGATCCGGGTCATCTGCCGGATGATCTCCAGGCGCACCGGGCCGTTCTCGATATTTTTCATCTGTTCGAAGAGGCGGTCAAACTCCGGGTTCTGGTAGTTCGCGGTATTCTCGCCAGCGTGTTTCACCTTGGCATTGGGTCCATACAGCAGGAAAAAGAAATTTTCAGGATCCGGGTAGTCCGCATTCCAGCCCCACTGGAAGATCTGGCCGGTGCCCTTGCGCATCTTCTCCTGAAATCGGTTGTAGTCGGTCGCACGGATCACCAGCTGGATGCCAAGCTTCTGGTATTGCTTGCGCAGCCAGTTGAAATGCGCCTTGGCGCCCGGCCCGGCACCGGGGGTATCGAAATACAGGACCAGCGGCTTGCCGGAGGCCTGGTCGATGCCATCCTCATAGCCGGCCCGGGTCATCAGCTGCCGGGCTTCCCCGAGGTCCTTTCTCCTGGGCTCCCCGTCCACCCAGTCGTAGACGTAGGGATTCACCCCGGCCTCGCCCTCAAGGTTACCAAAAATTCCCGGAGGAACCGGGCCCTGGGCCGGAATCCCCCGGCCGTTGGCGAAGATGGAGATGTATTCCTCGTAATCCACGGCGATGGAGATCGCCCGTCGCAGCAGGCGCGCGCGCTCGGAAAACCCGCCGACCACCGGGTCCTGCATGTTGAAGCCCATGTACAGGATGGAAGTCGTCACCGAGGTTTCCAGCTGGATGTCCTTGTCCTGCATCAGTTCGGTCAGCTGGACATCGCCCTGGGAGCCGAACTGGATCGCCTGGTCGAAGCTATCCGAGGAGACCCCGGAAGCGTCGTAGTAGCCCTGCAGGAACTTGTTCCAGTACGGGATGTTTTCCTTCTCCAGACTGTAGACCGCCTTGGAGGCCAGGGGCAGCGCCTTGCCGGCATCGTCCAGCAGCCCGTTTTCCAGATCCTGCGGCTCCCCATAGCTTGGATACTGCTCGCCATGAAAATTCGGGTTTTTCTCCATCACCATGCGCAGGTTCGGATTGTTTTCCGTGAGCATGAAAGGCCCGGTGCCCACCGGGTACCAGTTCAGCGTGATGTTGCGCTCCTCCATGCCGGGCTGGCTGTAGAACTTTTCAGCCTCCCAGGGCATCGGTGCAAAAAACGGCATGGCCAGCCAGTACACCAGTTGCGGGTACTCCCCGTGGATGCGGATGCGGTAGGTGTAGCGGTCATCGACCGACAGCCCGGCAAAATCAATGCTTCTCAGGTCCTGCCAGACGCCCTTGGCACTGTTGCCGTAACGCTCGCCCACTGCCTTGCGAAAGGCATCGAATCCGACGATGTATTCCCGCATCACCCCGGCGATCGGCGAGTGCAGGTACGGGCTGGCGATGCGCTTGATCTGGTACACGTAATCGGCTGCGGTCAGCTCCCGGGTGCCGCTCATCGTGAAATCGCCCAGCACGTGGATGCCTTTGAGGTCTCCGGCATCCAGGTGAAGATAGCGGGCATTGCCCTGCGCATCGCTGGCCAGGGCCGGGTGAGGCTGGTAGTGGATGCCCGGCTGGATGGTGACTGTGTACTCGGAGAAGGCAATGGCTCCTGGCCGTTCCCTGGACACCGGTCGGCCCGCGGCATCCAGGTAGCGCACCTGCGGCAACTGCGTGGCGGTCAGGGGAATCAGCTTGTACGGGCGCGCAAGATAGTGGTACTGCAGGGGCGGTTCGTAGATCTGCGCGATGAACTGGTACTCGTTAGAACTGTAGGACCTGACGGGATCGAGGTGCTTGGGGCGTTCGCTGAATGATGAGTACACGACGTTCGAGGCCTGCTCCCCGTTCGGATAGGGATTGTTCCAGGCGCCTTCGCTGCATGCCCCGAGCAGGCAAGCTATAATGGCCGGGAACCAAGGGATGATACGGTCGTTCACGTCAACACCGGGTCTACTTCTGTCAGGTATGGATAGCTTTTCTCTGGGCGGGCATTATAGACGGTCCACCGACAAAAATAATTCGGTCCGGGGCTCCGGCATTCCCCGTACCTGACCCATCGAGTAACAGGCAAGGAGACAGAAATGGCATTCTTGGCAGGAAAACGCGCCCTGGTCATCGGCATCGCGAGCAACCGTTCCATTGCCTGGGGGATCGCAGCGGCCATGAAACGCGAAGGGGCCGAACTGGCGTTCACATACCAGAACGAAAAACTCAGATCCCGGGTGGAGAAATTTGCGGCCGAATGCGGCGCCCAGGCCGCCCTGCCCTGCGACCTGGAAAACGACGACGAGATCTCGGCGCTGTTCGATACGCTGGGAGAGCGCTGGGACGGGCTTGACATCCTGGTCCACTCGGCCGCCTTTGCACCAAGAGACGAGCTCGCAGGGGATTTCGTCGAGGTCACCACCCGCGAAGGCTCAAAAACCGCGCATGACATCAGCAGCTATAGCCTGACGGCGCTGGGCAAGGCGGCCCGCCCCATGATGCGCGGGCGCTCCGGGGCAATTCTCTCGCTGACCTACATGGGCTCGGTGCGCGCCATGCCGAGCTATAACGTCATGGGCCTGGCCAAGGCCAGCCTGGAAGCCAACATCCGCTACATGGCCTATGCCCTGGGTCCTGAAGGAATCCGGGTAAACGGCATTTCGGCAGGCCCCATCCGCACCCTCGCAGCCGCGGGCATCGCCGATTTCCGCAAGATGCTGGATCACGTCGAACAGAATGCCCCGCTACGCAAAAACGTGACCATCGAGGAGGTGGGCAACACCGCCGCCTTCCTGTGCTCCGACCTGGCAAGCGGCATCACGGGCGAGATCACCTATGTCGATGCCGGCTTCAACATCATCGGCATGTCCGGGTATCACTGAGCCTGAGCCCCCGCGAGAATCGGACCAGCGCTTCTGCCGGCGATGCGCGGCTAGCCCATACCCTCTGGAGGACTAGAGGTTGTTTTCAAAAATCCGTACATCGAAATCTTCCTTGATGGACTGCAGGACGGCACTGAACTCCCTGCGTCCGTAATTCACGCGCTGCGACAGCTGCACGGCTGCAGCCCTGTCCAGGACTCCAGGCCCGTCCATGACGGAATGCAGTTCCAGCAGGGCGAAACTCCCATCCTCCAGGACCAGACTGCCCACGGAAACGCGACCTGCTTCGGGGCGGGCCAGGGTAAAGACCGAGTCGACAATCTTGCCGGGAACGCGGTCATCGTCGCGACGCAGGGCACCACGGCGGGTCCACTCCAGTGCATGTTTGTCCGACAGCTCCTCCAGGCTGAGGCCACTTTGCAGCTGTGCGTACATCTCCTCCCCTGCCTCGAGCGCCTGCGCTGCTGCCTTGCGTGTACGCAGCCGCTCCCGGACCTGCGCCGCCACATCTTCACGCGCCCTCAGTTCAGGCATCTTGTGTTCAAGCACGCGAAAGGCCAGCACATGGCCGTCCGCAATTTCAATCAGTTCGCTGTTCAGCCCCTCCTCCAGAATCTCGGGGGTGAACGCGGTCAGGCGGACTCTGGAATGGGCGAAGATTCCGGTGGTGGCAGCGGGGGTGAGCCAGCCGGTTTCCCGAATTTCAAGTCCGAAGGTTTCCGCCGCTTCTGTCAACTCATCGGGCTGTTCCACCACGAGGTTGGCCAGTTCGTCGGCCATCTCGATAAAGCGCGCCTGGGCCATCTGGCTCTTGCGTTCGTTGACGATGTTCTCGCGCACCTCGGCAAACGGCTGCTGCTCGGACTCCTGGATCTCGACCAGTTGCACGATCTGGATGCCCTGGTCGGTACGGATGGGCTGGCTGTATGCACCCACCGCCAGGCGGAACAGCGCTTTCTCCAGCGCGTCACTGGCCAGGTCGCCGGAGGCGATGAATCCGATATCGCCGCCCTTGCCGGCAGACAGGGTATCTTCCGAGTGCAGCCTGGCAATCTTCTCAAAGGAGGTCCCCGCCTCGATCTGGCGGATGTACTCGTTGGCCCGCTCCCGTGCACGGTCCCATGCGCCCGGACTGCCTGCCGCCTCCTCGGCCACCCGGATCAGGATGTGGCGCGCCTTGCGCAACTCGCTTGTCATGAAGCGTTCCGGCTGCTCCTGATAGATGGAAAGTGCCTCGTCCTCACCGAGGCTGATCTGGTCAAACAAGGCTTCCTCCGCCAGTTCGAGATAGGCGAGCCTGACCCGCTCGGGCGTTTGAAACTGCGCCTCGTTCTCGTGGTAGTAGTCGTCCACCTCCTGGTCAGACACCTCGATCGAATCGGGGTTGACCTGCACCAAGGCGTAGCTGAAGTCCCTGGACTGCCCGGACAGCTGCTGGAAGCGCTCCAGGTCGGCCTGCGTCATGAAGGAAGAGGATGCCAGCGAGAGTTCGAACTGCTCCAACTTTTCCCGTTCCCGAAATTCTGACTCGAAGCGTGCCTTGTCATAACGCTGTGCCTGCAGCAACCGCGTATACAGGTCCGGGTCAAACTTCCCGTCCCTTCGGAACTGCGGCACTTGCTGGATTTTCTGTACCAGGCTGGTATCGCTGATACGGAATCCGGCCAGCGTGACTTCCTGGCGCAGTATTTCCATGTCTACCATGCCCTCGATGACCTGCTGCTTGATCACGCTCTCATCCGGGAACTGTTGTTCATAGTTCCCGCCGAGGTCGGAACGAAGCTGTTGGCGGTACTGCTGGAACCGGTCGCTGAACTCGGGGACCGTGATCTCCACGTCGTTGATGGCCGCCGCCGCAGGCGCCCCGCCCGCACCGAAATATTCCTGGATGCCCCACAAGGCGAAGGAAAGAATGAGCAGGCCGATGATCACGTAGGCCACCAGGCTGCTGGCACGGTCCCGGATCTCAATCAGCATGTGTTTTTTCCTGCAACGCTGTCATCTGCATTTCCTCAGTACTGGTTCTCGCATTGTAATGGTTCTGTCCGTCCGTGCACCCCTGGGTACGGCAAATTCCCCGGTTTCAAAACCGGGCACGTGCAGCACGAAAAGTCCGGGATCATGTAAATTGCAAGATTTCCTCGTCCTTGCAGGGATTGCCTTGCCTGAGCATCGGCGACATTTCCGCAGTCGACAGGGGAGGATGACCCAACCGCGCAGATGCCACTGCGCCTAACACCAGCGCATTTTTGATTTCAGACGGGGGACAGCAACAAGGGCACCAGTCACCTATGTGATTGAGCAAAGATTTGCGTACAAGCGTGGCGGAGTGGACGGGATTCGAACCCGCGACCCCCGGCGTGACAGGCCGGTATTCTAACCAGCTGAACTACCACTCCTAATGGTTTGGCCCTTGGTGGGTGCTGAGGGATTCGAACCCCCGACATCCGCCTTGTAAGGGCGACGCTCTACCAGCTGAGCTAAGCACCCAAAAGGCGCGCTAGCTTACAGCATCCTTGAGTGCTTTGCCAGCCTTGAAACTGGGGACTTTGCTTGCCGCGATCTGGATTCTCTCACCGGTTCGGGGGTTGTGGCCAATACGTGCATTCCGGTGTTTTACCGAGAAGGTTCCAAAGCCTACCAGCGTTACGTTATCCCCGCGATTCAATGCGGCGGCAATGGAGCCGAACACGGCATCCACTGCACGTGCTCCATCGGCTTTTGAAAGCTTCGCTTCTTCGGACACGGCTTCTACAAGTTCACTTTTATTCATTAGACTAAACTCCCCTGATGGTTAAGTATGCAACCCAGACAATCGCACGTTGATTTTTAAGAACTGAAGGCAGCCTGCGGACCGCATGATTAGCATACAAAACAAGCTGAGAAATCATCGTTGCAAGTCGAGATATGTAATGTGCACGTGGTGACAAAGGCCATTTGAATGGCTTTCGTTATACCAATTGTGCCCGAACCAAGTCAATAAACCGTGCACTCAATGAGCCTGGACCGGCTCGCTTTTCCCGATGGATTTCTTGTGCTCGGGATCCACCGCGCCCACGACCTCCGGGTCCTCCAGAGGCTCGGGCATTTTGACCAGCGCCACCTGAAGTACTTCGTCGATCCACTGTACCGGAATGATTTCAAGTTTTTGCTTGATATTCTTGGGAATCTCACTTAGATCCTTTTCATTGTCTTTCGGGATCAACACCGTCTTGATTTCGCCGCGGTGCGCCGCCAGCAGCTTCTCTTTCAGCCCGCCGATGGGCAGAATCTCACCGCGCAGGGTGATCTCGCCCGTCATGGCCACATCCGCGCGCACGGCCACCTTGCTCAGGGCCGATACGATCGCCGTCGTCATGCCGATCCCTGCACTGGGCCCGTCCTTTTTCACGGCCCCCTCGGGAACATGGATGTGGATGTCCGACTTTTCATAGAAATCGGCCTGGATTCCCAGCACCCTGGCGCGGCTGCGCACAACGGTTTGCGCCACCTGGATGGACTCCTGCATGACATCCTCGAGCTGGCCGGTGCGACTGGTCTTGCCCTTGCCGGGAATCACGACCGCCTCGATCGTGAGCAGTTCGCCGCCGGTTTCCGTCCAGGCCAGGCCCGTCACCTGCCCGACCTGGTCATTGTCCTCGGCAAGCCCGTAACGGAAAAGTTTGACGCCAAGATACTTTGCCAGGGACCGGGGCGTGATGGAAATCCGCTTCCTGCCCGAGCCGAGCACCAGCGATTTCACTACCTTGCGGCAGATTTTCGAAATCTCCCGTTCCAGGTTACGCACACCCGCCTCCCGCGTGTAGTAGCGGATCATGTCGCGGATCGCCGGCTCACTGATATGCAGCTCGTTTTTCTTCAGGCCGTTGGCCTTCAGCTGCTTGGGGATCAGGTAGCGCGTTGCGATGTTTTTCTTCTCGTCCTCGGTATAGCCCGGCAGGCGGATCACCTCCATGCGATCGAGCAGGGGACCGGGAATGTTCAGGCTGTTGGCCGTTGCCACAAACATGACATCGGACAGGTCGAAGTCCACCTCGAGGTAGTGGTCATTGAAGGTGTGGTTCTGTTCCGGGTCCAGCACCTCCAGCATGGCGGACGCCGGGTCTCCCCGGAAATCCATGGCCATCTTGTCAATCTCATCCAGCAAAAACAACGGGTTGCGCACCCCGACCTTGGACAGGTTTTGCACGATCTTGCCAGGCAACGAGCCGATGTAGGTGCGCCGGTGGCCCCGGATCTCGGCCTCATCGTGTACCCCGCCCAAAGACATGCGCGTGAACTTGCGGCTGGTGGCGCGGGCGATGGATTTTCCGATCGAGGTCTTGCCCACTCCCGGGGGGCCTACCAGGCACAGGATTGGGCCCTTGGGCTTTCGCACACGCTGCTGCACGGCCAGGTACTCGATGATGCGCTCCTTGACCTTGTGCAGGCCGTAATGGTCCTCTTCCAGGATGCGTTCTGCCGCAGCCAGGTCCTTGCGCACCTTGGATTTCTTTTTCCATGGCACACCCACCAGCCAGTCGATGTAGTTTCGCACCACGGTGGCTTCCGCGGACATCGGTGACATCATCTTCAGCTTGTTCAGTTCCGTGGTGGCCTTCTTCTTGGCCTCCTTCGACATGCCGACTTTCTCGATCTTGTCCGCCAGCTCATCGACTTCATTGGGGGCCTCTTCAAGCTCACCCAGTTCCTTCTGGATGGCCTTCATCTGCTCATTCAGGTAATACTCGCGCTGTGATTTCTCCATCTGCTGCTTGACCCGCCCGCGCAGCCGTTTCTCGATCTGCAGTACATCCAGTTCGCCCTCGATCAGCTTGACGAGATGTTCAAGGCGCTTGCGTACGTCACTGATCTCAAGCACGTACTGCTTCTCATCCAGCTTCAGGGACATGTGTGCGGCAATCGTATCGGCCAGATGGGTGGGCTCGTCAATGCCTGCCAGCGAGGTCAGGACTTCCGGAGGAATCTTCTTGTTGAGTTTCACATACTGCTCGAACAGGTTGGTCACGGAGCGCGCCATGACCTCGAGCTCACGCTCATCTTCGGCCGAAGTATCCGATCCCATCAACGCGACCTGGGCCCTGAGAAAATCTTCATCTTCCAGGTAGTGCACCACGCGTGCACGGTCGACGCCCTCCACCAGCACCTTGATAGTGCCGTCCGGAAGCTTCAGCAGCTGCAGGATCGTGGACACCGTGCCAATCGTGTGGACCTGCTCGGTACCGGGCTCATCCACTTCCGCATTTTTCTGTGCGACCAGCAGGATCTGCTTGTTGCTGGCCATGGCGACATCCAGGGCCTTGATCGACTTTTCCCGGCCCACGAACAGCGGAATTACCATATGCGGATACACCACCACGTCGCGCAGCGGCAACACCGGCATGACTGCGTCATCCGTAAGTTTTTCCGGCATCTGTTCTTCGCTCATTTCAATACATTCCGAATGCTGGTTAAAAATTCGTGAACGGCACACCCTGCCGCATCGGGTTGTCCCGGCGCATGCCCTGCCCTTGACATGGGGGCATACTCTTGAAAATTCAATACCTTCCGGGCACCACTATGCCCCGCATGGCATGCAGCGGGCCTTCAGCCGGCGCGCTCACTCGTCCGAGGCCACCTTTTCGTATTCTGAACTCTCGTAGATCAGATACGGCTTCTCGCCGAGGATCACGGACTCATCGACCACGACCTTGCCGATGCTGTTTTGCGAAGGCATCTCGTACATGGTGTCCAGCAGCACGTTTTCCAGGATGGTGCGCAAACCGCGTGCGCCGGTCTTGCGGTCCATCGCCTTGCGGGCCGTCGCATACAGGGCATTGTCCCGAAACTCGATCTCCACGCCTTCCATCTCGAACAGGCGGTGGTACTGCTTGGTGATGGCATTCTTGGGCTCAGTCAGGATCCGCACCAAGGCCTCCTCATCGAGTTCGTCCAGCGTCGCCACGACCGGCAGGCGCCCGACGAATTCCGGGATGAGGCCGTACTTGATGAGATCCTCGGGTTCCACGCTGTGCAGGACCTCGCCGATCTTGATCGCATTGTCCTTGCTGCGCACTTCCGCCGAAAAGCCGATGCCGCTCGTCTCCGTGCGATCCAGGATCACCTTGTCCAGGCCCGCGAACGCACCTCCGCATATGAACAGGATGTTGCTGGTATCGACCTGCAGGAATTCCTGTTGCGGGTGCTTGCGCCCGCCCTGGGGCGGAACCGACGCAATCGTGCCTTCGATCAGTTTCAGCAACGCCTGCTGAACCCCTTCGCCGGACACATCCCGCGTGATCGAGGGATTGTCGGACTTGCGGGAGATCTTGTCGATCTCGTCGATGTACACAATCCCGGTCTGCGCCTTGTCGACGTCATAGTCGCATTTTTGCAGGAGCTTCTGAATGATGTTCTCGACGTCCTCGCCGACGTAACCGGCTTCGGTCAGCGTGGTGGCATCGGCGATGGTAAAGGGCACATTCAGCAGACGCGCCAGGGTTTCCGCGAGCAGGGTCTTGCCCGAACCCGTGGGGCCCACCAGCAGGATGTTGCTCTTGGCCAGCTCCACGGCATGCTTGCCGGAGCTTCGGGAATCCAGCCGCTTGTAGTGATTGTAGACCGCCACGGACAGGATTTTCTTGGCACGGTCCTGACCGATAACATACTCCTCAAGGATGGAGTTGATCTCGACCGGCTTGGGAAGCTTGGTGCCCTCGGCCGAGGACTGCTCCTGCATTTCCTCGCGGATGATGTCGTTGCACAACTCGACGCATTCATCGCAGATGAACACGGAGGGCCCGGCAATCAGCTTGCGGACCTCGTGCTGGCTTTTGCCACAGAAAGAGCAGTACAGCAGCTTGCCGCTATCCCGATCCTTGGTTGTCGTGTTGTCGCTCATCGCACCTTGCCGGACATCTGTACTTTGAAAGAGTGAAGCGTGTGCTTTAGGTTCCTATTGAATCAGACGAAGCGCCTCTGGAAACACTTGCTCGAAGGCCTAACTATACGCTTTTTTGAAATTTTATACAGCGCCCGCAAGGGGCTCCCGGGCAGCCCGCCGGGAACAATGCCCGCGTGTCTACGCGCCCGAATCCGGGAGATTGTCGCGGCGCTTGTCCAGGACCTCGTCCACCAGGCCGTACGCCTTGGCCTCGGCGCTGTTCAAAAAATGATCGCGTTCGGTATCTCTTGCAATCTGCTCCACGGGCTGACCCGTATGCTGTGCCAGCACCTGGTTCAGTTCCTCGCGGATCTTCAGGATCTCACGGGCGTGGATGTCGACATCGGTCGCCTGGCCCTGGAAGCCGCCGAGCGGCTGGTGAATCATGATGCGCGAATGGGGCAGCGCATAGCGCTTGTTCGAAGCGCCGCCGGCCAGCAGCAGGGCCCCCATGCTCGCGGCCTGCCCGACGCACAGCGTGCTGATATCGGGCGTGGTGAACTGCATGGTGTCATAGATGGCCATGCCGGCGCTGACCGAACCGCCCGGGGAGTTGATGTAGATGGAGATGTCCTTGTCGGGGTTCTCGGATTCCAGGAACAGCAGCTGGGCCACCACGAGGTTGGCCATCTGGTCCTCGATCGCACCGACAATGAAAATGACGCGCTCTTTCAGCAGGCGCGAGTAGATGTCGTAGGCCCGCTCACCGCGCGCGGATTGCTCGATGACCATGGGCACGAGATTCAGCGCCTGCGTATCCAGAGCTCCGGCTTTCGAATGGTTTTCTCCCATGTGGCTTCTCCTGCAAATTCGTTATATCAGAACCGGTCGTTCACCATTTCATCGAAGGTAAACGAGCGCGTGGTGCGCCGGGCCTGTTCGAGCACCCAGTCGACCACCTGCTCTTCCATGACCTGCGACTCGATTCCGGCCCGGGCCTCGACGCTGTTGGTATAGTACTGCACCACGTCCTCGGGCTGGTCGTACCCCGAGGCGATGGCCTGGATGTGCTGGCGGACACGCCCGGCATCGAGCTGGATTTCGTTCTGGCGAACAATTTCCCCGATGATGAGGCCCAGCGAGAGCCTGCGGCTCGCCTGCTCTTCCAGCTGGGCCTTCGGCAACTTCGATTCGTCTTCCAGATTCAGGTTTTTCATGGCCTGGTCGAAGACGCTGCGAACCTCCTGTTCCAGCAATCCCGCCGGCAGTTCGAACCGGTTGGACTCAAACAGTTTCTGCATGACCTGGTTCTTGTCGAAGGCCCGCTTGCTTTGCTCGAGTTCGGTCTCGAGGTTGCGCCTGAGCTCCACATTCAGGGTCTCGATCTTGCCATCCCCTATGCCCAGCTCGCGCACGAAATGCTCGTCCAGCTCCGGCAGCGAGCCGGCTTCAACTTTTTTGACCTGCACGTCGAAGACGACCTGCTTGCCCGCCAGCTCGGGCTGGCGGTAGTCTTCCGGGAAGTGCACCTCGATCGGCTTGGCATCGCCTTTCTTGACGCCCTCCAGCTGCCGTTCGAACTCCGGCAACAGGGTGTCGCTGCCGAGCACCACGGCAAAGTCATCCTGGCTGCCGCCCGGGAAGGCCTCGCCGTCCAGCGTGCCCTTGAAACCGATGTTCACCCGGTCATCCTTTTCGGCCGCCCGGTCCACGGCGCGCCAGCGCATCTTCTGCCTGCGCAGTTTTTCGAGCATGCCTTCCACGTCCCCATCGGTGACCTCGGCCTGTGCGGTCTCGATTTCAAAGCCCGAGGCATCCGCCAGCTCGATTTCCGGGTAGACCTCGAAGGTCGCGGCGTATTTCAGGTCCTGGCCGGATTCCGGGTCCAGGCGCTCGATCCTGGGCATTCCCACCGGGCGCAGTTTTTCCTGGTGAATCGCCTCGCGGTAGCTGGACTGCATGGTATCGGCCAGGACCTCCTGATGGACCTGCTTGCCGAAACGCTGGCGCACCACCCCGAGCGGAACCTTGCCCGGACGAAAGCCGGGAAGCTTCACCTTCCGGGTCATGTCCTGAAGCTTCTTTTCCACGGCCGTGTGAATTGTCTCACCCGGCACTTCTACCGTGATCTTGCGCTCCAGATTTCCGGTTGTCTCCAGCGATACCTGCATCCATTCACCTCTATGATTGAACCCGTTTGAACCCCGCAGTTCGACCCGGCGCCCAGTATATTGAGTACCCGGACACAATGCATCCCGGGGCTTGGGTTCTTCGCCTCTTCACGGGGCCTGGTGCGAAAGGAGAGACTCGAACTCTCACGGGTTGCCCCACTGGCACCTAAAGCCAGCGCGTCTACCAATTCCGCCACTTTCGCATCCGTCCCGACCGGCATACCATAGCACCCGGCATGCCTTACCCTGTATTATACCCGCAACCCCGTAGCCGGCTTTCAGCCAGCCGATGGACCTCCCCGGCCTGATTTCGGCTCGACCGCACATGTACGCACTGCTTGTATTCGCTCTCCTCTTCGCCTTCGTGCTGGTGGCCGGGGCAGCCCTGGCCTATCCCGTGTACACCCTGCTCTCCCTCGTGCTGGAGCCGGAGTTCGAGCGGGTGGCCAACCGCACGGTGCTGGGACTTGGCCTGCTCACCCTGCTGGTGCTGTTTCGAACGTTCGGTTTCCGGACCTGGCAGGACATCGGCTTCCCCCCAAAGGGCGCACAGTTCTTCAAAGACGCGCTGCGCGGATTCGGGGCGGGCCTGCTGATCATGGGGCCGGTCGTGGCCGGGCTGCTGCTCTCTCAGAACCGGGTGCTTGACCTGCAATGGGACTGGTCCGTGTCGGGCGTGGCTGTCCTGCTGGTCACCGCACTTATTTCTGGCCTGGCCGTGGCGCTGATCGAGGAGACCTTTTTCCGGGGCGCCTTGCTCACGGCCGTGCTGCGGCGCGGCTCCGCATTCCTGGCCGTGGCCTCGACCAGCGTGCTGTACGCATTCGTGCATTTCCTGCGGCCCGAAATACACGTGGACCCAGGTGCACTGGGATGGACGGACGGTTTTGTCCTGCTGGTCGATGCGTTCGCCTTCCTCTTCAGCCCCCTGCAGGTGCTCGATTCATTCCTGGCCCTGTTGGCCGCAGGCATCCTGCTTGCCCTCGTGCGGGTGCGCACCAACCGCCTGGCGCTGTGCATCGGGATCCATGCCGGCTGGGTGTTCTGCATCAAGGTGTTCAAGCGGGTGACCGATTCGAATGACGGCTCGGCCTATGCCTTTTTGTCCGGCAGCTACGACCAGGTGATCGGCTACCTGGCAGCTGCATTCCTGGTGCTGGCCATTGCGCTCTACCTGGGAATCAGTCGCCCGGCTGGAGAAAAAACAAGAATGGGGTGAGTGATGGGGTCGATCCCAGGAACTACAAAACCAAGGGGCTCCTTATACGCTGTCACGCCGCAGGCGAGAGCCGCCTTACCTTGATCCGGTTTGCCTTTTTCATGGCCTGAGACAGATCATAGGCCGATTGAAGTCGGTACCAGGTTTCCGCACCGCCTCCGAAAGCTTTGTCCAGGCGGATGGCCATCTCGGGTGAAATCCCTGAATGACAATTCACAATATCCGAGAGTTGCTTGCGGCTGACGCCAAGCTCATGTGCAGCCTCGGTCACGCTGAGCCCCAAGGGTTCCAGGCAGTCGTGACGAACAGACAAGCCCGGATGAGGCGGATTTTTCATGGCCATGCTGAGACCCTCCTAATGGTAGTCGATCAAATCTACGCCACTGACATCCTGTCCCTGAGAGCAAAATGTAATGCGCCAGTTCCCAGATATCCTTACTGACCAGCACCCTGTCCGATTCCCCTTCAACGGGTGCAGTCCAAAGCCTGGCTGGTTTGGCGAGGCTTTCAATGAAGGTGCCGGCAATACGGAACTCCATTCCTGCACGACACCTAAGCTCGGCAGTACTGTACTAACGCTGACCGACCTATGATCGAGACAATGCGCACCAACGCATTCTGCCCCTCGGCATCGCTGAGCCTCATGTCTTCTCCGAGATCAAAGTGAACCGGTTGCTGAAGTCCGCCATTGATTGCAATGTTATCCGCGTACAGGTAGGTACGGTTATGGGTATCCAGGATTGGGTCGAGCCGTCCGTACAAGATCGGCAAATGCCCCGTATCTTTTGTGAAAATGACAGACCCACCATTGGAAAGTTCGCTCAATTCGACATCAAGTGGGCCCTCTGCCGGTATCCAGTTGTGCCCGAGGAACGCGGCAAACCCTTTTGCCGCCACGAAGACAGTCATCGGCAATTGAGATGAATGCAGGTCAAAGATCGCAGCGCCGCCTTCGTCGGTGACTGTGTGTTTCCATGTCTCGTTGGGAAACAATGCGAGCACGCTGGCACCTGCAACCGGTTGATCCGCGGCTCGGACCGTGACTGTGCAATCCGATGCTTCCCAGTCAAACGCATGCAATTCCTGCCAGGGAACCAAGCTGTTGGCCCCCCGGCGCTGGGCCTGATCGCCGCCGTAGACAACCACGACCGCGCATCGGCGAGCCGATTGCGTGAGGTGTTTTTGGACGCGGCGGGAACCCTCCAACAGACTGGAGGATGCCGTCTCGGAGGACTTGGCTTCAACGATCATGGTATCCATTGAGCGTTCAACGATGAGATCCGCCTCCGCACCGTTTCGGTCACGGTAAAACGAGAGGTTATACGCTTCCCCATGGTGGGCCCGGCGTTTGGCAATCTCCGAGACCACCCAAGTCTCAAAGATTGGGCCGCGAAGAGGATGGGTGCGCAGTTGTTCCGGCGAGCGGATGCCCAGAAGCCAGCAGACAAGCCCGGTATCATAGAAGTGCAGCTTTGGCATCTTTACCAGCCGTTTGCGCAGGTTCGAGTGAAAAGCCGGCAAACGGAAAACGAGAAAGCTGGTTTCCAGGATGCCGAGCCAGGCTTTCACGGTCGGTTGTGAAATACCGCAATCCCCGGCCAGTGACGAGTAGTTGATCAACTGTGCCGTGCGCCCGGCACAAAGTGAAATGAAGCGCTGGAATGTCACGAGGTCGGTGACGTTGCTGATGGTCCTCACATCGCGCTCAATGTAGGTTGTGATATAGGAACTCAGCCAGTCGGCCGCATCCATATTGGCATCGAATATGCGTGGATAGGACCCGGAAACCAGGGCCTCTGCGAGCGTTGCGGGATGCGGGTCAAAGCGTATCGTTTCGCCTCGCGTCAGCGGAAGCAGGTTGAACACGGCTGTTCTTCCAGCCAGCGACTGACTGACCGATTCAAGCAAAGAGAAGTTTTGCGAACCGGTAAGAACCCAACGACCCGGTGCAGGGTCTGCATCGATTATGCCTTGCAGGTAGGAGAGCAAATCCGGAACTCGCTGCACCTCGTCGAGCACAGCACCTTGTGGAAACTGTGCCAGGAAGGCACGAGGGTCTTCCATCGCGAAGGCGCGAACGTCAGGGGCTTCTAATGTCTCGTACGGGTGCTGCGGAAACAAAGCACGGCATAACGTGGTTTTACCGCTTTGCCGAGGTCCGGTGAGCGTGACGGATGGCCATTTCTGCGCCGCTTGCGTCAATCTTGGAGCCAAGTCGCGTGCGATCATGGCCAACAGACTAGCATAAAATTAGGCTAATTTAAAATATAATCTTTAATTAGCCTAAATAATTGAAATATTTGGGGTGAGCGATGGGGATCGAACCCACGACCACAGGAACCACAATCCTGCGCTCTACCAACTGAGCTACGCTCACCACAGGGGGGTTGATGTTAACGCATGAAATGCCGTAGCTCCACCTGTGCCGGATCAGTGATCAGTGCCAGTCCCGGATGGCGGCAAGCTTGGCGAAGGCGGGCTCTTGCATCGCCTCCGGAGCCTCCACACGGCGGACAACATCGTTCTCGACGATAAAGAAAAACAGCTCCTCATGCAGGCACCCCGACGGACAGTCGCCCCAGGCCTTGCGAACGATGACATACCAGGTCTCCTGCACCCGAACCACCTCGATGTCCGCGCTATCGCCGAGCAGGGCATCGGGATGTGCGAACCGTACGCCCGGAATTTCAAGATAGGCCCGGGCAGCCGCTTCGAGATTGACGTACTTTGAAAACTCCAGGAGGGCTGCCCCGACATGGAGAAAGACCCGCATATCCGAAAGGCCCAGCCGGGCGTTCAAATCGTCGAATTCCACGTGGCCGGTAGGCTGGCCTTCCTTGCGCCCGGCAGGCACGGCTGCACTCAGGAGAGCCGGCGTCAGTCCGACAAGCAGTATTCCAGGCCTGAAGTCCATGCGTGGCGAAACTTCCCAGGCGGGCGGGTATGCGGTCCGGACCTGATCCAGTACCTGCCCGATCTCCCGGGCAAGCCGGTCCCTACGTTTCGGGTTCAGCAGCAGGCCACTGCTTTGCCTTCGCAACATGCGATCGGCCAGCACCATGGCATCCGAGATCGTCTCTGCATCCTCGGGGGCTTCGCTTGAACCGACGTCACTTGCACTCGCTTGCAGCGCACAGGCCAGGGAGAGAGCAAGCACAACCAAGAACCAGACGCCGGAACGCAAGTGGGCACACCGGACCATCACTTTGTGGACTTCGCTCACGCCGCCCTAGTCGGTCGGCTCAAGACGCAAGAGCATGCCGTTTCGAGCATCCGTGAGCAGGTAGATCAGCCCGTCCGGTCCCTGGCGCACGTCCCGGACACGCGCCCCCCAGTCCTCAAGCAGGCGCTCCTCGACCACCACCTTACCCTCCCTGACCTCAAGCCGGTCCAGCAGCCGGCCAGAAAGCGCTCCAATGAAAAAGCTGCCACGCCAGTTCGCGAAGGCATCCCCGTCGTAAATCATCAGCCCCGAAGGCGAGATCGAGGGCACCCAGTAGTGCACCGGCTGGGCCATGCCTTGCTTGTGTGTGCCTTCACCGATCTTAAAACCGGAGTAGCTGCGGCCATAGGTAATGACCGGCCAGCCATAGTTCACGCCCGGCTCGATCAGGTTCAGCTCATCTCCCCCCAGGGGGCCGTGCTCGACGAGATAGAGCTGTCCGCTCACCGGGTCCCGGGTCATGCCCTGCGCATTGCGGTTGCCGTAGGTGTAGATCTCGGGCCGGGCATTTGCATCCGCCACAAATGGATTGTCCTGTGGGACGCGCCCGTCCTCATGCAAGCGGATCACGGAGCCTGCCGGGTCATCCAGCGACTGAGCCCGGTCCGGGTCGCCGCGATCACCGACGGTCACAAAAATATAACCCTCCGAGAACACAAGACGGGAGCCGAAATGGCGACCTCCGCGGGTGCGAGGCAATGCCACGTAAAGCTCCTTGATATCCTCAAGGCGATTGCCGACCAGGCGCGCGACGGAAACCGCGGTGGTGCCCCCGCCCTTGCCCGGGCTCGCATACGACAGGTAGATCAGGCGGTTCTCATCGAAACGCGGATGGGGTACGACATCCAGCAGGCCTCCCTGACCGCTTGCATAAACCTGCGGGACCCCGGCCACGGGCTCCGGGTCAAGCCTGCCCTGCACGATGCGCCGAAGGCGCCCCGGGCGCTCGGTCACCAGCATGGACCCATCCGGCAGGAAGGCCAGGCTCCAGGGATGCTCAAGTCCGCCGGAGACCTTCACCAGCTGGAAGCGGTGCTGCAGTGAATCGTACTCCCCGAGCACTTCGCCGGCATCCGCCGAACGACCCGCCCCGAGCACAACCGAGACTGCCAAAAGCAGCGCGAAAAGGCGGCTGGCAGTATGCCGTACTACTGGATAGTCAGGTACATGGCCGCTTTTATCCATAACCATGGCAGGTGGTTCTCCTTATTGCGACATGAAAGCGCCCCATGCCCGAATCCAAACAACACGGGGTACAGCGGGGCGATGTCGAACGAGTGTAGCAGTCATGCCCGGCCTCTTTCCAGAAAGTACGGCAGCCGATTCTCAGGCAGGCTTGTAGCAAAAGGATCATCCAAATCGCGTAATCTGGGATATATAGTACTCTCAGGGAACCAGGAGTACGGGGCACTGTCACAATGGACTTGAATTGAGGCTCAAGAGACACCATTGTTTACGTAGGGTGAAAGTGATTGATAACGGTTACGTAAGACAAGCTATAGACGATAGGAGAGTATCTAGATTCATGGCTAAAAAAACTTCTGATTTAACTGCTCAAGTTGGCAGGATGAACCTGGTGATGGGCGAGGTACGGAACGATCTCAAGTCGTTGCAAGAGGAGATGACATACACTCTCCAAAAGTTTAATTTGCCGCTGGCCGAACACACCAAGTGCGTTACCAGTATCGGCAAGATGCGAAAGAAACTCAGCGAGGCAATGACAGAAACCGGCGATGCCAAGAGGAAGAAAAAAGATTCGTAGGCCGGTGATTCGACAGGTTGGGCGCAACACCTTCACCCGTCCCATTCGGGAGCCTGCTGGTCGCGCCTGAGCTTGGTACGCTGCAGGCAGACCGACTCGAATACAGCCTCCAAGGCGTAATCGTTTGACGAGATGCCCGGCAGGCGTATCAGTTCCTGCTCAAAGCGCTAATAGACACTAAACGACAGAATGACTTCCTGATGACACTGGAATTTCGTGAATTTAGGCTACTCGCTAAAGAGGTCTCTACTGGCAAACAACTGCCAGATGCGCTTTACACTCATGAGTCTGCCATTGGTGTTCTGTCGAAGGCCTAAGGGAGACATATTGCGAATTCATGATGCAGGCAGACAGGGTGTGAGCTTTGGGAGGGTATCGGTGGTCAGGGGTGTGAAAAAGTGAAGGATTTTCATGATGTTGCTTTAATTCTAGGGCTTTCCAAAAGTTTCAACCTGGGTGCAGGACTTCACTAAATTGCACTGCACAAATGCTATGCTATGGACATGGCTCAAATATTTGATACACATGCAGCGGTTAAAGAACTGGTTGCATCTGGCCTTAATGAACAGCAAGCCGAGGCAATCACTACCATCACCTGTAAACTTGCAGAAACCAACCTGGCAACAAAAGAAGATATTGCCGTATTAAGAACTGATCTGTACAAAGCGGCCCCGCTGATTGTCGGTCTGAACACGGCAGTTACTTTTGGTTTGTTGGAGCTGTTCCTTCCTTAAAAGCGTTCCAGAAAAAAGATCGATTCGCTTGTTCCCGCTTCCCTTTCGGGAAACCCTTGTGTAGCCAGTGGTCACTCTGACACAGGCATTGGTGATGTGTTGTGCTGGCTGTGTGAAGGTGAAGGTGGCGAAGATTCTTTAGACCCGTTATCCCTCTGGACAAAATTCCACACGGAACCTTGACATTGTCGATGGTGAAACAATTACCATTGGCAACAGCCTGTTCTGCTTGCGCAAGCAGCTATGGGTTTCGCAGTGTTGGAATTTGCCCCTGGCAGAACAATACCAAGTGCATTGCCAGTATCAGTAAGATGCGAAAGAAATTCAGCAAGGCAGTGCCAAAAGAAAGAAAAAAGATTCGTAGGCCGGCGATTCGACAGTCGGGGCATAACACCTTCACCCGTCCCATTCAGGAGCCTGCTGGTCCCGCCTAAGCTTGGCACGCTGCAGGCAGACCGACTCGAATACAGTCTCCAGGGCATAATCGCTTGGCACGATGCCCGGCAGGCTTGAAGATGCTTCCAGAAGAAACTGTTCTTGCAGTCCGGACATGCGGTAGTACGCCCTGTCCCACCAGTCCAGAATCCTCTCCTCGGCCTTGTCCATCACGGCATCACTTGGCAACAGGTCCCTTTTTTTATTCTGATTGACCTTGCGTTGAGCCGGCATCAGGTTCCAGAGGTCTCCGCAGGACCATACCGACCACGGCAGGCAGTGGTCCATATCCAGAAGAGACGCTTTATCCAGGTGCTGCCCGGTCCACACGCAAAACAGCTTCCCCTTTTCCAGCAGCTTCAGTGCCTGCTGCTTGGGAACCTGGACATCGCGGTCCGGTTCCACCCAGACCATGGCCTGCCGGATCCGGGACGCATTCAGCTTTCTCTCTTGTTTCCTTGCATATCCCTGGATCATTTCACTCCACTCAGACACGACTACCGGCTCCACCCATATCGTGTGTTTTCTCAGGGTCTGCCACAGGTCCAGCGGAATCCGCATCTCGCCAAAGCCCGACAGATACTCCTCACTCAGCAGAACCTCGCGCGGGCGCACCTGCCTGCCAGTCTTCACGACTTCCAGGATTGGCCCTCCATTGGGATACGTCATGTATTTCACCGGCATCGCCCGGATGTTGGCTGCCGCATCCTTCAGTGCCTGGTGCAGGGCAGCTCTCTGCTCTCCCTGGAACCGCATGCCCATCCTCAGATCGAGGTGTGAAAGCCCCTGCAGCTTCCGGAAGGCCTGCTTCACGAATCCAAGACCTTGGGTGCCAAAATTCGATGTGTGCTGTGGGTAATTGCCAGCCAGCAAGGGCATGAAAAGCCGTATCCACGTCAGCGCTACCAGGCCCATCGGAATGCTGACCGTGCCCTCCTCTTCGACTCGCCCGATGCCGGCTGAGCCTTCCGCGATGCGACACAGTGTTCGCAACAGAGCCAGCTTGTGGGTAGCGCTTTTGTTCTGCTTGAGAATGATGTGGCGCAGCAGGGGCAGTGTCCCGGCACCGTCATCGGGGAACCGTATCGCGACCCGGTCCCAGTGGACATCCTCCCTCCCCTGCTGGTCCGGGCATTCATCACGGTGGACCACGACGGCCCCGTGGTCGTACGACAGGCTTTCCAGTTCCTCGGCGGTGACCTCGTGAATTCCCCGTTCCGGGATTTCAGGACCTTTTCGCAGGGTAATTGCCAGGGTGCCACCCGGCGCAAGCAGATTGATGAGTTTCCTGAAGGCTCTCTTTCTCTGTACCTGCGCCACGTGCATCCAGACTGCACTTAGCAGGATCAGGTCATAAGGGCCCTGGCTGGATGCCTTGGGTATGTCCGGAAGCCGTTCATCCTCCCATTGTATGTCCAGGTTTTCATGGTACTTGCCGGCTTCGACGCGCATGGCGGGAGAGGGCTCGACCGCCACCACCTGATGTCCCCGGCGGGCCAGCCAGGCTGCATCCCTCCCGCTGCCCGCACCGACATCCAGGACACGACCGCCCTCGTCCGGCAGGAAGTCCTACAACCAGTCCAGCAGGTCCTCCGCGTCCAGCGACTCGTAGCTAGCCGCAACTTCCCTGGCATGTTTCTCATACCAGGAATATGACTTGGGCCTGCTCATCCGGTCTTACCTCACCTTCGTGATACAGAAAGACCGGATGTCACACGGGTCAGAATGACACGGAAGAATAGAGCCCTGATAAATCTTCAACATATTGGCAAGACACAGCCCGGTTTAACCAGATGTTAGCTGAGTTACTGCACTCTCTTGTCAGGCCACCGCCTTGAATTGCTCAAAACGCAGGGCAAGCCGGTCACGGTCAGGATAATCCCTTGCACGGGGCGGCAGATGCAATATCCCACCATCAAGCTGTTTGAGTGCCTCAAGAATCGCCCCGTCACGCTGATCGAGCAGGCGCTCCGACACATGCAGCCGGTAATCCGGGTCGATCCCGATCAGGTGCCTGTCAAATGCCGCATGGTGGATCTTTGAAAGCGGCAATCCGTTCGGCACGACCGGTTGTCCCATCTGTTCATGCTTGTCAGAAATGATGTGCGCAGCATCCAGCAGCCATTGCTCAGGCAGTCCGGACAGAGCACAGCGGCCCTTATACGCAGCGATCACCGCCTCACGAAACGAGCTCTGGTGAAGCCGCTGCTTCACCTCGCGAAGCGCATAACGGCGCTCCGTGGTGTTTTGTGGTGCTGCAGACATAACCTGGTCGAGAACCCCGAACGTAACCCTGGCCTTGAGCGCAGTTGCATCCCACCCGGAGATGTATGCCGGGAAAACCACCAGATAACGCCCTGGCGCAACCCCTAGAAAATAGATCACTGGAATCTGATTTTCGAAAGCCTCGCGTAGCCAGCGGTTGTCAGCTGCGTTCGGGTTCTGCCCCATGAATGCATATTCGATGGCCTCTTCGTTTTGGTAGATCTGGCGATGGACTTCCCGCTGATCGTCGTACCAGATCCGTGCACCGGAGCGGGGGAACACGGTCTTGATGGAAAGCAGATACTGCATCTTTCTTGGTTTGAAGATTCCGCGTTGCGGGTTCACAAGCGGTATGCGCTCACCCTCGAAAACAAAGCCGGGGCTCAACTCCTTCTTTGTCAGGTGGTCATGCAGGTCGCTCAGCCTTCTCACATGCTCGAAGGCTGCCATGCGCATGCGAGAATCGAAGTCTGCTGTACTAATCATCTCAGCTTACTCAAGAAAGCAATGTTCATTGTGCCAACTTAGTGCTGCTGTGTCAGGCCGGTGCGTGGTCTCCTTCGGCACATTGATGGAGTGACCGTGCAGCGCATAGTAGTCCCGTCCATTTTCGAACTCCTCCTTGATGCGGCGACTGACTTCAAAACGAAACCCGGGCGTGACCGTCACATAGCCTGCATCAAACAGACTGTGGATGTCGCGGCGCAGCAGCAACCCGTTACTCGCTTCATGGGCACCACCGCTGCCGTAAGGGCGAATATGTGCGGCTTCAAGCGCCGGCAAGGTCCGTTCCCGCGTGACGGCACAGCGGCGCCGGTAGAGATCAGTCACTAGAACACGAAACGCACCCTGACCCAGACGGGGCCGGATAAGGGATGGCTCACCGAACCGCGCCTGGTCCTGCGCCACTTTGGAAAACTGTGACGAGTCTCGTCGAGCATTTACAGCTTTCCACAATGCCAAGCCTTCAGCATCTGCAGTAGTATATTTCTTGAACGAAACAATATTCGGAGACCAACTAGGCAAGTCCAGCCATCAGCGGCATAAAGGCCAGACCTGATACCAGGAGTCGCAACGCAAGTGCGACTCGCAGCGTGCCAGTTGTGATTCGTATTGCTGGGCAGTGTCCCTTACCCGCGCTGCAGTTCTCTGCACCCCCGGCTTTTTCTTCCAGGTACCGCGCCGGTACCCCCCTTTACCTTCATGGTAGGCAAGGTACAGATTGTAGGCATCGGTACGGGGGATACCGAGTTCGCGCCATGTCTTGTGATTGTACCAGCCAATGAAGTCAAGCGCGTCTTCCATATCCGAGCGGCTCTTGAAAAGCCTGCCCCGTTCTTCCTGATATTCTCCCCACACCGGGTCCTGAGCCTGGGCATAGCCCTTGGCCGACGATGCGCGCCCGAGCGGAATAATCAAAAACCACCTGAACGGCGGTCTGGCATCAGACCGGTAGCTTGACTCGTGGCGCACGAACGCCATCTGGATGTGTATGGGCGTGCCCCATTCCCTGACTGAGGCACGTGCATAGTCATACCAGTCAGGATGCTGCTTAAAAACTTCGCACAGGTTTGACTGCTTCGTTGGCACCGGGGTTGCACAGGCGGCTAACAATATGGCCACACATGCAACGCAAACCATTTGCTTGGACAATTGGAGATTCACCAAATATCACGCAAGGTATTTTTCGTACGATGTTTCATATACATGATAGGGCTTTCCTGAACGTTATCGTACAGTTCAAATTGCGCGCCCGGCAGGACTCGAACCTGCAACCCTCGGCTTAGAAGGCCGATGCTCTATCCGGTTGAGCTACGGGCGCTCGGCACAAGGCGACACTAGTGTAGCACCTCGGTCTGTCCGGGGTTCATGCCCGGGCCGGGACCCCGGCATGCCGTTGCAAGAACAGGTAAATCGCCGCGGAAGTCCCGGAGGAGCCAAACAGGACACTCATGATGACGATCTGGTACTTGACGGCGATCAGGGGCGAGACCCCGGACAGGATTTGCCCGGTCATCATTCCCGGAAAGGCGACCAGGCCGACGGCAAAAAACGTATTGATGGAAGGGATGAGTGCTGCTGTGAAGGCGCTGTTGCGGGCACGGACATAGTCCGGTGCTGCCGCCATGTCGGACTCAAAACGCTCTGCTGCAAGGCTCACCGTGTTCATGGCATTGGAGAAGATCATGCCTGCCAACGGGATGACATACTGCGGCTGGTACCAGTAGTCGATCTGGAGCACGGCAAAGGTGGTCAGCGCCAGCGTCGATACCCCGCCGATGGAGATTCCGAACAGCGCCTTCGCAAACAGGTCCGCGCTCTTCTGCCTGAGCGGGCGCAATGCGATCCAGCTTGCCAGCAACAGCATCAAGGCCAGTACGATGACTACGATCCCGGCGTGATCCAGTGCAAAAATCGAGGTCAGCACATAGCCGATCGCGGTCAACTGGACCAGCATCCTGGCCGAGGCATACAGGGCCGTCTTGCTCTTCAATGACCACATCACGAGAATCGCGACCACCACCAGGATCGGAATCAGCGCAATTGCCAGATTCACCACTCCGATTTCATATATGGTAAGTTTCATAGCCTACTCCACCCTGAATAACATTGGATCCGTTCACATCACCGGAATTTGTCCGCTTCACGGACACAGGCATACCCGCCCGCCAGACTGACAGAACCCTTGTTTAAATTCCTGCTCAAAGCCCTCGCACGCCTGCCCCTGCCCGTATTGTATGGGCTGTCGGGGCCGCTTTACCTGCTGGTATTCCATATTTTGCGCTTCAGGAGAAAAGTTGCCGAGGACAATATCCGCAACTCGTTCCCGGAACTCGGCGCGGCCAGGCGCACGGTGCTGCTGAAGGAGCATTACCGGATGCTCTGCGATGTCGCGCTCGAGATCACGCGAAGCCTGGCCATGGCACCCGGCGCGCTGGAGCGCCACGTGAGCTTCACCAACCTCGAGGTCGTGCAGCGGGAACTGCAGAAGAACCAGACCGTGCTGCTGGCGATGGCGCACCATTGCAACCCGGTGTGGGCGATACTGGCCACGGGACAACAGCTCGGAATTGCGGTGGACGGCATCTACAAGCCGCCGCACGTGGCCTGGCTGGACGAGCTGACCCTGAAATCCCTGTCGCGTTTCAACCTCACCCCGGTTCCCGCAAAAACCTGCATCAGTACGCTGCTTCAACGCTCGGCCAGCACGCGTGCGGTGGCCATCGTGGCGGACCAGGCCCCGAGGCGCCGCGACCAGGCCTACTGGACCCGGTTCATGCACCAGGACACGCCCTTTTACCTGGGCCTTGAAAAAATTGCCCAGCTGTTCAGGTACCCGGTGTATTTCATGGACCTCAAGCGCACCGGGCGCGGGCGCTACGAGGCCAGCTTCAAACCGCTCGCCTCACCGCCCTACGACAAGCATTCGCACGCCGTCTGCGAAAGCTTCGCAAGGGCCGTCGAGGAACAGATCCTGCGCTCCCCGCAGGACTGGCTGTGGACCCACCGCAGGTGGAAACGGGAAAAACCGTTATACGACTGAATCCCGGCTTTGCAAAAACTTCGCCAGCTCGGCAATGCTGGGATGATCGACCAGGTCCGTGATCGCCAGGGCACCCGGGTACAGGTCATCCAGACCCGAGTGGATCTCGACCAGGGCCAGCGAGTCCGCCCCGATTTCAAGCAGATTGTCATGGATGGCAAATTGGCGGTCCGGCAGGGCATCCCGGCAGACGGCAAGAATGGCATTCACGACTTCACCCCCCGGGTCCTGCACCTCGCCCGTACCAGCCTGCTCAAGTGCTGCGGCCAGCTGCTGCAGGACCCCGTCATAGGCGCCGGCCAGGTATTCACCGGCCAATGCAGAACGCTGGATCTTGCCGCTCGTGGTTTTCGGGACCTGGCTGACCGGGATGACATGACGCACCTCGATGGCCAGGCTTTCGCTGACGGTCGCGATCACATGGGAACGGATCGCCAGGAAGTCCTGCAGGTCGCCCTTGTGCAGGACGAACACCAGCACTTCCTCCATCTCATCCTGCCGGGATGACACCCCTGCCACCACCACCTTGCCCAGTTCCAGTTCCCCGGTTTCACACAGCACCTCCTCGAGGTCATGGGGATAGTAGTTCTGGCCGTGCACGAACAGCACCTCCTTGTACCGCCCCGTGACATACAGCACATCGTGCAGTACAAATCCCAGGTCCCCGGTATCCAGCCAGTCGCCATCGAAGAGGCTGCCGTCGTCTCCGAGGATCTGCTCGGTGACATTTTTCCCGCGAATGCGGATGTGCCCGATGCGCCCCTCGGGCTGGGCACGGCTCTCCGAGTCGCTGATGCGTACACTGCAGTGGGTAACGGGTTCGCCGACACCGACCAGGGCCACCGTGTCCGGCCCCCGTTGCGGACTCAGGACCGCGTCCGCACCGACGGAAAGTGAATCTCGGCGCGCATGCACGACCTCCAGGTCGGCGCCGATTCCAGGAAAGCTGACGGCCAGGCTGGCCTCGGCCAGGCCGTAGACCGGAAACATGCTCTTCGCGGGCAGGCCAAAACGGGCCATGGCCTCGGTAAACTGCCGGCAAAGGCCGACCGAGATCGGTTCTGCGCCGTTGAAGATCAGGCGCACCCGGGACAGGTCGATCCCCTCCAGGCCCCTGCGGTTGTACGCCTTCAGGAAGTGCTTGAACCCGAAGTTGGGGGACCCCAGCATGCTGGCCTTTTTCCTGCTGGCCGCCGTGATCCAGTACAGCGGCCTGCGCACGAACAGGTCCGTGCGCATGATGCAGTGACTGTAATTGTTGACCACCGGACTGAGGTGGAAACCGATCAGCCCCATGTCATGGGTGAGCGGCATCCAGCAAAGACTGATGTCTTCGGGCGACATGGCCGCACACTCGCGTATGCCTTCGATATTGGCCACCAGGTTGCGGTGTTTGAGGACCACCCCCTTGGGGCTTCCCGTGGAACCGGATGAGAACTGGATGAAGGCCACGTCCTCGGGTCCGACCCGGGCCATTTCCCCGGGCTCGGTAATGTCTGTAACGTCATCACTCAAGAGCACCTGGCTGGGCTGCGGCCAGTGGCCGTTTTCGGATGTGCTCGATCGCAGGCGCGACAGGTTCTTTCGGTCCGTGTACAAGAATGCGGCATTGCCCAGCTGGCCTGCGACATTCAGAACCTTCTGGCGGTGCTGGTCACTGATGCCGACGGCGAGCGGCACCGGGATGATGCCCCCGAACTGGCAGGCCCAGAACACGTCGACAAACTGCCGGTTGTCGTTCAGAAAGAGGATCAGGTGGTCGCCCTGGCCGATGCCGTGGCGCTGCAGCACATGCAGCAGTCCCAGCGCACGCCGGTACAGGGCCTCGAAACTGATGCACTTCTCGTCTTCCTGCCCGTCGATGAAACTGACGGTACGTGCTTCACTGCGATTGTGTGACAGCGCTTCGGTGAGTGTATGAAATTGCATAAGGTGCGCTCTGTGGGAGATGGAAAAACAGCAGTTTGGCTGATCAGTCCCTGGCCAAGGTATTGTCTGCTCCGCGCCTGGAGATCGGCGAACCGCAGGTCTGTCACTGTGATCACACGGCCCTGGGCTCGTACCCCCGATTATGAAGGATTATCGAACGTTTGGGAAAACCCGGGCGGGCGGCGCTCGACGGTGGTTACATCGAGAAGAGGTCAGGTTCTTTCTTTTCCCGAATCAACCTGAGCTGGCTGTCGGGAAGCGGTCGCATCATGGGTTCCAGCACTTCGCGGTCCTTCGATTCGAGCCAGCCCGCATAGCAACCCGGGTCGAGTATGACGGGCATGCGATGATGTATCCTGGACAGCCTTGGGCTGGGTGCAGTGGTCAGGATGCTCATGAACATCTCGCCCTGGGTGCTGATTTCATACAGGCCTGCAAAAGCGAAGCCGTCCCCGTCCCTGGGTTCTACCCTGTACTTGTCGCGCCTGCCCTGCGGCTGGTTTTCATCCCATTCGAAAAATCCGCTGGCCGGAATGATGCACCGGCGCTCGCGCAGGGCCTGCGCCCAGGTCTTTTTCTCCCAGGCCCCGGCACTGCGGGCATTGATCAGGGGCTTGCTGGAGAATGACCGTTTCCAGCCCCACTGCATGGAGGCGATTTCATTGCCCGGATCTCCCCGGAACACGACGTCCACCCGGTCCGCCGGGCAAACCTCCGTACGCGGGGAAAATTCGATCTCGGCATCAATCAGGGCTGCAATGACCGACTCGGGAAAGCGGTCCAGCGAAAAGCGCCCGCACATTCTCCGGCTCCCTCAGACGGCAGTTGCCGAGAGTTCAGGCCGCCTTGGAGTCCGTGTGGTTGATGATGACTTCCTTGCTGACGTCGACGCTTCGAACCAGCATGTCCAGCACCGGGCACTGCTCGTCTACGGCGGCCGCCAGCTGCTGCAGTTGCTCCTCGGATGCGGAACTCTCGATCGTGGTCTTGTAGTGGACCTTGCTGAACCCCGGAGGCACGTTCTCGTCCTTGCCCATCCCCAGCAGGCCGCGGACGTCCAGGTCTCCCTCGAGGCTCACCTGGCACTTCTGCAGCGGGATTCCCATCGCGGAGGCTAGGGCCACGTACATGATCTCCTGGCAGGTGCCCAAAGCGGCAAGCACCAGTTCGACCGGGCTCGGGCCCAGGTCGCTTCCGCCGAATGCCGGCGGCTCATCGATCACCATGGCCGGAAATTTCCTGACGTTGGCTGAACAACGCACGTCGTCTTCCCATGCGGTGTCCACGCGGTACTTGAACTGTCCGCTTGCAGGGGATTCCGACACGCTCTGCACGATCTTTTCCACTGCTGCTTTGATATCTGCCTGGCTCATTTCTGCCTACTCCTGTTCTGATGGGTGCAGGGGCTCTGCACGGTTATTCTTCGATTTATCCACTATAAGGCAATCCGTCACATCACTTCCACAGGGATGAGGCGAGAAAAGATGAACAGGATTCGCTGACTTTATGAAGACAGCATCATAATGCTTGATGCCCACATGCACATTGAATGCGAAAATCTCCGTCGTTAATGCCTATAGCCCTGCACGATGGGAAATATCTATAAGTCCGTGCTCCTGCCTAGCCCCTCACTTTCGCGACGAAGCCGGGTCTCCCGATGAGGGCCTGCGGCCAATTCTCCCGGCCAGAAGATAGCGGTAGAGCTTGAGTGCAAGCCGCGCCTGCTTCTCTTCCAGGCGCTTGAGCGCCGCCGGCGTCAGCGCCATCGTGGTGCAGTCATCGTCAGCCACGATATAGGCCGTGTCCGCCGACTGCGCCGAGCCCGGGCCGATGGCATCGCCTGGACCGCACTGGTAAAGGCGCATGCCCGCTGCATCGTAGGCGGAAGCCCGACCGGCAATCAGCAGTTGCAGGTCCGCTCCTGCCGATTCCCCGCCGACGATGGTATCCCCTGCGGCATGCTGGCAGTGATCCAGCCAGGGCTGGAGTTCCGAGGTCAGCGCCTCGAAACGGGCCTGCCAGTCCAGCTGGTGCTCGAGTTCATCGGCAGCACTCTCCAGCAGCATTGAACGCTTGGCATCGGAGGTTTCTGCCTCCTGTTTCCAGGCTGCAATGACCAGGTCCTCACAGTGTTCCAGCGCCTGGTCCGCATCCGGCTTGAGCTGCAAGGCGGAGCGCACAGCCGGTGCCAGGTTGCGCATGAGTCCAGCATGCAGGGACTCAGGCAAGCTGCACAGTACGACCGGCACTGCCGCAGCATGCACATTCTGTAAAAACCGGCTCAGCACGTGCAGCGCCGAGGCATCAAAGCCGGTCACGCCGGCGAAGTCGAGCAACAGGCAGGCAGGACGTTCCGTGCGATCCAGTGACTGCTGCAGTTTCTCGGTCAAGGGGCAGATGCTGCCGAAGAAGAGATAGCCGCGCAAACGATAGGCGCGCACCCGTTCGCCCACATCCCGCAGAATGGCATGCTCGGGAACCGAGCGGGCCTTACGACTCCTGCGCTCACGCGCACTGTAGCTGGATTCGACCGGGTCAACCCGGCTGAAGTGCACAGCAAAAAATGCCAGTGTGGCCGCCATGCCGATCCCCACGCCTTCGAGCAACCCAAACACGATCACCGTAAAGACGATGAGCACGAGGATCAGGTATTCAGACCACGGGAGCTGCCGACGGCTTCGAAAGAGTCCTTCGTCCAGCATGCCGATGCCGGCAAAAATCAGTATCCCGCCGAGCAGGGACACGGGAACCAGTTCCAGGATGCCGTCCCCTGCAAGCAGGGCCGCCCCGATGATCAGCGCCGCGACGATGCCCGTCAACCTGGTATCGGCGCCAAATAATTTGCTTCTCAGGGAGGCGGGTACGATCATGTTCGCGGTGGTGCCACCCCCAAACCCGGCGATGATGCTAGCAAGTCCTGTGACCCGGAACTCCCGGTCCCAGTCCAGGTCCTGATTGGCCACCAGCTCCAGCCCGGCAATATTCATGACCACGCAGATGAATGCGACCAGCACCAGGGTCAGAATATTCGGGACCTGGCGCGACAGCGCGGCCCAGTCCACATAGCCCAGATCGCCAACTCCCACCGGCGGCCACAGCCCGCCCTCGGCCGTGCTTGAAAACAGCAGGCCCGCCGCCCTCGCCTCTTCCGCCGACAGGCCGAGCGCCATCAGGGCCATATGGTAGGCCGCGGCGGCAAGCACGATGCTTGCCGGCAGGATGATCACGTGTCCCCATCGCTTCATGGCCCAGTACAGGCCAATCCCGTACACCGCCCCCGGCGCCCACCTCCACCAGATATCGGGTGCGAACAGCGAAACTGGCTGCTGCCAGTGCAGCTCGGCTCCCATCTGGGACAGTGCCGCAAGACACACGGCCCCTCCAATACCGGCGACAAACCCCCCGGCCACCGGATACGGAATAAAGCGCACCAGGTTGGCGGACCGGAAATGGCCGAGCAAAAAACAGCCTATACCTGTGGTCACTGCACTCAGCACGAGCGCGGCCACGACCGTGACAAACCCGGCTTCGCCACCCGTGCCTACCGTCGATGCAATCAGGGCCATCACGACGACAATTGCCGGTGACAGCCCCGATACCGCACCCCGGAATCCTCCGAACAATGCAATGACCAGGCAGGCCGCGAAGTTTCCAAACAGCACGAGGCCCACGCCCTGGGATACGAAGGGCGCGAGAGTCCCCGAAAAGATGAAGGCCGCAAAGGCAATCTGTGCCACCAGCAGATTCAGACCCGAAGTAATCCCTGCTGACAGTGCCGGGAATGCTTTCGGACCCCGCAAATCCAAGCGCAACTCGGCCCCGAGCCCCTGAAGCAGGGAGCTCACGAGAACGTACCTTTTACTTTGGACTTACCTCGGCAACCCGAACGGAACGCAGGCGGACCGTGCTTTTGCGGGCTCTGACAAAAAACTGCATGGCCGGGCGCAGGGCTTGCGATCAGGAAGTTCCAGCGAACGGTCATCAGCCTGGACCTAGAGAAACCGGCGACACGGAAACAGCGTACCATGTCTCCGGTATAAAACGTATAGCATGTCCCCGGTACGGACCCTTATCCAGGTGGCGTACCCGGAGAGATTGGGACTCCTGACCGCCCGACTCGCAGACAGCAGGCAAGCACAAACTTTGGGATTTATGCGCTGAAGGCGTGTAATGTATTCAGGAAACCACCTGCCGGGTACTCCACGGTGTGTGCAAACATTCGCATGGGGTAGATACTCGGCAGGTGGTGGAACTCTTTATTCCTGCCAGGCCATGAGCCTGTAAGAGATGGGGCAGGCTCGTTAGGACCTGCCCCGGTTTTCGTGAGCGTACGAAATTTGGGAGCTTCGATTACTCACTGCAAAGGGGCGAAAATCATACTAAACGCCCCCTTGTTCTTTGACGGGTGATCACTCCTTCTGGTGAGTGACTCCAAACGCACCCGCTACGTGGCCATTCTTGAAGTGGCCATTGAAGGTGCCGGCGGCCGATCCTGGTCGGTCAGTGGCCGCGGCAGGGTTCGTCCCGTAAAACGTGCCGGCCCAGTTTCCTGTAGTACCATTCTTATAGCCGGTAGTTGTACCAGCGAAGGTCCCATCCGTGGATGTAGCTGTTCTGCCCAACGTCACGGTCCAGTCGTTTCCGATGGCCTCACCTGCACTGTTCTTGAAACCGGTTACTGTCCCGGTCACCGTGTTCTGGTGAGCCGTTCCAACCTCAGTTCCACCAAAGCTTGCCGTGAGCATGGCCTGCGCGGTGAACTGCCCGGAAGTAAACGGAGACGTCGGCTCGCCATTTGCATCCACGGTTTTATGCATGTAAAGCCCTGTCGCAGGTCCTGCATAGGTCGCCGTTCCTTCAGCAGTGGAGACATCATCCACCGCCGAACCCCCAACCTGGTAAAGCCTTGCCTTGTAGGTCATTTCACCATCTGCCGCGGTGGTTTTCTCCAGCCAGTAACCGAACACTAGGTAATCACTATCAGGCACTACGCCCTGCACCATCGTTCCCGTGGCTGACGTCGGCGGAGTAGCAGTCGCATCTGCAGCTGCACCCAAGGTGAACCTTGTAGGTGTAAATGTCCACGCTCCAACGAAAGCAGACAGCTCGCCGTCCGCATTGGTCCTGGCAGTACATGGATCACCCGTACATGCGAAAGTACCCGGGACCCCGAAGAAGCTTCCCGCAACCTCGTTTTCCTTGGCATCGGTATCGTCATCATCCATGAAATCCCGGATCATGTTGACACCACTCGGGAAGCGGGCTCCCATGAATTTGTCTGCATGATCCCCAGCATTAAATCCAGCAGCAGTAAACGTCAGCGCACCGGTTTCGTCAGCTGCGACAGCCGAACTCGCTAAAAATGAAACTCCGGACGATGTAGCATCCGCAAAGAATACCGCGTACCTTTGTGCTTTAGGAGCCTCAACATTGTTGTACAGCACCCCTTCTACCGTGATGTTTCCTGCCTGGTTGGTTTGCTTGTACGCATTGCTGCTAAACCCGGTGATCGCCGTATACGCGGTTTCCGTGTCTGCCTTGAAGTCGGTCGGCATCTTGCCGGTGGTGACTTTGCCCATCATTACGGTTGCGCCAGTGGGCAACGTAGTCAAGACGTTGACGTTAGCATTGGTAGCCGTGCCCCCAAGCGCACCCCCCACCCGCATGGCTTCTGCATCAATTTCAGCCTGTGTTGGGCCAGTTGGTTCAGGATCAGGTGTCATTGGTGGTTCAGGATCAGGTGCCGGAGACGAACTGCCTCCACCCCCGCCACACCCGGCAAGAAGCAGGAAAAGTGAGGCCACCAGGACCAGCACAAATTTATCTGTTGATTTCATAACAATAGGTCTCCCGTTCATATTGAAGAATGAATCTTGAGTTGGCTTTGGCCTTACTTTTATTCGCGATAACTATAAATATCGGGAGTAAATTTCCAGGGCTTGTACCCGTGATATGGAGGTCTCCGCATGCACCTCACCCGATACCGTGTTGAGCGTGCGTTTGGCCGGCTGCCTGAATGACGCTACGGGGAGCGGCTGCTGGCGCGGAAAAGCGGGGCGGCCAAGTTCGCCGAGTGGATCGGGCGGGCAGGCATGTACGTGCCCAAGGGATTGCTGTGCATGCATCCCGGGAGGCACCGCATGCCAGGACCGTATGATGTTATCAGGAGTAAAAATCGCACGGACCGGTCAGGCTGGCGGATGCCGGTCTGCCCCTGCGCGGGCGGATTCGTCCCATTTTACTTCCATGGATTCAGGGGGTTATCATTGGACTGGTATGGGGTGGCTGCGGGCTGCGATGGCAGCCCTGGCGGAAAAACGATTCTGCTTTACAAATTAAATCCCGATAGTTATAGCTATCGGGAGTAAAACCCTCCTCCCAGCAAGCCCCGAAACCGGCAGGAACTGCCTGTTTTGCCAGCAGTTATGACTGCACGCCGCGGAAAATGTTCCCGTGGACGGCAGGCCTTGCTCTCGCGCGGTGAAATACAGGGGTTCGAACCGGTTCCTGGGTCGATTTACTCATTAGATATAACTACAGGGCATCCTCGCACGAGGCATCGCCTGGAGAATCCGTCAACTGATGAAGGGCATGTGCAGGAGACTGCGTCTCGTTGACCGGCACAGCGTTGAACATGATGCTGCCGGGACCTGTCGGCATACAAGCCGGGGACGGTCACGATGCACTGCTCGGGACCGGGTTGGAGAGCCCAGCTTGAGGCACCCGATCGGGTGTATGGAAGGAACTCTCAAAAAAATCCCGCACTGGTGTTACTGGGACAGCGCTCGGACACCGCACGGGGGGGACCCGCTTGGCGGTGGTCGGGGCAGAGGGATTTGAACCCCCGACCCTCTGCTCCCAAAGCAGATGCGCTACCAGACTGCGCTATGCCCCGGTACCGGATGTGCATCCTATACACAGGCGACTTCTGACCGAGCACGGATCATACGTCCCTACTGCAACACGGGTCAATGGCCCCGGGGCCGTACTCAGTGAACAATCGTGGCTTCACGCCGGGTCAGCTGCAAGATCAGCCTGTCGGACAAGCCGTCAAAGCTGCCGTTGCTCAGGATCAGGATGTTGTCGCCCTCCTTGAGATCGCTCAGCAGCAAGGTAATGATTGCATCCGTCGTCGCACAAACGTGTGCAGGAGGAATCATCTGGTCGGCCACCTCCTGGACGGACCACTGGAGCTCGTCTGGCGCATAGATGACCACGGTATCGGCCTCGTTGAATGCCTGCGCGAGCTGGTCCGTATGCACGCCCATGCGCATGGTATTGGAACGGGGTTCGAACACCGTCACGACCCGGCCCTGCGGCTGCTGTTCCCGGAATGCTGAAATGGTCGCCGTGATGGCGGTCGGGTGATGCGCAAAATCATCGTACACGCGCACCCCGTTAAACGTCCCTTTGTGCTCCAGGCGGCGTTTGACGCCGGAAAAGGAAGCCAGGGCCCGCAGGGCCTCTTTCGGGGGGACTCCGACATGCTGTGCGCCGGCCACCGCGGCCAGTGCGTTCGCAATATTGTGTCGGCCGTACAGGTCAAGCGTGCCCGCCCCGCAGGGCTTGCCCTGCCTGAGCAGGGAAAACCCGGAAGTACGTATGTCGACCTCGTCTGCAAACCACGTGGCCGAAGAATCCTTCAGCGAAAAGGATTCGCTGGCCGTCCAGCAGCCCATTTCCATGACGTCCCGTATGTTCGGGTCGTCGTGGTTGAATATCATGCGGCCCTCGCTTGGCATGATGCGCAGCAGGTGGTGGAACTGCCGCTTGACGTCCTGGATCCCGTCAAAGATATCCGCGTGGTCGAACTCCAGGTTGTTCAGTATCAGGGTATGCGGGCAGTAATGCAGGAATTTTGAACGCTTGTCGAAAAATGCAGTGTCGTACTCATCGGCCTCGATCACGAAGTACTTCGATTCCCCCAGCCTCGAGGAAAACTCGAAATTCTCCGCCACCCCGCCAATCAGGAAGCCCGGCGCGTGCCCGCAACACTCCAGTATCCAGGCCAGCATGCTGGACACGGTGGTTTTGCCGTGCGTTCCGGCCACCGCGAGCACCCAGCGATCCTGCAGGACGTGATCGTGCAGCCAGGCCGGGCCGGAGGTGAAGGGCAAGCGGTTGTTGAGCAGGTACTCCACCACCTCGTTGCCGCGCGTCATGACATTGCCGACAATGATCTGGTCCGGCAGCGGATAGAGGTGATCGACGGAATAGCCTTCCATGATCTCGATGCCGGCCATTTCAAGCTGCGTGCTCATGGGCGGATAGGCATTGGTATCCGAACCGGAAACTTCGTGTCCCAGCTGCCGGGCAATGATGGCCAGACTGCCCATGAACGTGCCGCCAACGCCAAGGATATGGATACGCATCAGGCCGGCACGCTCCCTGATATGAACAATTCCAGCAATATGACCTGCAGCAGGGCATAAGCCACACTGAGGGCGATGCCGTAGCTCATCGCGCACGACAGCGCCCTGCTGAATATGTATCCGTACACGATGACGACCCATACGAAAAGCGCGAAGGCCGTCAGGGCAAAAAACAGCTCGGCGGTGTGTCCGAGTTTCAGGTACCTCAGGGAATAGCTGCCGGGGAGCGAGACGATGTTGATCAGGGTGATGGTCCCGAGCATGGCGCTGAAGGTCTGCAGGAAGCGCTCCGGTTTTTTTGCCAGCAGGATCCTGGCAAACACGAACGACAGAAACAATCCCGCGATACTTGCCAGCAGGGCCGCCGCCACGTCGTAGGCCATCGATCCGACCAGCACGGAAACACCGAGGCTGACAACCGTCACAAGGCCCAGGAAGGTCCAGGAACACGGCAACACCTCCGGCCCCTCCCGCAGCAGGCATATGCTCAGGTAGGTCTTGAACACATCGGTCATGTCAGGATGAACCTACTCGTACCGGATCAATCCGGCGGTTGCAAAAACCCGTAGATGCCGCGCCTGGAGGGCGCCAGCATCCAGTCACGCAACAGTTCGATCTCGGGCGTGCCCTGCAGATGCTCCGCGGGCTCGCCCTGTCGCAGACGCCGGTAGGCCTGCTCCAGCTCGCTGTAGCGCTTGCCCTTGATCCCGGCACGGCGCAGCCCGATGGCATTCAGCCGATAGTGGCGCACGGGTTCACCGCCCAGCAGGCAATACGGCATCACGTCCTTGCGCACCGGAGTGTAGCCCGCCACCATCGACAGCGTCCCGATCCGGATGTGCTGGTGCGTGCCCACATGCCCTCCCAGGTTGGCCTTGTCGCCAATTTCGATATGCCCGCTCAATCCCACATAGGCTGTCAGCACGACCTCGTCCCCCAGCTGACAGTCGTGTGCAACGTGTGAGTAGCCCATCAGGTAGCATCGGTTACCGATCCGGGTCGGCACGTCAGGACGGGTGGCACGGTGTACCGTGCAGTTTTCACGAAAGACGTTGCCATCGCCGATCTCAAGCCAGCTTTCCCCGCCGGCAAACGACAGGTCCTGGGGCAGCCCGCCCAGCACCACCTGGGCATGCAGCTGGTTGTCCGCCCCCAGCCGCACATACCGGTGAACCACGCAATGCGGGCCGATCTCGGTACCGGAACGTATGACCACATCCTCTTCCACCACGCTGTAGGGCCCCACGCTCACATGGGTGTCGAGTTCCGCCCTAGAGGAGACGACTGCGGTGGGGTGTATGTTTGGCAAGCCTGGCTACCGAATCAAATTGCCGCACCGGCAGGTTTACTGAAGTTCATGCAACGGTGTGCGGGCAATGCAATTGCGTGTGTGGATCCGGTCTTATTCTAGCAGAATCCGCTTGCGGTCAGGATTTCTGGCCCTGGGGGTTTTGCAGCAAGTCCTCCAGGCCTTTCTCGTCAAGCACCTCCACTCCCAGCGAGCGGGCCTTGTCCGCTTTCGAGCCCGGGTTGTCCCCGGCGACCACTGCCGTGGTCTGCCGGGATACGCTGGCGGTGACTTTTGCGCCCAGCGACTTCAGTTGCAGTGCAGCCTCGGCTCGACTGAACTTTTCCAGCCTGCCGGTAAGCACATAGGTCTTGCCGGCAAGCGGTGGGTCCTGCTCATTGGGCTTGGGCTTGGGTTTGACCTTCAAGACAATCCCTTCGCGGATCAGCTCCGAAAGGACTTCCCGGTTATGCGTCTGCCTGAAGAAGGCCGTGATATTTTCTGCGATGACGGGCCCCACGTCGGGTACTTCCTGCAGCGCTTCGCAGTCCGCCTGCTGCAGGGGTTTCAGGTCCCGGAACCAGTCGGCCAGTGAAGCCGCCGTGGCTTCTCCGACCTCGCGGATGCCAAGCGCATAGATGAACCGGGCCAGCGTGGTGTTCTTGCTCTTCTCGATCGCTTCCAGCAGGTTGGTGGCGGACAGCTCGCCCATGAACTCCAGTTCGACCAGGTCTTCCTTAGTGAGATCAAACAGATCCTTCACGCTGTTGACCAGGCCCTGGTCCACGAGCTGGTCCACCAGCTTGATTCCCAGGCCCTCGATGTCCATGGCCTTTCTTGATGCAAAATGCCGGATCACGCCCTTGCGCTGTGCCGGACAGTACAGGCCGCCGCTGCACCGGATCACGGCCTCGCCCTCGACCTGCACAACCTCCGAATCGCATTCCGGACATCTCTTTGGTGCCTGCACGGGATCACTGCGCTTCGCCCCGGGGTCCAGGATCGTCTTCACGACCTCCGGTATCACATCCCCGGCCCTTCGGATGATCACCCGGTCGCCGATGCGCACATCCTTGCGCCTCACTTCATCCATGTTGTGCAATGTGGCATTGCTGACGGTCGCTCCGCCAACAAACACGGGCTCAAGCTTTGCGACCGGAGTCAGTGCCCCCGTGCGACCGACCTGGAAGCGGATATCTGTCACCCGGGTCGCCGCTTCCTGGGCCGGAAACTTGTGGGCCACCGCCCAGCGGGGTGCGCGCGAGACCATGCCCAGGACTTCCTGCGAGGTCAAATTGTTGACCTTGTACACCACTCCGTCCAGTTCGTAGTCCAGGGCGGCCCTTTTGTCGAGAATCGCTGCGTAATATTCCAGGCATCCCTGGCGACCGGACACCTGCTCGGCTTCGGCACAGATTTTCAGTCCCATCTTTTTCAGGCACTGCAACACGCCGAACTGCGTGCGGACTGATGTCTGATTCGCGATGCCCGTGGCATTATAGAAAAAGGCATCAAGCGGATACCCGGCCGTCTCCCGGGGGTCGAGGCGACGCAGGGCACCCGCCGCAGCGTTCCTGGGGTTCACAAAGGGTTTCCTGTCCTCTTGCCGGGCCTGCGCATTGATTTTCTCAAACCCCTTTTTCGGCATGAACACCTCGCCTCGCACTTCCAGCCTTTCCGGCAGGTCCTGATGTTTTTGCAGGCGCAGCGGCACCGATCGTATCGTTCGAATGTTCTCGGTAATGTCCTCTCCGGTGAACCCGTCCCCGCGTGTCGCCCCGCGCACCAGTACACCTTTTTCATACACCAGGCTCACGGCCAGGCCGTCGATCTTCGGCTCAGCGGTATATTCGATCTGCCCGTCCTCCCCAAGCCGGTCCAGGATGCGGGCCTCGAAGGCTTCCAGTTCCTCCGCATCAAAGACGTTGCCCAAAGACAGCATCGGTTCTGCATGCTCTGCCGGCGGGAATGCATCCGAGGGCTTGGCCCCGATGCGCTGTGTAGGGGATGCGGGCGTAACCAGGTGCGGATGATCGGATTCCAGCTGTTGCAGGGCTCGAAACAGGGCATCGTACTCGACATCCGGAATCAGCGGATCATCCAGCACGTGGTACGCGTAGCCGTGCTGCTCCAGGGCCTCGCGCAACTGTTCGATTTTCTGCTCGATTGCGCGGGTCATCACCCAGCCTTGCCCCTGTGCAGGCTATGCAGAAGTCCGCCCGGCGAGGGTCGCAGGAGGTAGGATTCAAGGCAGCAATCCCGCAACGCTTTCTGCGAGACCATGATCCCTACGTGTCTTGATCCTGACCTGGATGCTTCAGACTGAAAAGCTGCACTTCCTCTTGCAGGTGAGCCACGGTTTGCTGGCTCAGGCGGTTGCGTGATTCATCGAATACCCCCCCTTGCAGGTATTCGGAAGCCCTTTTCGCCGCCTCATGCATGATGTTGAACGCCTTCAGGCCGTTCTCGGGGCCCGGCAGATTCATCACGAAACTGATTCCCGGGGTTTCAAACTGGTCCATACTGTCCAGATCGAAGGTGCCCGGCTTGACTGCATTCAGGACACTGTATATGGCTTTCCTGCCACTGAGCCGCTTGACCTTCTTGTGGAAGATGCGCATGTCGTCATACTCAAGATCAAGCTCCCGGACGAGGTCCATGATACCGGTGCCCTTGAATGCCTGGGGGCGTTTTGCCATGACATGCAGCACCACCAGCTTTTTGTCCAGCTCCGCGTCTTCCTCCCCGGCCTGCCGGTCCCGCCCTTCAGCGGGTTCCTTCCGGCTGCCCGTCCTCCCGGTGCTGTCGCCGGGGTAGTCCGGATTTTGCGGTATCACCTTGACCGGGCCGACGGACTCGATTCCGGCGTCCGGATCAGCGTCCAAGTCATCATCCAGATCGGCATCCAGCGGGTTCGGCAGGTCATCCTTGTCGAAATTGAATTCCTCGAATTCCTTTCTGCGGGTCTTGCGTTTTTTGGCACGGGTGAAGAAATACAGCATGGCCAGAACGGCCAGGCCCGCCACCAGCAGTCCGATGCGCAGCTCAATCACCATGGACTGTGCGCCGCGAGGTGGGTTGCTCGTGTATCCACGGATTCTTCACGAAACTGCCTGCATCTCGACGGCTTCATCAATATCGACTGAAACCATCCTCGAAACACCGGGCTCACTCATTGTGATGCCCAGCAACTGGTTTGCATACTCCATGGTATTTTTGTTGTGGGTAATTGAAATGAACTGGACCCGTTCGCTCATCTCCTTCAGCAATTCGCAGTAGCGCGTGACATTGGCATCGTCCAGGGGCGCGTCCACCTCATCCAGCAGGCAGAACGGCGCCGGGTTCAGTTCGAACAGGGAGAATACCAGGGCCACTGCCGTCAAGGCTTTTTCACCCCCGGACATGAGGTGAATGGAGGACAGCCGCTTGCCCGGCAAGCGCGCCATGATGGAGATCCCGGTGGTGAGCAGATCGTCGCCTGTCATTACCAGGTACGCCTTGCCGCCGCCAAACAGGCGCGGAAACATTTCCTGCAGGCGCTGATTGACGCGATCGAAGATGTTCTTGAAGCGATCCTTGGTTTCCTTGTCTATCTTGCGAATCGCCTGCTCCAGCATCTCCAGCGCCTTGCTGAGATCCTCGTGCTGGTGATCCAGGTATTCCTTGCGCTCCCGGTGTTCTTCGAAATCACTGATCGCTGCGAGATTGATCGGGCCCAGGCGCGCGATCTTGCGGCCCAGCGCCTCGACCTGGTCCTCCCACGCCTGCAGTTGCGCATCCCCAGGCAACTCCCCGATCAGGGATTCCAGGGGGATTCCGTACTCTCCCAGTTGCTCTTCCAGGGTCTTGCTGCGGACATTGGCTTCCTGCCATGCAAGCCGGGCATCATTCAGCTCGTTCTGTAAAGACCCCTCCTTGCCCTGCAGGATAACGACACGCTCCCGTTCGCCATGCATCTGCTCTTCGGTGCCCTGCATGACGCTGCGTGCGTCCGCCTGGCGGTGCTCGATGCCGACGCGCTGCTCGAGGAGCTCTTTGAGCTGGGTGTCCAGTCCTTCGAGAGGGGCATCACTCTCATCCACGGAGGCCTGCAGAGCTTCATTGCGCTTTTGCAGTTGCACGGCCTGTTCCTGCGTTCTCTCCAGTACGGCCTGCGTCGCCTGCAGCGAACTCCGGCACGACTCCAGGTCCAGGCTGAGTTCATGGATCGATTCACGGCTGTCCGTATCTTTGCTGCGCACACCTTCCAGGGCCGAAACAAGATTTTCACGCTGTTGCAGCAGGGCACTCTTCTCGCCACTGAACTCTTCCAGCACGACCTCGGCGGACTGTTTTGCAGCGCTTGACCGGTCCAGCTCCCCACGTGTCTTTTCAAGCTCGCCCTCCAGTTCCTGCGAATACTCCTGGAACTGTTCTTCCTGCCGCCTTAAATGCTCCTGTTCCTGCTCCCAGGCAGCCATTTCCGATTGTGCCTGGTGGTGGTGCTCCTGCGCCCCGGCAAGCTGCGCCTGGACATCGTCGCGTTCCTGCTCGTGCGCATTCAGTTCGCCCTGACAGGCCTCGAGATCAGATTCCAGGGCTTTTGCCGCCTGCTGCTGCGAGGCAAGCTTCTTCTCCAGCTTGCGGATCTCGTTCTTGCGTTGCAGCACGCTGCTTTGTGCCGCAGTGCTCCTGGCCAGCCGCATCCAGTTCCGTCCCATCCAGATTCCCTCCTGGGTGATCACGGACTGGCCCGGGGATAGATTCCTGCGCTGCTCGAGCGCCGCCTGGATATCGCTTGCGACCAGTATGGTATCCAGAAACCCGCCGAGACTTACGGGGGCCTGCACCTTGGCGGCCAGCGTTTCGGAAGTCCGGGCGGCCTGCGGTACCGGCGTCCGGTCCAGCAGGATCAGACGTCCGTCCCGGATCCGGCTGCACGCTGCGGCCACCTGTTCAATATCCTCGATACAGATCGATTCCAGGCATTCGCCCAACACGGTCTCCACCGCACCTTCCCAGCCTGCCTCGGCCTTGATCGTGTCGATCAGACGGGGGGCCTGGCTGAGCCCCTGTTCTTCAAGCCAGCGGCCGACCGCCTGGCTCTCCTCGCCCAGCACCATGTTCTGCATGGCTTTCAGCGAGGCAAGCCGGAGCTGTGTTTCCTGCAGTTCTTCACGTGCCTGCTGGACCCGGGTTTGCAGGCCCTGGCCGGCATCGCGGTCCTGGCCGATCTTTTTCGCCAGTCCGTCCAGGCTGTCGGACACGGCCTTCAGGTGCCGCCGTGTCGAGCTGACACGGGATTTCAGTTCTTTCGCCTCACCGGACTCCCGGCTCCGGGTGCATTGACCCAGACTGTCTTCAAGACGGTCCTTGCGGTCTTTGAGTTGCTCGAGATGGGATTCGAGATACTCGATGCGTGAAGTCTCGATCTCCACGGTCTGTGCGGGCCCCGCCATCCTCGCCTGCAGCGACTCCCAGGCTTCCTGCCAGACAGCCATTTGCGCCTCGGCTTCGTCCAGGTCGCCCTGGTTCGAACCCAGCTGTTCCCGGGCGAACGCCAGTTGCGGCTCGATTTCGCGGATCCTGGTTTCCAGGTCCTGTACCCGGGTGCGCTCGCTCTGCAAGTCCCGTTCGCTCTGGCGCCATGCGTCCTGCACCTGTTCCAGTTCCTCACCGAAACGACCGCTCATTTCCTTGGCGTGGCGAATGGATTGCTCCACCCGTGAGATTTCCGCATTCAGGCCGTACTGCTTGCCCTGAATTTCACTGAAGCTTTTCGTTTCATCGGCATGGCGCAGCCGCAATTTTTCCACCGAGGCCTCGGCGGCACGAATGTCGGCAACAATCTTTTCGATTTCGGTCTGCTTGCGCTCTGCGGACTGTTTCAGCGTCTGCGCTTCCTCGCGCTTCGCCTGCCAGCGCAAGGCCAGCAGCTCCGCCTTGGTCCGGCGTTCTTTCTCCTTCAGCACCTTGTAGTGCTCGGCAGCGCGCGCCTGACGCTGCAGTTGCCCGATCCGCTTGGTGATCTCGTCAATCACGTCATTGAGACGCTCCAGGTTCTCGCAGGTATGGCGGATCCGGTTCTCGGTCTCCCGGCGTCGTTCCTTGTACTTGGAAATGCCGGCAGCTTCCTCGAGATAGACACGCAATTCATCCGGTTTCGTGTCGATCAGTCTCGATATCATGCCCTGCTCGATGATTGCATAGCTGTTGGGGCCGAGGCCGGTACCCAGAAACACGGACACGATGTCCTTGCGCCGACACTGCACCCCATTCAGAAAGTATTTGGACTGGCCGTCGCGCACCACCTGCCTGCGCACCGATATCTCCGTGTAGGCGGCATATTCTCCGCCCAGCCTGCCCTGACTGTTGTCAAAGACCAGTTCGACCGAGGCCTGGCCCGCAGGGCTGCGGGTCGAGGAGCCGTTGAAGATCACGTCTTCCATCGTATTGCCGCGCAGGTGCCGGCTGCTTTCACCCATCACCCAGCGGACCGCATCAATGATGTTGGATTTGCCGCAGCCGTTGGGTCCTACAACCCCCACCATGGAAGACGGGAAGGAAAACGTGGTCGGGTCCACGAAAGACTTGAACCCGGAAAGTTTTACACAATTAAGCCGCATCTATGCCAGTTCGCCTATAATAGGCAGCCTGATTGCATCAGACCGTACAGCCATGCCTGACGATCACACCCATCACCTGGAAACCTTCGAAAATCCGCAGCCGGATGCCGACTATACGATCCGCATGCATATTCCGGAATTCACCTGTCTATGCCCACTGACCGGCCAGCCCGACTTCGCCGAGTTTCTAATCGAATACGTCCCAGACAAACTATGCGTAGAACTAAAGGCTCTCAAATTGTATATGAGCTCTTTTAGAAGCAAAGGCCTATTCCACGAAGCAATAACAAATCGGATTCTAATCGATATTGCAGCTTTGCTAAAGCCTCGATTTATGCGCATCACTGCGGACTTCAATGTACGGGGGGGCATATACACGCAGGTGATTGCCGAGCACCGCCAAGACGGGTGGCAGGCCGAGACCCCGGTTATTCTTCCCAGCCAGACATAAGTATCCTGCGCAACCTCTCGATTTAAAAGGACCTGCAGGAACGGCCCGGGCCAAGCCCGCCTGCTGCGGGACTCCGTCAATGGCCAGGTATTGCTGCAGGGGCGTCCCGGCAGGAACCGGCTCCATGCACGGCTTGGCCTATTTATTCCCTTGCCGGCGTCTTCGGGTCCGCTGCTGCCTGGGGGTGAGCGTGTTGCGCCTGCCTGCATACGGGTTGTCAGGCTGTCTGAACAGCAGGTGAACCGGCGTGCCGGTCAGTCGAAGCGCCTTGCGGTAGTAATTCTCCAGGTAGCGCTTGTAGGAGCCCGGAATCCTTGCGACCTGGTTGCCGTGGATCACGAACGTGGGAGGACAGGTGGACACCTGGGTGGCGTATTTAAGCCGGATCCGTTGCCGGCGTACCAGCGGCGGCTGAAAACCTTGCAGGGCATCCTCGAGCAGGCGGGTCAGGGTCGATGTGTTGACCTGGATATTCGCCGCGGCATGCGCGTGCGAGACCGCCTGGACCAGCTTTGCGATGCCTTCCTTTCTCCGCGCGGAAATGAACAGCCGCTCGGCAAAATCCAGAAATCTCAGCTTGAGGTCCAGGCCCTTTTGTATTTTCTGATAATCCTCTCTTGAGCAGGCGTCCGTTTTATTGATGGCCAGGACCAGGGCGCGTCCACTGTCCAGCATCGTGCGCGCCAGGCGTGCATCCTGGTCGGCGAAGTCCTGCGTGCCGTCGAGGACCAGGACCGCCACGTGAGCCGCCTCGATGGCCTGCAGCGTTTTCACGACGCTGAATTTTTCGATCATGTCGTGAACGCGGCTTCGCCGCCGGACCCCTGCGGTATCGATCAGCTCGAACATCGTGCCTGATCTTTCCACGCGCGCCGGGATACTGTCCCGGGTCGTGCCCGGGATGTCGGAGGTGATGAAACGCTCTTCGCCAAGCAGGGCATTGACCAGTGTGGACTTCCCCACATTGGGCCGCCCGGCAATGGCCACCCGGACCACCGCCTGATCACCGGTCACGGGGGAACCAGGCTGTACGGGATAGTCGGGGTCAAGCGCGGAAAATACTTCCTCGATCCCCTTGCCGGTTTTGGCCGAGACCTCAAAGACCTCCCTGGCGCCCAGCTGGAAAAAATCACCCGCCAGCAGATGTGCGGGCCCCAGGTCCGCCTTATTGACCAGCACGAACACCTTCTGGCCCAGTTGTCTCAACTCCGCAAACACCCGCTCATCCTGCGGAACAAGTCCCTGGGGGCCGTCCACCATGAAGAATACGACGTCTGCCTCTTGCGCGGCCTGCCAGGCCTGGGAGGCGATCTGGTGAGGAAGCCCCGCTTCCCGATCGGGATGTTGCGACGGCTCGATGCCTCCCGTATCGATGACGATATAGCGATCGCCAAAGCGGCGCGTCACCCCATAGATTCGGTCACGAGTCAGCCCCGGACGATCGGCAACCAGCGCGTCCTTGGTCCGGGTCAGAAAATTGAACAGGGTTGACTTGCCAACATTGGAGCGCCCGACAAGGGCAATTACAGGTTTCACAGGAGGTCACCGCGGTCCGGTTGCGAACGATAGGCGACTATTGTAAGGAAAGGACTTCGTGCTTTGCATCCCTGTCTTCCCCGAACCGCCAATTCCGCCAACCCCTGTGGCTGGGCCGCCTGGAGTCAGGGCTGCTGCAGCACGGTAAACGAGCCGTTGTCCGCCAGCACGAAGATGCGCTGACCGATCGCAACCGGCACGCTGTCGATCGCATCGCGGGCCACCCGGTGTCTTCCCACCAGGCTCCCGTCTTTCTTGGAAAGCCAGTGAAGATACCCCTCGGTGTCGCCCACTACGATGTAGTCCCCGGTCGACACCGGCACCGTCAGCAGGCGGTACAGCAGCTTGTCCTGCCGCCACAAGGTGGCTCCGGTAATCCGGTCCAGCGCCCAGACGCTGTCATTGGTACCGATCACGTAGACGCGCGACTCATCTGCGACCAGGCCGGTGTGCGAAGGCAGGTCACGGGCCCATTTCACCCGGCCCGTAAGCATGTCTACAGCCACAGTGCGGCCATTGAAGTTGGAGGCATAAGCCACGTCATCATGGTAGGCGATATCTCCATCGATGTCGGCGATACGCTCCAGTTCCGAACGACCGCTCGGGAAGGATACAGTGGCCCTCCAGCGCTCTTCTCCATCAAGCAGGCTGAATGCCACCAGTTTGCCATCGTCAAACCCGACCAGCACGGCACTGCCTACCACCTTGGGCTGGCTTGCACCCAGCAGGGTCAGGGGTGGAGAACTTCGGCTTGCACGCCAGGCAACACTGCCATCACCGATGTCGAGTGCATGTATCGTGCTGTCACTGGTGCGCGCCACGATGACGCCATGCCTGGCTTGCGATAATGCCAGTACCTCGCTGGTGAGCTGAGTGCGCCACTTTTCCTGGCCATCTGCGCTATCCAGCGCGATCACCAGGCCATTCTCGGTGCCTACGGCCAGTATCTGCCCGCTGCCGTTGACCCCGCCCGAAATCACCTCCTGCAATTTCACCGACCAGACGCGTTTTCCGTCAATCAGTTGCCAGGCTTCGACGCGATTGTCCGCGCCTGCAAGATATACCAGGCCATCTGCGATGTAAGGCTGTATCTTGGAATAGATGATTTCCGTTGCGCCGACCGAATCGCTCCACAATTTCTTCGCAGACAGGCTTTCCGAGCCCAGATCAGTCAGTTTTGTAGGCGCCTGGGGGTCTTCCTCGATACCCACCCATTGTTTGGGCGCGCTCAGCAGATCGTCGGCGAGGCCGCTGCAGCCGGACAGCAGCAGGCAGCAGATGAATGCCGCCAGGACCGGTATTTTTGCAGGATAGCCGTACAGCATGCCAGGCAGGCAGAAGCCCCTAGCTCCCCAGGTCGTCCCGTTTCATCTGCAGGAATTCCACACCACTTGCACGGGCAGACTCCAGCGCCAGATCGTAGGCCTGTTTTGCTTGCTCGGGTTCGCCGCGGGCAATCAGGATGTCGCCCTGGATTTCGTGCACCAGCGAGCGGTACCCCTCGGGAAATTCCTGATCGATCACAGCCTGTGCAGCGTCCAGTTTGTGGTCTGCCACCAAAACGCGTGCCAGCCGGATGCGGGCAACATCACGTATGGACGGCTGGGCGCTGTGCTTGATGGCCCAGCGCAGGCTTTCAGCCGCGGCTTTCAAATCCCCTTGTTCGGCTTGCCCTTTGGCTTCGTGCAGCGTTGCCAGCACTGCATAGGGCGTGGACGCGTAGTCGGCGCGAAGCATCTCGGCCTGTTCCTGGAAGGAGGCCCTGTCGCCTGTGATCATGAACTCCTGTACGGAGGCGAAGATATCGGAGGCATTCACAGCCTGTTTTTCCTGATACCAGCCCCAGCCGCGCCACCCTCCCAGAGCACCGACTCCCAGCAATGCCCCGAGGATCACGGCCGTGCCATTCTCCTTCCACCAGCTTTTCAGCGCCTCGACTTGCTGTTCTTCAGTTTCGTATTGAGCCATGTCTGCAAGTGCCGCTAGGCTCCAAGGTAGTTATCCAGGTTCGACATCAGGCTTTCCCGAGGAATCGTTTCCTGCTCGCGCGTTTCCCGCAAAAACTTGATCCCCACCGTGTTATCCCTGAGTTCATCCTCGGCCAAAATGATTGCAAGTTTAGCATTGGATTTGTCCGCACGTTTCATTTGCGTCTTGATGCTGCCTCCGCCGCAGTTGACGACCACCGACAGCGAGGGGGAATGATCACGAAGCTGGCCCGCAAGCTGCATCCCCGCAAGTACCGCCTGCTCACCGACCAGCACGAGGTAGGCGTCGATCTCCGTGTCCGGGCTCCGGGTTCCCTCCAGCAGGCCCATGATCCTTTCCAGGCCCACTGCGAAGCCTGCCGCAGGATACGGCTTTCCACCGAGTTGCTCAACCAGGCCGTCATAGCGCCCCCCTGCGCAAATGGTAGCCTGTGACCCCTGTTCCGGGACGACCCACTCGAACACCGTTTTGCTGTAGTAGTCCAGCCCCCGGACCAGGTGTGGATTGATGTCATAGTCGATTCCCGCGGCATCCAGCAGGCTTTGCAAGCCCTCGAAATGCTCTGCCGACTCCGGGTCCAGGTACTTCGTCAGGCCCGGGGCAGCGCCGATGATCTCCGCCAGCTCCGGATTCTTGCTGTCCAGGATCCGCATGGGATTGGCCTCCAGGCGCTGTTTTTCCAAGGCATCGAGGCGGTGTTCATGCTGGCGAAAGTATTCGACCAGAGCAGTCCGATACCGCTGCCGTGCCTGGAGTGTGCCGAGACTGTTGATCTGCAGCGATATCCCCGGCAGGATGGCCAGTCTCTGCCACATGTGCCGGCACATGATGATCAGTTCTGCATCCACATCCGGTCCGGCCAGTCCGAACGTTTCAGCCCCGAGCTGGTGGAACTGGCGGTAACGCCCCTTTTGCGGGCGTTCGTGACGGAAAAAGGGGCCCCCGTACCAGAGCCGTACAGGTTGACCAAACAGGATGCCCTGCTGCAATGCAGCCCGCACGCAGCTTGCAGTGCCTTCCGGTCGCAAGGTAAGGCTGTCCCCATTACGGTCCTCAAAGGTGTACATTTCCTTCTCCACAATGTCCGTAACCGCACCCAGCGACCTGCGAAACAACTCGGTGTGTTCGAGAACGGGAAGACGGATTTCCCGGTATCCGTATTGTTGCAGCACAGCCTGCATCGTCTGCTCAAGATGGCGTAACACACCACTGGCAGGCGGCAGCACGTCATGCATTCCACGAATCGATTGAATCCGCATGGGCATCATTTCTTCCCGTTGTCCAGGTAAAAGCGAGGACTCAGTTCAGCAGACCGCCCGGCACCTTGAACCGGGACGTGCGGTTACTCTGGTGAAACCCGGAATGATCAAAGCGTTTCCCGGCAATGTGGATGACCACGTCGGGGGAGTTGCCGAGTAACACCTCAAATGGTGCCTTGCCCTTGATTTCCAGAACCGCTCCCGACCTGACCAGGTCCCACATGAGCAGTTGCATGTCAGCATCGCGAACCTCAGCCCAGCTGTCATCCATAAAGGTCAATTTCAAAACTTCCAGATTCTCATCCGGTGCAGGCCGACCATCGCTCACCGGTACGCTTGCTTCAACAGGTGGGCTGGTCGGCCCGTGGTCGTCGACTCTGGCAGCCGGCATATCCTGATTTTGTAATTTCCCGAGCAACAAGGGCACGCTGATACCTGAATCCACGGATGCGTCCGGGGTTTCCTCCGGACCCGCCACCGGCGCCTCGGGTAGCTTCACGCTTCCCTGCGGAGTTGCCGCCGGCACCTCCGGTGCCCCTGCCAGACCGGCAACCCGTACGGATGGTTGCGGACCGAGGGTCTGCAAGAGCAAGTATGCACCGGCAAGGACAACAAGCACGGCCCCGGTCAGCAAAACGACAGGTCCACGCTTGCTGTTCGCACGTACGACGGGTCGATGCTCAGGCTCGACAGGGCATTGCTCGTTGTAAATTCGAATCAGCTGTCCGTCATCCAGGCCGACAAGCTTGGAGTAGGTATGCAAGTAACCGCGCACATAGGTAGGTCCCGGCAGGCTGTCGAAGTCGTCTTCCTCCAGCGCCTGGATCGTGCCAACGGTCAGATTCATCTGCCTGGCGACCTCCGTCTGACTGAGACGCGCCTGGCTGCGTGCATCAATCAGCACCGAGCCAATGGTCACCTTGCGCTTTTGGGAGTCCTCTTGCATTACGACGTGTTCATTACCCTCCTGCGCCCTTTCGGCACAAAATGAACGGTCTGAAATCAGCGTCGCGAGAAAATTTCATGTTCTGCGAAGAAAAATTTTATTTCTCGTTTGGCATTTTTCTTACAGTCCGAACCATGTACCGCATTCAGGGTGGTCGAGGTTGCATATTTTGAACGTATTGTTCCCGGCATGGCGTTCCCGAACGTGGTTGCCCCCATCACTTCCCGGTAACGGGTGATTGCATCCTCGCCCTCCAACACCTGCACCACCACAGGGCCGGAGGTCATGAACTTCACCAGATCCTCGTAGAACGACTTGCCCTGGTGGATCTCATAAAAATCGCGTGCCTGCACACGGCTCATTCTCAACATTTTTGCAGCAACAATCAATAAACCCGCTTTTTCTATGCAGGCCTCGATTTCTCCAATCAGGTTTTTCCGTACCGCATCCGGTTTTATGATGGATAAAGTGCGTTCCTTTGCCATAAGCGACATTCCTGAATCTAACTGAAATTGAACAAAGCGGTTTTCTTTGGAGTCCGGCAGACTTTAAAAAGGCGGGAGAATTACTGAAGGTCAGTCACGTTCATCAAGCCATGCCATCTGGATAGCTTCAAGAATGCGTTCATTTGATGTCTCCGGATCATCGTCAAAATCTTCCAACGCACAGATCCATTCATGCAGGTCGGTAAACCGGATGTACTGGGGGTCCACATCGGGATGAGCTTCATCCAGAGCAATCGCAATTTCCAGGGAGTCGATCCATTTCAGGCTCATGACGGCTTATCCGGACATCGGCGGATCGTCAGCAACACGGTACGCGTGGTTCATTTTCCGAAAGGCCTGCACTGCACAACATCAAAGGAGGGAATGTACATGGTATTCAGCGGTCATTCAAAGAATTTTTGCCAGATTTTCTCAGTGACTTTCCGAGACCATGTTGATGGTATATTTCGGAATCTCGATCACCAGGTCTTCCTCGCCGAGGATCGCCTGGCAACTCAAGCGCGAGTCCGGCTCCAGGCCCCAGGCCTTGTCCAGATAATCCTCTTCATTTTCTTCGGCTTCATTCAGGGAGTCCATTCCCTCACGCACATACACGTGGCAGGTCGTGCAGGCACAGGATTTCTCGCAGGCATGCTCGATTCCGATACCGTTGGCGAGCGCGGCATTGCAGATGCTGACACCCGAATCGGCCTCGATGGTCATGCCCCCGGGGCAGATTTCCTCATGAGGTAAAAACTTGATCTTCGGCATGTTCTTCAGTCCTGTTCAAATTCTTCGAGGCGATGACCGCGCATGACCCGTTGTACGCTTCGGTTCATGCGGCGCTGCACAAACGTCTCGCTGGCATGCTCAAGGGCCTCGATAGCCTGCTTGATCTGTCCGCTGTCCCCTCCTTCGCAGGCGTCTTCAAGTCTGGTCCTGACCCGGTCGATGGCTTCCCGTTCCGCAAAGGTCAACAGCTCATCTGCGTCTTTCTCAAGCGCGGAACGCAACGCTTCCAGGACCCGCTTCGCATTGACCTGCTGCTCCGCCAGCTGTTTCGCGTGCATGTCTTCTTCGGCATGCTCGAATGAGTCTCTCAGCATTTTCTCCACTTCCGTTTCCGTCAGCCCGTAGGAGGGCTTCACTTCCACGCTTGCAGACACGCCGCTGGTCTCTTCCTGTGCGCTCACACTCAGCAATCCATCGGCATCCACCTGAAAGGTCACCCGTATGTGTGCGGCACCGCCAACCATGGGCGGAATCCCGGTCAGGTCAAAGGTTGCCAGCGACCGGCAATCCTCGACTTTCTCCCGTTCACCCTGCACGACGTGGATACGCATGGCGGTCTGCCCATCCTTGAATGTTGTGAACTCCTGGGCACGGACCACCGGAATCACCGTATTTCTCTCGACGATCCTGGACACCAGGTTGCCCATGGTCTCCACACCCAGGGACAGCGGCAAGACGTCCAGCAAAAGCATATCGGAATCGAGGCAGTTTCCAGCCAGGATATCGGCCTGCCGGGCGGCTCCCGTGGCCACCACCTTGTCCGGATCGATGTCGCTCAGCGGAGGCTGGCCAAAAAGTTCCTCCACGTGCCTGCGCACGCACGGAATCCGCGTAGACCCGCCCACCATGATGACGTGCTGGACTTGCGAGGGCTCCACACCCGCCTCCCGCAGCGTCTTGCGGCACCACGCAATCGTCTTTTTGACATAGGGCGCGATCAGCCGTTCGAAATGCCCGACCTTGAGCCTGAGCTCGATCCGGCTCTCCTCTCCATGTTCCAGGCGGATCACGGTTTCGTTCGTATCCGTCAATGACTCCTTGGCGCTTCTGGCCGCTTCCAGCACCTTGCGCATGAAGCGGTGATCCGTGCTCGCGTCCAGGCCGGCCTGCTCCAGAATCCAGCCCGCAATTTCACGGTCGAAGTCATCCCCCCCAAGTGCCGTATCCCCCCCTGTCGACAACACCTCAAACACGCCTTTGGTGAGCCGGAGAATGGAGATATCGAAGGTACCGCCCCCGAGGTCGTATACGGCGGTTACCCCTTCAGCCTGGTGATCCAGTCCGTACGCCACCGCAGCCGCAGTCGGTTCGTTCAGCAACCGGAAGACGTTCAGACCGGCCAGTTTGGCGGCATCCTTGGTGGCCTGGCGTTGCGCATCGTCAAAATACGCGGGGACGGTAATCACCACACCCGCCAGCTCTCCTCCCAGTGTGAGCTCGGCACGCGTGCGCAGTGCCTTCAGGATTTCGGAGGACACCTCGATGGCTGTGACCGGTCCTGCCACCGTCTGGATCTGCGGCACACCGCCTTCCTGGTCGACAAACTGGTAAGGGAGATAGCCCCGCAGCGTCGCGAGGTCCCCCACGGAGCGGCCCATGATGCGCTTCACGGAAGCAAGCGTATTCAGCGGATCGCCAGTCGCATGCTCCAGTGCGCGTGCACCGACCATGACACCGTCTTCAAGGCTGTAACGTACCACCGAAGGAAGGATGTCTGCACCTTCGCCATCGCCCAGGGTTTCGGCAACACCGCTTCGGACACTCGCCACCAGCGAGTTGGTAGTCCCGAGGTCGATCCCCGCGGCCAGGCGATGCTCGTGCGGGGCCGTGGATTGACCCGGCTCTGAAATCTGCAGAAGTGCCATGCGGATCTATAAAAGCTGCTCTTCGAGCTTTTCCTGCTTTTCCCTGAGTTGATTGGTCAGTCGCTCGTAGAACTGCAGCTTCAATGCCGAGTCTTTCGCAGCGGCCAGGTCGGCTTTCGCATACTCGACCGAGAACCGGGAGATCAGCTCAATTTGCTGCTGCCTGAACTCGCCGGCCAGTTCCTCCAGGGCGCCGGCGGGGTCTGGGGCCTGATCCAGTTGCGCGACGCGCTCATGCAACTCCATCTGCTGCATCAGAAACTCCTCATCCCTTGAGGTTTCCCGGTCCGCGTCGAATTCTGCGTCCTGCAGCCTCAGGAGATAGTGGGCGCGCTTCAGGTCACTTTTCAGAACGCCGTACGCCTCGTTCACGAACGCCGTATGCTGGACTGAGATACGCTGTTCCTGATCACTCTTGCCGGCAAAGCGGTCCGGGTGCAGGGCACTCTGGAAAGCCCGGTACTTCGAGGCCAGCGCCTCCTGGTCCACATCAAAGCTCTCGGCAAGGCCGAACAACTCGAAATAGTTTCGAGTGAGATCGATATTCATGCTAACCGGGTGGGTGGAAGAAAGAAGATCGCTGAAATGATCAAGGCCGGGGGAGGGTCAGACGCTGAAACTCTCCCCGCAACCACAGCGGTCTTTTTCGTTCGGATTCCTGAATTGAAAGCCTTCCGACAATCCTTCGCGCGTGAAATCCAGTTCGGTGCCGTTCAGATACACCATGCTTTTCGGGTTGATCACTACCTTGACACCCTTGTCTTCAAAAATGTGGTCCTCTTTTTCGACCTGATCCGCAAATTCGATCGTGTAGGCCATCCCCGAACAGCCCGTCGTTTTCACGCCAAGGCGCACACCGACCCCCTTGCCACGCTTTTCAAGGTAGCTTTTTACGTGCTCGGCCGCACTGTTCGTCAGGGAGATGGACACGTTTTTCCCGCTTATGCGATTTTCTTGTGTCCGGATGCACCTGCATCCTTGGACTTGAGATCCTCTATCGCCGCCTGGATTGCATCTTCTGCCAGCACCGAGCAGTGAATTTTCACAGGGGGCAAGGCAAGTTCTTCCGCGATATCCGTGTTCTTGATTTCGGAAGCCTCATCCAGGGTTTTACCTTTCACCCATTCCGTCAGCAGGCTGGAGGAAGCGATCGCCGAGCCACAACCATAGGTCTTGAACTTGGCATCCTCGATGACGCCGTCATCCCCAAGCTTGATCTGCAGTTTCATCACATCACCGCATGCGGGTGCGCCAACCATGCCTGTGCCCACGCTGCGGTCGTCCTTGTCAAACGACCCCACGTTACGCGGGTTCTCGTAATGGTCCAACACTTTGTCACTGTATGCCATGATTCACGTCTCCTGATTTCCTGTACCAGTATGTATTAAAAATTAAACTCTCCAGAACCGGCAGCCACCTCAATGGGCTGCCCATTCGACGGTCTTGAGGTCAATGCCCTCCTTGTGCATTTCCCACAAGGGAGAAAGGTCACGCAACTTGACCACGGCACTCCTGATCAACTGGGTCGCGTAATCGACCTCTTCCGCCGTCGTAAACCGCCCGATTGTAAAGCGTATTGAGCTGTGTGCAAGCTCATCATCACGGCCCAGCGCCCGCAGTACATAGCTGGGCTCAAGGGATGCGCTTGTACAGGCCGAACCTGATGACACCGCAATGTCCTTGAGCGCCATGATCAGGCTTTCGCCCTCGATAAAATTGAAGCTGACATTGAGGTTGCCGGGGATGCGTTGCTCCAGGTCCCCGTTGATATAGATTTCGTCAATGTCCTTGAGGCCGTTCAACAGCCGGTTCCTCAACATGAGAATGCGCTCGTTATCGGAAGCCATTTCTTCTTTTGCGATACGGAATGCCTCGCCCATTCCCACGATCTGATGTGTAGCCAGCGTACCTGAACGCATGCCACGTTCATGCCCGCCCCCATGCATCTGCGCCTCGATGCGAACCCGGGGCTTTCTGCGCACATACAGGGCACCGATGCCCTTGGGCCCGTAGACCTTGTGTGCCGACAAGCTCATCAGGTCGACGTTCATGTCCTGCACGTCGATACCCGCCTTGCCTGGGCTCTGGGCGGCATCCACGTGAAAAATGATCTTTTGCTTGCGGGTAATTTCGCCGATGGCCTTGATGTCCTGGATGACGCCGATCTCGTTGTTGACGTGCATGATCGAGACCAGGATGGTGTCGTCGCGGATCGCTTCCCGAAGATCATCGAGATCAACCAGCCCGGAGCTCTGGGGCTCCAGGTAGGTCACTTCAAACCCTTCCCTTTCCAGCTGGCGGCAGGTATCCAGCACGGCCTTGTGCTCCGTCTTGCAGGTAATGATATGTTTGCCGTTCTTCTGGTAGAAATGTGCTGCGCCCTTGATGGCCAGGTTATCCGACTCGGTCGCCCCGCTGGTCCAGATGACTTCTTTCGGGTCTGCCTGGATCAATGCCGCAACATGCTCCCTGGCCTCTTCCACGGCCTTTTCCGCACTCCAGCCCAAGCTGTGGCTGCGGGATGCCGGGTTTCCGTAGTTCCCATCCAGCGTCAGGCACTTCATCATGGCCTCGGCCACGCGCTCGTCGACGGGCGTGGTGGAGCTGTAATCCAGGTATATGGGTAATTTCATGTCGGTCACTGTTCGGTTCCTGCCAATGTCACATCATGTTTCGTTCAACTCGTTCCCTGGACAACTTCCATCCGGTTGATCCGGTGTTCCTGCCGGCTGGATACTTCCAGCACGTGCGCGTTGCTGACGGCCTGCGCAAGACTGATGCTTGAGAGATGACTGCGGATCTGGTCGCTCAGGCTTTCCCACAAATCATGTGTCAGGCAACGATGGTGATTCTGGCAATCCGCACTGCCCCCGCAACGGGTGGCATCCAGGCTCTCGTCGACCGCATCGATGACATCGGCGATGGCGATCTCTTCCGAGCCCACGGCAAGCGAGTATCCGCCGCCCGGGCCGCGGGTGCTTTTCACCAGTCCCCGGCCGCGCAATAACGAGAACAGCTGTTCCAGGTAGGCCAGGGAAATTCCTTGCCTTTCCGAGATATCGGCCAGCGACACCGGGCCTTCGTCATGGTGCAGGGCAATATCGAACATGGCAGTCACTGCATATCGCCCTCTTGTGCTGAGTTTCATGACCCAATGTCCCCTGTCATCCAATCAAACCGTGTTCTCCGCCTGCCAGTATAGCAAATAACCTAGTAAATAACTCGGGTATAAGAAGGAATAGATTTCTCCTGCCTGACTATCCCGTTGGGAAGGGAGACCCCGTGCGCCCGTTCAAAAGGCCGGGATTTTCGGAAAATTCACTGCGAGGAAGGGTTTTGGGTCGCGCTCAGGATCCCGCGCAGAATGTTGACTTCCACCTGGGTCAGGCGAGCCCGCTGGTACACGTGCCTGAGGCGTCGCATGAGCAGTTTGGGCTGCTTGGGGTCCAGAAACCCGATCTCCAGCAGCACCGTTTGCAGGTGCTCGAACAGGTGCTCGAGTTCCACCGACGTGGCCAGTGCATCTTCGCGGTCCACGGCGGGGGATTGCCCGGCCGCCATGAAAATTTCATAGCAGATCACCTGCACGGCGGCGGCAAGATTCAATGAATTGATCGAGGGTATGGCGGTCACGAACTGGCACAGGTCCAGCTCGTCATTCGACAGGCCGCTGCTCTCGCGGCCAAAGACAATCGCCACGGGCCCCCGTTCCAGCTCGTGCCACACCCTGGAGCCCAGCTGCCTGGGGGAAATCCGCGCACAGGACAGGCCGCGCCTGCGCACACTGGTGCCGACGACGAAGGTGCAGTCGTTGACGGCCTCCCCCAGCGAAGCGCAAACGACTGCACGCTCGAGCACGTCCGCGGCATCCACGGCACGCACCGTGGCCTGCGGGTCCGGAAACCGTTTCGGGTTGACCAGGACAAGACGTTCGATGCCCATGGTCTTTGCAGCGCGCGCGACCGCCCCGATATTGCCGGGATGCGAAGGCTCGACCAGCACGATGCGGGTGGAATGGGACCGGTTCACGACAGCCGCCACGTCCCGGCCTCGAACTTGGCACAACAATCTGCACGCTTTTTGGTATGCTGTCCCGGCCCTGCGACTGCCCGATCCGTTCCCATGCAAGCTGCACTACACATTGCAATCACAGCCGCGCGCGAGGCGGGCAAAACCATTACGCACAACCTGGGGCGCGTGGACTCCCTTTCCGTACACACAAAAAAGAAAAATGACTTTGTCAGTGAAATCGACCATCAGGCAGAACGCGAAATCATCAGTATAATCCGCCGCGCATATCCGGACCACAGCATCCTTGCCGAGGAAAGCGGCCCCAGCCAGGGGGATGCAGGCGAGTACCAGTGGATCATCGATCCACTCGACGGTACCACCAATTACCTGCACGGCTTCCCGCATCATTGCGTTTCGATTGCCTTGCGCCACCAAAACCGCCTGGAGGCCGGTGTGGTTTATGACCCGCTCCGGGGCGAACTGTTTTGTGCCAGCCGCGGAAACGGCGCCACCCTCAATGACAGGAAAATCCGTGTGGCAGGCCTGAGTGGCCTGGAGGATGCGCTGCTCGGCACCGGCCTGCCGTTTCGCGAGGGCCAGGACGTCGATGCCTACCTGGCGACGTTGCGTGCCCTGATCCTGCACACCTCGGGGATCCGCCGTGCAGGCTCGGCTGCACTGGACCTGGCCTACGTCGCTGCCGGACGCCTGGACGGGTTCTGGGAATTTGGCCTGAACCCCTGGGACATCGCCGCAGGCTGCCTGCTCATCCAGGAGGCCGGCGGGCTGGTCGGTGATCCCGAAGGCGGACACACGCATCTTGAGACCGGCAATATCGTTGCAGCCAACCCGAAAGTGTTCCGGGCGATGCTGGACAGCATCCACAGGGCCCGCAAACCCCGCAATCAAACCTGACTGCCGTCGTCGCTCCTGTTCGCAGTTTCCACCGGCATCAGGTCCTCCTTGCTGACGTTCAGTGCCAGCAGGGAAGTGCTGGCAACGTAGATGGACGAGTAGGTGCCGACGAGTACGCCGACAATCAGCGCGATCGAAAAGGCATGAATCACCTCGCCGCCGAACAGAAACAGGGCGATCAGTACCAGCAATGTGGTGATCGAGGTCATGAGGGTACGTGAGAACGTCTGGTTGATGGAGGTGTTGATGACTTTTTCCGAGGTGGCCTTGCGGATGCGCCTGAAATTTTCACGGATCCGGTCAAACACCACGATCGTGTCATTGAGCGAGTAACCGATCACGGCCAGCAGCGCCGCCAGCACCGTCAGGTCAAACTCCGTCTGGGTGAGTGCGAAAAAACCCACCACCAGCACCACGTCATGCACCAGGGCCGCCACCGAGCCCAGCGAGAAGCGCCATTCGAAACGCAATGCCACGTACACCAGGATACCGAACAGGGCATACAGCATGGCCAGCCCCCCCTTGTCCCTCAGTTCGCCGCCGACCTGCGGGCCGACGAACTCCACGCGTCGCACCTCGAGCGAACCCGTGGATTCCAGTGCGCGAATCACCTTGTTGCTGAGAGAGGACTTGTCCCGGTCCGATTCCGCCACGGGCAGACGGATCAGGACGTCCCGGGTGGTGCCGAAGTGCTGGACGATGGCATCGTCCAGCCCGCTGGCCAGCAATGCCCCGCGCACGGGTTCAAGCTGTACCGAGTCCGAGTAGCCCACTTCAACCAGCGTGCCCCCGGTGAAGTCAATGCCCAGATTCAGGCCGCGGGCAGCCATGGCCGCGATCGAGACCACGATCAGGACACCCGACACCATCAAGGCCAGCTTGCGCTTGCCCATGAAGTCGATGTTCAGCTTGTCCTTGAGCAACTGCATGTCTACACCGCCAGGCTGGGTGATTTCTGGCTACCGTAGTAGAGGTTGACCAGGGCGCGCGTTCCCATGATGGCGGTGAACATGGAACAGACGATGCCGATGGACAGCGTGACCGCAAACCCCTTGATCGGTCCGGTCCCGAACACAAACAGCACGATTGCGGCAATCAGGGTGGTGACGTTGGCATCCGCAATGGTGGAAAGCGCCTTGCTGTAGCCGGCATGGATACTGGCCTGGGGTGAATTTCCGTTTCGCAGCTCCTCGCGGATGCGCTCGAAAATCAGGACGTTCGCATCGACGGCCATGCCCACGGTCAGCACGATCCCGGCGATGCCCGGCAAGGTCAGCGTGGCCCCGGGGATCAGCGACATGATGCCGATGATCAGGACCAGATTGACCGCCAGCGCAAGGTCCGCCGCAATGCCGAACAGGCGGTAATACAGGGCCATGAAGATCATCACCAGAATAAATCCGATGATGATCGATTTCTTGCCCAAATCGATATTCTGCTGTCCGAGGCTTGGACCGACGGTGCGCTCCTCGACAATCTCGACGGGGGCTGCAAGCGCACCCGCACGCAGCAGCAGCGCGAGCTTGAGCGCCTCGTGCGTGGAATCCAGGCCCTCGATCTGGAAGCGTTTGCCCAGCTGCTCCTGGATGCGGGCCACACTGACGACTTCCTCGCTCTTGACGGTTCTTCTCCTTTGTTCGCCGTCCTGGTTGAAGATCACCGTCTTGTTGTCGATGAACACCACGGCCATCAGCTTCTTGATGTTTTCGGCCGTGACCTTGCTGAAACGGGCGGCACCCTTGCCGTCCAGGGTGATGATCACCGCCGGCAGTCCGTTTTCATCAAAACCCGAGTTCGCATTGATGATCGAGTCCCCGGTCAGCATGACATCGCGTTTCAGCAGGATCGGACTTTGGCTGTCGCGTTCGTAATAGAGGATCGAACCGGTTGGGATACGCCCGGTCTCGGCCGCCTCGAACGGGTCCGACTGCTCGTTCACCATGCGGAATTCCACCGTGGCCGTGGCTCCCAGGATTTCCTTGGCCTGGGCGGTGTCCTGTACGCCCGGAAGCTGCACCACGATCCGCTCGGCGCCCTGCTGCTGTATGACCGGCTCGGCGACGCCCAGCTCGTTCACCCGGTTGCGCAGCGTCTGTATGTTCTGCTGGATGGCGAGACTCTGGGTCTCGCGCATGGTTTCCTCATTGATGGTGGCCACCAGGGAAAACCCGTCATTTCCGTCCACCTCGGCAAAGTCCAGCTCGGCCCCGTATTCTTCGCTGAGCACTTCGTGTCCCGCGTCCCTGCTGGCCGCATCCCGGAACCTGATTTTCACTTCATCCCCCGTCTGGGTGACGGAAAACCGGCGCAGCTTGGCTTCACGCAGTTCCACGCGGACCGCCGCGGCATAATTGTTGATGGCCTTGGCACCCGCCGCCTTCATGTCCACCTGCAGCAGGAAGTGCACGCCGCCTCGCAGGTCCAGGCCGAGGTTCATGGGCGAGGCGCCGATCAGGCGCATCCACCCGGGCATCGAATTCGCAAGGTTCAGGGCCACGACATGACGTCCGTCCAGGGCCTGCTTGCCGGCCTCGAACGCCTGCAGTTGCTGCTCCGTATCTGAAAATCGCAGCAGCAGCCGGTTATCCCCCTGGTCCTCGCTCTGCGCCTGGATGCCCTTCTCCTGCAGGGCGCGCCTGAGCACGGGCGGGGTGGCGGCATCCAGCACGCCGGAATCGTGCGAGACCTGGATGGCCGGCATGCTCGGGTACAGATTCGGCAGGCTGTACAGGCCGATGATCACGATCACTGCCAGGATGAACAGGTGCTTCCACAGGGGATACTGATTCAGAGGAGCTGCCGCCATGCGCTTAGCCTGTCAAGATGGAATTGCAGGGAGATGAAAAACGCCTATTTCCCGGCGTCAATCATGTTTCAGTGAACCCTTGGGCAGCACGGAGGAAACCGAGGTTTTCTGCAGCTTGACGGCCACCCCGTCGGCAACTTCCAGCGTGATCGAGTTTTCCCCGACCTTCAGGATCTTGCCCAGCATGCCGCCCGAGGTCATCACCTCGTCTCCCTTCGCCAGCGAACCGATCAGTTGCTGGTGGTCCTTGTTGCGCTTTTGCTGGGGCCGGATGATCATGAAATACATGATCGCGAAGAAAATCGCGATCATGATGAAGATTTCATACCCGCCGCCCATGGACCCGGCGGCGTTTTGGGCCATCGCATCAGAAATCAGTAACATACTACCCTTGCTTTGGTCTGGAACCCGGTCGTTTCGAAGTGCCGGGACCTCCTTGGAATTTGCAGCGCCGTATTATGCCACAGTCTCCGCATCATGGGACTGCACGCGGAGCAACTCCCTGGAAAATTCGGCAAAATTTCCGGCCCGGATCGCTTGGCGTATTTCCCGCATCAGGTCCTGGAAGTAATGCAGGTTGTGGATGGTGTTGAGGCGCGCACCCAGGATTTCCCCGCACTTGTCCAGGTGCCTGAGATACGCACGTGAATAGTGCCTGCAGGTATAGCAGCTGCAGTCCTCATCCACCGGGCGCGTATCCTCGCGGTAGCGGCTGTTGCGGATGCGCAGCAGCCCCTTGCGGGTATAAAGAAACCCGGTGCGGGCATTGCGTGTCGGAAGTACGCAATCGAACATGTCAATGCCGCGCCGCACGGCTTCAATGATATCTTGCGGCCGCCCGGCGCCCATCATGTAACGGGGCTTGGCTTCGGGCAGCGTCTCCACCATGGAATCCAGCAGCACGAGGCGTTCATCCGGTGCCTCCCCGACGCACAATCCTCCAAGCGCATAGCCGCTGAAATCCATATCCGCCAGTTCAGTGGCACACTGCTTTCGCAATTCCGGGTAGCGCCCGCCCTGCGCGATCGCAAACAGGGTGCTGTCGTGCCTCCCGTGTGCGGCCCGGCAGCGCTCGGCCCAGCGCAAGGACAGTTGCATCGAGTCGAGCGCCTGGCTTCGGCTGGCCGTATGCGGCGTACAGTCATCCAGCACCATGATGACGTCGGCACCGAGGTGCTGCTGGATGTCGATCGCAAGTTCGGGACTGAGAAAGACCTCTGCACCGTCCACCGGTGATTTGAACAGGACCCCCTGCTCTGTCAGCTTTCTCATGGACGCCAGGCTGTAGGTCTGGAATCCTCCGGAATCTGTCAGGATCGGTCCCTGCCAATGCATGAAATCATGCAGTCCCCGGCACTGCCGGATGATCTCGATGCCCGGGCGCAGCATCAGGTGGAAGGTGTTGCTGAGGATCATTTGCGTCCCTGAGGCCAGCAGTTCTTCCGGGGTCATGGCCTTGACCGTGCCATGGGTGCCCACCGGCATGAAGGCGGGCGTGTCCACCTGGCCGCGCGCAAACGTCAGGCAACCGCTGCGCGCAGCGCCGTCCCGTGCGTGGATCGTAAACTCCATGACAGCCCTCGCTTGCAGTTCTTATTTCTCAGGTTCGATGAACATGGCATCACCGTAGCTGTAAAAGCGGTACCGTTGTGCCACGGCATGCCGGTACGCGGCCATGGTGGTCTCGTACCCGGCAAAGGCGCATACCAGCATGAGCAATGTCGATTTTGGCAAATGAAAGTTGGTCACCAGGCCATCCACCACTTTAAATTGAAAGCCCGGGAAAATGAACAGGCGGGTATCTCCCGAATACGGCTGGAGGCCACCTTCCAGTGCCGCAGATTCCAGTGCCCGCACAGCCGTGGTGCCCACCGCAATGACGCGCCCGCCCCGTTGCCTGCACGCCAGCACCCGTTGGCACACCTGCTCTGTGACCTGCGCCTGCTCGGCATGCAGCCTGTGCGACTCGATGTGTTGTGCGCGCACCGGCTGGAACGTGCCGGCACCCACGTGCAGGGTAATGAAGGCATGCTCCACCCCCCGGCGCTGCAGTTGCTCAAGCATGCGGCGGTCGAAATGCAGCCCGGCGGTCGGTGCGGCCACGGCACCCGGGTGTCGCGCATACACCGTCTGGTACCGTTCGCAATCCTGCCGGCCTGCTTCCCTGCCGATGTAGGGTGGCAGCGGGGTCTTGCCGTACTCACGCAGCAGCGTCTCGATTTCTTGCCGGTCTTTGAACTGCAGCACGAAAAAGTCATCCTCACGGCCCTTCACTTCTGCGGTCGCACCGTTGGCAAACACCAGCTGGCTGCCGGGCAACGGGGACTTGCTGGCCTTGAGCTGCACGAGCACCTCGCCGGCATCGAGTATGCGCTCGACCAGCAGCTCGACCTTGCCGCCGGATGTCTTTTTGCAAAACAGGCGTGCGGGAATGACCCGGGTGTCGTTCAGGACCAGCAAGTCACCCTCGCGACACAAGTGCTTCAGGTCCAGGAATTTCAGATCCCGGTACTCACTGCCCTGGCGCGCAAAGTGCAGCAGCCTGCCTGAGGTTCGCTCAGGCAGCGGAGACTGTGCGATGAGTGCTTCCGGGAGCCTGTAGTCGAACTGAACTAGCTTCAAAACGTGTGGTATATTTCAGTGGGTCGCGGTCTGAGTAGTGCTGACCTGCTAATGTACCCTAAACTTTTCGAGAATGCGCCGGGATGGCGGAACCGGTAGACGCGCCGGATTCAAAATCCGGTTCTGGAAACAGAGTGAGAGTTCGAGTCTCTCTCCCGGCACCAACACCCACCCGCAAAAACGAGAAAAACCTGTAGAGGTGGCTTTGAGCCACCTGTATTTGCCAGCAGTAAAACTTCGACAAGACCCTTGCCCGAGAATGACTTCCATGTACAGCCCCGTTAGCTCAGCTGGATAGAGCGTCCCCCTCCTAAGGGGAAGGTCGCAGGTTCGAATCCTGCTCGGGGCACCATTTAAACCGTCCGATAATGTCCGATAAAATCCAGAGGTATCTATAATTCACTTTAAAAATAGCAACTTATATTAAGTTTGACCGTTTTTTAGTGTCCTATGAGGTTTATTGACATCCAGAAAAAATGACGGTACTTTTGACGGTATCTCTGGTTCAATTTAAAAAAGTACCGTCAAAATACCCCTCACCAACACACGTATCAAGGCAGCAAAACCCCGTTCCGGCAACTACAAGATGGCCGATGGCGGTGGCATGTATCTGCTCGTCAAAAAGAATGGCCACAAGTACTGGCGACTGGACTACCGGTTTCGTGGCAAGCGCAAGACCCTAGCCTTGGGGGTCTATCCGCAGATCAGCCTCAAGGATGCCAGGGAAAAGCGTAGACAGGCCAAGCTTCACCTCGATGATAACCGGGACCCGAGTGAAGTTCGCAAGGAGGAGAAACAGGCCAAGCATACCGATGACTTCGAGGCTGTCGCCCGTCAATGGTGGGAACACAACAAGGACACCTGGACTCCACGGCATGCTGCCCGGGTACTCAGGCGTCTGGAAAGCAATGCCTTTCAAGATTTAGGCTACCTGTACATAGACGAGATTACCCCAAAGCGGGTCATTGCCACGATTCGAAAGATCGAGGCACGCGGCGCGCTGGATGTAGCAAACCGGGTCAAGCAGGCGATCCATGCCATTTGTCGCTTTGCCATCCAGCAAGGCATTGCCACCAGCAATCCCGCCAGGGACCTGGGTGGCATTGTCAAGCCCCGCAAGGTCCGGCACTGGGCCTCTCTGCCACGGGAGGAACTGCCGCAGTTCCTGAAAGAACTGGAGAACTACAGTGACCGTGGGCGTATGCTGACCCAGCGAGCCATCAAACTGTTGCTGCTGACCTTTGTGCGTTCCAGCGAACTGCGCGGTGCTCGGTGGGAAGAATTCGACCTCGAGGACAGGGTGTGGCGTGTACCCGCAGACCGCATGAAGATGGACAATGAACACCTGGTGCCCCTGTCCCGGCAAGCTCTGGAACTCATCGAGCTGTTGCATGGCATGACCGGCAAATACGATCTGGTGTTTCCCTCCGAGCGCGATCGCTCCCGTGAGATGTCGGACAACACGATGCGCCGGGCGATCTTCAAGCTGGGCTATGACGGGACCGTGGAGGGCAAAAGCAAGGCGGTGCCGCATGGCTTCCGGGCCACGGCCTCCTCGATCCTGAACGAGTCCGGCTTCAATCCAGACGCCATCGAGCGCCAGCTGGCCCACAAGGAGCGAAACAGTGTGCGGGCCGCCTATACCTACCATGCCCGCTACCTGGATGAGCGCCGGACCATGATGCAGTGGTGGGCCGATTACCTGGATGAGATGCGCGTCTCCGGCAAGGTGATCCCGATCTTCTCCAAGGTAGCCAACGGCTAGGCGGCCAAGCCACTAGCGGCAGGCTTCTGCTGGCAGACCCGATCCGCTGAACCCCCGTACTTTCATGCCCGCCAACTGGATGTAGCGTGATCGAATTCACCGTAATAGCAAGCGCTATCCGACTGTTCCCCGTGCCGTCCACCCCGGTACCCGGTCGTGTCACTCCTCGATGAACGAAGTGAAACGCAGGAGTGACGCGGCCGCCTGCAGGACCACGAGGCTGGTAGCACCGTACTGTGCGTTTTTGAGAGCTGAATGCCCCCCAAATTACGGCGTCGAAATTTTTAGCTCCGGGGTAAGAAGATTTTCCGTGACTGAGGGGCACCGGATGGTATACTGAACCCGTAGATTTTGTACCGCGCCACTGCGGGTTAACAGTGGCAACGAGGCGCCTCCGGATCGCGCAACAGGTGCCCCAGCCGCAAGGCTGCGATCCATCTTCAACACCAGCCTGTGTACAGCGGTACCCAGGCATCAGGATTCAGGTCTTCGGGCCGGTCTCCATCTTCAACGCAAGGCATTCAGCCTATCGGCACGTGCGGGTTTTCCTGTGCGTGACATCTATCCACGCCCGTGAACGGCACACCGGTCTGGTCTTCGGGACCAGGCAGGACTGCTGCGCACGGGCCGTAATTTTCAATCCAGTGGAGCGTATCCACACAATTCAAAAGGAGGGTATTCCCATCTTCAGAAACGCCCTGAACGGGCACCTTGACCGGTACAGGGTCGCTCTTCCACAGAAGAGAATCTGTACGGCCTTGACTGAGGCCCATTCAAGTCATTGAGGGAGTCGTGTCCCATTGAACTGCATCGCGCAAGCGAACCTGTGAGCTCAGGCTTCCAGGTGTTCGGAAACACTCACCAGACCGAGAGAACACGCGTATGAGGACTTTGAACTACGATCTGAAACAACTCTGCCGGCACTGCCGGGAGGGCAGTTATGCCACGCAACGAAACAGAGAGCGCATGCTGACGCTGATGGCCAACGAACTGCATACGATGGGCTACCGCAAGATGCAGTCAAAATCACTCAAGCCCAAGCACATCGAGGCGCTGGTGAAGCAGTGGCAGGGAAAGGATCTCTCGATCGGAACGATCAAGAACCGGATGGCTGCACTGAGATGGTGGGCCGACAAGGTCAACAAGCAGAACGTCATCGCCCGCTCCAATGAATTCTATGGCATCCCGGACCGAAGGTTCGTCACCAACGAGAGTAAGGCCAAGGACATCACCCAAACCCAACTCGGCAAGGTCAAGGACATTCATGTGCGCATGAGTCTCGAACTGCAGCGGGCCTTTGGGCTGCGCCGCGAGGAGGCCATGAAGTTCATGCCCAGTTATGCTGATCAGAAGGATCACCTCCGGCTCAAGACCAGCTGGACCAAGGGCGGCAAGCCCCGAACGATCCCCGTTCGAACGGAACATCAAAGAGAGGTCCTTGATCGTGCCCGGGCCTTGGCCGGCTTCGGCTCATTGATCCCATCCCATCGAAGTTATGTGCAGCAGCTGAGAGTCTACGAGGGCCATACCACCCGGGCCGGACTCTCGAGCATGCACGGGCTGCGCCATGCCTATGCGCAGGAACGCTACGAGGAACTCACAGGCCGGAAGTGCCCGGCCACTGGTGGGTCGGACAGTAAATCATTGACCCCGGCACAGCGCGAACTGGACCACCAGGCCCGGATGACCATCAGCCAGGAACTCGGCCATGAGAGAGAACAGATTACTGCAGCATACCTGGGAAGGTAGCTATGACGATTGCAACCAGAAGGAAAAGAATGAGGAACCCAACCATGAACTACAGGATTGTAAGACTGAAGGATGTCCAGCGCATGACCGGACTTTCCCGCTCCACGATTTACGCCCAGATCGCCAAGGGCAATTTTCCAAAACAGATCAAGTTGACCGGTGCACGTTCAGTTGGCTGGCATGAACACACAGTGATCCAATGGATCGAATCCAGGCAGCAGGTGTGATGGGTGTGGATGTTCAGCTGTTGGCCGTTTTGGGAAATAACGGAATTACCTTGCCTGATGTGTATCTGACATGCAGCTGCATTTGACTGCGATCACTTCTCCTGCTGTTGCCTTATATGATCAATAAAGTCATGCACATTCATTATCCACGCCCTCTGGGCGCCGGTGTAGGTACCATGCAGTTCAGCAGGCAGGACAAGCTGAATCCTGCTGGCCCGCATCTCGGCAGTCTGGGTCTCGCTAATACCGGGCTCAAGCGTCAGGAGATGCTTGTCCGGTATCCTTTTTGCTTCCGAAAGAACCTGCCGCCATCGGTCCTTGCAGGTGGACTTTACCCCCAGCATGGAAAGACCGGTCGCCGGGAAATCCTGATTGTGATACTCGGTTGCACCGGGGAAAAGGAAGTCAGGCCGTGAATTGTGTTCAGTGACTGCCTGCCGGTCATGTTTCAGTCCAAAGGCTGTGAATATCTCTTCGAGATGGTGCTCGAGTGCATACCCGGCACGCGCCTTTCTCCTGTTCTGCACGCTGAGTGAGAAGCTGATAAACCCGTCCACATCGGCCACCTCACCGGACCAGAATCCGTCCCTCAGGCGCTGTGCCACCGCATGATGCTCCATGCGGCGAAACAGCTTTTCCTCACGTTCCATCCACGCAAGCAGGGCATCATCAGGATCAGTAACGGGACTGACCTCGGGGAGAGTACTCCTAGCAAAGTTGGAGAACTCGGCAGTCGTCGGAAATATCCCCTGGAAAGGCTCGAGCAGCCTGTCCAGCCTTTCAGGCTCCGGCTCCTCGAGCTCCATGCCAAGGGATTCGAGGATAAATCTTGCAGCAAATCCGATCTGCTGGTCATCCCCGTTTTCAAGATCTGTGTACGTGAAGCCGGCCCCAAGCTCTCCGGCTGAAAGACCGAAAAGCCATACAAGCCGGCTTTCTTCCGTGCTTCCCTGCGCAACCACAATGATCATCAGTTCACCGGAAGGTCTTCTGGCAACAACCAGCAGGTCCCCTGCACCGGCGCGCTCCATCACCGGATTGCTCCTGAAATAGAGTCTGTGCTCGGTGCGTTTCGGATGCCGTTCACGCGCGTCGTACCATGTGATGGATGAGTCCTCTGAGAATCCCTCGTTTTCGTCCCCAAACCATATAAACCGGGTTGGCCTGTCTGCCAGTTTCTCCAGACCCAGAAGCTGTTTCAGGGGCATCACCCCGTTGAACTCATGCTGGTTGGAACTTTCCGGATGTGCCTCTACAGCACTCAGCCGTTTTGCGACCACACCGGCAAAATATTCAGACAGATACCCTTTTCTCATCCTGTGCTCCCGTCCTGCTCTTTTCATCGATGCCCTCAACCACGAGGGCCTCCTGCTCCGAATGCAGCCATTTCTCTGTTGTATCGATCACCCTGTCGGGATCAAGCCGCGTCCTGCCTTTCAGGGCGCATTCGTAGATGACAGCTACACGCCATCCACGCTCCCTGAGCGCCTGCCAGGTCTCCTTGTCCTTCTGCCTGTTGCGTGTAATCTTGCTGCGCCAGAACTCCTGCCGGGTGGAGGGCCACTTGAACAGATGACAGTCATGCCCGTGCCAGAAGCATCCGTTTACAAGAATGACCGCCCGGTATTTCGGAAAAGACAGATCCGGCTTTCCGGGCAGCCTGCGGTCATGCAGCCGGTATCTGAATCCTCTTGCATGCAGGGCCTTGCGGATAAAAAGCTCGGGCTTCGTATCCTTGCCCCGGATACCCGCCATCATGCGGCTGCGAGTTTCCGGGGAGACAATGTCAGGCACTGGCGACCTGCAGCTCCTCTTCTACCGGGGCATACTCCAGGTCCAGCTCAGCCTGTTTCCTGTCGTTTGCCATGACTGAAAGAATATGGGGACGCATGAACCGGGCAATGGTCTCGACGACAGGGACGACTACTGCGTTGCCAAACTGCTTATAGGCCTGTGTGTCAGAAACAGGAATCTCGAAACGGGGTCTTCCGGGCCCCTCAAAGCCCATCAGCCGTGCACACTCTCTCGGGGTCAGGCGACGAGGTCTTTTCTTGTACTGGCGGACAAGCACTTCCGATCCGTCCTTGTAGTAACGTGCAGAAAGTGTGCGGGAGGTATCGTCCGGGCCAACAAGTCCGTACCCGAACCCGTTTCCCCGCGCCTTGTGCTTGATGGCATAGTCCTTGAGATAGCTCCACAGATTTTTCGTAAGGGTGTATTTCGAGCCCACCTTTCCCTTTAGACCATGTGTGTAGGGAGGGTCTTCCGGTTCAGAGCCATCCTGTGGGTGCAGGATCGAGCGCAGTAACGGGCCATTGTCAGGATCCGGTATCTCAAGTTTGCTGAAATCAAATCCGGTGTTCTCCCTGAAGCCGACGATGAAAATCCGTTCGCGGTTCTGTGGCACAAATCCCTTGGCATTGATCACACGCCAGTCAATGTGATAACCAAGCTCCTCTTCCAGGGTAGTCCTGATCACACGGAATGTATTTCCCCTGTCATGGCTGACGAGATTCTTCACATTCTCCAGCAAAAAGGCCGCCGGCCGGTGATGGGCAATGATCCTGGCCGCATCAAAGAACAGGGTTCCCTGGGTGGCGTCGGCAAAGCCGTGCTTCATGCCCAGCGCATTCTTTTTTGAAACACCGGCAATGGAAAAGGGCTGGCATGGAAAGCCTGCCAGCAGGATGTCATGTGCAGGAATTTCTTCTTCCGGCAGAGCGGTGATGTCTCCTGCCACAGGGTGGGTACACGGGAAGTTGGCGTGGTAGGTGGTACGGCAGGGCGAGTCCCACTCACTGGTGAAGATACATCGCCCACCGATGGACTCAAATCCGATCCGGAAACCACCAACACCTGCAAACAGGTCAATGAAGGTAAATGCCGGCCTTTCTGCAGGCCTGTATCGCCCGTTGACAAAGACCTGTTTCGACAGCCAGTCGGTGACCGTCTTTTTTGGAGCAGTTTCCCCGGACCGCCAGCGGTATACTGTTCTTATGTTGTAACCTGTCCCTGCAGCTATTTCCTGCTTGGACAATCCGGATCTCTCAATGAGACTGGATATTTCTGCACTCCCGGATGCCAGCACCTTCTATCCTCTGGGTCATTTTTTGACAGAATGACATAAGGAGTCAAAAATTGCAATTTCGGTCCGAACCGGCTTTCTAGTCCCGCATTGCTACGCCCGGACAGTGACAGACTTGCCGCGTCCGGGTGCCAACCTTCAGAATACGCAACTTACATGCAAACAGGAAGAGATGGTATGTGGCATTTTCGAGTCATGGATCGTGGAGAAATGAATCAGGATCCAGTGCAGGATGATTACTTCAATACAGCCGCTTTAGACAGCTACTCGGATGCGCTGGTCAGGGAAGCAATCCAGAACAGTCTTGATGCTAAAGCCAACGGCTCGGATGGCCCTGTTCGTGTCCGAATCACGTTTCCAGATGATTCTGATCTCCCGAGGGCCAAGGACGCTGCACCGTATCTGGACAGTCTGAGGAGACATATCCAAGCCACTGACATTATCGCAGAAATTCCAAATATCAATGGAAAGGTACCGTTTTTGTTGTTCGAGGATTTTGGCACGCGCGGGCTGGTCGGCGATCCGGAAGCTTATTTAGACCCGGAGGAAGGCGAACTGGCTGACTTCTTCTATTTCTGGCGCAATGTCGGACGCGGCAAGAAACAGGGTGAGGAGCGCGGCAGGTGGGGCTTGGGGAAAACGATGTTTCCGGCTTCCAGCCAGATCCATGCATTTTTTGGGCTCACCTTGCGTGACGGAGACGAACACGCCCTGCTCATGGGGCAATCTACGCTCTCTATTCATCATATTGACGGGAGAAAGCACTATCCGTACGGCTACTATGCAGATCATGATGAGGACCAGTTCGCTTTGCCCATAACAGACTCGAAGCGAATTGACGATTTTTGCTCAACTTTTTCGATCTCGCGGGAATCGGAAACAGGTCTTTCTATTGCTGTTCCATACCCCCGCGATGAGATCAATGCGAAAGACGTCCTGACATCCGTAGTCAAACACTACTTCTACCCGATCCTTTCGGGAGGACTGGTTGTGGAGGTTGTATCTGATGGCAAGGTTGTCACTGTCGAAGCAGACTCCATCAACGACGTTGTTCAGGAACATATCTCCGAAAACGACAACACGTTTTTGGGCACACTTGATTTAGCCAAGTGGTATATATCCGTTCCTGATCAGAAGAAGGTACAGGCACAACGTCAGAGACCCCATTACAGCCCATCTTGGGAAGCCGAGTTGTTCAAGCTCAGTCAAATCGACGATTTCGCCGAAGCACTTGATTCACACAAACCCGTTTGTGCACGAATACCTGTCTACATCATCCCCAACGGCAGACAGCCGGAACTTTCTCACTTCGATGTCGTCCTTGCGCGCGATCCAGAGCTCGAGGGTCCACTGGATGAGTTTATCCGGGCTGGAATAACTATCACTGGTGTCACGTCGCTTCGTGAAAGCGGGATCAGGGCCCTTGTCATTGCTGACGACTTACCAATTTCGACAATGTTGGGCGACTCAGAGAACCCTGCACACACAGAGTGGCAGGATCGGTCCAGAAACTTCGTCGGAAAGTACCGGGTTGGAAGATCTACACTTGCCTTTGTAAAGGCTGCACCGCAAGGACTGTTGAGACTACTAAACAAACGCTCGGAGCAGATTGATGATACAGCCCTGCGGCAACTGTTTCCGGACCCATCTTCGAAGGGGGGCAAACAGGTCAACAGTCCTGGCAAAGTACACAAACCAGGAGGAAAACGGCGCCCCACAACAAAGGTCGATGTAAAAAGCCGACCGAGAATTTTCCAATTATCGCGCACTGCAGAAGGCTTTACGGCATCACTTGCGGAGGCGGGCCAGAAGGCAACACCAATGCGAGTACGGCTTCGGCTTGCCTACGATGTCAGGCGGGGCAATCCGTATAGCCGATGGAGTGCAGCCGACTTCGACCTTGGAGAGGATGACTGGCGAATAACACATTCTGGTGGCGATTTGCTCAACGCCACCGGCAACAGACTGGAAATCCTAGCGGAATCGCCAGACTGGAAATTGCAGGTGAAGGGGTTTGATCCGGACAGGGATCTTATTGTCGATATCCGAAGGGAGGTAAGCTGAGGTGCAGAGACGATTCAACTACACAGGTCGGCAACGTATCAAAAAGAACGACTTTTCCTTCTCCATAATGGAGGACGAAGAGGGCCAGCAGAAGTTCTACGCCGACATCCACTTGGGGAATTACGATTTGCCACCAGATGCGAAGGTATGGGTCGAAGCCTATGACCGTAACGCGCTCATGAGGTTTCCGTTCGGAACTGTTGCAGAGCCAAAAAGCGAGACCGAGACTACGTTGACGGATTTTGCGGGCACGGACAGCTACTACTTTCGGGTAAAGGTTGTGGATGCATCGCACCGGTCTCGATTATTCGCTGTGGCAGATTCGGTAAGCCCTTTACGTCGCCACGAGGAAGACGAGGCTGCGAAGTCGTTGCTGAGGGTCACCACGAGGGATCTAGGGCTGGTTCCCTGGAAGCTTGAGTATCAGACAACTGATCATCCGCTTCTTGTAATTAATAACCGCATTGACGCTGGCAAGTCCCTCGCGAGATCCAATCTCTTTTTTCAGGCACTTGTACTTCCGGCAATTTTTGAGCAGGTATTGCGCCAGATATTGCTGGAGGAAAAGTATGTTCCGGCGGCTGAGCCTGACGATGACGATATGTGGAAAGAAGGCTGGTTGGAATTTGCCGGATGTTTGCCAGGCAATACACCCCTATCAATTGATCAGGAAGGCTCAAACGACGATATAGAACAGTGGATCGAGGATGCACGTGCTGGGTTTTGTGACGAGATAAATGCGCTCCACAAGGTCAAGAGTGAGCTCAAGGAGGAGTCCTATTGATGAGACTTCGACGATTTAACAAGAAAGGGATTAGACAATTCGAGATATTGCTTGAGTCCCTGAGGCAGGGTGAATCTGTCGGGACACCTTTGGATTTCCTGAATACAAGAGAATTTTCCGAGGACATCCCGCAGGCTAACGAATTTGAAGTGCAGCTATTTGATTCCCGACGTGATCTGGCGGTCTTCGTCGATAACCTGTTGACGGATGTGGAAATCGGAGATGACATGGCCGACATCGGATTGTGGTCGTGGCTCGGGGCAGCATTTCTGGATACCACATGCCCGGCAGATTCAGGAGGCACTCGAAAACCTGGGAAAGACTACAGACATATACCAAGCAGTAGCTGGCGGGACTTCTACCGCCATCTTATAAGGGGTCCGGTCCGGATTTTCCGTTTGTTCAAGGACAATCCTGATGCAGCCTCAATAGTTCTTTGTCAAAGACCTCAGTCGCCAGGTGACTTTGTTGAGCAACTGGCCTCACGTCAGGAACGAATCACCAACCCTGCAATCATTAAGACCGCGAACACCCTTTATTTTGATAGCAAGACTGGGAAGCCAAAGCGAGGGGCATCATCGACGTGGCGTAAGCCAGGCACGCTTCGCCGATATGGCGATGTGCTGGACCAGTTGGACCTAACCTACGACTTGTACTCGATGTCAGCCGATGAACTAACGGGACTGTTACCTGATGAGTTCTCCACCTACCTCGGAAAGTAGTCGGTACTTCTGACGGTACAATAAAGAACAGCACTGACTTAAAGTCATAAAAGACAGTAGCTTAGATCTATTATTCGAATCCTGCTCGGGCGCCATGGGACGCTGGGGTCCGTCCCGGAGACATGGTTTACGTTTTATACCGGAGACATGGTTAACACTTTTTCGGTATAAACGGGTTCTCAACGGGTTCGACCCGTCCGGCTTCTCGTCGAGAAGCCTAATATTTAATGAGTAAACCGATCCAGGAACCGGTTCGAACCCTTGCCCGGAAGTGCCGGGGGCAAGGCCTGCCGTCCACGGGAACATTTTCCGCGGCTGGCAGTCATAACTGTAGGCAAAACAGGCAGTTCCATGCCTGCTCGGGGCTTGCTGGAAGGAAGGTTTTACTCCCGATAGCTATAACTATCGGGATTTAATTTGTAAAGCGGAATCGCTTTTCCGGCAGGGCTGCCATCGCAGCCCGCAGCCACCCCATGCCGGTCCAATGATAACTCCCTGAATCCATGGAAGTAAAATGGGACGAATCCACTCGCGCTGGGACAGGCCGGCATCCGGCGCCCTGACCGGTCCGTGCGGCTTTTACTCCTGATAACATCATACGTTCCTGGCATGCAGTTCCTCCCGGAATGCAGGCACAGCAAACCCCCCGAGCACGCACCTGCATGCCCGCCCGATCCACTCGGCAAACTGCAGCAATCCACTACGCTCAGGTCATCGACGTGGTCTCCGGTTCATTGACGGTGTTGCAACTCGGCCAGTTGGGCCGCCCCGCTTCTTTTGGCCAGCAGCCGTTCCCCGCAGCGTCATTCAGGCAGCTGGCCAGGTGTTCGCCCAGCCCCGCATCGGGTGAGGTGCAGCCGGTCAGCGGCTCAAGTCTTCGACGGGCTGCGGGGTGCATCTGGCGACCTCCATATCACGGGTACAAGCCCTGGAAGTTTACTCCCGATATTTATAGTTATCGCGAATAAAAGTAAGGCCAAAGCCAACTCAAGATTCATTCTTCAATATGAACGGGAGACCTATTGTTATGAAATCAACAGATAAATTTGTGCTGGTCCTGGTGGCCTCGCTTTTCCTGCTTATTGCCGGGTGTGGCGGTGGCGGCAGCAGTTCGTCACCAGCACCCGAACCGGAGCCGATGACATGTCCTGATGGGCAAACGGGCACCCCTCCGAATTGTGTTACACCGCCAGGTCCAAGTGTTACCTTGGGTGGTCTGGACATACCAGCCGGTGACTATACGATTGACGCTGGTGAGACCATGGATGTCGGCGAAGGCGAGACAGAAGTCACTTTGACATGTTCTGCAGCTGCAGACTGTGCCTTCACAGTGGACGAGGATGGTATGGCAACGGCCACATCTGGTGTAGTCACCGCAGCGTTGTCGGAAGCTGCCATGCAAGCCATTGCTGATCGGGAAGAAGAAGAACGAATGGCTGCAATAGTTGCGACGACTAAAGCGGCTGCAACGAAGACGAAGGCCATCGCGGCTGAGGCAGCGCAAGGCCCAGGCCAAACCCCTGCCAATCCTGATGCCGGTCTCGGTGGTACCAGTAGAGCTGCTACTCCGTATACGATGGCAATCAGCCGCGACCGTGATGCCACGACTGTCAAGATCACGGATAGTGCGCTTGCGGGCGATGATGATCCGAAGTTCATGCAGGCTGATGACTTGGGTGGCGGACGCACCAAGCACACTCGCACGATGGAAGCCGACAGCGATGGTGATGTGGTTGAGGAGACTGTAATTGTCCGCACCGACATTGAAGCGCCCAAAGGGGTAGCGTTCGCGAAGTGGCAGAATGCAGCTGGCGAGACGCCTCAAGCACTGGATGCTCGTGACCTTGATGCTGCTACGGATGCAGACGGTGACGGAACCCCTACTAATGACTTCACCGCACTTGCTGTTGATGAAAGTGAGGCGGCTGTTCTTGCATTGGTCAAGTCCCCTGAGTTTGCTGCCGGTGCCGGGAATTCGACGGAGTTGACATTCGGCTTTGACGATGCGACTACTACCAGCAAGGACGAGGCCGGTGAGGTGGAGGGCACCTATAATGGTGCCATGGGCACGTACAGGTGTAACGGCACTGCTGCGTGCACAGTCACTCTTGATAAAGATAGCAAGATCACTGCCATGTCAGACGGGTGGGTTTTCACGCCTGATTCGGGTGCCACCTCCGACCAGCCGGACTACGACTACCTGCACTACGGCGTCTGGATCAAGAAGACCACCGATGAAGATGGTGTAGTCACTTACAACGAGGTTGAGACCTTTGCCGGTTCTTCGCTAGCTGCCATAGCTGATACTTCTACTGTCCTAGGCAGCGCGACTTATGAGGGCGGAGCTACGGGTGTGTACGTACACCAAAAGCTTAACCCGGCCGGCAATATAGATTCAGCCACTTCCGGTCATTTCATGGCAGATGTGATGTTGACTGCCACGTTTGGTCAAGTAACCGTGGATGGTACAGACACCATTGCAGACAACTTGCTGCAAAAGATTTCTGGCACCATCAACAACTTCATGCTATCCGGCCATGATGAAGGGCCTGGCTGGTCGGTAGCTTTAGCGGGTGAAATTACCCCTGGCGCCGGTACTGCAAGTGGCACAGCCAAGGGCGGAATGGGTGATGGTTCGTTCTCAGCTACCTTCCATGGGGACATCACTGCAGCAGCTGATGGTACTGTTCCCCATCCCAGTTCTGTTGTTGGCGAGTTCAACGCCGGATTCAACAACGGCTCTGTAGCCGGTGCCTTCGGGGCGAGAGAGGAGGACTAACTCCCAAAAGAACAAGGGGGCGTTTAGTATGATTTTCGCCCCTTTGCAGTGAGTAATCGAAGCTCCCAAATTTCGTACGCTCACGAAACCCGGGGCAGGTCCTAACGAGCCTGCCCCATCTCTTGCAGGCTCATGGCCTGGCAGGAATCAAGCGTTCCGCCACCTGCCGAGTATCTACCCCATGCGAATGTTTGCACACACCGTGGAGTACCCGGCAGGTGGCTTCCTGAATACATTACACGCCTTCAGCGCATAAATTCCATAATTTGTGCTTGCCTGCTGCCTGCGAACCAGGCGGTCAGGAGTCCGAATCTCTCCGGGTACGCCACCTGGATAAAGGTCCGTACCGGGGACATGCTATACGTTTTGTACCGAAGACATGGTTAACACTTTTACAGCGAAGGCGGGACCCGATAATGTCCGAAAGGATCACGTAACCGTCAGTGAAAGGCCAATGTATCAACTCGGGCATCTCAGTGGCGTAGTCTGATTTCCATTACTCATGATTTAATCGAAATCCTGGATACACAAACGCACCCGAGATACGCTCACAATCCTGTTCCGTGACGCCCTCAGCCCTTGCAATGCTGTACCAGCGGTCACGCACAATCTGCTCCATGGTCTGGATCGTAGCATCGGCATCATCAGGGTCCAGCAGGAATCGTGAATGTTGCGACAACAAGTTGTCGACGTTCGCATAGCGTCCCATATCGCCACAGATGAGGGCAAGATCACGCCGTTCGGCACTGATGGGCATCGAAGGGGTCAGGTCGTAGGCAGGCGACAATACCCAGTCGGACTCCCACGCAATGACAGCATGATTTCGAGGATGGTCATCCGTATTCGAAATCAGCGCATTGAAGCCCATCCGCCGGAAGAGTTCCTGGGCATCCCGTCGTGGCCGTGACGAGATTCGCCGCAGTTCTTCGGCCAGCAGGACATAGGACCATTTTCCCCGGTCCACATAGGAATCATCCGCGCGCAGTACAGTCAGGGCGCTCAATAACCGTGCGCGGCGATAACCCTCTGCAACTTTGGCACGATCAAAGCGCTTGACCATCAATACGTCACGGTCACCCACTGTTACAATGCGACTCTCCGCTGTCTGCAAACCGCACTCACGGGCAAGCATTAACATTGAACGTTCGACACGTGCATGATTCCAGCGGTCACCCGGGTGATTGAATTTTGCGACCCACAGGCCGTCATCATCTTCTATAACAGCTTTCGGACGTGCACCACCCATGGATGTGCCAGCGAGCAGCAATGCTTCAGCTTGTTCAGCATCTGCACCGGTCTGCAGCTCCTCATCGGCGATGATTGCATCCGCCAGTCGCTGCAGCTCATCCAAACCCAAGGTGCGTAAGAATCTTCGCCGTGGTGCAGGTGGTTCACGATTCAGGCCGAAACTCAAGGCACCGGTACGGTCTTCCGGCGAGTAAAGCAAGTAATCAAGCTCACCGAGATCCGCTTTGCCGGAATGTTTTTCAATTACGCGTCGGCCCCAGTTATCCGGGCACGCATCACGCAGGGCTCCGAAAATGCCGTCAAGCTGTCTGGTTTCGAATGTTTCAGCCGTAAGCTTGAGATCGATCGGATCGATGGCAACGGCATTCTCGCGCGCGAGGTAACTTTGCCCATAGACGAATCTGCCGATCGGATTCCCGTTCCGGTCAGCACCGAGCACAAACTTGCCTGCCGTCACGAACTCCGTCTCGCCGGGCAAGACAATGTACACGTAGCATTCGCTGTCCATTCGACGATCCTAGAAATCGTTGTCGAGGATTACCGGACGGCGGATTCGGGCACGTCTGCGATGCTGGGTAAGTGCCAGCCCCTCCATATCGAGTGCCGGATCCGCAATCTCTCCCAAGGCCTCCAGCAGGTCATACGTCCAAAGCAGGGCAATGTAGACTGCAACTCCGGTCGAAGACTTGCCATGCTCGGCATTGGACACCGGGCGGGGGCCGGTACCGATCTTCTTGGCAACGTCCTCGATCGTGAGGTTTCTCCGGAGCCTGGCAGTTCGCAGGTTGGCACCTAACTGTTTCAGCGCCTGCTCGACGGGATAGGGGGGCGCGGTTATCAAAGTGTTAATAGCTGTCATATGCTTTTAACTGCCTATTATATTATTTAAAATGCTCTTAAGAGCATACCTGATTTTGACAGACGAGTAAACCTTCTGTGCTCTAAGGAGAATATTAGAGTCGGTACAAGCTTTTAAGTACATGTGAAAACTCAAAGAAGTGCCCCTCCCGCAGCCTCGGGAGCAAGGCACCCTTCGAGACGGTCTCATCAGCCTGCCTGATGCCTTGGCCGTGCTCTCAACTGACTCAGCCATTGTAGTGGGGCAGATAACCGGGCTCGTTGCGATGTGAGGTTTCTCTGCCTGCAAGAAATGCCCTTTCTCGATCCGGCGCGGTCATTGCATGCAGAAAGATTACTGCCGGACTGGGATCAGATACAATTGGAACCGGATCAGGCCTGATTTACAGTCCGAAGGGCGGCAAGGAGATCACATGGTGCCAGACAGGCGCACAAGCACGGCAGTACGGATTGGCAGCGTAACCGTGGGGGGCGAAGCCCCCATCGTTGTGCAGTCCATGACCAACACCCATACTGCCGACATCGACAAGACGGTTGACCAGGTGGCCGCGCTTGCTGAGGCGGGGTCTGAACTCGTGCGCCTCACGGTCAACGACAAGGAAGCAGCCCGCGCCGTGCCGGACATACGTGACCGGCTGTCGTCCCGAGGTGTCGACGTGCCTCTGGTCGGTGACTTCCACTTCAACGGCAACCGCCTGCTGAAAAAACATTCCGAATGCGCGCAAGCGCTCGACAAGTACCGCATCAACCCCGGCAACGTGGGTCGGGGCAACCTGCACGACAAGCAATTTGGTGAAATCGTGGAAATCGCCTGCCAGTATGACAAGCCGGTGCGCATCGGGGTCAACTGGGGCAGCCTCGACCAGGACCTGCTGGCCAGGAAACTGGATGAAAACTCCAAATTGTCCAAGCCCAAGTCCTTGCCCGAAGTGATGCATGAATCCCTGATTGCATCGGCCCTGGAAAGCGCTGCACTGGCCGAACAGATCGGCCTCGCCCACAACAGGATCATCCTGTCCTGCAAGCTGAGCGAGGTGCCGGCACTGGTCAGTGTGTACCGTGACCTCGCCTCGCGCTGCGATTACGCGCTGCACCTGGGACTGACCGAGGCCGGGATGGGCACCAAGGGGGTAGTCGCCTCCACCGCTGCACTGTCGGTACTGCTGCAGGAAGGCATCGGGGACACGATCCGCATATCCCTGACTCCGGAACCGGGCGGGGACCGCACCGAGGAAGTGCGGGTCGCCCAGCAGATCCTTCAAACCCTGGACCTTCGCTCATTCATGCCTTCGGTGACCGCCTGCCCGGGCTGTGGCCGCACGACCAGCGAGTACTTCCAGCACCTGGCTGCCGGCATCCAGAGTTACCTGCAGGAAAACATGCCGGTCTGGAAGCTGCAATACCCGGGAGTGGAGACCATGAAGGTTGCGGTCATGGGTTGCGTGGTCAACGGGCCCGGCGAGAGCAAGCACGCGGACATTGGCATCAGTCTGCCCGGCACGGGAGAAGCGCCCGTGGCCATCGTGCACGTGGACGGAAGCAAGTTCACAACGCTTCGGGGGGACAACATAGCGGAAGAGTTCCAGGGCATCGTGCAGGAATACGTGGCCAACCACTACCATCCCGTGAAACACCCCGGGCAATCCCTGAACTGAACGTGTTTACCCGGTCTTTGCCGGGGCCGTGTACCTTATCCGGACGGATTCTTGTCGCGCAGGGCGCGCCGCAGGATCTTGCCCACATTGGTCTTCGGCAACTCGGCATAAAACTCAATGTGTTTGGGCCACTTGTAGCGGGTCAGGCGGTCTTTGCAGAACTCCAGCACATCCTTCTCGGTCAACGCGGGATCTTTTTTGACGACGCAGAGTTTCACGACCTCGCCCGAGGACGGGTCCTCAACGCCGATGGCCGCAACCTCCAGCACGCCCTCATGGGCGGCCACCACCTGTTCGACTTCGTTGGGATAGACGTTGAACCCTGAAACCAGAATCATGTCTTTCTTGCGATCGACGATGCTTACGTACCCGGCCTCGTCCACCATGGCAATATCGCCGGTGTGCAGCCAGCCATCCCCGTCCAGTGCCACCCGGGTTTCCTCCGGGTCGTTCAGGTAGCCTTGCATCACCTGGGGCCCGCGCACGCAAAGCTCTCCCACCTCTCCCACACCGAGGTCTCTGCCGTCGTCATCGCGTATGGCAATCTCCGTGTTCGGAATGGGCAAGCCGATCTTGCCGTTGAATTTCTTCAGGTTCAGCGGGTTCACCGTCACGGCCGGAGAGGTCTCTGTCAGGCCGTACGCTTCGGTGAGCACACAGCCCGTGACCTGTTGCCACCTTTCAGCGATGGGCTCCTGCACGGCCATGCCGCCCCCCAGGGAGATCTTGAGACTCGAAAAATCCAGCGCCGAGAACCCCTCCGTGTTCAGCAGGCCGTTATACAGGGTGTTGACCCCGGTCATCACCGTAAATTTCACCTTCGAGAGCTCCCCGACAAAGCCCTTCATGTCGCGGGGATTCGTGATCAGGTAGCACAGGCTGCCGAGATGGACAAACAGGAGGCAGTTCGCCATCAGGGAGAATATGTGGTACAGCGGCAATGCCGTAATCACGATTTCCTTGCCCTTTTCCAGGGCCTGCTTGAGCCATGCATCCACCTGCGCAATGTTCGAAAGCAGGTTGCCGTGCGTGAGGATGGCCAGCTTTGCCGAGCCGGTCGTGCCGCCCGTCAGTTGCAGGAAAGCGATGTCCTCCCGGGTGAGCGGCGGCTTGGTGAACTCTCTGTCACGACCGCCGGCGAGGACCTCCGTGAACAAAACCGCATTTTCCAGTTCGTAATCGGGAATCTTGTGCTGCACGTGTTTCAGCGCAAAATTCACGACGAAGGATTCGGGAAAACTGAGCAGGTCCCCCGCCCGCGCAACAATCACGTGATCGATGGCGCTGCCCTCAACCGCCTCGGCAAGCACACTCGCAAAGTTTTCCAGAATGACTATGGCCTTCACTTCTGACTTTTCCAGCGCTTCCCCGAGTTCCCTCGGGGTATACAGGGGATTGATATTGACGGCGGCCAGCCCGGCGCGAAGGATGCCGAACATCGCGACCGGAAACTGCAGCAGATTGGGGAGCATGATCGCCGCGCGGTCCCCCGCCTGCAGACCCATCTCGGTCTGCAGATAGGCGGCAAAGTTGCGGCTCTCGGCTTCGAGCGCCGAGAAACTCATCCGCACACCCCGGTTCTCGAACGCCGGCAGGTCCCCGTAGCGTTCGGCAGCCTCCTCCAGCAACTGGGCCAGCGAGCCGTACTGACCCAGCTCAACGAATTCGGGGATGCCTTGCGGGTAACTTTTTAACCAGATTTTTTCCATCGAACGGACTATGGGAAGTGGTCGCCGGTCTCAATCTCGGGGATGTAATTTTCAAAACGCGTGTACTGGCCCAAAAAGGTGAGCCGGGTCTTGAATATGGGGCCGTTACGCTGCTTGCCGACAATGATCTCGGCAGTTCCCTGATGGGGAGAGTTTTCATCGTAAACCTCATCGCGATAGATGAAGACAATCAAGTCTGCATCCTGTTCGATCGCGCCCGACTCACGCAGGTCGGACATCACCGGGCGCTTGTCTTGACGCTGCTCAAGGCTGCGGTTCAGCTGGGACAATACGACTACCGGCACGCTGAGTTCCTTGGCAAGCGCCTTCAATGCCCGGCAGATCTCGGAAATTTCAGTCGCCCGGTTTTCGGAGGTTCCCCCGACCGTCATGAGCTGCAGGTAATCCACAACGATCAGCGACAAGCCGTGCTCGCGCTTCAGCCGGCGGGCACGGGCCCGCAGCTCGGTGGGCGACAGCACCGCGGAATCATCAATGAACATATTGGCTTCAGACAACACCGATACCGCACTGGTGAGGCGAGGCCAGTCCTCGTCTGTCAGCTTGCCGGTGCGCACCCGCTGCTGGTCGATCCTGCCCATGGAGGAAAGCATGCGCATGGTCAGGGAGCGGCCGGGCATTTCCATGCTGAAGATGGCCACGCTGATTTTCTTCTGCAGCGCCGCATATTCAACGACGTTCATGGCAAAGCTGGTCTTGCCCATGGAAGGCCGTCCCGCAACGATGATCAGGTCCCCGTCCTGCAGACCCGCGGTTTTTTCATCGAACTCTTCAAAGCCGCTGGGAATGCCGGTAATGTGGTCTGAGCGCTCATACAACTCGTCAATCTGCTCAACCGTCGTCTTGAGCAAAGACTTGATGTTGATGAAGCCCTGTCCGGCCTGTGCACTGCGGTCGGTGATTTGAAAAATCTTCTGTTCTGCCTCATCCAGCAAATTCCGGATGTCCTTGCCGTCCGGTGAAAGGCCATTTGCAGCAATCTCGTTGCCTACCTGAACCAGCTGCCGCAAAACGGATTTTTCCCGCACGATTTCCGCATAGGCCTTGATGTTCGAGGCGCTGGGAATGTCGTTGGCCAGGGTCCCGAGGTAAGCCAGGATATTGGTGTTCTCGATTTCGCTCTTCTGGCGAAGCAGGTCGGACAGGGTCAGGACATCGAAAACCTGGCGCTTGTCGACCAGTTCCCCGATGGCACGGAAAATCAGGCGATGATTGAAGAGATGAAAATCATCCTCGTTGATCTTGTCTGCAACCTGGTCCCAGGCCGAGTTATCCAGAATCAGTCCGCCAAGGACAGCCTGCTCGGCTTCCAGTGAATACGGGGGCGTGCGCAGGTTCTCTGCATAGGTCACGCCGTAATCGGGTCCTGTTTTCGTTACTTCGGCCACACCATTTCCCGGTGCACGTCCAGCCGCAGCCCAGGTTCGTGAAACGGGCCGATCATTCTTCGGGCACGATCTTCAGATGGATCGTGGCGATCACATCGGTATGCAGGCGAATATCCACCGGGTATTCGCCGGCCTGCTTGAACACGCCGTCCGGCAGGCGGATTTCCTTTTTTTCCACCGGTTTTCCTGCATCGCTCAAGGCCTCGGCAATATCCACGGTCCCTACGGACCCGAACAGCTTGCCCTCCTCGCCGGCAGATTTTGCCGTGATCTCAAGTGAGAACCCATCCAGTTCAGTCTTGCGCGCTTCCGCTGCTGCCAGCGAGTCTGCCGCAACCTTTTCCAGTTCGGCACGCCGGGCTTCGAACTCGGCAAGGTTTTCCGCAGTTGCGAGCTTGGCCTTGCCGCTCGGCACCAGGTAGTTGCGTGCGTATCCCGGCCTCACCCGAACCTTTTCACCGAGGTCCCCAAGGTTGTCCACTTTCTCCAGCAATATTACTTCCATCTTGTGTCTCTCTTTCTCAGCAAATACCCATTATAAACAGTACCTGCCCCGTTCACATTTCAGATTTCAAAAATCGTTTCCGGAAATCCAGAAATCCATCCAGCACGCCCGCCGATGCAAGGACCAGCATCATCTGGGGGGTTACGATGAAAAGCAGGCCGTACACGGTGATGAAACCCAGCACGGGCTTGGACATTGCGCCAATGAACGCATGGGCGAGCCCAAGACCCTGCAGGAAGAACATGCTGAGGCAGACGATCGTCAGCTGCCAGAAAATTGCAGCTTTCGAAGCCCAGGCCACCACGGCGAACAGGGCCACCGAGATGGCGAGCGTTCGTCCCAGGTTGAAACGTACAAACTCCCTATGGAAGGCTTGCGCATCGTCCAGCAGGTCATGCCACCAACCGCCAAAGGACAGCGTGACGCTGATGGTCAGCAGGTATACCGCGACCACCATGCCGGTCATCAGGGACGCAATCCCAGGCAGGTACTGCTCGGCCCGCTCAAGACTGAGGCCTGCATTCTGCATCATGATCTGGAAAGACGGACCCTGCTCAATCGCCTGCAGAAGGTTCTTCAGGTAGTGCAGCCACTCCGCCTGCAGGTCCGGGAACAGGGCGGCGAGCAGCACGGTAAGGACGATCCCGAAGACCGTCAGCGCCTGCAGGGCCAGGCTCAGGGACTGGAATCGCAAGTATGCATAGGCAACGGCAACAATCGAGGCCCAAACGATCAAAGGGCCTGCCGTGAGGTTGCCAAGCAGCAGCAAGGTGCTGACGGCCACCAGCGCCACGCAGATGAGCAGGACGCTGATCGCCTGCCTGACCCCCACCTTCAGCGTGATCAGTGCCAGCGCACCCCCGCTGAATACAATCAGGAAAGGAAAGGGATAGGACAGCATTGCAAATACGAACACGACCGCAACCGCCTGGAACGGCCCGGAAAGGATGTAACGCGCCAGTAAACGCATGGCCGACTAAGGATCAGTCCAGGTCCGGCTTGTCGCAGGCACCTAATGCTGGTCGCTGTACGGCAGCAGGGCAATATAGCGAGCCCGCTTGATCGCCTTGGACAGCTGGCGCTGGTACCTGGCTTTGGTGCCAGTGACCCGGCTTGGAACGATCTTGCCCGCTTCGCTGACAAAATCCTTCAGCAGCTTGACGTCCTTGTAGTCGATCTCTTCGGTGCCCTCTTCAGTGAAACGGCAATACCTTCTTTTTCTGTAATAATTCGCCATGTCAATGTCCTCCTGCCAGGCTGACCACCCTCTTCTGCAGCATCCGGTCCAATGGGCAATCAGGCCTGCTCATCTGAACTCTCCGGTTTGGGTCCCGATTCGGACTCCTCTTCGGATTCCCCCTTGGATTCCTCTTTGGGCTCCTCCTTGGATTCCTCCTTGGATTCCTCCTTGGATTCCTCCTTGGATTCCTCTTTGGATTCCTCTTTGGATTCCTGTTTAACCTCCGGTTTGGCCTCTGCTTGAGCACCCTCATCCGGACGGCTGCCCGACGCCTTGTCCCCGGTGGGCTGCGGCTTTTCCTCGGTATCCTGATTTTCGGACTCGGCCCGCTCACTTTCAATCATTTTCATCATCGGTGAGGCTTCGGTGACCGCTTTTTTCCTGGAAATGACCATGTTGCGAACCACTGCATCGTTGAAGCGGAATGCGGTGTTCATTTCATCCAGGACTTCCTGTCCACACTCGATGTTCATCAGCACATAATGGGCCTTGTGGACTTTCTGGATGGGGTAGGCGAGTTGCAAACGGCCCCAGTCTTCCAGCCTGTGAACCTTGCCGCTCCCTTCTTTTTCAATGATGGTGCGGTAGCGCTCGATCATGGCGGGCACCTGACCGCTCTGGTCAGGGTGCACCAGAAACACGATTTCATAATGACGCATTCGTTTCTCCTTATGGGTTCATATCTCCCGGCAATTCTTGTTGTATGCCCGGTGAGACAAGGAATCGTTGATGCTTTCGGAAACCGCGGAGTCTACGGCAAGAACCTGCACCGGGCAAGTCTGCAAGCGGGTCCGCGCGGGCGGTGCTGGAATTCCGTTCGGAGATCAGGCGCGCCGTTTCAGCGGCGTTTTTTTCGCTTTCCTGAGCTGCGCCTCGCACCCGCGCGCGGGTCTGCCAGCACGAAATCGATTTTCCTTTCATCCAGCCCCACCCGGGAAACGACCACGTTCACCGCATCTCCAAGCCTGTAACGCTTCTTGCTGCGTTCACCGAACAGGCAGCGCGACGCTTCATCGTAATGGTAGTAATCACTGCTCAACGAGGTCACGTGCACCAGCCCCTCAACGAATATGTCGTCCAGCGTCACGAAAAAACCAAACGCGGTCACGGAACTGATGACACCCGAAAACCGCTTGCCAAGCTTGTCCAGCATGTACTCGCACTTGAGCCAGGCATCCACGTCACGTGTGGCCTCGTTGGCCCTGCGCTCGTACATGGAACACTCCTCTCCCAGCAACAGCAGGTCGTTCTCGGAAAACGGAAACGGATCCTTCTTGCCGGCCGTCAGCAGATGCCGGATGGTCCGATGCACAATCAGGTCGGGGTAGCGCCGGATCGGCGAAGTGAAGTGTACGTACAGGGGCAGCGCCAGGCCGAAATGGCCGATATTTTCCGGGCTGTACACGGCCTGCGCCATGGAGCGCAGCAGCATCATTTCAATGATGTGCCTGTCCTTTCGATGTGAAATCTTCTTGAGCGTAAGCAGAAAATCCTTGGTTTTGGGCTTGTCGGACCGGGTGAAAGGCACGCCCAGGGACTGCAGGAATTCCCTCAGCTCTTTCGTTTTTTCACCGGTCGGGCAATCGTGTACGCGGTACAGCGTCGGCAGCTTGCGCTTGCTGATGAAGCGGGCCGCGGCAATGTTCGCACTGATCATGCATTCTTCAATGATCATATGGGCCTGGACGCGCTCGCGGGGAACGATGGCCTTGATCTTCTTGTGCTCATCGAATTCAAAAAAGCTTTCCTGGGTGTCGAAATCGACCGTGCCTCTTTTTTTGCGCTGCTTTTTCAGGGCACGGTATGCACCCTGCAGGAGTTCCAGGTCCCGTCGGACATGGCGGTGGCGCTTGCGCGCTTTCTTGTCGCCGTCGTACAGAATCTTCTGCACTTCATCGTAGGTCAGGCGCGCAGCAGAGCGCATGACCGCGTCGTAAAAGCTGTAACGCTTTAACACGCCATCCCTGGAGATGAACATCTCGCACACCATGCAAAGCCGGTCGACATCGGGCTTGAGCGAGCAAAGCCCGTTGGACAGCCGTTCGGGAAGCATGGGGACCACGCGTTCCGGAAAGTACACCGACGTCCCCCGCTTGCGGGCTTCAAGGTCCAGTGCGGAATCCACCTGCACGTAATGCGAGACATCGGCAATCGCCACCCACAGGCGCCAGCCGTTTTCACGCGGTTCGCAGTACACCGCATCGTCAAAGTCCTTGGCATCGCTGCCATCGATGGTGACGAAATTCAGGGCGCGCAGGTCCCGGCGACGCCCAAGCTGGCGCTTGACCGTGCTTTCATGAAATCGTTTGGCCTCCTGCAGGGCCTCTTCCGTCCACTGATGCGGTATGTCGTAGGAACGGATCGCCACATCGATCTCCATGCCGGGCGCAAGATGGTCTCCCAGCACTTCGACGACCTTGCCAATGGCCTGTCGCGAGCGATTCGGGTGTTCCACGATCGCAGCCACCACGAACTGGCCGTTCACCGCGTCCGCGGAGGCCCCCGCGGGAATCATGACATCCTGGCCCAGGCGCTTGTCATCGGGCACGACAAAACCGATACCGGACTCCTGGTAGTACCTGCCGACGACCTGCTTGTTGTGGCGCTGGATGATCTCGACCAGTTTCCCTTGCGGCTTGTTGTCCTTGGTATTTCCGGTGGGTCGAACGACTGCACGATCCCCGTGCATCAGGGCGCGCATCTCGTAGGGAGACAGAAACAGGTCCGGGCCGCCCTCGTCCGGGATCAGGAAACCAAACCCGCTTCTGTGGCCCATCACCCGGCCGCGCACCAGATTGACCTTGGCCACCGGCAAGTAGTGGTTCTGGCGATTGCGTATGATCTGGCCATCACGCTCCATCGCCCCCAGGCGCCGTTTCAGTGCGTTTTCTGCCCGGTCCGTGCGGATATCCAGCGCCTGATGCAGGGTCTTTGCGGACAGGGGGCCTTCACTGCCTTCCAGAACGTCCAGAATGAACTCCCGGCTGGCAATCGGGTGCTTGTACTTTGCAGCCTCGCGGCGGCTGTAGGGATCCCTGGGTTTGTTTTTCTTCCGTGTCATGGGAGATGCACCTTACCTTTTCAAATGGAAAACCGGAAACAGCCTGATTCCATGTAGTCAACCGGTGTCCGTTCCTGCTGCGTTGACAAGTTTCCGGGCGCTTCGTAAAGTGCCCACCTTCCCGCCGGGCCTATTCGGCTCAAGCGGGGCCATGCCGAGGTGGCGAAATTGGTAGACGCGCTAGCTTCAGGTGCTAGTGGGAGCAATCCCGTGGAGGTTCGAGTCCTCTCCTCGGCACCAACTTGACAGGTTATCACAAAACCCCGGAGACACTGTCGAACAAACGATTTTGATGCATCTTCATTCAACTGAACGAGCTGTGGCATTCTGTAGATGTTCACGTAACCCAATCAGGTCGTAATTCTTCTATATTTCCGGACATTCTTCACCTTCCATAGTAACTGTGGATGCTGCAGTATGCGCGCTGCCAACCCGTCGTCTCCAGTCAGAAGCTCTGGGGTGATTTCGCCTTGTTCATTAACTCGCGCAAGAAATTCACGCTCACGGTCCTCAAACGGCAATACCAGTCCTACGCGCTCGCGGCATTCGTGAACCAGTTGCTCAATCCATGCACCCGTATCTTCTCCTGTCGGAACAACTCCCTGACGTAAGACAGGTACAAGCTGCTGCTGAAGCTCCCTATGGTCACAACGAATGTCTTCTGGTGACACAGTCCGCCAATCCTTCCGGCTGCAGGCACCATACACGACAAAACCCAATCTCAACTTTTCCTGATCGAGATTATCTTGCCCAAGTAGCGCATGCGCATCAAAAAGGTCGCGACTGGCATGCCTTCCGAAGAGTGCGCTGAGTTTGCCTGCTGCCAGTTCATGAATATCGAGTACCGGTATGCCTTGTGCCATGAATGTTCCCACAGGATGTGAATCTCGGATCTGGATCGGCCACAGGGGAACACGCAAGGTGAAGACCACATCAATCTCGAGATTGGCATTGCGCCCGAGTACGTTGGTATAACCCAATCGCCATTTTCCGCCCGCATGCGCATTCGGTACTCGCCGGATCATAAATCCTTCGCGCCCGCAGATCGCCGTAATCGCCTGCTCGATTTTCTCTCTTTCCGCGAGCATCACTTCACGGTCCTCGGACCCCACGTAATTCAGATCGATATCGACGGAGAGCCGCGGCAAATCGAACACGAACAGATTCAGCGCCGTGCCACCTTTCAAGACGATTCGATCCTTGAGAAATGGATGACCTCGAAACGCGTTGAGCAGTTCGATCAGGCGGATCACCTTGTCCAGGGTTTCCAAGGGAAATCCGGTCGTCGCAGCTTCGACCTGAAGTTCCTGCAGTGAGAGATTCACCCGGCCTCCTCCCATGCGGACCCAAGGACTGCAGGCGGCACGACGAGATTCCAGCCAGACACCAGCTTGCCGGGTGTTCGGCGACTGCGTTCCAGGTAACAGGGCTGTTTAGGCACGTGCTTTAGCAGTGGTGCCAAGTATGATTCATCCACCATCAGTTCCTCTCGGTGCTGTTCGAGAAAGAATCCGACCTTGGCCACCGCAGTCGCACTTCGCAATTTCAACGTATAGTCGATCACTTGGTCGAGATCGTAATACTCCACCGACTCGAGAGAGCGCCAGACCTCCTCCCAGCCACCTCCCAAGTCCGCGCGTACCAGCACATCGACCAGGGTACGTTCGAGACTCGTCACGCGTACCTTGCCGCCGGCATGTCCCTCGGTCCTGACCCCGAACAGTTCGGCCTGCTGGGCTTGCAGCGCCTTGGGGAACGGGACCGCAGCGAATTCCTGCCCGCGAAACACGAAGGGCCGCCCGGAATTCCGCGTGAGGTACGTAAACCGGTGATGCACGGAGTAGGCCTTGCCATGGAACTGCAACGCACCGTGATGGGACAGCACGGCATCTGCTGCGAGATGCCCCGCCAACAGGTAGGGGTCGACCGGATAATCCTCGGCATGGAATCCCCGGGGAACCACGGCGTACAGTCCGCGCCGGAGCCGCAGCAGGTGCCCTGCCCCGACGTGATAGGCCAGCAGCGCCTCCCGCGTCCTCGTCCGGTGGGAACCGGTGCTTTCCAGGAAGGCTGCAAAGGCTTCGTGGCGAAATACTGGATGCTCGTCGAAAAATTCCTGAACTTTCATGGCTACCCTAAAAATTGACAATAATTGTATATACACCTAAATAATTTAGGTGTTTCAAGAGCTTTTGTCAATTATCCCGGGTACTTTTCCATCCACGCCATCACCCGAATCAACTCCGTGGGTTCAGCAGAATCTGTCCTGGGTGAAAACCCCGAACGCGACTCAGGCCGTGACACAGAGTGCAAAGGCTGGTTGCGGGATGTCGGTTCCTTGCCGCAGGAAATGCCGGATCAGCGATACTGCTCCTGTGCCCTTCTAACTTCCGCGAAGACCTCGGTGCTGCCGTCTGGCTTGAGGACAAAAATCTGGTAAGGAGAAAACCGGTTTTCCGATTCCATGCCCGGACTTCCCACCGGCATTCCGGGGACGGTAATACCCAGCGCACCCTTCGGCGGGTTTTGGAAAAACTCGTGGATAAATTTGGCCGGTATGTGTCCCTCGAATACATAGCCTTCCTCGGAGATGGCAGTGTGACAGGACCGGTACGGGCGTGCGATGCCCAAATCATCCTTGAGCTGATCCAGATTAGACGGGTGATGGACCACTGCTTCGAAGCCGTCGTCCTCTACATGGTCGACCCACTTCGCACAACAGCCGCACTTCGGGTCCTTGTACACCTCGAGCCGGACCGTATCCGGCGCCTGCTCGGCCTGGCAGGAGGATAAGCCAAGCCCCAGTGCCAGCACAAACACGAACAAGTATCGCAAATTACTCATTGAACGCTCCTTAAAAAATCAAAACCTTTTCGGCGCAACGCATCCCGGGTATCAATATACCGCATTGCAGGTGATGCAGTGGCTGCGCTCCGGGCCCGTCGAGACCAGGTCTATGGGTACGCCGGTCAGGTCCTGGACCCTGTCCAGGTACGCCCGGGCCTGGCGAGGCAGCTGGTCCAGCCGGGTCACCCCGGAGGTGGGCTGCGACCAGCCTTCCAGTTCCTCGTAGACCGGCTCGCAGTTTTCAAACGCACGTCCATCCATGACCAGCGGGTCGTAGGCCTGGCCGTTGCGAGTGTAGCCCGTGCAGACCTTGACCACCTCGAGCCCGTCGAGGACATCGAGCTTGGTCACGCACAGGCCGCCGACTCCATTGATGCGCACGGCACGGCGCAACGCCACGGCATCCAGCCAGCCGCACCGCCGTGCCCGGCCGGTGGTGGCACCGAACTCATTACCGCGCGAGGCGAGACGTTCGCCGACTTCATCGGAAAGCTCCGTCGGAAACGGTCCGCCACCCACACGCGTGGTGTAGGCCTTGACCACGCCCAGTACATGGTCCAGGTCCCGGGGGCCGGTGCCGCTGCCGGTACATGCCCCGCCGGCCGTCGTATTCGAGGACGTCACGAAGGGGTACGTGCCGTGATCGATGTCCAGCAGCGTGCCCTGTGCGCCTTCAAAAAGAATATTGCGCCCGTCGGCGCGCAGTGCCTCGATCCTGGCCGAGACATCCGCCACCAGGGGTTCCAGCCGCGCTGCGTGGACACGGCAGAAATCGCGCATTTGCCCGAGGTCGATCGTTTCAGACTTGAAATACTCCCTGAGCACGAAGTTGTGGTAATCGACGATCTGCTCCAGGCGCTGGTCGCAGTACGATGCATCGAACAGGTCCGCCACGCGCAGACCGCGCCTTGAGGCCTTGTCCTCGTAGGCGGGGCCGATGCCGCGCCCGGTCGTGCCGATCGCGGCCTTGCCGCGCTTTTTTTCCCGGGCGTGGTCCAGCAGGATATGGTACGGCATGATCAGCGGGCAGGCCGGCGAGATCCACAGTCGCCCGCTCACCTGCACGCCCTTCTGGTCCAGCATGGCAAGCTCCTCCTGCAGGGCATCGGGCGCCAGCACGACGCCGTTGCCGATCAGGCATTCGACCCCTTCATGCAGGATGCCGGAAGGAACCAGGTGCAAAATGGTCTTGCTGTCTTCCACCACGATCGTGTGGCCCGCATTGTGACCTCCCTGAAACCGTACCACCGCATTGGCATGCTCGGTGAGCATGTCCACAATCTTCCCTTTGCCCTCGTCGCCCCACTGGATGCCGAGGATGGCTACACTTCTGCTCATGTCGGACTCAGTCTATCTCCTTGACACACCACTGGTGGCCTTTTTTTTCCAATACCCGGTTGCAGCGCATCGCCTGCGCGCCGCCCTGCTGCCCCTGCAGGGCGCGGATGACCCGTTCGCCCTTTTTTCTCAGCTGCTCGATGGCCGCATGCAGTTCCGGGTCCTCGTCACAGGGCGCGAAGATTCCGTGCCGGGAAGGGTGCGCAAGCGGGGAGATCTTGGCAAGCGCCTTCAGGTCCAGGCTGAAGCCGGTGGCCGGCCTGGAGTGCCCGAATACCTCACCGATCATGTCGTACCTGCCACCGCGGGCGATCTGTTCACCCTGCCCGGAAATGTAGGCCGCGAACACCGCACCGTTTTCATAGTGATAGCCGCTCAGGGCGGCAAAATCGAAATGCAGCCGGATTCCGGCAACCCGCTGCTTGATCCGCCCGGACAGCGCCTCGACGTAGTCGATATGCTCCACCGCGCTGCCGCCGGTTCCCGCAAGAACCTGCCTGGCCTGCCCGATGACACTCTCATCCCCGCTGAGGTCGGAAAGGGCCATCAGGGTGTCTCTCTGGGCTTCGGCCAGGGAATACCCGGATAACAGCTGCCCGTACTCCGGCAGCGCTCTTTGCTGCAGCAGCGCCTGCAGCGTCCTGCGCTGCTCATCGCCCAGCCCGGCCTGCTCCACCAAGCCCTCAAAGACTCCCACGTGACCCAGGTCCAGACAGATATCCTCGATCCCCACCTGCCGCAGCGCCTCGAGCATCAGGCAGATCACCTCGACGTCACTGTCCACGCCGGCATGGCCGTACAGCTCGGCTCCGAGCTGCAGGGGGCTGCGCGTCATGTCGCGCCCGCCGGGGCGGGTATGCAGGACCGTTCCCAGGTAGCAAAAGCGTGCCGGTGCATCCTGTCGCAGCCTGTGGGCATCAATGCGCGCCACCTGCGGGGTCATGTCGGCGCGTATTCCCATCATGCGCCCGGTGAGCTGGTCCGTGACCTTGAACGTCTGCAGGTCCAGATCGTCGCTCGGACCCACCAGCAGGGATTCCAGGTATTCGATGAGGGGCGGCATCACGAGCTCATAGCCCCACGAGGAAAACAGATCGAGCAGTGTGCGCCGGTGGTGCTCGAGCCAGGCGGCCTCCTCCGGCAGGGATTCCTCGATGCCTTCCGGCAACAGCCAGCGGTTACGGTCACTCATCGCGTCTCATCCACCCGGCCTGAGAATATACAGGAGAAGGACCCCGGCCGTGATGCTGACCAGTCCCGCGATCCGCAGGGCCTGGCCGGACAGCTGATCCAGCTGGGACAGCGCCTGCTTGAATTTCTCCGGCGCCAGAAAAGGAAAAATGCCTTCGAGCACGAGCACCAGTGCAACTGCGACCAGTAATTCATTCCACATGGAAACAGGTAAGCCGGGAAAACAGCTAGTTTTGTTCGGACTTCTTGAAGTAACGGAAAAATTCAGAATCCGGCTGCATGATCAGGAAGTCATTGCTGCCACTGAACGTATTGATGTACGCCTTCAGGCTTCGCGTAAACCGGTAAAACTCTTCGTTACGCTGATACGCATCGGCATAAATCTTGGCAGACTGCGCATCGCCATCCCCGCGGATCTGTTCAGCTTCGTTGTAGGCATTGGCCAGGATGATGGTCCGCTGCTTGTCTGCGGTCGCCTGGATGACCTCGGCCTGCTCCTTCCCGCGGGCGCGAAAATCCTTGGCCACACGGTCGCGCTCGGCACGCATGCGGTTGAACACCGACTCACTTACATCGTCCGGCAGGTCAATCTTGCTGACGCGCACATCCACCACCTTGATGCCGAAATTCTTGGCGTCCTCGTTGGACTGCACCTGGATCACGTCCATGATTTCACTGCGCTCGCCCGATACCACCTCCTGGATCGTGCGCTTGCCGAATTCATTCTTGAGGCCATCGACCAGGATCAGCTCCAGGCGCTGATTTGCCCGCAGTTCCTGACCGCCGGTGGCAATGAAGTATTTCTCCACATCCTCGATGCGCCACTTGGCGTAGAAGTCGACCTTGACGTATTTTTTCTCACTGGTCGGAAATTCGGTGGGCGGCACGTCCAGCGTGAGGATACGCCCGTCATTGAACCGGATCTTGTGCACGATGGGAATTTTGAAGTGCAGGCCGGGCTTGAGTGTCGCATCCTTGATCTCGCCAAACTGCACCTTGATGGCTTTCTGGCGCTGGTCCACCTGAAAGGTGAATGCCCAGATCGCGACGATGGTCGCGATCACGATGCCGAGGAGTATCTTGCCGTTCATGTCAGCGGGTCCCCCGCCCGCGCCCGGACCGGTTCAGGCCACTTTGCGGGTTGTTCATGCCGACTTCCGGGGACAGCCGGTCCTGGATGGCAGACGGATTGACCGGCATGGAGCGCTGCTTGATGAGTTGATCCAGTGGCAGGTAAATCAGGTTGTTACCCCCTTCAACATCCATGAGTAATTTGTTGCTGTTGGCATACACCGATTCCACCGCCTCGAGATACAGCCGTTCACGCGTGACCTCCGGTGCCTTTTCATACTCGCCCAGCAATTTCAGGAAACGCTTGGCCTCCCCTTCGGAGTTTGCAATGACGCGGTCCCGGTAGGCATCGGCTTCCTGCAGCAGTCTGGCGGCCTCACCACGTGCCTGGGGAAGGATGCTGTTCGCATACGCTTCGGCTTCCTTGATGTAGCGGTCATAGTCCTCCCTGGATTTGATCGCGTCTGAAAATGCCGCCTTGACCGGATCCGGCGGCAGGGATTTCTCCAGGTTCACTTTCTGGATATAAATTCCTGACCCGTACTCGTCCATGATGCCTTGCAGGAGTTCACGTGTGACACTCGATATCTGCCCCCGTCCCTCAAACAGGACAAAATCAATCGTGCTCTTGCCGACAATCTCACGCACTGCACTTTCCATGGCGTCCTTGACGGTCATGTCGGGATCGCGCAAATTGAACAGGTAGTCCTCTGCGTTCTTGATCTTGTACTGCGCTTCCAGCGCCACCTCGACGATGTTCTCGTCCTGGGTCAGCATCGAGGTCTTGTTGGTGACTTCGCGCACCTCGTCGATGTTGACGATTTCAACCCGCTCGATCGGAAACGGCAGATGCCAGTTGAGGCCCGCGGTCGTGGTCTGGCTGTACTTGCCAAAGCGCAGTTCAACGCCTCTTTCCGCCTGCTGCACGGTGTAGAACCCGAAGCGGTCATACACGCCCCAGATCGCGATGACTGCGATCAGCGCGAGCCAGAGATAGGGTTTTTGGGGCCCTTCCGAGCCGCGCGACCCGCCGGAACCGAATATTCCGCCGAATTTCTTGCCCAGCTTGCGAAATACCTCGTCCAGGTCAGGCGGTCCCTGATTGCTCGACTTCTGACCCCAGGGGTCGTCGTCTTTGCTGCCTTGCGGGCTGTTCCAGGGCATGGTTTTCTCCAAGAATGATTACTGAGCCAATGCCTCAACCTGCAAGCTGCTCGGATTGCACGGCAATCCGGTAGTCTGCAAAATGCTTGACTCTTTGTGCAGGCACCTCGGCTTCGATCTGCCAATGCCCTTCGTCATCGACAAATTCCTGCACGACATGGTCTTTGGCGTACAACTCGCTGCGGATATGGCCTGCGGTGGGCGGTAAACGCAGCCAGATGCACTCGCACTGAATGTCAAAATGCTGCCGCAAGGCGCGTTCCAGCAAATCCAGGCCCTGCCCCTGCAGCGCGGACACCCACACCTGCTGAATGCGGCCCTGTGGATCCAGTTGGATGTTGGGCAGCATGTTGATCAGATCGATCTTATTGTAAACCATAATCTGGGGTATATCCAAAGCATCAATTTGCCGGAGCACGGATTCGACCTCCAGGATATTGTGCGTGCGGTTGTCATCCCCGGCATCCACGATATGCAGCAACAGGTCGGCCTCGCCGGTCTCCTGAAGAGTCGCATGGAACGCCTCGATCAGGTCATGCGGCAGGTCCTGGATGAAGCCGACCGTATCCGCAAGCACGACATGGCGGCTTTTCGAAAGCGGCAGGCGCCGCAGGGTCGGGTCGAGGGTCGCGAACAGCTTGTCCGCGGAATACACGTCGGCATGGGTGAGCCGGTTGAACAGCGTGGACTTGCCGGCATTGGTATAGCCGACCAGGGCCACGGTGGGGGTCGTGGTCTTGCGTCGCGCGGCCCGTCCCTGGTTGCGCTGGATGCGTATCTTGTCCAGGCGTTTGGATATCTGTTTGATGCGCAGCCTCAGCAGGCGCCGGTCGGATTCCAGCTGTTTCTCCCCCGGTCCGCGCAGGCCGATGCCGCCTTTCTGGCGCTCCAGGTGACTCCACCCCCGGACCAGCCGGGTGGAAAGGTATTTCAGTTGCGCCAGCTCCACCTGCAGCTTGCCCTCATAGGAGCGTGCACGCTGGGCAAAGATGTCCAGGATCAGCCCGGTGCGGTCCAGCACCCGCCTTTTGCAGATTTTTTCAAGGTTGCGTTCCTGGCTCGCGGACAGTGCATAGTTGAAGATGATGATATCCGCACCCAACAGGCAGGCCAGCTGGGCCAGTTCGGCGGCCTTGCCGCTGCCGATCAGAAGCTTCGCATCCGGCCGGTCGCGCTGCACCGTGATGACGGTGGCGATTTCCGCATTGACCGAACGGGCGAGTTCCTCGAATTCACTCAGGTCCTGATTGTTGGCTACGCTTCGAAACCGCGTATGCACGAGGATGACGCGCTCGCCTGTATCAGGGCGCTCAAACAAGCAATTGCTCCGATCGGATGAGATGCACCGGGGGTCGCCTACTCCCGGCGCTCGTCGTTATAGGGAATCTTCACCATGCGCGACGGCACGATCGTGGATATGGCATGCTTGTAGACCATCTGGTTCACACTGTTTTTCAACAACACCACAAATTGATCGAAGGAGTCAACCTGGCCCTGTAGCTTAATTCCGTTTACGAGATAGACTGAAACGGGAACTTTTTCCTTGCGCAGCGCATTCAGAAAAGGCTCCTGCAGGGTTTGGCCTTTTGACATCACTGTAGTACCTCTAGTTCATTATCTATTGTTATTACTACCTGCCAGCGAGTTGTACCTCACCCGCTGGGTGTACCTGTAGTGTAACAGGTCGATGTTCCGATATGGGAGTGAATTGTGCGATGGACATTACCAGTATCACACCGCTCGGCAGGCACCCGGACCAGGTCCGTTTCGCCCCGCAACCAGGTCAACTGCCTTTTCGCCAGCTGGCGCGTGGCCGCCACCGCTTTCTCGCACATCGTCTCGTAACCGTACTCGCCGGCCAGGTGGTTCCAGGCCTGCCGGTAGCCTACCGAGCGGATCGACGCCAGGCCGCTGTGCAACTCCTTCCTGCGCCGCAATGCATCCACCTCGCCCAGGAATCCGCGCGCCAGCATGGCATCGAAGCGGATCTGGATGCGCCGGTGCAGGCGGGCGCGGTCCTGCGGGATCAGCGCAAGGTTCAGGGCGTGAAACGGCGGGCCGGGCGCTTTGGATTTCGCATGCCATGCACTGATCGGCACGCCGCTGGCCTCATAGACCTCCAGGGCGCGCTGGATGCGCTGCGGATCGTTCGGGTGAATCCGGGCGCCTGCCGTCGGATCGATCCGGGCAAGACGCGCATGCAGGGCTTCCCAGCCCAGCGCCTGGGCCTCGCGGTTGATCTTTTCCCGGATGCGCACGCTCGCACCGGGCATGCCGGACAAGCCGCGCAGCAGGGTGCGGAAATAGAGCATGGTGCCGCCCACCAGCACAGGGATGTGCCCGCGGGCGTGGATGGCGCGGATGCGCCCCAGGGCGTCCGCACGGAAATTTGCCGCCGAATAGGTTTCCAGCGGGTCCAGGATGTCGATCAGGTGATGGGGTACGGTCTTCAGGACGGTCTTGTCCGGTTTGGCTGAACCGATGTCCATGCCCCGGTAGATCATGACCGAGTCCACGCTGATGATCTCGCACGGGAATTCCTCTGCAATGCTCAAGGCGAGCTCGGTCTTGCCGCTCGCGGTCGGGCCCATCAGGCAGACTGCAGGGATCGTATCCAACGGTCTTGGATTCAGGCCTGCGGGAACCGCGCAGGGCCGGTCATGTCACTGGCCACGCTTGAACAGCTTGTCCAGCTGGTCCACACTCAACTGCACCCAGGTGGGACGCCCGTGGTTGCATTGCGCACTTCGCTCCGTGGCTTCCATGTCGCGCAACAGGGCATTCATTTCGGGGATCGTCAGCTGGCGATTGGCGCGCACGGAACCGTGGCACGCCATGGTCGACAGGATCTCGTTGCCGGCCTGCTCCAGCCTTCCCGAGGAATCGTATTCGCCCAGGTCCGACAGGACGTCCCGGACCAGGCTCCCCGCGTCGGTCTCGCCCTGCTGCAGCAACGCCGGAATTTCGCGCACGATCACGCTGTCATCGCCAAACCGCTCGACCCCGAAACCGAATTTCGAAAACAGCTCGGCCTGCTGCTCGGCCAGGGCCGCTTCCTGCGTGCTGAGCTCAAGGGTCAGGGGCACCAGCAGGGCCTGCACGGGAACGCCCTGCTGCTGATACGCCGTCTTCAGCTTTTCGTACACGATGCGCTCATGCGCCGCGTGCATGTCAACGATGATCAGGCCCATGTCATTTTGCGCAAGGATGTATATTCCCTGTAGCTGGGCCAGGGCATAGCCCAGCGGCGGCATCGCCTGCGCGGGGTCGCCGGGGCTTGCAGCCTGCACCGCTTCCGCACCCGAACCCCCGTACAGTCCGGCGGCGGCCTGTACCTGGGAAGCCAAGTCAGACCGGGCGGGCGGCCCGTCCTGCGAGACCATGCGCGAGAACCTGCCGGGCCGGGGAGCACGCACGGCGTCATCCACGACTTCGCGGTATTTGCCGGCCTCCTGCTGCGTGGACTCGGGCATGGTTTCGGCGATCGCCTTGCCCACGGTGTGGCGCACGAAGTCATGCACGTACCTGGCCTGGCGGAAACGCACTTCATGTTTCATGGGATGGGCATTGACATCCACCTGGGCGGGGTCCATTTCCAGGAACAGGACAAAGGCGGGAAAGCGCCCGTGATACAGCACGTCCTGGTAAGCCTGCTTGATGGCGTGCGCCACCACCTTGTCGCGTATGGCGCGCCCGTTGACGTAAAAGTACTGCAGGTCCGCCTGGCTGCGTGAGAACGTGGGCAGGCTGATCCAGCCATGCATGGACAGGTCCTGTGCAGCATTTTCCAGGCCGATGCTCTGCTGCGCAAACTTCTGTCCGCAGGCCTGCTGCAGGCGCCGGACCCGGCCGCTCGCATCGTGCGCGGCATCGAGTCGCAGGCAGTCCCGGCCATTGTGACGCACCGACACCGCGACATCGAAACGGCTCAGGGCAACCCTGAGCAGCATGGATTGGCAGTGTTGCCATTCGGTCCTCTCGGTGCGCAGGAATTTCTTGCGGGCAGGCACGTTGAAGAACAGGTTCCGGACCTCCACCGTCGTGCCCCTGGACTGGCGCGCCGGCACCGCGCTTTGCGCAAATTCACCGCCCTCGACCGAGATCATCCGGCCTTCGTTCGTGGTGTCCTCGGGATTGGAGGTCAGACTGAATCTGGACACCGAGGCGATGCTGGGCAGGGCTTCGCCGCGAAACCCCAGCGTGGTGATGCGCTCCAGGTCCTCCAGGCTCGAAATCTTGCTGGTCGCATGGCGCTGCAGGGCCAGCGGAATCTCCTCCCCGGGGATGCCCCTGCCGTTGTCGCGTACCCGCACGCAGTCCATGCCGCCGCGCTCAAGTTCCACCGAAATTTCCGTGGCTTCCGCATCCAGGGCATTTTCGAGAAGCTCCTTCAGGACCGAGGCGGGCCGTTCGATCACCTCGCCCGCCGCGATCTGGTTCACCAGCTGCGCGGGCAAGGCCTGAATGGACGCTGTGGGCATGCTGCTCATGTGATGGGAACCGGGGTTTCATCCTGAAGCTGCAGCATCTGCTGAAACCCCGTCAGGGCATAGGTGACAAAGGCGTCCTGGTTCGCCCACCGGCCGGAGTCATCGATGATCTGCCCGGAGTCCTCATCGTCCAGGCGATCGGCAAATACCCGGACCGCATGGCTGTCCGTGGCGGTACGCGACTTTTCACAGGTGATGTATACCTCGGGCTCGGGACGCCCGTCGCGGATGGCGGCTAGCAGGTACTCGTACTCGATGTCGTCCTCGCTTTCGATGTCCTCGAGCACGACGATGGTGTAATCACCAAGCTTGTAGCGCTGCCTGGGAACGGCTCTGCAAATATTCGGTTTTCGCATGGGTCCTGAAGGTTGGCATGCTAGGATAATACACCATCCGGGACATACCTATATCACGTGGCAATGAGTACCAAACAGCTGTTGCGGCTTTTCCCCCAGCCCTCGGCAACCTGCCCCCTGAAGAACGTCTACCTCGACCCGTTCGGCTGGCGGCAGCCCGAGCGCACAAGGCCGGTCGTGGCGGCCAACTTCGTGACCAGCCTGGACGGGCGCATTGCTGCCGCCACCCGGGCCAACCCGGAACTTCACCTGCCCGAATCCCTGACCAGCGCGGAGGACTTCCGCCTGTTTCTGGAACTTCACGCGCAAGCGGACTGTCTGATCACGCACGGCAAGTACCTGAGGAGCCTCGAGGCATCCGTGCTCGGAAATATCCTGCAACTGCCGAACACCCCCGGGTACGAGGACCTGCATGCCTGGCGCCGCCGGCAGGGGCTGCGAGAACATCCGGATGTCGTGATTGCAAGCTCGAGCCTCGAGTTTCCATTGCACGCCTCACTGGAGGAAAGCGGGCAAAAGGTCTACCTCGCGACCGGGCAGGACACGGACCCTGCCCGCCGGCAGGACTGGCAGGCTCAGGGACTGGAACTGCTCATTGCCGGGAAATCCGACTCGGTGCAGGGCAAGCCCCTGGTCGATGCGCTCGCCCGGCTCGGGTACCGCAACATCTACCTGATTGCGGGCCCCAGGATGCTGCATACCATGCTCGAGGACCGGCAACTGGACCGGTTGTACACCAGCATCTCGCATCAGGTGCTGGGCGGACAAACGTACAGGACCCTGCTGGAAGGGGAGATGCTGACACACTGCAGGCTCCGGCTGAACTCGCTGCTCCTGGACGAGGCTTCCGACAATGGCTGCGGGCAGTTTTTCGTCAGCTACGAATGCATTTACGACAGTTAACCAACGAGAGGCCCCCGACATGCTTGAGTTCATTTCAGAGTATGGATTGTTTCTGACCAAGGTGCTGACCATCCTGGTCTTCGTGTGGATCGTCATCAGCCTGCTGACTTCCCTGTCGAGGAAATCACGCGCGGTGGATCACCTGGAAATCACGCACCTGAACAAGAAGTACGAATCCATGGCGGACACCCTGCTGCACGCCCTGCTGCCCAAAAAAGAATTCAGGAAAACGCGAAAACAGGGCAAAAAGGAAGCCCGCCAGGAAAAAAAGAAGGCGTCCTCCACAACCCGCAAACGCATCTTCGTACTGAACTTCCTGGGCAACATCCGGGCCACGGCGGTGCGCCATTTGCGCAAGGAAGTCACCGCCATCCTGTCCGTGGCCACCAGCCGGGACGAGGTGCTGGTCTGCCTGGAGAACACCGGCGGGCTGGTGCATGAACACGGCTTTGCCGCATCCCAGTTGCTGCGCATCAAGCAAAAGGAGATTCCCCTCACCGTGTCCATCGACAAGGTGGCTGCAAGCGGGGGCTACATGATGGCCTGCGTGGCCGACAAGATCATCGCGGCCCCGTTTGCCGTGGTCGGCTCAATCGGCGTACTCGCACAGATACCGAACTTCAACCGCATGCTCGACAAGCACGGTGTCGATTTCGAGCTCATGAAGGCCGGCGAACTGAAGCGTACCCTGACCATGTTCGGCAAAAATACCGAGGAGGACCGCGAACATTTCAATCGCCAGCTCGAGGACACGCACGCCCTGTTCAAGGAGTTCGTCAAGGACCAGCGTCCCGGGCTTGAGATCGACAAGGTGTCCACCGGGGAGCACTGGCTCGCGAGCCGTGCCCTCGACCTCAACCTGGTGGATACCTTGATTACCAGCGATGACTACCTGCTGGCGGCGAGCCGCGACGCGGATATTTTCGAGGTCACCTACCGGGTGCCCAAGACCCTCAGCGAGCGGGTCGCGGCGACCGTTCACGCCAGCACCGAGAAGATATTTTTTTCCTGGTGGCAGAAAGCCCAGGACTCGAGGTTCATGGCCTGACGAAGGGGGCTTGCCCGCAGGCACCGGGCGCGGATCAGGTTCCGGTGGATCCCGGTATTTTCAGCACCTGCCCGGCACGAATCTTGTCCGACTTGAGGGCATTGGCCCTGCGCAGTTCGCCGATGCCGACCTGGTAGTAATTGGCGATCGCAGACAGGGTCTCCCCTCTTCGGATCACATGCTGGCTGGCGCTGCCGGATGCAGCCAGCAGCATGTCACTTTGGGCATGGTCCTTCAGGTACCTCCGGATACCTTTCAGAATCGCCGTCGCCAGCTTCTGCTGGTGGGCACGGGTGCGCAGACGCTGTTCTTCCTGGGGATTGGAGATGAAGGCGGTTTCCACCAGCACGGACGGGATGTCGGGCGATTTCAGCACGGCGAATCCGGCCTGTTCCACGCGCTTGTGCAACAGGTTGCCGATTGCCCCGAGCTCGTAGAGTATATCCTCGGCCAGGTCGATGCTGGCATCAATGGTGGCCGTCTGGGACAAATCGACCAGCACCGACTTGAGCACCTTGTCCTTGTCGTCCAGACTGACCCCGCCGATCTTGTCTGCCGCATTTTCACGTTTCGCCAGGATGCGGGCCGCCTCACTGGTGGCGCCGCGCTGGGACAACACATACACGGATGAACCCTTTGCTCTGCGGTTCACCGAGGCATCCGCATGAATAGAGATAAACAGGTCGGCGTTGAGCCGGCTCGCCTTGTTGATCCGGGTCCGCAGGGGAACGTAGGTGTCACGGTTGCGGATCATCACGGCGCGCATGCCCCTTTCCCTGTCAACCAGGTTCTTGAGCCGTTTGGCAATGGACAGCACGATGACCTTCTCGTATGTGCCGCGACGCCCGACGGCCCCGGGATCCTTGCCGCCGTGCCCGGCATCGATCGCGATGATGGCATCACGCCTCTTGTGCGAAGTGGCCGGCATGGCAAGTACGGGCTTGGCACTCGGTTGTCTTGCTTTCGAAGACAGATCGAGCACCAGCCGGTGCCCTTTTCCATTGGCAGGAGCGAGCAGCCAGCTTTTCGGTGCAACCGCGGCATGCAGGTCCAGCACCACGCGCAGTTGTTGAGGCGACTTCTGTGCGTAGCGCAGGCTTTTCAGCAGGCTGCTTTTGGCCTTGACCGAACTGAGCTTGCCATTTGCGCTGCACCGGTCGATGTCCAGCACCACCCGGTGCGGGTTCGACAGCACGAAGACCTTGTGCTTGGCAGGGGACGTCAGGTCAAAGACGATGCGTGTGCTATCGCCGCGGTCTGCAATCCGCACATCCTTGATCTTGGATACCGCGGCAACCGAGAGCGCCGGAAACAGGAGCAGAAGCAGCCAGGCGCAGACCCCGGTACGGCGCATACCTGCACCGGACCCGACCGAGCACAAAACCCTTCCTGTCTGATGTCGCACTGAGAAATACAACCCTGGTTATAAAACCACGGGGAAATTTTGGCAAAGATTTTGCGCGACTACAAGTAATTTTTATAATGGAATTATTGGCATAGCTTCCTAAGTTAGAGTCTTGCCTTACAACATCCGGGTAACTGAGCGACCCCGGGCCGACCTGCCGTGGAAATCGACCTGGCGTCCGTCCCCGGCATGCCGGAAGGCAAACTCGATGTCGGCCTTCGGAATCGCACCCTCGCCGCGCTCCGGCCACTCGATCAGGCAGATGGCATCGGCCTCGCCCGCAGCGTCCCGAATGCCGATGAACTCAAGCTCGCCGGGGTCTTGTATCCGGTACAGGTCGAAATGAAAAAGTCTTGTATTTTCAATGATATAGCTTTCCTGCAGGGAAAACGTCGGGCTTTTGACCCGGCCTGAATGCCCGAGGGCGCGGATCAAGCCACGCGCGAAGGTGGTCTTGCCTGCACCCAGCTCGCCTCGCAGGTGTATGACCAGCGGCGCCTGGCACAGGCGGGCCACGCAGGCGCCCAGCTCAAGCGTCGATGTGTCATCTTCGAGGTACATCCCGATCAGTCACAGGCCGCATTGACCAGCGAGCGCAGCGGCGAAAACAGATCGCTGGCCAGCAGGCCGCGCTGGCCCTCAAGCGCCGCCAGGTCCGCACTTTGCGCATGCAGCTGCACGCCAAAGCGCGCGGCATCGTACGGCTCCAGCCCCTGTGCGAGAAGCCCGGCAATGATGCCTGTCAGCACATCCCCCATGCCTCCCGAAGCCATGCCGGGATTCCCCGCCGAACACACGGACACCTGCTCCCGTGCAGCCACCAGCGTACCGCTGCCTTTCAGGACGCACACCCCGCCGTACTGTTCCTGCAACGCCTGCGCGCGTTGCAGGCGGTGCTGCTGGATCTCCCGGGGGCTCGTCTTCAGCAGCCGGGCCGCTTCCCCCGGGTGCGGAGTCAGGACCCAGGATTCCCTGTGCACCGGGTCGCGCGCGAGCAGATTCAGTGCATCGGCATCGACGACGACCGGCAGGTCTAGTTCCAGCACCCTCGAGAGCAGGTCCCGGGCCCACGGATCTTGCCCCAGCCCGGGCCCGATGGCCAGGACCGTGGCCCGGCGGACCAGCGGGTCCAGTTCCCGGCGGTTGCGCACGCCGTGCGCCATCACCTCGGGACAGGCGGCGCTGACCTGGCCCGCATGTTGCGCCGCCGTGGCCACCGATACCAGCCCGCTGCCGGTGCGCGCGGCGGCCCGGGCCGCCAATGTCACCGACCCCGCCATGCCCGCATTGCCCCCGACCAGGAGCACGTGCCCGAAATCGCCCTTGTGGGCATCCGGGGCCCGCCTGCCGAGCAGTGCGGGCAGACCGTCCAGGTCCACTCGATGACAGCACGCCGGAATGGCCCGGGACACCTCGTCCGGAATCTGCAGGTCGTCGAAGCACAGGCGCCCGGCATGGCGGCGTCCGGCCCCGGTCACGAGGCCCAGCTTCATGCCCACGAAGGTCATGGTGGCCTGTGCCGACACGGCTTCTCCCAGGGCCACGCCACGGTCGGCATCGAGCCCCGAGGGAACATCCACGCTCAGGACCGGCGCAGGGTGCGCGTTCATGGCCCGGATCAGGGCGGCAAACGGCCCTTCAACGGCGCGGGTCAGCCCCGAACCCAGCAAGGCATCGATGAGGAGATCGCATGCCGGCAGTGCCTGTAGAGCGTCAAAGGCGGTGCATTCGCCCCCGTGTTCCAGGTATTCGTCGCGGGCACGGGCCGCATCGCCCGTGAGCCCGGAATGATCGCCTGACGCCACGACGCGGACCTGCAGCCCGGCCGAGCGGGCCAGGCGGGCAATCACGTAGCCGTCCCCGCCATTGTTCCCGGGTCCGGCCGCCACCACGACCTCCCCGGCATCCGGCCAGGTGGCCCGGAGCAGGTCGAAGGCCGCCTGTCCCGCCCGCTGCATCAGCGTGTAGCCGGGAATTCCGCATTTGCCGATGGCCATCCGGTCCATTTCACGAACCTGCTCGACCAGAAAAATATGTTCAGGGATGGAAGACATCGGTAAATTATACGTAATTCACGAGGTTCACGATCATGGCAGTTGAAGATGAGTCCTGCATGAGTACCCCTTTTTCAGACTTCACCGGGCTGGCTGAAGACATACGGACATGGGCCCGGGACCTTGGATTCGACGGGGTCGGAGTCACCGATACCTGCCTCGATGAGCACGAAGCCCACCTCATCAACTGGCTGGATGCCGGATTCCACGGCGAGATGCAATTCATGAGCCGGCATGGCCGCAAGCGCTCACGCCCGGAAAAGCTGATTCCCGGCACCGTGCGCATCATCTCCGTGCGCATGAACTACCAGCCTCCCGATGCCCGCAACGAGGAGGAAGTCCTGGGTGAGCGCAACCTCGCCTACATCTCCCGCTATGCCCTGGGCCGTGACTATCACCGCTTGATTCGCAAGCGGCTTGAGAAACTCGCGCAACGGATCACTGCGAAAGCGGGACCGTTCGGGTATCGCGCGTTTACCGACAGCGCACCCGTGCTTGAAAAAGCGCTGGCAGAAAAGGCGGGGCTGGGCTGGATCGGCAAGCATACCAATCTGATCAACCGCTCCTCCGGTTCCTGGTTTTTCCTGGGGGAGCTGTACACGGACCTGCCGCTGCCGGTGGACGGGCCTTCCGAAAACCATTGCGGCACCTGCAGTACCTGCATGGAGGTGTGCCCCACGCAGGCGATCGTGGCCCCCTATCGGCTGGATGCGAGGCGCTGCATTTCCTATCACACGATCGAGTTGAAAGGCAGCATCCCGGTCGAGTTCCGCCAGTCCATCGGCAACCGCATTTTCGGATGCGATGACTGCCAGCTGTTCTGCCCATGGAACCGGTTCGGAAAGAAGGCCACGCTGGCGGACTTTGCCGTGCGCCACCGGCTGGATGCCCCGGACCTCGTCGCACTGTTTGCCTGGAGCGAGGCGGACTTCCTGGACAGGACGCAGGGCTCTGCAATCCGGAGAATCGGCTATGCGTGCTGGCTCAGGAACATCGCCGTGGCCCTGGGCAATGCCGAATCCACCGCCGGGGTCATCCAGGCACTGAAAGCGAGGCAGCAGCATCCGAACGAGATGGTGCGCGAGCATGTCGCCTGGGCCTTGCGCCAGCATGGCGCCCTGTAGGGCCGGAGCGCATCCCGCGCGAGACGGGATTCAGGCGTGTTTGCGGTAGTAGTCCAGCAGCGCACACGTTGCCGGGTCGAGGTCCCGGGCCGGCTCCCGGGCCCGCAGGCTCTCGAGCAGGCCCGTGGCCAGGTGCTTGCCCAGTTCGACGCCCGGCTGGTCAAATGAGTTGATGTCGAGGACGACCCCCTTGACGAACACCTTGTGTTCGTACAGCGCCAGCAACTGCCCCAGGCTGTGCGGGGTCAGCGCCTTGATCAAAATCGTGTGGCTGGTGCGATTGCCGGGAAATACCCGGTGCTCGGCATGTGCGGTCCGGCCCCGGGCCTTGGCCTCTTCCAGTGTCTGACCCTGCATCAGCGCCCGGGCCTGGGCAATCATGTTGGAGAGCAGCAGTTCATGCTGTGCCCGGCGGGTGTGCGCGACCCGCACCACGCCGACAAATTCACAGTGCACCGCATGGCTGCCCTGGTGCAGGAACTGGAAAAACCCGTGCTGGGCGTTCGTGCCTGTCTCCCCGAAAACGATCGCCGAACCCGGCACCTTGAGCGCACGGCCTGCCCGATCCACACGCTTGCCGTGACTTTCCATTTCCAGTTGCTGCAAATACCCCGGCAGATGGCGCAAGCGCGTATCGTACGGCAGGATCACCTGCGCGACGGTGCCCATGAAATGCTGGTTCCACAGGTCCAGCAGGGCAAGCAGCAGCGGCACGTTTTGCCGGGCAGGCGCGCTCCTGAAGTGGTGGTCCATCTGCTCGGCGCCGTGCAGAAGTTCCCGGAATGCAGGCATGCCCAAATAAAGCGCGATGCCGAGCCCGGCGGCAGACCAGACCGAAAAACGCCCGCCCACCGAATCCCATACCGGGAGAATCCGCGACTTTGCAATCCCCCATGCGCCCGCCCGTTCGGGCCTGGAGGTCACGGCAACAAAATGGTGCGCGATCCTCCCGCTCGCCCGCTCATCCTGCAGCAGCCAGTTTTTTGCGGCCTGCGCATTGGCCAGGGTTTCCGGGGTGGAAAAGCTTTTCGACGCGATGATGAACAGCGTGCGGTCCGCTTCCCGCCCCTTCAGTACCCGGTTGATTTCCGTGGCATCCGCACTGGCCACGAAATGCATGTTCAGGCCGGGCAGTGCATCATCGCTGAACGCATCACATACCAGCCTGGGGCCCAGGTGGGAACCGCCTGTCCCCAGATGGACCACGTCCGTGAAGCCCTGCTCACGGACCTCTTCGGCCAGGGCCTCCATGCACTCCAGAATCCGCTTTTGCGGGCCTCCCGGCTCACCCGATGCAGGACCAGGGCCACGCAGCGCGGTGTGCTGTACGGCGCGGTCTTCCGTCAGGTTGATGCGCTCGCCGGCGAACATCCTGTCGCGCCAAGACTCGACTTCGCATTCCGAAGCCAGGGCGAGCAACCGGTCCACGGTTCTTTCGCAAATCCGGTTTCTGGAAAAATCAAACAGGAAATACTCCAGCTCGCGTGAAAACGTCTCAAACCGCAACGGGTCCCGGGCAAACCATTCACGCAGAGTGTGTTTCCCGATGTCCCGTGAATGGGTGCGAAGCGCCTGGTAGGAGGCCAGTTCTGCAAGCGGTTTACGCATGGCCTTCTCTATAGGGGGGCAGGAACATCACGCACCGCAATGCCCGGCCCCGGCAGCGCCGGAGTACCACGGGCGGGGAGGATGGCCGCTCATTCAACCGGTACGCACCCGTATGTTATCGATCAGGCGCGCCTTGCCAAGCCAGGCGGCGGCCAGAATGGCCATGTCGCGGGTTTCATATGCGGCGCTCTCGAGTGTTTCGGCTTCCCGGACGGCCACGTAGTCCGGGCGGAATCCTGCCCGCTGCAGCCGTTCGGTTGCCTGGGATTCCATCAGTGCAAAGGTGCGCTGACCCCGTCTGATCCGTTCGCCCACACGGACCAGCTCGGCATGCAGTTGCGGGGCCATCGCACGCTCTTGCGGGTCCAGGTAGGCGTTGCGCGAACTGAACGCCAGGCCGTCAGGTTCACGCTGGGTCGCCACCGGCTCGATCTGTACGGCCAGGCCCAGGTCCTTGACCAGCTGCCGGATGATGACCAGCTGCTGATAGTCCTTCTCGCCAAATACCGCCACATCGGGGTCTGTCATGTGGAACAGCCGGCTCACCACCTCGGCCACTCCCTCGAAAAATCCCGGCCGGAACCTGCCGCACAGCTGCTGGTACAGCGGAGTCGCAGGCAGGCTTTTTCGAACACGGTGCTGCTCGGCATAGACTTCATCGTGTTCCGGCATGAACACCAGGTCGGTATCCTCGCGGCGCAAGGCCTCCAGGTCCTCACGCGGGGTTCTCGGGTAGGCGGCCAGGTCCTCCGGGCGGTCAAACTGCAGGCGGTTGACAAAAATGGTGCACACGATCTTGCTGCCGCAGCGGGCGGCATGCCGGACCAGCGCGAGATGCCCGTCATGCAGGTTGCCCATGGTAGGCACCAGCACGATGCGCTCACCCTGCGTCCTCCACGAGGAGATTTGCCGGCGCAAGTCAGCGACTGTGACAACGGTTTGCATGGGCCGGTTTGATGCAATCAGGACTTCGGCGGAAACCGGGCGCTTTTCACCGCATCCACGTAGGCACGGACCGCCGAGCGGATGTCGTCTGCGCCGGCGAGAAAGTCTTTCGCAAATTTCGGCGTGACCCCCTGGGTGACCCCCAGCACATCGTGCAGCACCAGGATCTGCCCGTCGCAATCCTGTCCGGCGCCGATGCCGATGACGGGGATCGAGCTCTGGTCCGTGATCCGCCGGGCCAGTGCGCCGGGGATGCATTCAAGCAATAACATGTCTGCCCCGGCAGCCTGCAGGCTTTCCGCGCTTCTCAGCAGATCCTCCGAACTTTTTTCGTCGTTGCCCTGCAGGGCATATCCGCCAAGCTTGTGAATGTACTGGGGGCGCAGGCCCAGGTGCGCACACACGGGAATTCCGCATTCGCTCATCTCCTGCACGATGCTCGCCTGGCGGACCGAGGCTTCCAGCTTGACCATCTGCACACCGCCCAGCTGGATCAGGTCGGTCGCATTTTCCAGGGCCTGCTGCACGCTGGTGTAGGTCATGAAAGGCATGTCGGCGATCACGAAGGCTTGCCGCACTGTCGAGGTGACACACTGGCTGTGGTAGATCATGTCGTCCATGGTCACGGACACCGTGCTGTCGCGGCCCTGGATGACCATGCCCAGGGAATCGCCGACCAGGATCACATCGACTCCCGCCGTGTCCAGCAAAGCGGCAAAACTCGCGTCGTAGGCGGTCAGGCAGGCAATCTTCTGTGCTTGCGACTTCATGGCCTGCAGGCGCTTCAGGGTGATGCATTTTGCGGGGAGATGAACGCTCATGGGGGTGCCGGGTACGGATGCAGTCAGCTGGCGAACGGCAGCGGGTTGAAATAGCGTTTCCCCGCGGTCGGCGCCGTGATCTGCTGCAGCAACTGCTTATAGTCCTTTTCGCTGTTGATGAAATCGATTTCGCTCGCGTTCACGATCAGGCAGGGCGCGTCCGTATAGTTGTAGAAGAATTTTGCATAGGCCGCGTTCAGCTGCTCCAGGTAGGCGGCCCCGATCAGGCGTTCATAGCTCCGCTTGCGTTTGCGGATCCGTTGCAGCAGGACCTCCACCGGGGCCTGCAGGTACACCACCAGGTCCGGCTTGGGGGCGTCGATCGTCAGGTAGGAATAGACCTGCTCGTACAGCTCGTATTCGCTGGCATTGAGCGTGACCTGCGCAAACAGCTGGTCCTTTTCGATCAGGAAATCGGATACCCGGACCGGGGAGAAGATATCGGCCTGCCGGAATTCCTGCAACTGCTTGGTGCGGCGCAGCAGGAAAAACAGCTGCGTGGACAGGGCCGCCTCCCTGGGGTTCAGGTAGAACTGCTCGAGAAAGGGGTTTTCATCCGCCTGCTCCAGCAGCAGGTAGGAGCCAAACTCGTCGCCGAGACGCTGCGCCAGGCTGGTCTTGCCGACACCGATGGAGCCTTCGATGACGATGTACTTAAGGTCGTGCTCCACCATCCGGGGTCGCTATCCTGGTTAACTGGTGCTCGGGAAGCCTGTCGATCAGCCCGCGCAGGCTGCCCTGGCCGGGAATCATGAGGTCCCCCTCCATCTCCTGTAAAGGAATCAGTACGAATTCCCGCTCGCCTAGGCCGGGATGCGGTATCTGGAGTTCTTTCGTGTGCATCTGCAGGTCCCCGTAAAGCAGGATGTCGAGATCAAGCGTCCTCGGACCCCAGCGCTGGGCCGTGCGCACGCGCTGATGCTGCTGCTCAATTTCCTGCAGAGTGGCCAATAACTCCATAGGGTAGAGGTCCGTGGAAATCTTGGCAACCGCATTGACGAAATCGGGTTGCCCGGCCATCCCCATGGGCGGGCTGCGGTACAGGCTCGAACGGTTCAGCAAGCGGATTTCAGGCAGTTCGCACAGGGTCTGCATGGCGCGCAGTACCTGGTCTTGTGGATCTCCCAGGTTACTGCCCAGACCGATGTATGCCAGCATGGTGTCGACCCCCTGGCCCGTGTTTCAGGCCGTGCATGCCTAATGGTAGGTCTTCGACGACGGCCGGTACAGGGCCTTGCCCGCCTTGCCGCCCGAGGTGCGCACCATCTTTTTTTGCGTGGCCTCGTCCGCCGCCTGGAACAGGGTCCACCATTCGCACAGCTTGTCCACCGGTTCGCCAGCACCGGCACGCAGGCACAGGAAATCATAGGCCGCACGGAAACGGGGGTGGCGGTACAGGCGCAGCGCCTGCTTGCCGCGCTTGCGGTAAAACCGGTACTGCAGCTCCCAGACATCGCGCAGGGGAAACCCCAGTCTTTTCGGGATCGCGGTGTAGCGCGACTGCGAAAGGATGGTGTCTTTCATGGCGGCTTCCCGCGCAACCCTGGGGGACAGGCCTTCCAGCTCCAGCTGCCGGGACAGCATGCGCATCGGTCCCCACAGGAAGACCGCGTACAGGAACGAGGGGGTCACCGGCTTGCCCGCACGGATTCGCTCATCCGTGTTCTGCAAGGCGCCGTAGACCAGGTCGCAGAACTTCTTCTGTTCCGGGGCCTTCAGCGCCTTCTCGGTCAGCGGCAGCAGGTGCCTGAACAGGCCATGCTCGCGCAACGCCGCGAACGTCTGCACCGCATCCCCGCCATGGAACAACTTGAGCATTTCATCAAACAGCCTTGCAGGCGGCACTTCGGAGAGCAGATAGCCCAGACGGCCCATGGTCGCCAGCGCCTGCGCCTCGATCCTGAATCCCAGCTTGGTGGCTAGGCGCACGGCCCGCAGCATGCGCACCGGGTCTTCGCGAAAGCGCAATTCCGGGTCGCCGATGACGCGCAGCAGCCGGGCATCCAGGTCCTGCCGGCCCTGCACCAGGTCGAGCACCTGTCGCGCCTCGGGGTCGTAGTACAGGGCATTGACCGTGAAATCCCTGCGAAACGCATCCTCCTCGATGCTCCCGTAGGTATTGTCGGCAAGAATGCGGCCCTGCTTGTTGACATGCGCGCGCCCGGCGGCACGAAAGGTTGCGACCTCTACGTACCCATCGGAATAATACACGTGCACGATTCGAAAACGCCGGCCGATCACGCGGCTGTTCTCAAACTGCCTGCGCACGTCTTCGGGATGCGCATCGGTTGCGATGTCAAAGTCCTTGGGCGAAAACCCCAACAGCAGGTCCCGGACACCTCCGCCGACCAGGTATGCCTGAAATCCCGCCGCATGCAGTCCGGAAATCACGCGCAGTGCGTCCCGGTTGATGTGGGATGTGTCAATATCGACCCGTGTGCCGGGGTTTGGATTCACCCGGCGCCGGTCAGGGGTGGAAGGCTTCATGAAGCAAATGATCTTTGAGAACGTGCACATTGTACAATATTTCACCGGATTCGGCCCCTGGCATGGGAAAACCGGTGCTGGCGCTTGTTTCAGGCCCAAGAGGCATCACGGGCGGTGCAGGTCGCCTGCGATGCCGGCCCGGTATGGCTCCCGAACTGCCCCCGAAAGAGCCATCCATTAGCAAAATCGATTAATACATTCGGGAAAATGAATTAGAAAACTTCATGCTAGTACAATATAAATGCAACACGAACAGACAAAAATAAAGACCTGACCAACACTAAGGAGACAATTTCATGACCGAAGTGAGCAAGTGCCCTGTCAAGCTCGTACTGGAGAATAACGCGGCTGAGGGCGGCACCACGAATAGAGATTGGTGGCCGAGCCAGTTGAATGTCAACCTCTTGCACCAGCATTCTCCCCGATCGAATCCGACCAGGAACGATTTCAACTATGCGGAGGCTTTCAAGAGCCTCGACTATGCCGCGCTGAAAAACGACCTCAATGAACTGATGACCACATCCCAGGACTGGTGGCCGGCAGACTATGGCCACTACGGGCCCCTCTTCATTCGCATGGCGTGGCACGGTGCCGGCACCTACCGCATCGGCGATGGCCGCGGCGGTGCGGGAACCGGCAACCAGCGGTTTGCCCCCGTCAACAGCTGGCCCGACAACGGCAATCTCGACAAGGCCCGCAGGCTGCTCTGGCCGGTCAAGCAGAAATACGGGAACAAGATTTCCTGGGCCGACCTCATGATCCTGGCCGGCAACGTTGCGCTGGAGTCCATGGGATTCAAGACCTTCGGTTTCGGCGGCGGTCGAGAAGACGTGTGGCAGTCCGAAGACGACATCTACTGGGGCACCGAGGACGAGTGGCTGGGCGACAAGCGCTACTCCGGTGAACGCGATCTCGAAAACCCGCTCGCGGCGGTACAGATGGGATTGATCTACGTGAATCCCGAAGGCCCCAACGGCAATCCCGACCCGGTCGCCTCCGGAGTCGACGTGCGCGAGACCTTCGCGCGCATGGCCATGAACGACGAGGAAACCGTTGCCCTCACGGCCGGCGGACACACCTTCGGCAAATGCCACGGCGCCGGCGATGCGGCGCAGGTGGGTCCGGAGCCGGAAGGTGCCGGCATCGAGGAGCAGGGCTTTGGCTGGACCAGCGGCCACGGGTCCGGCAAGGCGGGTGATGCCATCACCAGTGGACTGGAAGGCGCATGGACGGCCAACCCGACCCAGTGGGACATGGGCTATTTCGATAACCTGTTCGGCTATGACTGGGAGGTCACCAAGAGCCCCGCGGATGCATTCCAGTGGGTGCCCAAGGACGGGGCGGGTTCGGACACGGTGCCGGATGCGCATGATTCCGCAAAGCGACACGCACCGATCATGACCACGGCAGACATGGCCATGAGGATGGACCCCATCTACGAACCCATTGCACGGCGCTTCCACGAGAACCCCGAGCAATTTGCAGACGCCTTTGCGCGCGCATGGTTCAAGCTGACACACCGCGACATGGGCCCCCGTGCCCGCTATCTCGGCCCGGAGGTTCCGCAAGAGGAGCTCATCTGGCAAGACCCCATTCCCGCGGTCACCCATGACCTGATCGACGCGCAGGACATTGACGCGCTGAAGGGCAAGATCCTGGCCTCGGGCCTGTCCGTCTCCCAGTTGGTATCCACCGCTTGGGCCTCCGCATCGACCTTCCGCGGCTCTGACATGCGCGGCGGTGCGAACGGCGCACGGATCCGGCTTGCCCCCCAGAAAGACTGGGAAGTAAACCAGCCGGAGCAGCTTGCGGGCACATTGGAAGTCCTGGAAGGCATCCAGCAGGAGTTCAACGACGCCGCGGTCAATGGCAAAGCGGTTTCGCTGGCCGACGTGATCGTGCTGGCGGGATGTGCAGGCATTGAGCAGGCTGCGAAGAACGCCGGACATGCCGTGGAGGTTCCGTTCACCCCGGGCCGTGCGGACGCCGCCCAGGAGCAAACCGACGTCGAGTCGTTTGCGGTTCTCGAGCCCACCGCGGACGGGTTTCGCAACTACCTCAAGGCGAAGCACACGGTCACGTCCGAGCAGCTGCTGGTGGACCAGGCACAGTTGCTGACACTCACAGCGCCGGAGATGACGGCCCTCGTGGGCGGCATGCGTGTCCTGAATGCCAACGCCGGACAGACCCGGTACGGGGTGCTCACCGATCAGCCGGAGACGCTTACCAATGACTTCTTCGTCAACCTGCTTGACATGGGCACGAGCTGGACACCGACCACGGAAGAGTGTGACGTGTTCGAAGGCCGTGACCGTGCAACGGGTGAGCTGAAATGGACCGGCACGCGTGTCGACCTGATCTTCGGTTCGAACTCGCAGCTTCGCGCCCTTGCAGAATTCTATGCCTGCGAGGACTCCAAGCAGCAATTCGTGCAAGACTTTGTCGATGCATGGGTCAAGGTCATGAACCTTGACCGTTTCGACCTGGCCTGAGCTAGAGACCAGGGAGGCATCCCATACCGGGCTGCCTCCCTTCTCCCGGGCCCTTCCCCGCCGGTTTTCAAAAGACCCGCAGGCCTTCGCAGGGTATCTGCAGCCTCACCGGGTCACGGCCATCCCGTGATACGGATACGGGCCAGGCCCGCATATTTTCATTTCATCCACAGCACGTATAATGGCCCACTTTCCAAACTTCATGCCGGGAAATGATGAATCTGGAACTTGTCAGTTTTAAGCTGTGCCCGTTTGTGCAGCGCAGCGTGATCACGCTGAATCACAAAGGTTGCGGGTACAGGATCACCTTCATCGATCTGGGCGACCCGCCGGACTGGTTTTTGCAGATCTCGCCACTGGGCAAGGTCCCGGTACTCAAGGTGAACGATGCCGAGGTGCTGTTCGAGTCCGCAGTGATCAACGAATTCGTCGACGATGTGACGCCGGGCACGCTCAAGCCTTCGGACCCGCTGACCCTGGCGAAAAACCGCGCGTGGATCGAATTCGGAAGCACCTGCCTGGCCGACCTCTACATGATCGCCGATGTCAGGACCGAAGACGAGATGCGCCGGCACATCGATGTGTGCAGGCAACGGCTGCGGCACGTGGAGAATATCCTGACCGAGACGGCTTTTTTCAACGGCGATGACTTTACCCTGGTCGATGCGGCCTATGCACCGCTGCTGATCCGCCTGGACTTCCTGTGCAAGAAGATCGACTTGCTGGACTGGAGCACCTACCCGAAGCTGGACCGGTGGAAAGAAAACCTGCTTGCCCTGGAGTCCGTGCAGGACTCCATCATCGAGGATTTTGAATTGTACTACGCCGATAAGATCAGGGCGCAAAACGGATATCTCGGAAGCCTCCTGTAAAAGGGGAACAGGAACGGGTGCTCCCCGCAGGCGCCGCATCCGGCCCCGGCGCGAATACCAAAAGACGCTCGCCTAGCCCCCGGGTGCGCCGGTGATTTCGCTGATCATCCGGTTCAGCCGGTTCACGAAGGCCGCCGGGTCTTCGAGTTGCCCGCCCTCTGCAAGAATCGCCTGGTCGAACAGGATCCGGGCCCAGTCCGCAAAGCGGTCCTCGGCCGTCTCCTCTTCCATTCGCCTGACCAGAGTGTGACCGGGGTTGATTTCCAGCACGGGCTTGCTCGTCGGCAGCTCATGACCCGCCTGTTTCATCAGATGCTGCATGTAGAGGGCCATCTCGTGCTCACTCAGGACAATGCATGCCGGTGAAGCCGTCAGGCGATGGGAGACCCGCACCGATTCCACCTCGTCTTCGAGCACTTTGCCGATGCGCTCCACCAGCTTCTCGGCTTCCTTTTCCTTCTTCTCCCGGGCTTTCTTGTCTTCCTCGCCGCTGATCTCGCCCAGGTCCAGTTCGCCCTTGGCAATGGATGCGAAGGATTTCTCCTGGTACTCGGTCAGGTGGCTCATCAGCCATTCATCCACCCGGTCGGCAAGCAACAGCACCTCGATGCCCTTGTCGCGAAAGATCTCCAGATGAGGGCTGTTCTTGGCCGCCGCATGGCTGTCCGCGGTGATGTAGTAGATCTTTTCCTGCTCCGGTTTCATGCGGGCCACGTATTCATCCAGCGAGACACACTGGTGCTCGCTGTCCTGGTGCGTGGAGGCAAACCTCAACAGCCCGGCGATCTTTTCCCGGTTGGCAAAATCTTCCCCGGGGCCCTCTTTCAGGACCTTGCCGAACACCGACCAGAACTCCTGGTATTTTTCCGGTTCGCCGCCGGCCATGTTCTCCAGCAGGCCCAGGACCTTCTTGGCCGAACCCGAACGGATGTTGTCGATGATCTTGTTGCTCTGCAGGATCTCGCGGGAAATGTTGAGCGGCAGGTCATTGGAGTCGATCACTCCACGGATGAACCGCAGGTACCGGGGTAGCAGTTTTTCGGCATCGTCCATGATGAATACCCTTTGCACATAGAGTTTCACCCCGTGTGCGGGATGGGGCTCGAACAGGTCGAAGGGGGCCTGCTTCGGGATGTACAGCAGCGAGATGTATTCCGTCTTGCCTTCGACGCGATTGTGCGTCCAGACCAGGGGTTCCGCGAAGTCGTGGCTGACATGCTTGTAGAACTCGACATAGTCCTCGTCACTGATCTCGCTTTTGGGCCGCGCCCAGAGTGCCGAGGCCCTGTTGACGGTTTCCCATTTCGCCGTGATCTCGCCCTGGTCGTTCAGCTCCCGCATTTCGATCGCCAGGGGCACGTGGTCCGAGTACTTCGTGATGATGGAGCGAAGCTGCCAGCTGTTGAGCAGCTCCTGCTCGTCCTTTTTCAGGTGCAGGACGACTTCGGTGCCGCGCCGGGCTCCCTTCACGTCTTCCAGGGTGTACGAGCCCGTGCCCTGGGACTCCCAGCGCACCGCCCGGTCATCCTCCAGGCCGGCCTTCAGGGTAGTCAGGGTGACTTTCTCGGCGACGATGAAGGCGGAATAAAAGCCCACCCCGAACTGGCCGATGAGGTGCGAGTCCTTGCTTTGATCCCCGGTCAGCTGGTCGAGGAACTCCCGGGTCCCCGAACGGGCGATGGTACCGATGTTGGTGACCACCTCTTCACGGCTCATGCCGATGCCGTTGTCACGAACCGTGACGGTGCCGGCCTCCTTGTCGAACTCGACCTGGATCCTGAGGTCCGGGTCCTTGTCCAGCAGGGCATCGTCGGACACGGCCTCAAAGCGCAGCCTGTCGCAGGCGTCCGAGGCATTGGAAATCAGTTCGCGCAGGAATATCTCCTTGTTCGAGTAAAGGGAATGCACCATCAGGTGCAGAAGCTGCGTGACTTCGGTCTCGAACTGCAGGGTCTCTTTTTGGGTTTCCGTACTCATTGGCTCTCTTCAAAAATCAGTTGCATGAATTCATCGGTTGATGTCGCCATCCACTTCCAGCGACAAGGACTCGGCCGGCGGCTGGTCCCCGTAGTCCGTCAGGTCGCTCAGGGTCACCTTCAGCCGGAGCCTGCCGACCCCGGGGTTTTTCGCCAGGTGTCCCACGATCGCCTCGTCCGCGCGCACCCCAAACGTCTTGAGCAAGCCGCGAATGTCTTTTCTGCTGTTGTCGTCCATCGTCTTCCCCCATATACAAAGTGCATCGGTTAGTTTATATGGCCGTTTCCCGAAAAATAAAGGCCCGGGCCAGTTTCTTCATGATTTCGTGGACCTGGAAAAAGTTGTCCGCCGGGGCCAGCATTTCATCCAGTCCCTGGATGAAGGGACCGGTCTTGCGGGGGTCGCCGCATTCCCGGTAGATGGCCTGCACGTGGCTTGGCAGCATCTCGAGATGAAACTGCAGGCCCAGCACGTTATCCCCATAGGCAAAGGCCTGATGTTCGCAGCCTTCGCTCGCCAGCAGGTTGCGGGCCCCGGATGGAATCGAGAACGTGTCCCCGTGCCAGTGCAGGGCCTCGAAGCTCGCTGGGAAGAGTTCCGCGCATGCGCCCTCGGCCTGCTGTGCGCGCCGGACCGGAAACCAGCCGATCTCCTCGTGGACATTTTTCACCACGCGCGCGCCCAGCACCTCCGCGAGCAGCTGGGCGCCCAGGCATACCCCCAGCACGGGGATGTGGCGGCGCATTGCGGCCTCGATGAATTCCTTTTCCTGCGACAGCCACGGGTAGCGGGCCGTATCGTGCACCCCCATGGGTCCGCCCATGACGATCAGCGCATCGATGCCGTGGGTGGGCGGCAGCGACTGTTCCAGGTACAGGCAGGTGCTTGAAAGGCGGTGTTTCCCGGAGACGAAAATGTTCTCCATGCTGCCCAGGCCCTCGAAGGGCACATGCTTCAGGTAATGGATATGCATGACTTGTGCAGTCGTATGACGACGGCGGCCTTGCTCAGTGCCCGTACCTTTGTTCGTGATCGAGCAACCATAGTTTGCGGCGCACCAGGCTGCCGTCCTTGTCGCCCATGAACCCTCCGAAACCATTCACCGCCACCACGCGGTGACAGGGAACGATCAGCAGCAGGTTATTGCACCGGCATGCACCACCCACGGCCCGGGGGCCGGACCTGATTTCCCGGGCGATTTCTCCATATGTTTGCGTAGCACCAAAGGGAATCTTCGTGATCTGCTCCCAGACGCGCACCTGGAAGTCCGTCGCATCCGGAAACAGGAACGGGATATCGAACTTCTTCAGCCGCCCCGCGAACCAGGCTTTCAGCTGCTTTCGCGCTTCCCTCGCCAGGGGGTCCCGGGCGGGGCGCGTGCCGGCCTTCGTGGCCCGCACGGCCAGCACGAAATCACCCTCGTATTCCACGGCGAGGTTGCCGATCGGAGTGCTTAAGATTGTCTTGTCCATTGCAGTGACTGATTTTACCCGTCTCGGCGGGCAGGCGTCATCATTTCAGGGATACCCTTCCATGCGAGCCGCACGGTTGTCTGGGCTTCGCAACCATCGGTAGCAACCAGAGCCCTGGGGATAATCGGGGATTCCGTCCACTTTATCGTCCGTGGGACGGCAGAATCCACCGGATCACCGGTAATAGAGGGACTAGATCTTTTCCTTGATTCGGGCGGCCTTGCCGGTCCTGCCCCTGAGGTAGTACAGCTTGGCGCGCCGTACCTTGCCCCTGCGCTTCACCTTGATGCCCGCGATCAGCGGACTGTGTGTTTGGAAAGTACGCTCGACTCCCTCTCCGTGAGAGAGCTTCCTGACGGTGAACGCCGAGTTGATCCCGCGATTGCGTTTGCCGATCACCACCCCTTCAAACGCCTGCAAGCGCTCGCGGTTCCCTTCCCTGACCTTGACCTGCACGACCACGGTGTCACCGGGATTGAATTCCGGGATGTCCTGTTTCAGCTGCTGCTGGTTCAGCTCTTCGATGATGTTGGTCATGGCGGTCTCTTACCTTGTACTCGTTCGCTCCCCTGCTCCTGCAGGTACTCTTCCAGCAGGGCTTTCTGCTCCTCGCTGAGGTCCAGCCTGGCAAACAGGTCCGGCCTGCGCTCCCGGGTACGCCCCAGCGCCTGCTTTTCCCGCCAGCGCCGGATGGCCTGATGATCCCCGCGAAGCAGTACCTCCGGGACCCCGCGGCCATCGATGCTCCCCGGGCGCGTATAATGCGGGCAATCGAGCATCCCGTCAACAAAGGAATCCTGCCGGGCCGATTCCTCGTGCCCCAGGGCACCGGGTACATGCCGGACCAGGGCATCGACCAGCAGCATGGCCGGCAGTTCCCCGCCGCTGACCACGAAATCACCCACCGAGAGCTCTTCATCGATCTCGGCCTCGATCAGCCTTTCATCGATGCCCTCATAGCGCCCCGCCACCAGCACGAGACTGGGGCAGGTGTTCAGGCGTGCCACGTCCTTGTGCTCGAAAAGCCTGCCCTGCGCGGACAGGCACACGACGTGGCTGTCCGGGTCATGCTCACGGGCCTGCTGAATGGCCTTTTGCAGCGGCTCGTACTGCATCACCATGCCCGGGCCACCCCCGTAGGGCCGGTCATCGACACGACCGTGTGGGTCCGTTGAGTAATCTCTCGGATTCAGGGTATCCAGTTCGACCAGACCGTCCTCGAGCGCACGACCGATGACACCGAACTGCGCCAGGTTCAGGACCATTTCGGGAAACAGCGTAATAATCCGGATTCGCATCCTCACCCCGTCTAGCTGAATTCAAGTTGCCAGTCTACCGTCATCCGCCCGTGCTCAAGATCGACTGCCTTCACCACATCGCCCGGCAGGTAGGGGATCAGGACTTCACTGTCGCTTGCGCCGCCCTTGACCACCAGCACGTCATGCGTGCCCGTTTCCATGAGGCGCTCGATTTTCCCCAGCCCCTGTCCGGACACGGTGTTCACCTCCAGCCCGATCAACTGGTACCAGTAATATTCGCCCGCGGGCAATGGCGGCAATTGCCGGGTGGATACCCAGATCCGGGCACGCTTGAGGGTCTCGGCCTGGGTGCGCGTGTCGATTCCCGAAAGATGCACGATCACGCCGTGGCCATGCGCCTTGCCTTGGTCCGGCCGATAGGAATTCTCGAGACGGCCCAGGCGCAGGTCCCACGAGGCATACTCGAGGATCTGCTCCTTCGGGCGGCAAAAGGAATGAATCCTGAGCCAGCCCTTGATTCCGAAGGCTCCCTGTACGTAGCCGACCTGGATGCCTGGATGCTGGCCCAACTTACCGAGCGGGTCGCGGGTCGCGCTATACCGCCTGTTTGAGGTGTTGCTTGACCAAGCTTGCCACGCGCACGGTCGGTTGTGCGCCGTGCCCCAGCCAGTGCTCATAGCGCTCGGCTTCGATCAGGAAGCCGACCTCCTGGCCCTTTGCAACTGGATTGAAATAGCCGATACGCTCGATGTAGCCGCTGTCGCGGCGCTTGCGGGAATCGGTCACCACGATATTGTAGAAGGGGCGTTTTTTGGCTCCGCCCCGGGAAAGTCGAATCGTTACCACTCGAATTGTCCAGTACGTGTCAGAAGACCGTGCATTGTACGCAATTTAACCCGAAAAGAAAGCCAAACCCACTCCCGTCCCTTCCTTTGGGGTACGACCTGCCGGGCGGGTGGCCTTCGCATGTACCAAAGCGCGGTCTGCGCACCCCGCTAGTGGGGCGGCGGGGCCTTGCCCTGCATGGACTGCATCATCCTCTGCAATCCCCCTTTTCTGGAAACCTTCTTCATCATTTTCTTCATCTGCATATGCTGTTTCAGCAGGCGGTTGACGTCCTGCACCTGGGTGCCGGAGCCGGCGGCGATCCTGCGCTTGCGCGTATTCTTGATGACGTCCGGAAAACGGCGCTCGTGCGGGGTCATCGAGGAGATGATGGCGATCATGCGGGGCAGCATCTTCTCATCCGCCATCGCCTTGGTGTTCTGGGGCACCATGCCCGCCGTTCCGGGGATTTTGTCGATCAGGCTGGTCAGCCCGCCCATGTTCATCATCTGCTCGAGCTGCTGTTTCAGATCGACCAGGTCAAAGCCCTTCCCCTTCTTGATTTTGCGGGCAAGTTTGTGGGCCTGCGCCTGATCGACTTCCTGTTCGACCTGCTCGACCAAGCTGACGACATCGCCCATGCCCAGGATTCGCGAGGCGATGCGCTCCGGGTAAAACGGCTCCAGTGCCGAGACTTTCTCGCCCGTGCCCAGGAACTTGATCGGCTTGCCCGTGATTTCTCGAACGGACAGGGCCGCTCCGCCGCGTGCATCGCCGTCGGTCTTGGTGAGGACCACGCCCGTCAACGGCAGGGCATCGTTGAAGGCCTGGGCCGAGACGGCTGCATCCTGGCCGCTCATGCTGTCCACCACGAACAGGGTTTCGGTGGGCTGCACGGCGGCATGCAGGGCACTGATCTCGCGCATCATGTCCTCGTCGACATGCATGCGGCCTGCCGTATCGATCAGCAGGACATCGCGAAACTGCTTGCGGACATGGTCCACGGCACGCCGGGCGATATCGACCGGGTTCTCCGAGGATTCGCTCGGGATGAACTCGGCCCCTACCTGCCCGGCCAGCGTCTTGAGCTGGTCGATCGCCGCAGGCCGGTAGACGTCGCAGCTGGTCACCGCCACGCTCTTCTTGCGCTGTTCGCTCAACCAGCGGGAAAGCTTGGCCACGCTGGTCGTCTTGCCGGACCCTTGCAGGCCCGCGACCAAGATCACCACCGGGGGCTGGGCCGCCAGGCTGAGCTCCTCGTTGGCATCCCCCATGAGGTGGATCAGCTCGTCATGGACGACCTTGATGAAGGACTGCCCAGGGGAAAGGCTTTGCAAGACCTCCTTGCCCAGGGCCTTGTGCTTGACGCTGTCCACGAATCCCCGCACCACGGGCAGGGCCACGTCGGCCTCCAGCAGGGCCATGCGGACTTCACGCAACGAATCCTGGATATTTTCCTCGGTCAGGCGCGCCTGCCCGCGCAGTTTTTTTACGGTCCCGGTCAGTCGACCCGTCAAATTCTCAAACATAAGCGTTCGCAAGCTCCCGGTTCGGCCAAGCGGCCGTGCTGTAGCATTTTGCCTGCTGCATAGTATAGTGGAAACCGGTGCGCGATGACTCCCTGGAGCCGTCCGTGCCGAGGGCGTGAACTCATCGTTGAACTCATGTCCGGGGAAATTCCATAAAATTCTGGTATGGGCCACTGCACTTTGTATACTTGTCCATGAAGCAAATGCCACCACCCTTTCCGGGATTGCGTATGAAGACAGATTTCCAGGCCCGCCTGACCCTGCAACGGCCATGTTGAGCCTACTGAAATATGCAGCGATCGCACTCTATGCCCTGACCTTCGTGGTCATCCTGTGGCGCACGCACAACCTGAGCGAAAGCGGGCGGGACGGCCACCGCAGCCTGATGCTGGTCGTCTGGGGCGCTGCATGCCTGCTGCACGCCCTGTACCTGTACCCGCAGACCTTCACGGCACAGGGCCTCAACCTGACGTTCTACAACGCGGTGTCCATCCTGTTCTTCATCATCGCGGTCCTGGTGCTGGCCCTGTCCACGGCGCGCAAGGCGGAACTCCTCGGCCTGCTGGTGATGCCCATCGTCGTGGCGAGCATCGCATTGACCATCTACCGCCCGGAAATCGCGGCATCCGCGCTCAGCCTGCATGGCACGCAGCTGCACATCGTCTTCTCCCTGTTCGCTTTCAGCGTCCTGGCCATCTCCGCCCTGCAGTCCATCCTGCTGTTCGCCCAGGACCGGCACCTGCGCAGGCACCAGCTCGGCGGCATGACGCGCGCCCTGCCGCCCCTGCACGATACGGAGAAATTCCTGTTCCAGACCATCGCCGTCGGCTTTCTCCTGCTGAGCGTTGCACTGGTCACGGGTTTTTTGTTCCTGGAAGACATGTTCGAACAGCATGTGGTGCACAAGACCGTGCTGTCGGTGCTGGCCTGGCTGGTGTTCGCACTGCTGCTCTGGGGGCGCTGGCAGTTCGGCTGGCGGGGGTCCATTGCCATGCGCTGGACCCTGGGCGGCTTCGGGTTCTTGTTCCTCGCCTACCTCGGCAGCAAGTTCGTCCTGGAACTGATCCTGCAGCGGGTGATTTCCATCCCGGTCACTTGACAATTTCACCGCCACGACCGTTAATGTAGGCATCTGTATTACCGGGAGGGTCGCACAGACCTTGGACGATTATTCGATAGGCACACTGTTTTTGGTGTTGTTTATTCTATTTATCCTCTCCGCATTTTTCTCAGGTTCGGAAACTGCACTGATGGCGCTCGATCGCTATCGCCTGCGCCACATGGCCCGCACGGGCCGGCGCGGTGCCAGGCAGGCGCAAAAGCTGCTCGAGAAACCCGACCGCCTCATCGGCCTGATCCTGCTCGGCAACAACGTGGTCAACATCCTGATCGCCCAGCTGTCCGCCTACATCGGTTACCGCCTGCACGGCGACATCGGGATCGCCGCGGCCACGTTCATCCTGATCTTCGCGATCCTGATCTTCGCCGAACTGACTCCGAAGACCGTCGCCGCCCTGCATGCGGAAAAACTGGCGCTGCCGGCGGCGGTGGTCTATGCACCCCTGCTGGCCGTGACCTACCCCTTCGTGTGGATCGTGAACCTGTTCGCCAACAACCTGCTGAGGGTGTTCGGGATCGAGGTCAAGGACAGCACCGCCAGCAAGCTCAGTCACGAGGAACTGCGCACCGTGGTCGATGACGAGCACCTCTCCATCTCCAGCGAACACCAGCAGATGCTGCTGGGGGTGCTGGACCTGGAAAAGATCACGGTGGAGGACATCATGATCCCGAAAAACGAGATCGTCGCCCTCGACCTGGAAGATGACTGGGAAGAAATCGTCTCGCAGCTGAAGAACATCTCCTACACACGAATCCCGGTCTGCCGCGGCGGCATCGACAACGTCGTCGGCTTTTTGCATGTGCGCAAGCTGTTCATCAGCGCCATCCACAAGGAGATCGGGCCCGGGGACCTGGAGCAGGCACTGCGCGAGCCGTACTTCATCCCGGAAGGCACCCACCTAAAAAAACTGCTGTTCGAGCTGCAGGACAAGAAACGCAGGTTCAGCCTAGTGGTCGACGAATTCGGCGACATCCAGGGGCTGGTTACGCTCGAAGACCTGCTGGAGGAAATCGTCGGCGAGTTCACCAACGACCCGGCCACCTACGATGTCGAGATCCATCCGCAGCGCGACGGCACGTACTTCGTCGACGGCGGGACGCATATCCGCGACATCAACAAGGCGCTAGACCTGGAACTGCACGACCACGGGCCCAAGACCATCAACGGCCTGATCCTGGAACAGATGGAATCCATCCCGGAACCGGGCACCACCGTGCTGATCGACGGCTACCCCATCGAAGTCGTGCGCACCCACAAGAACGCGGTGCGCACGGCGCGGATCAGCCCGCAACTGCGCAAGCACCAAGAGACGCTCTGACCCCATCTCCCGCAGCACCGCCCGAAGTCGCCCGCGCCTGTCGGGTACAATACCCAGATGGCTAAAGAAGCAAGCTTTGTCTGCACGGAATGCGGCGGCCTTTTCACCAAGTGGACGGGCCAGTGCCCAAGCTGCGGGGCTTGGAACACGATCGAGAAGCAGTCCGCCGTGCTCAGGCAGAACAAGGCCGTCTCGCTGCTGCATGCCGGCGATGTCGCCGAGATCCAGACCGTCAGCGAAATCGACTTCGAGTCGCAGGACCGCACGACGACCACCCTTGCAGAACTCGACCGCGTGCTCGGCGGCGGAATCGTCACCGGCTCCGTGGTACTGGTCGGCGGCAACCCCGGCATCGGCAAGTCAACCCTGCTGCTGCAGGTCCTGTGTGCGCTGGATCACCAGCGTGCCCTGTACGTGACGGGCGAGGAGTCCCTGCAGCAGGTGGCCCTGCGCGCGGAGCGGCTGGGCTACAAGGATGCACCGCTGCGCGTGCTTGCATCCACCCGCCTTGAGGAAATACTCGCCTGTGCCATGCGCGAGCGCCCGAACATCATGGTGATCGACTCGATCCAGTCGCTGGCATCCGAGAATACGCCCTCGGCGCCCGGTTCGGTCTCCCAGGTCAGGGATTGCGCCAACCGCATCACCCAGTTCGCCAAGCAGACCGACACCACGGTGTTCATGGTCGGCCACGTCACCAAGGAAGGCTCCATCGCCGGGCCGCGCGTGCTCGAGCACGTCGTGGACACGGTGCTGTATTTCGAGGGCGATGACGGCGGGCGTTACCGCGTGCTGAGGGCGGCCAAGAACCGCTTCGGGGCCGTCAACGAACTGGGCGTCTTCGTGATGCAGGATGCGGGCCTGAAGGGGGTCAAGAACCCCTCGGCCATCTTCCTGTCGCGCCATGCCGACACGGCCCCCGGTAGCGTGATCACCGCAACCTGCGAGGCCACCCGGCCCCTGCTGCTGGAAGTGCAGACCCTGGTGGAGGACACCCCGGCCACCCATCCGAAGCGGGTGGCGATCGGCATCGAGCAGAACCGCCTGACCATGCTGCTTGCGATACTGCATCGGCACGGAGGGGTCGACATCTACGACAAGGACGTGTTCGTGAACATCGTCGGCGGCGTCCAGCTGAAGGAAACCGGCGCGGACCTCGCGGTCCTGCTGGCAACCTACTCCAGCTTCAAAGACCGCACCTTGGACCGCGGCCTCGCGGCCTTCGGGGAGATCGGGCTGACCGGCGAGGTGCGCCCGGTCTACAACGGCCTGGCCCGCCTCAAGGAGGCGCGCGAGCACGGTATCACCAAGGTCATCATCCCTTCGGCCAACCGGCCCAAGACCAAGCTGCCTGGGCTGGAAGTCGTGGCAGTCAGCCAGCTTGGCGAAGCGCTCGGCGCCCTGGCCTGATCCCATGGACCGGCCCTACCGTCCCAGAATGTCGCGCCAGGGGCTGGCACCCACGCATGCGGTGACCGTCACCAACCAGTTCCACGAGCAGCGCGAGGTGCAGGTCGCAGGAGAATCCCCCCTGACCCTGAAGGTGAACGGGCGCGAGCTGGTGACGCTGATGACGCTCGGCACCCATCCGGAAGAACTCGCGCTCGGCTACCTGCGCAACCAGCGCCTGCTGGAAAATATTTCCGACATTGCCTCGGTCGAGGTCGACTGGGACAAGGAAACGGTCGAGGTCATGACCCGGGAAGGCCGGGAAATCACCGACTGGGAGGAAAAACTCAGCAAGCGCACCGTGACTTCGGGCTGCGGACAGGGCACGGTCTTCAGCTGCACCCTGGACAAGCTGTACGATGTCCGGCTCCCGCAGGTGGCCCTGAAGCAGTCGATGATCTATGATCTGCTGGCCGCCATCACCCGCTTCAATGACATCTACAAGCGGGCCGGTGCCGTGCACGGCTGCGCACTGTGTCATGGCACCGAGATCCTGAAGTTTGTCGAAGATGTCGGAAGGCACAACGCCGCGGATGCCATCTCGGGCTGGATGTGGCTCGAGCACGTCACCGGCGAGGACAAGATTTTCTACACCACCGGGCGCCTGACCTCCGAAATGATCATGAAGTCCGCGCACATGGGCATCCCGGTATTGCTGTCACGCTCGGGGGTCACGCACATGGGGCTGGAGCTGGCACGTGACCTCGGCATTCTCATGATCGCACGCGCCAAGGGGCGGGCCTTTCTCGTTTACCACGGTGTAGAACAGATTGAGTTTGATGCGCGTCCCAAACCCCCGCCCTGATCCGAAGGTGTCTATTAACCGAAGCGATGATCAGTGTGTAATGGATAACTTACTTCGTCGAATTCCCTCAAAACCTCAGATCAGTTTATGGGGAGAATACCAGTGAGCCGCTCACATAATTCCTTTCTTGAAATTCGCAACTCGGAGACATGTGTAGCGGTAGTCTAGCCCGAACTTACATACGGTATCTCTGACTCCTGGACCTTGATAACTCGATCTCTAGTTAGGCTATCAAGTAATTCGTGAACAGCTTCAGAATTTGCAGACTGATTTCTGGAAGGCCCAACCAGTATCCTTGAAATTGGAAGTTCTCCACCAAGATTCTCAAACAGGCGAATATAGGGTATTGAGCCACATGAGCCCGAACGATGGTGGATCATCTTAAAAGGTCTTTGTTCTCCCTCAAATTGGGAGAATTTGTCGGCATGTCCTTCATGGCAAACCCCAACAATTATCCGACACTCCTTTTCTTCACGGAACGCCCAGTGCTTTAGCCTTCCGACGGCTAGCGGGAGACTACACGTCAATAACTCGATATTTCTCAGCGCTTGTTCATCGTCGTTGAGCCCGCCGGCGACATGTTTTGAGTAAATTTTCAGTGCATCAAACAGATTTTGAAAACGAGCTTCCAGATTCAATTTTTCGTGGTAGTAGACAGCGGGTTCAATTGAGCAACTCAAATACGCGAAACGCCCACATTCGGAGTGCAGAAGATCTCCAAGACGTGCTGTATCAAAAATGATTGCTACACCTTGGTCACCACCGTATCCACGCCACTGACTGAGCATTCCGTTTTTGCAATCATATTCCTTTTTATGAGTCGTAAAGGATGTTACAAAAGGAATCCCCATCCCATGTCTAGATTCGTCCCCAAGCAAGAGTGATTTCATGACATCTATGCTCATAGCTCCATCCTGTGCCGCGATTTTGGATGCCCCGCCTAATCTTTCAGCATTTTCCCTTATTTCAGGATCGCGACCAGGACCAGCTTCAAAGGCTGCTTGGAGATAGGCAACACATTGTGACTCGAGTTTAGGCCAAAGTAGTTGCATCTCGGAGGAATCGTTCAAGTACTCTGCGTGGGTCGCCCAGAGAGTGTTGGCCCCAAGAATCCCTTCAAGTGCTCGTAATGAGGTGTAATGAAAGAGTTCAGGATGTTTTGTAGATACTAGTCGTTCTTTGTCGGTTTTTCTTTTCACACATTTATCCAAGAGGCTTAAGAATACTTAACAACAAAGTCCTAACGATTCTGCATTAGCATCTTTAAAAGCGAAAATTTTTTGAGATAAATTCAATTAATTCATCTGCTTGAGATCCAGATCGAAATTTCAGATTTTCTTCAAAGTTTAGATTGGGTAACATGTGGATTATGTTGTCATCCTCGTACAATTCCACTACAGCTTGATTATAGTCCGTCTTGTCAACCAATCCCGATTGAGCCATTGTGAATTCAATTGCGGCCCCAACAAGAATATCTGCCAACTGAAGTGCATGACTATGACGCGAATCCTGTTGAGAGACAACAGACAACTTTAGCGGGAAAGATAGTTCAGTGATCCTCGTTTGTTTAAAAGTGCGCACATCATCCACACTAATGAACCAATGAATTAACTCATTGTATTTGCGAAGATTGTCAGAAGTATCATGTACGATCTCATACTCAGAGGCCGTGTACTTTTCGATACGACTAATCAGACTCAGTAAAACTACAAAAGCTGCATCGGTAGTTGATTTTGGGTTTGTTATCTCATTAATACATCCGCGATACCCTAACGACAAAGGGTGTAGATGCTCTGATAATTCATTTCCTTTTAGTGATCGGGCTTTTTCAATTAAAGCCTGAACGGCGACATTCGATTTCATTCTTACTGCATGTTGAAATAGATAGAGAAGCTCCTGATAGTTTTCTGCGCCCCAGAAATTCGGAGCTGTGTAATATATGAGTGATGCAAGAGAATAGTTATGGCCAGCTTCATAGAAATTCATTCCATGATCATAAAAAAACGGCTCCACACAAGAATCTAAGAACATCAGAGTTAGTAAATACTTCTTATCACCTACGTAAGTGAGACCTTTATAATCTTTTAACAATGCGTATTGAATTTGCAGCAAAGCACTCCAGTTGCTTTTTCTTCGCGACAGCTTTTTGTGCTTTAGTTCATTGGCTTTGTTATTTGGAAGGTACTCATCAATAAGATTCTTCGCGGTCTCCTCATCAATTCTTATAGATGATGCACCTTGAAACGGCTGTTGATGATTTAACAAGTCATAACCTGTATATCCGCTTTCATCTATAAAAAATTTGTTCATGATATTTCCAGGTAGTGGCTAAAAACCGAACTTCCTCCTTCAGAATAGTCAATCGAGAGTATTCCTGAGAAGAAATATATCGTATTGATGATGGCCTCTAGACCTCGTATCTATTAACTTTACTCTGAATCAACTGATCAAGCTTATTGCACTGCAAACATTGATATGAACCACGAGAAAAAACATACACGCATTGCAGACAACCCGTCCGTGAAAGGGATTTCCCAATCTCTCTATTCGGCAAAAGCTGTAAAATTCATAACAAGCATCTTAAAACGACTTCCCACCACTAATGAAAACCTGAATCAAATACACCAAGCCGCAGATGCAGTGGTACAACAATCCGGTCTCCTGCACCTGCCTGACCGTTTTAACGATGCGTTCTCTGAAGATGGCTGGATCGCCACTGACTCCATGTCTGCAGACATTATGCGCGAAGCTGTTGAACTTCATAAGTCCGGCAGAAAACAAGAGGCAGAAGAAACTATTTTAGCTTGGTTTCAGGAAAAAACGATTTCGCTCTTTGCTATTCAACGTGCCAAAAAATTCAACAAATCCTCAAGAAGGTGGGACCAGCTTCAAGAAGCCATGAAGTTAACTTTGGAGGAGCGCTACTGGTCAGCTGTTCCATTGATTCTAATTGCATGCGACGGATTTGCCTCTGATGTTCTAGGATCAAGCCCCTTTGAAAAGGAAGCAAACCTCACGGTATTCGACTCAATTGTAGGGCATCCTACATCTTTACCAAGGCTTATTAACAAGGTGACGAAAGGTGTCAGAAAGTCATCAGATGATGAACTTGACTTGCCATTGCGTCATGGAATTCTGCATGGGAAGTCCTTGGGATACGCCAATCGTACAGTGTGCATGAAGGCATGGCTTCTAATGATTGCTCTCGTAGATTGGGCACATGACAAGGAAGACGAAGATAGGCGAATCCAAGAACAAGAGTCTGCGTCTACGACAAGTCTTTTGAAATTGGCAAGTGACCTGCAAAAACTCTGCAGAGACAGGCGCGTCATGGAGGAATTTGAGCCACAAGAATCCAGAGGTCCGTTCATTGATGGCTTGGACAAAAGTTCTCCAGAATATGCCATCGTGAGCTTCTTGAGGGGTTGGGAAAGCCGGAACTATGGGAAGATGGCTGAACAAAGCGTGAACTTCTCAAAGCAGTCAATAAGAAAGTTGGCAGGACAATTGCGCCGGGATACAGAGCTAGTAGAACTTCTGGACTTTGAAGTGCGTGTAGTTTGCCAGACCACACCAGCTAGGGCCGATGCTGAAGTGTTTGTGAAAGCGAAGGCACTAAATGGAATAGTTGAAGGGGTGTTCTCCTTTATAGTATTCCGGCAATCAGCGGGTGGAAAGATCGCGATAGCAGACGACCAAGGAAGATGGCTTGTACAGCAACTCTGTGTATTTAATGTTCTTAATGGACGAACGATCGGTTCTAAATCAGTTTAGTTTTGTCAGAGTATGTGGTTTACTAAATCAACAATTTAAAATGATGCTCAGAAACGGTTTTGACTTAATCAATCAGTCTGATTCTCTTGGCGCAGGAAGAATTTCTTCGATGTAAAACGAAGGGCCAATGCTATCTTTCTGAATCCCTAGTGCCTGGGCTTCAGGGTATTTTGCTTTATCAAAATATCGTACATCATCACGGACCATAATCTTTACGACTAAATCTCTATGATCAGAGTAGTCGTCAGGCGCAATAACCCTGTGTGGGAGCGCAATTTTGGCACCAGGCATAAGAACTCCACACAGTCCATCCTCGATGAATGGTGATACATCTTCATCATAGAGGGTGGCTTCTGGGAAGAAGGCAATTACCACCTCAACTTCAGGCAAATTCTCTGGTAAATCAAAGTCTCGGTGGAGTACTCGTCGAGCCACAGGTACTTGTAGATCAGTGCCATTTTTATATAACTCAAAACCTTGTTTCATCCAAAACGGCAATGAACTTGCAGGTGAACATTCCACAGTTAAAACATTCACATTGTTATCCATTGCTCGATCAAGAGAAGCCTCAAACATGGCGTACCCAAATCCATGACGCTGTCGGTCTTTGCGAACACAGAGGATATCAGCGGCGTAGTCGCCTACCTGAAATGCGACAGCATCGCCTTCTTCACGTATTACCCAGAGATGACCTTCCTCAAACGAGTGTTGGATAACTTCCCGGTTGGACCAAAATCCCTCACCATCTGTCTGATACTCTTGCTCTAGCCAGCCCAGTATCACGCTCAAGTCCTGTTGTTCTGCCTTTATCGGGGAGGGATGAGAGTGAAAATTCGTCATATTTGGTACTAAAAGGACATGAAATTATCACTGTTCATAGTGGCTACCATAAGAGGAACGATCACTCAGTCAGAGTTTTCACTTCTTAGCACCTTGATGAGCACGCTCCAACTTTTCAAAATCAAGCCCATAACGTTTTTCCAGGTAATTGATCGCTGCCTGAACCGCATGCCCTACCGAAAATTCGTGAGCGCCAAACTTGATATAGGACTCCAAAATGCCAACCCGTGGCATATCACAGTCCAATTTATACACCTGCTCTTCACGGAGTAGATTAGGAATTGTCAGAGGGTATGGTGATGGGCCTGGATACGTCGTGTATCTCGATGAGTCAGAATGACTAGCGAGGATAGAAACTAAATCAACATAGAGGCTGACTGGTTTCACACTCTTCTGTAAGGCCTTCCTTTCCTTGATTTTTCCATGCCAGTAATCGTACTTGTAATAGTCGCAAAGAGGACCCGAGCTGCGTTCCACACAGATGTATTCCAGCAAGTCTTGCATAAATATCTTAATTTCTGCATCTCTCTCATTGTCAATTTCCGATTGCATATTCGCAAAGGCTTCTCGCTCTGCTTGCTCGGAAAAATCCTTAATATCCTCAGATTTTCTTCCTTCAAGATAAGATTCAATCAAGCTAACTCTCTCTTCTAGTGTGCTAGTTATCCTCTTTCTCATATGTCGGTCCCTAGAAGCTTGACAAGCTATAATTTCTCTATATTAGGGTCGAGCTTATTCTAGAAGCTCAGATTTTCGTGCCTTATTAATTAAGTAAGAAGAAAAAGAGGCGCATGCTCCAAACATAAAAACAGCATCTTCTAGATCTACATTTGCATTGCCTTCAAGAAGAGCATGGCGTATGCCATCTTCATCGCTTGTATAGCCATAAAGATTCTCAATTCCCTTTCTGAGCGAAGGATGAAGAACCATACCTTTTTTAACCAAGGCATCGAGAGCTGGTTTTAATGATTTCGTCGCATTCTTATCTAAGCACTTAGCTACTGATTCGATGGCATGAATGCTCTCACGGATACTACCAGCCAAGTCATTTCCATTTAAGCATTCGGCTGATTTGCGAAAATGTGCCTGTGCCCCTTCGAATGGACCAGATGCAAGAACTTCAAGGTTCTTTTGAATAGCGGCACCCTGTTCAGGTGACGATATAGGAACAATTGTGGGCCCATCTTCTATAACGGTATAGGCACACATAAACTTTTCTAGCACTTTTTTTACAAAGCCTAAAAATTCGATAGGAGCTAATTTATGTCTGAGAACAAACTGGATAAAATCAAAAACTTTGTTGTATGGTTGGCGTGTAATAAGCCCTTTTAAGCTATCAGCATTTATGCCAAACACATAACTAAATTCGTCTGCTGGTTCGAATAAAAAATGTACATGGTAGTCATACAGAATTGTCTGCCATGGGTCTTGTAGTCTAGTATCTATTCCGTCAAAAAAACTTGACTCATCTAGAGCTCCATATATAAAACCCCAAAGGAGGTTACGTACTTGTTTGGATAACTCTCCTAAAGCCAAGGGCTGAGGGAGCGGCTCGATTCCTTCACCTTGGGAAAAGCTTAACCTGCTTCGAGGAATTTGCTGATTCGTCACGGTAGTTGCCTGTAAGAATGTGGCTTCAATTTTTGTTAGTGTTGTTATCAGTACTTCGTAGCAATCAGATCTTTAATCGTCGAATCTTGTGCATACAGAAAGCTCACAAAGCTTTCTGTATAAGCTGTGTATGTTAATTGTTAACTGTTTAAAAGGTAAATGTTGGAACGTCCGTTTCTCATTGTGCCTAACAATACAAAACCAGTCATGATTGGATGCCGGAAAAATCCCGCATAACCGAATATCGTGCTTCATTACTACTAGGAATATTGCAGACAAGCATTACCAGATGCGCATTGCCTCAGTAACTGTAAGTCTAAATGCTCTACCCTCCATCATGCCCCAACGCTGAGCCTGCCATGCCGTGGTGACCGGGATCGGCGAATGACGATCTCCACATCACGCCCCAGCCCCGTCAGAAGACGCAGCAGGCGCTCGATGGAATACTCGCGAAAGTTTCCTCGAAGCAGACGTGAGACATCAGGCTGGGACAGGCCCAGCAGCCCCGCTGCTTCAACTTGCGTGAGGTCACGCTGGCGAATGATTTCATCAATGCGGGCAACCAGTTCTGCCTTCAAAAGATGTGCATCGGCATCCGGGTACCCAAGGTCCTTGAATACGTTGCCACTGCCACGTTCAATGTTCGTGTCTTTCTCTTTCATTTATCTACCCTCCTGCATAGACATCCCTGTAGTGCTGCTCTGCTGCCTTCATCCTATGCCTGATTAAGTGGATCTCAGGCTTCGGTGTTTTGATGCCCTGCTTGGACTTCTTTTGAAAAGCATGCAAAACGTACACAGCTGCCTTGAACCGGACCGTATATATAGCCCGGTAGGTATCCCCGTCATATCTGGAGACCACTTCAACAACACCAGAACCCAATCCCTTGAGAGGTTTGGCGTCACGGTGTTTCAAACCGATCTGGGCCTGGTACAATGCAAAGCCTATTCGGTCCAGTACCGGGTCTGGAAACTTCCTCAGATCCTCCTTGCTTGACCCCATCCATTCGACAGGCTTCAGTGCTCCATCAGGCATGATAGATTATAGTGGATTCACCATATTAGTAACAAGTCCCACAATGAACGTCCGTAGAGAAACACATAGACTTGCCATGGGTTTAATATATGATCATCAATAAAGTCGGTGTAAAACGCTGGTCCGCCATTGCAACGGCCAAGGACAAGAAGATTCGGATCATCTCCGTCCGGTGCGCTCGAAAATCAGAGGTAAGAATCGATGAAAGCCAAGGAATTCGATCAAAAATTTGATACCGGCAAAGAAGAGGTTATTGCCGATCTGGATTTGTCTTCGACCGTAAAGCCCAATCAGAGTCAAAAACGGGTAAACGTCGATTTTCCAGTCTGGATGATCGAGTTACTGGATAAAGAGGCCAAGCGGACCGGGGTGACACGGCAAACGATTATCAAGATGTGGCTCGCCGAAAAGCTGGGAATCTCTACTCAAACCAATTGAACAACGGCACAATAAAGTGCTTCCTTTAAGGCTGCGCACGAGAAAATGAGGTATACATCAGTTCCCTTTCTTCGGCTATCGCGGTATTTCGCGCATTGAGTTGACCCCAGATCATCTGGCCTCATGCAGATCAAGGGATCATTTCGGCCTCTTGGAGTTCGGGTATTTGAATAACCATAATTTCTGGCGAAGCAACTGATGAACATCACAAAACAAATACCTGTCAGCGTCGGTGAAGTGATTATCAAGGAGTTCCTTGTACCCATGAGGCTGACCCAAGGACAGCTAGCAGAAGCGATGGGGGTGAGCCGGAAAACTGTCAACGAGCTGTGTACCAATCGCCGTGCCGTTACGGTGGACACCGCACTGATGCTCGCGACCGTCTTTGGGAACACGGCTGATTTCTGGTTGAACCTGCAGCGGCGAAACGAGTTGTGGAAGGCACTGCATACTCCAAAGCGAAAAGCGCGGATTGCAAGAGCCAGGCCGATTACTGCCTGACTGGTTCTCTTCAATCAAACCAGATAATGGAGCCTAGGCAGGCCCGGTATCGAGAAAAATCAGTGCCAGGCAAAATCCAGTGCCCGGGCAAGGGGCTGAATCACAAGGCTGACCAGGAAAAGGAGCAATGCCGTCACGACGATGGATGGCCCGGAAGGCACATCCAGCACCAGTGAACCGAACAGGCCGCCGCCCGAGGAAATCACCCCGATCACCGCCGCAAGTACCGCCATCTGCTCCGGCGAGCGGGACAGTGACTGCGCCGCAGCCGCCGGGATGATCAACAAGGCCACGACCAGAAGTACCCCGACCACCTTCATGCCCGCTGCCACGGCGCCTGCGATCAGGAGCATGTAGATGATCTGGCTACGCCCCACCGGGCTGCCTTCAGCACGTGCCAGATCCTCATGCACGGTGAGCGCAACCAGCGAATGCCATATGTAGGCCAGCACCGCCAGGCAAAACAGGCCGCCGGCCCACACCATGTACACGTCGCCCCGGGACACGGCAAGCACGTCGCCAAAGAGATAGCCCAGCAGGTCATGTCCGTACGCCGAGCCGGAAATTGAAAGGATGACCACGCCCAGGGCCAGCGTACTGTGAGACAACAGCCCCAGCAAGGTATCGCTGGCAAGATGAACCACCCTTTGCAAAAACAGCAGGGCCAGTGCCGTCAGGAACGCAATGGCAAACACGCCTAGCACCGGTGAGCTGCCCAGGATCATTCCGAGTGCGATGCCGAGCAAGGCCGAGTGCGCCATGGTGTCTCCGAAATAGGCCATGCGGCGCCACAGCAAAAAGCAGCCCAGCGGACCGGCTACGCAACTGACACCGGCTGCGACCAGCAGTGCACGGACAAAGAAGTCATCCAGCATTCCGTGACCTCGTCTCGTGCGGCATGCGGCCATACGCACTTTCATGAGCAGGCGAGGCGGGTTCGCCGGTGCCGCTCACCGCGGTATCCGCTGTCGCAGCCGCGCTGCCAAACTCATGCACGTGATCATGACGGTGCTGGTAAAGTGCGGTCACGGCGCCTGCACGGGCGCCGAACAAGCGCTGGAATTCGTCATGCCCGACGACTTCCTGGGGCACGCCGGTACAGCATATGTGGTGATTCAGGCAGACGACCCGGTCGGTGGCCGCCATGACGATATGCAGGTCATGGCTCACCATGAGCACACCGCAGCCGTGGCGGGCAACGATTTCCGCGATCAGCGCATACATTTCCGCCTCACCGATGTAGTCCACTCCCGACACCGGCTCATCCAGGAGCAGAAGGTCGGGCTGGCGCAGCAGCGCGCGGGCCAGCAAGACCCTGCGCAGTTCACCTCCCGAAAGATCAGACATGCGCGCGCCGAGCAGTTTCCGTGAACCGGTTTCATCCAGTGCCGCCTCAACGGCACTCCGGGGAGACTGGCCGGTCAGGTTCATCATGCGCTTTACCGTGATCGGCATGTTCGAGTTCAGGTGGAGATGCTGGGGTACGTAGCCTACCCGGACAGAGGGTTCGCACTGCACCTGCCCGGTATCCGGCGCCAGCAACCCGAGCAACACGCGCACCAGCGTGGTCTTGCCGGCGCCGTTGGGCCCAATCAGGGTGACCACCTCACCCCGGTCGACGTGGATGTCCACCCCGTGAAGGAGCAGACGCCCTTTTCTGCGAATGCTGATTCCCCGGGCCTCGATCAACCGGACCCTGCCCGTGTTCAATGGTCGGTCCCGCCAGGTGCCGAGGTGCGGGCACAGTCCGGACAAAGTCCGCGGGCCTCGAGGACCTGGGAGTGGAGTTCGAAGCCGGTCTGGCCCGCCAGGTCGACAATGGCATTGCGCATGCGTTTCGCTTCGACTTCAGCGACCGTCTTGCACTGCTCGCACACCAGGAATACGGTGCCGTGGTGGTGTCCCGGCCGACTGCAGGCAAGATAGGCGTTGCAGCTTTCAATGCGGTGTACCAGGCCGATCGATTCCAGGAACTCGAGCGCACGGTAGATCTGGGCCGGTGCGGGTCTGCGTCCTTTCCAGTCAAACTGTTTCATGAGTTCGTAGACGCCCAGCGGACGATGGCCGGCCAGCAGCAGTTCAAGGACAGAACGGCGATTCGCGGTGAAGCGCTGCTTGCGCCTCGCGCATGCGGCTTCCGCATATGCCATGCCCGCATGGATGCAGGCTTCGTGGTCATGCTGGCGTTCCGGAAAAGATGACTGGTCCATGGATATCACCTAGGCCAAAAGGAAGTCACGTTGCGATGCCAGGCACGAGCCCCGGTGCCTCATCGCGCTCTAGTGTTACAGTGTAACATAATGGTTCATGCAGGCAAGGCAGGCAGGCCGGTATGGCCACCGGATTGTGCCCCGAACCCGTGGCCGCCGGGAAAGCCGGCACCGGACAAGCTCCGGGGCTAGAGTCGAAATGCACAGGTTCCGGGTCCGTGCATGGGCGGATCCTGTGCCTCAGCCTTGTGAGTGGCGTGCTATGATACGCGCCAGGAACCGGCATGGTCCGGGAGTGGCCGGGCAGGCTGCGTGACAGCGGGCACCGGACGATTCCTGCCACAGGAAAAGCCGTGCGTGGTCGCTCTCCCTTCCAATATCGTTACAGAAATGCACAACAAGAATCATGGATTTTGAAAAATCACTAAAACAGCTTGAAGCGCTGGTCGACAAGCTGGAAAAAGGCGGGCTGTCCCTGGAGGAGTCCCTCCAGTGCTACGAGCAGGGCGTCAAGCTCACGCGCGAGTGCCGCAAGGCGCTGCAGCAGGCGGAACAGAAAATTTCAGTGCTGAGCAAGGAAAATGGAGACTGGACGGAAAAGAACTTCGATGACGGAGAAACGCCCGAAAAAGATTGACAAGATCCTCGGCCTGTATGCCGGGCGCGTCAACCAGCAGCTTGAAAACTGGCTTCCCGCAGCGTCCGAACCGCCCGCGGTACTGCACGAGGCCATGCGCTATGCCGTACTGGGGGAAGGCAAGCGAATACGCCCGGTACTGCTGTATGCAACCGGAGAGGCCCTCAACGTGCCCGTCGAGAGGCTGGATGCCCCGGCCTGCGCCGTGGAGCTGGTGCACGGCTACTCCCTGATTCATGACGATCTCCCGGCCATGGACGACGACGACCTGCGCCGTGGACGCCCGACCTGCCACAACGCCTTCGGTGAAGCCAACGCAATCCTGGCAGGCGATGCCCTGCAGGCCCTTGCCTTCTCCGTACTGGCCAATGATCCTGCCAACCCCCCCGAGCGGCGAATCAGGATGGCCCAGCTCCTTGGCGAGGCGGCAGGCTCGCAGGGGATGGTCGGAGGCCAGGCCATCGACCTCGCTTCGGTCAACAAGCCGCTCAATGAAAGTGAACTGAAACACATGCACCGCCTCAAGACCGGCGCCCTGATCAAGACCAGTGTGCTGATGGCCGTGACTGCGAGCGAGACGGGCACGCCCGAGGTCCATGAGCGGTTTGCCCGCTTTGCCGATTGCATCGGGCTGCTGTTCCAGATCCGCGACGATATCCTCGACATCCAGAGCGAAACGGAAGTCCTGGGAAAGCCGCAGGGTTCCGATGCGGCGCAGAACAAGCCCACGTACCCGAGCACCGTGGGGCTGGAACAGGCCGGGATTGCGGCGGAGGAACTGCTGCGGCAGGCCTGCCAGGAGATCGACCATATGGATTTTGAGTGGGCAACGCTGTACGCTGTCAGTGAATATATAATAAGGCGAAATTCATAGCGCCCGGTTTCAGTCCCTCAACCTCAACCAATCACACAACTGCTGACGCCCATGGACAAGACCCGTTATCCCCTGTTATCCAAGATCGACAGCCCCACAGACCTGCGCGCCCTGAAGGAAAACCAGATGCCGGCCGTCTCGGACGAGCTGCGGGACTTCCTGCTGGATTCCATTGCCAGCTGCGGCGGGCACTTCGGTGGCGGCCTCGGTGCCGTCGAGATCACCGTGGCCCTGCACTACGTCTTCAATACCCCGCATGACCGGATCGTGTGGGACGTCGGCCATCAATGCTACCCGCACAAGATCCTCACGGGCCGCAAGGACCGCATCACGACCATCCGGACCAAGGACGGACTGGCACCGTTCCCGAAACGCAGCGAAAGCGAACACGACCATTTCGGGACCGGCCATTCGAGCACATCCATCGGCGCGGCCCTGGGGATGGCCATTGCCAGTGCCTCGCAGAGCGAGAAACGCAAGGTCATCGCAGTCATCGGAGACGGCGGCATCACGGGCGGCATGGCGTATGAGGCCCTGAATCACCTGGGCGACAGCAATGCCGACCTGCTGGTCATCCTCAATGACAACGAAATGTCGATTTCGCCCAACATCGGCGCCATGACCAATTACCTGACCCGGCTGCTCTCCGGAAAGATGTCGGCCACCATCAGCAAGAGCAGTGAAAAACTGCTGCAACCCATCCCGTTTGCGAACGAGTTCGTGGGGCGCGTCACCGAACACGTCAAGGGCGTGGCGATCCCTCCGGGGACGCTGTTCGAGGAACTGGGAGTCAGCTATTACGGCCCGGCCAACGGGCATGATGCGGGCAGCCTGATCAAGATCCTGAAAAACCTGAAACGCCTGAAAGGCCCCCGGCTGCTGCACATCTGCACGGTCAAGGGGAAGGGCTATGCGAAGGCGGAATCGGACCCGGTGGGCTACCATGCCGTGCCGACCTTCGAGCCCAGCGTCGGGGTCGTCAAGTCGGGCAAAAAACCCAAGGTCACCTACACGCAGGTCTTCAGCGACTGGCTGTGCGACATCGCCGGGCAGGATGAGCGCGTCATGGCCATCACGCCGGCCATGCGCGAAGGATCGGGCCTGGTCCGATTCTCCAAGGAGTTTCCCGACCGCTACTTCGACGTCGCCATTGCAGAACAGCATGCCGTCACGCTCGCCGCCGGCATGGGCCTGCGAGGACACCAAGCCCGTCGTGGCCATTTATTCGACCTTCCTGCAGCGTGGCTACGATCAGCTGATCCATGATGTCGCGGTGCAAAACCTGCCGGTCATGTTTGCGATCGACCGTGCCGGGGTTGTGGGCGGTGACGGGCAGACCCATGCCGGCAGTTTCGACCTGACCTACCTGCGCTGCGTCCCGAACATGGTGGTGATGACGCCCAGCGACGAAAACGAGACGCGGCGAATGCTCTACACGGCCTACCTGCAGGAGTGTCCGGCGGCCGTGCCTTATCCTCGCGGCAGCGGGCCAGGCACCCCGGTCGTGCCGGAAATGAATGCCGTGGAAGTCGGCAAGGCCAAGGTCTTGCGCCAGGGCAAACAGCTTGCCATCCTGGCCTTCGGCAGCCCGGTGCATGATGCCCTTGCCGTCGGTGAGCAACTGGATGCCACCGTGGTCAACATGAGGTTCGTCAAGCCGATCGACCAGGCGCTCATCATCGACGTGGCCAAGGCGCACGACCTGATCGTCACGATCGAGGACAACGTCGTGCTGGGGGGTGCAGGCTCAGCGGTCAATGAAGTCCTGGCCGTCAGCCAGCTTGCGGTTCGCATCAAGAACCTGGGCTTGCCGGATCACTACCTGAACCACGCCACCCGTGAAGAGGCAGTTGTCCGATGCAGGACTGGATGCCGACGGCATCCTGGAATCCATCCAGCAGTTCAAAAAGGAAAATCCGAAGAGAAGACCTGCCGTCAAGCGCACCCGACGACGAAAAACCGCTTCGTGACCCCCTGCGCCTAGGCGCGCGGGTAATTGCCTGGATAGGCGGAGATGATTCTGCGCAACAGTTCCCTGGCCGTTCCTGCCGGGATCACCACCTGCTCTTGATCGTCCCTGTGGGCCGTGATCAGCGTCTGCCGGCCCTGGCCGAGCAGGTGTATCTGGTAGCGCACCGCTGCGGCATCGGCATCGCGAACACCCGCCTGCGTGGAAACCGGGTCAGGCTCCATGGAGATGAAGTAGATGCCCCCGCTCGCGATTGTGATCCTCGATGACCAGGCCCGAGCGGTCCAGGGCCACACCGGTCCTGCGCCAGACCCGGGGGAAGACATCACCCACCATCAGCACCGGGATGCCCTCGATGTCCCGGATGTCCAGGTACAGGCTACGGGAATCCGGGCTTCCGAACTTGAGTCCGGCTTCCTCCTTCGAGGTGCCCAGGAACTCCATCAGCCTGACCGTCATTTCCGCTTCGCGATCCGGGTTCGGGGACTGCGGTTTCCACAGGATCTGCTCATCCGCATTGATCGCGGCCACCTCCAGGCCACGCTGCGTCAGGTACAGGTTGGTCACCGCATTGGGCTGGCGCTCAAGGCGCAGCCGGAACTTCTCCGTGACCACGTCGATTCCCTCCCGGCTGGAGGACGTATCGCGAAGACGGCCCAGGTCCTGGGCCCAGTGGGTTTCCATGTAGCCCAGTACCGGTTCGTCTTCGGCAATTCTGAAACCTTCCTCCTGCCAGAATTTGCGCAGCAGCGGCCACAGCGTGACCGGGTCCGTATCCACTTCCAGCCAGCGGGTCGGGCCTTCCTGGCGTACCCGCATTTCAAAAAACTCGGGCAGTACGCTGGCACCCACGGCCGGCACCTGCGTCTGCAGGGCGCTGACCCGGTCACTGGCCGTTTTCGGAATCCTCAGGCTGTTCTCCCAGTCCGGGGCCACCAGGTCAGGGGGCGCCTCCAGGGGTTTCGTCGTGGCGCTGTCCGAGTAATCGCTGTCCCCGGTCTTCAGGAAACCGCAGCCACCCAGTGCCAGCGAAAGCCAGGCCGCCGCGAGCACAAGGCGCAGGGGAAATTGGTATTTGCACATATAGCTTACTCGTTCATGTTTACAGGCTGTGCCTGCCAGTTGCAGGGCTTCGCGCAATGTCTCGTGGTGGACGCTCGACAGGGGCGTCATCGGCAAACGAAGGCCCGCGGGAAACAGGCCCATCTCCGTCAGGCACCACTTCACCGGGATCGGGTTGGATTCCACAAACAGGTCGCGGTTCAGGCGCTCAAGCCGGGCATTGGCCTGCTGTGCCCTGGTCCGGTCCCCTTCCAGGCATGCCATGCACAATTCATGAAACAGCCTGGGTGCGACATTTCCCGTCACGGTGATGACCCCCTTGCCGCCGGCAAGCAAAAATTCCATGGCGGTGGCGTCATCGCCGCTGATCAGCAAGAACCCTTCCCGGCAGCCCGCAAGAATCTCCTGGCAGCGACGGATATCCCCGGTCGCCTCCTTGATCCCGATGATGTTGTCCAGCCGGGAAAGTCGAACGGCCGTCGGCGCCAACATGTCACATGCGGTGCGCCCGGGCACATTATACAGGATCAGCGGGATCGCGACCGCTTTGGCCACGGCTTCATAATGCAGCACCAGCCCCTCCTGGGTGGGCTTGTTGTAATACGGGGTGACCAGCAGGCAGGCATCCGCACCGGCATCCTTGGCGCATTGGGTCAGCTCGATCGTCTCCTGGGTGGAGTTCGAGCCGGTCCCGGCGATGACCGGCACCCGGCCCCTGGCCTGCTTGACGACGAACCGGATCAGCTCGCAGTGCTCGGCATGGTCCAGCGTGGCGGACTCGCCCGTGGTGCCGGCCGGCACCAGCACGTCACTGTCGTTGTCGATATGGAATTCAACGTAGTCCGCCAGGGTGTCGTAATCGACTGCGCCATCTTCATGCATCGGCGTAGCCATTGCGACCATGCTGCCTTTGAACACCGGATTCCCCAAATGAAGTTCAGATCAGAAAGGCTTTGGATGGTACTGATCGAACCCGGCCATTACAAGAAAATAACGAGTTCACCACCCACCTCGACGATCATGGTGCGGGAAGGAAGCCGATTGTGCCTGTACAACCTTGTAAAACTGAAGTCTGACTTCAAAAATACAAGGATTCAGACCTGAGAAGCACTGGGGATAGAAAGACACGTTTTTCTACTTGATGGTGCAGCGTTCACCCCAGTGCGGTTTCATCCCGCTCCATCCGCCTCATCCACTGGACAGGGATTGCTGCTTTTGCCATGAACCCTGGTTGATGGACGACCATGCCCGGATTACCGCATGGAACAGGGTGGCCAGGGGAATGGCGAAAAACACGCCCCAGACCCCCCAGATTCCCCCGAAAATCAGCACCGCCGCAATGATCGCGACGGGGTGCAGGTTCACGATCTCGGAAAACAGCAGGGGCACCAGCACATTGCCGTCCAGGAGCTGGATCGCGGAGTAGGCCAGCAGCACGTACAAGAACTGGGAACTTGGCCCCCATTGGAAGTAGGCCACGAACACGACCGGGATGGTCACCACCGCCGCCCCCACATAGGGGATGATGACGGAGATGCCGACCAGGAATGAAAGCAGCATGGCGTATTCGAGGCCGAAGAAGACAAACGTGACATAGGTCGCGGCCCAGACCACCAGGATCTCGATGACCTTGCCGCGGATGTAGCTGGCAATTTTCTTGTTGACCTCGATCCAGACCTCGTTCGTCAGCTCGCGGTTGGAAGGCAGGAAGCTTTCCGCCCACCCCAGGATCTTGCCCTTGTCCTTGAGAAAGAAGAACACCAGCAGGGGAACGATGATCAAGTAGACGATGATCGTGATCAGGCCCACCACGGATTCAAGGGGCTGGCTGAGGACACTCTGCCCCACTGCGATCAGTTGCGAACGCAGGGAACTGATCATCTCCGTGATTTGCGCTTCGGTGAGGATCTGGGCGATGCTCGGGTACTTGTCCGGCAACTGCATCAGCAGGCTTTGGCCCTGCGTGATCATGCCCGGCAGCTCACGGAAAAACTGCGTGAGCTGCTGCGACAGTTTCGGGATCAGCCCGAACAGGATCATGATCAACAGGGCGATGAATCCCAGAAAGACCAGCAGCAGCGCCAGGAACCGGGGGATCCTGCCCTGCTGGAGCAGTCCCACGACCCCGTCCAGCACGTAGGCGATGACGATGCTGGCAATCAGGGGGGCCAGGAGATCGCCAAACAGCAGCACACTGGCAAAGCCGATGATCAGGCAAAGCGCCAGAATGACGATCTGCGGATTCGAGAAGTTCTGCTGGTACCAGTTTTTGATGTATTCGATCATGGATCAGTTCGATGTCGTGTGAGAGGTAACCTATCAGGGGCCCTTTCGGGCCCGGGCCGGACCGTACAGGGGCGTGGCCTGTCCGGTGACTGCGCCCGTTCTCGTCATTCCAGACAAAAGCAAAACCGTGCGCGGACTCATACCGCCTGTTTTTTCGACTCGCAGTAGCCGCGCGCGTAGTCCAGCAACTCGTCCATGGCGCGCAGGCGGAACTTCTGGCGCTGGCGCACAAAGGAGAATTCCCGCTCGAGCTGGGGCTCCAGGTCCAGCTTGTTCAGCACCTTGAGCTTGAGCTCTTTCTCGATCGTGGCCCCGGACACGATCGACACTCCCATGCCGGCCTCGACGGCGCCCTTGATGGATTCCGGGCTGCCCAGTTCCATGCAGATATTCAGGTTGTTCCGATCCAGCCCCATCTTGGTCATGTAGCCCATGATCACGTCGCGCGTACCGGACCCCTCCTCGCGGCCGATGAACGGGAAATGCATGAGTTCCTCCATGGAGATGGAGGCCCGCCTGGCGAGTTCATGTCCCGGGGGGACGATCACCACCAGGTGGTCGACCCGGCACACCTCGACCAGCAGGTTCTTGTTGGTGACCGGGCCCTCGACAATACCCAGATCGATCATGCTGTTCTCGATCATGGAAACGATGCCTTCGGTGTTGGAAACCTTCAGGCGCAGCTGGATTTCGGGGAATTTCTTGGTAAATCCGCTGAGCAGGCTGGGCAGCATGTATTCGGCGATGGTCGTACTGGCCCCCAGGGTCAAGGTGCCGCTGACGTCGCTGGTCAGTTCCTTGACGAAATTCTCCATCTCCGCGTACAGCTCGAAGATCTGCTCGGCGTATTCGTAGGATCGGCGCCCGGCCTCTGTGAGCGTGACGCGGTTGTGCGTCCGGTCGAACAGTCGGGTGTTGAAATGCTCCTCGAGCTGGCGCACCTGGAACGTCACGGCGGGTTGCGTCATGTGCAGCGTTTCTGCGGCCTTGGTGAAGCTCAGCAACTTCGCAACGGTGTAGAACACTTGCAGCCGACGATCTGCCATCTCAACTCCCCCTGGAGTTTGTTTTGCTACATAATTCCCCAGATTAACGTAGTATACACGCATGCCATGTATGCATGTGTATGATTTTTATAGGCCATAAAAAAAATATAATACACCCTGCCGGGGAGCATTCCCGCCACTCATGAGCGGATGGGCACCGGCATCCACAACAGGCTTTCATTTCAGGGCTTGAGACCAACCAGGCAAGTATGCGCGTAAGCCAGTTCCCATTGTTGACCCTCAAGGAGTCGCCTGCAGACGCGGAGCTTGTGAGCCACCGGCTGATGCTGCGTGCCGGCATGATTCGCCGCCTGGCCTCCGGCCTGTACACCTGGCTGCCCCTTGGCCTTCGCATCCTTCGCAAGGTGGAGAACATCATCCGCGAGGAAATGGACAAGTCGGGCGCGGTCGAGGTCCTCATGCCGTCCATCCAGCCTGCGGAGCTCTGGCAGGAATCCGGACGCTGGGAGCAGTACGGCCCCGAGTTGCTGCGCATGCAGGACCGCCATCACCGGGAGTTCTGTTACGGCCCGACGCACGAGGAGGTCATCACCGACCTGGTGCGCCGTGAGATCCGAAGCTACAAGCAGCTGCCGGTGAATTATTACCAGATCCAGACCAAGTTCCGCGACGAGATCCGCCCGCGTTTCGGGGTCATGCGTGCGCGTGAATTCGTCATGAAGGATGCCTATTCCTTCCACCTCGGCAAGGAGAGCCTGGAATCCACCTACCAGGTGATGTTTGACACCTATGTCAGCATCTTCACCCGCCTGGGCCTGCAGTTCAAAACCGTGGAAGCCGACACCGGCAGCATCGGCGGGAACGTCTCGCATGAATTTCACGTGCTGGCCGACTCGGGGGAGGATGCCATCGCATTCTCGACGGAAAGCGACTATGCCGCCAACGTCGAGCTGGCCCCCGTGGCCCCGGTAGAAAATTCCGATACCGGGGTTGCGGAACCGCTTGAGAAGACCGCCACTCCGGACTGTCACAGCATCGGGGAAGTGTGCGCGTTCTTGAAGGTCACGCCCGAGCAGGTGGCAAAGACCCTGATCGTGAAGGGGGAGTCGGAGCCGCTGGTGGCCCTGGTGCTTCGCGGCGACCATGAGCTGAACGCCGTGAAGGCCCAGAAACTGGAAAGTGTGGCCACGCCCCTGGTGTTTGCCAGCGAGCAGGAGATCGAGGCCCGGCTCGGCTGCAAGCCGGGCTCACTCGGCCCCTTGCAGATGACGTGCCCGGTCATCATGGACCACGCCGCCCACGCGCTTCGCAATTTCGTGTGCGGGGCCAACGAGGAGGGGTTTCATTACACGGGGGCGAACTGGGACCGGGACCTGCCGGACTTCGGCCGGTACGAGAGCCAGGACCTGCGCAAGATTGCCACCGGCGATGCCAGCCCGGACGGCAAGGGATCGGTCATCGTCAAGCGCGGCATTGAGGTCGGTCACATCTTCCAGCTGGGCGACAAGTACAGCACCGCCCTCAAGGCCTGCGTGCTCAACCAGGACGGGCGCGAACAGATCATGACCATGGGTTGCTACGGGATCGGGGTCACGCGGGTGATCGCGGCGGCCATCGAACAGAACTTCGACGAGCATGGCATCCTCTGGCCGCCGTCGATCGCCCCCTTCAGCATCTCCATCATTCCCATCAATGCGGGGAAATCAGACCAGGTGGCAAAAACCAGCGAGCAACTGCATCACGAACTGGAAGGCCTGGGACTGGAGGTGCTGCTGGATGACCGGGACCTGCGTCCCGGCCTGTTGTTTGCCGACCATGAGCTGATCGGCATCCCCCACCGCATCGTGGTCAGCGAGCGGGGCCTGCGACAAAACGAGATCGAGTACAAAAGCCGGCGCGAAGCAGACGCGCAGCAAATCCCGATGGAGCACATCCTGGAGTTTCTGCAGGATCGCATCCGGGCCTCCTAGGCCTAGCTCAAAAGCGAATTCGGGGCTTGCCTAGTGCCAATCAAATGACCAAGACTGCTGTCAAAGAGAAAGTGTGAAAGATTTTTGACGCTGCCCGAGTGCCTTAACAGATATCCATGGAAGCATCCTCGTGTTCTTACAGAATCTCGTCTGGGTATCCCAAGCCTGAATGCAGTGAACAGACAATGCCACAAAAAAAGAGGGAATTGGTTCAGTGAAATATACAAATCCCCAACGGAACCTACAGTTTATCCAGTCCCAACTGTGACTACGCTACCTCTATGCGCAGCCAACCAGGCGGGCACCTTCCAGAAGGCTATTGGTTGCTTTTACGGATAAATTACGTAATACTTTCACCAGATACGTGATCGTCTCCTGAAGAGTATTTGAAGGTCCGCCATGCCCAAAGTCTTACGCTATGAAATGCAATGGGACGAAGAAACCCATGTGCTGGCAGAACGCGCTGCACGCGCGTCCGGATTAACCAGCATCAAGGCCTACGTCACGCAACTGGTCAAGCAGAATGCTCCCGAGGTACTGGAAGCCTACAGCACTATTCAGCTGAACAATGAGCAGTTCGATACCTTTTGCAAGGCCTGCGATCATCCGCCGACTCCAACGGCCAAGCTTCGCAAGGCCGCACAGGCGCTTGACCAGGAGGGTTTCACGTTGAATGCCAGCCGCTGAATTCCTGCCGCTTGATCCCAGCGCGGTCGACGTTAGGTCATTCGACTGTGGCAAGGATGCCATCAATGCCTACCTGCGCCGCTATGCGGCCAAGAATATGGCGTTGAATCTGAACCGGACCTTTGTGCTGCCCTACGCGCCTGATGAAAGGGCCAGAAAATTGCGTGTTGCCGCGTATTACACGCTAGCGCATCAGACGCTGGCTCGCGAAGAACTCCCCGACCCGGCCCGCCTGCCACGCTATCCTATACCTGTGATCCTGCTCGCCCAACTCGGGGTCGACCGGCGATTTCAAGGCCAGGGCCTAGGTGCGAAAACCCTCGTTTGGGCACTGAGACACGCCTGCCAGATTGCAGGTAATCCGGACGGTATTCCTGCTATGGGCGTCGTGCTGGATGTACTCGACCAAGACGCACTGGCTTTTTATCAATCCTTCGGATTTTTCCTGCCACTGACGGACAATCCCGGGAGACTGTTTGTCCCCATGGCATCATTGGAAACCCTGTAAAGATCTGTCCTGCACCGATTCCCGACCAAGGCTATAAATACTTCTTGAAGATGCTGGATGTGATTCTGGCCGCCAAAGCAAATGGCAGGGTACTCCGGTCGTGCACATGGGGTGAGCCGGTACAGTTTCTGTATTTTCCCCGAATATTCCTGTACTATTCGCGGTGTTGGAGATTACAGATTTGTGACATCCCACCTGACCCATGCTTAAACCAGCCATGATCTCGAAACTTCGTATTGCAGCCCTGATCACGGCAGCCCTATTTGTCCTAACCTCGTGTGAAACCATCGAACTGACCGTCGAGGGGGAGAAAGCACGCGTCTTGAGCCCCGATGACGTAAAAAACTGCCAGAAAAATGGAGCAGCCACCGTCAGTATCGGCGAGAACTACCTGGGTCTCGTACCCAAAAGCGCTCCCAAGGTTGCACACCAGCTGATGCGTCTGGCGCGCAACAGCGCAATTCACATGGGTGGCGACACGGTCGTGCCGATGTCGAAGGTCGACCGCGGTCAGCAGACCTTTGCCGTCTTTCGCTGCATCCCGTAATACTACACCCGGTCCCAACGAGCCCGAATTCGCCCTAGGCGGACGTGCAGGTTAGCCGCCTGTCCGGGCTGGGCCGTTTTGGCCCTTATGCTTTTTGCAGGTTCAGACCCGAGTCAGTCAGAATCGATTTCCAGACCGCAGAAGAACTCCTGGGCGGTCCACTGCTGGAACCACTCGCCCAGGCTGGCCGTGATCTTGTCGGCATCCACACCCTCTTGCCCGGTACAGTTCTCCAGGGCTTCTCCCAGGGACTGCCCGTCCTTGAGCCGGGATAGCAGCAGGTAGCCCTCATAGTCGAGGTCTTCGCGCCAGACCATGTAATCGCGCCGGTACACCACGACAAAGGTTTTCTGGGCCTGCGGGATGTCCATATGGTGGTTTTCATTCACTGCGGTCATGTAGTCATTGACCGGATACTCCAGTTCCAGCAGATACAGGGCCGGGTTGAACTGCAGGCGGATGTCGGGCCATTGCTCCCCCGGGATGCTCTGTATCGCCTCCGGGGAGATCTTTTCCCGGTACGGGTCATCGAAGGCATCCTCCATCGCGCGCTCCACCGTGGCGATGGCGACCACAAAAGGCCGGTGCGGGAGATCCGTGGCTTCCTTTTCCAGGTAATGCGGAAACTTGATGCTCAGGCGGTTCAGGTTGTAGTACGTCGATGGATGACGCGTAATGTAACCCCGGACCATCTGCTCGAACAGCTCCCCTCCAAGAATGTGCTGTACGGTCGGGTATTCCCCCGCCATGATGTCGATGAATCGCCAGAAGTACATGTCGGCGTAGACCGAGATCCGCTCCAGCGGAGTCAGCTCATCGGAAGGCAGGACGGTTTGTTCCAGATCGTAGGTCGCAGGATTACCCGGCTTGGAGTTCGCCTCGACGCCGGCCTTGGCACCCTCGGGGTGGCTGATTACCCCATACATCCATTGCTCGAGGCTTTCCAGCCGCGAGTCATCACGAGGCATGGCGCAATTCGGTCACATGGCGGAACTGCGCCGCCTTCATGACCTCGGCATGGACCTCTTCGAACGGCGGGATATCGGCATCCCACTCCAGCAAGGTGGCACGGTTACCGGCGCGCTGCTGCACTTCCGCGTACAGCTCCCACACCGGATCGATGACCCGGCCATCGTGCGTGTCGATGCAGTGCGTGCCCCTGTCCGTGTGACCGGCCAGGTGGATCTGCACCACCCGGTCGTACGGGATAGCATCCAGGTAAGCCATCGGGTCCAGCCCGTGGTTGCGGCAGGTGACATAGACGTTGTTGACGTCCAGCAGCAGGCCGCAGTCCGACTCCTCGGCCATGCGGGCCAGGAATTCCTCCTCGGCCATGGTGGAACTGGCAAAGGTCAGGTAGGTCGAGGGGTTCTCCAGGATCAGGGGCCTCTCGAGAAAATCCTGGACGGTGCGAATCCTGTCCACCAGGAAGGCCAGGCTCTCCTCGTTGTACGGCAGCGGGTAGAGGTCATGGCCGTTTTTCCCATGCACCCCGGTCCAGCAGACATGATCGCCCAGCCAGTGGGCATTGACCCGCTTGGCCAGGGCCTTGAGTTTTTTAAGGAAGTCGAAGTCGATGGGGTCGGTACTGCCGATCGACATCGAAACCCCGTGCATGACGATCGGGTAGCGCTCGGCGATCTCGTCCAGCACCCGTACGGGATTGCCTTCCGTGTCCATGTAGTTCTCGGACATGATCTCGAACCAGTCGATCTCGGGCCAGTTCTCGAGGATGTGGCTGTAATGGACTGTGCGCAGCCCGATTCCGAGCCCAAGGTCAGGAAAGCCCCAGCGGTTTTTCACGGACACAGAAACCACCTTGTGAATCAGATATGTCTGGTAAGCATGTTACCAGTGGAGAAAGCGTTCAAGCAATCGACAGGGGCATGCTGAATCCAGCAGCCCTGCCGATGCTCAAATCATTTTTGGATATGTCAGAACTTTACAACGGAATTGTTGTTAAGTACTGCTTATCCTTCCATGTGGCTGGGGTCAACCGGAAGCTGGCAACCGCCTTTGCCTTTACATGAATTTTTGCCGGCACAGCCGTGGTCACCTGACTTACAGCCGCCTTGGCATTTACAAGCATTTTGGCCCTTACAGGCATGCTTTTCATACGTGTGGGCTGGGTCACAACCACCCTTGCCCTTGCATGAGTTCTTGCCTGCACAGCCGTTGTCGCTCGACTTGCAGCCGCCCTTGCCTTTACACTCGTTCTGGCCTTTACAGGAATGCTTTGGGCAACCTTTGTACCCTTCACCTGCCAGGGCCGTCTGGCTTCCTGCCATCATTCCGGCCGCTGCTGCCACCATCAGTTTATTAAAATCACGACGCTTCTTATCCATCGTTATAGAACCTCCAACAATTGTTATGTGCATCCTGCGGAACAGGGCACAATTTCTGTATACAGAAACGGTTGATCAACCTGAATAATTATACAGAAATGTTACAAACGGTGTTAACAATAACTGCCAGGCCTATCCGCCGGATTTGGCGATAACACCCCATCCGGGCTGCCCGGCCCCCACCAGGGGTGCAGCCCCTGCCCTGCACCTGTCTCCAGGGCGTGCCCTACCCGCCACCAGAGCGCGCTCTCAGCATCCGGCCCTTCGCCCGTGCGCACCACTGCCAACGCCACACTTCCTGCCTCTGCGACCCGCGCTGGCCACGCGCTGAAATACGCCCACCCACCCGCCCCCGCAGGCAGCCAAGACGTCAAACCCACTTATATGACAAGTATGCAGCGCCTATGGTGGTCTGGCTGAAAAAGGCTTGCCAAAGCAGCGCACGATGCACCGCTTAAGGAAGCATCAAGCCGGAAAATAAAGGATCCCGGCAGACCGTTTCGAGCCGAGGATGGGGGGACTGCAAAGACACAAGAACCGGGCTTCTCAAAGCCATGAAAGGGAGGAACAGGGGGACATGAATTGATGCGGACCGCACTGCGCAGGACCAGCCTCAATTCCATCCGCACCACACTTCCCTCAAAACGCCAGGCGGGCACCGCCCATGCGGGCCACGGCTGACACGAGAACAAGAATTTCAAGCAAAACTTTTTTAACCAATATCATCGTCACCGATACAACAAGACTACTTATAACTGGGAGGGTAACCAATGAGAGAAGTTTTTAATCGATGGTTAGCAATTGGGCTGCTGGCATCGCTGGCCATTTCAGGGACTGCCTACGCAGGCCCCTATGGCTACGATCTGCACAATGTGCTGGCACCACGTTCCGGAGGCATGGCAGGCACCAGTATCGCCAGGCCGCTGGATAACGTGTCCGCGATCTTTGGTAACCCTGCCGCCCTGACCGACTGGACCGGCACGGAATTCACCTTCGGCGCCACCTACTACAAACCCGAAGTCAGATTGGATCACTCGGGGGGGCTGGCTCTACCGACTCTAGCTGGCTCTGTACCTGATGCAACCTTTCAGGGCCTTGGTAGGGATGGCCTGAGTGACCCATTTATAAGGCCTAGGCAAGGCGGTGAAGCCTTAGACTGTTCCGATCTTGCATCTTGTATCATGGCTGCTGAGTTTGACGATGCGGTCAACGGCAACGAGGGCTATATCGTGCCGCAAGTCGGTGTGACTCAGGATCTGCGTCCCTTGGGACTGCCTGCTGTGCTGGGTGCTGGCCTGACAGCCGTCTCCGGTATCGGTGTGGAGTTCCGTCACGTGGAGGAAACGCTGGGACTGGGAGCGGAGTTTATCGTCCTGGGTGCGAACTTCTCACTGGGCTGGGAACTCAATGAGCGGGTCTCCATCGGTGGTGCGGCCACGGTCACGTATGCCTACCTGGACCTCGGATTGGCAGCGACTTCCGGCGTCACCCATGACACGGGAATACGTGGTACTTTGGGCTTGACCTATGATGACATCGTGCCGGGGACACGACTGGGCCTGTTCTACATGACCGAACTGCAGCACGTCTTTGATGACATTGTGGCTGTTCCAAATTTTGAAGTGGACAATGATCCTGCATTTGAAGGCTATGGAGATACAGGTGCGGTTCGCTATGCCTCAATTCCGATCGAGGAGCCACGCACGATCGGTATCGGTATCTCCAACGAGACCTTCATGGACGGCAACCTGCTGATCGCAGCGGACGTCATGTGGAAGAACTGGGAAGAGGCCGACTTCTGGGGTGACGTGTACGAGGACCAGATGGTCTACAGCGTCGGCGCCCAGATGAAGATGGGCAACTGGCGCTTCCGTGCCGGGTACGGCTATGCCGATGATCCGACAGACCGGGATGCAGATCACATCAAGGGGCTACCCTATGTGTGCTCTTCGGCAACGACCTGTAATGCAATCCCCATTGGCGGAGGCAATGGCGATGATCCAGGAGCATTGTCTTTAGGACAGTCTGTGCTGGAGTACCTGAAGGCTTCCCAGACCGAGGTCATCTACCGCCACCGAGCCACGCTGGGCGTGGGGTACATGGGCTTCCTGGCTCCGTTCCTGAACATCGACGGCCATGTGGGCGTGCAGTTCAAGGAGCGTAACCATTACAGTGCAGGTACACCACCGCTTAATGCGTCAATGCATTCTGCAGCAAGCCTTGCTACTGCAACAACAACTGCAGCAGATGTCTGGTCCTGGCATGCAGGCTTCGCCCTGACCTGGAACTTCCAGTACTGATCTGAAGTACTTCAACCAGAACTGAAAAAGGGTGGCTCTGTGCCACCCTTTTTTTGTCCTCGGTTTCTAACTTTGAATTAGAGTGATTGGATTTAGGAGAAAATAATGAAAAGCGTCATCTTTGTCGTCTGTCGCAGGTGATAACAACTGACTGTGCCACAGTCATGAGCGATGCCCATCAGCAAATCAATTCCAAGGCCCCAGGATGCAAAGGGAAAGGAGCAGCTTGTACTGTCTCAAACAAACGAGGACTTTGGCATGTGGACCTGCCTGGCACGGCCATGGTTCGATGCTCGGACGATGTACTTAAAATCGAGTGCGAGGACTCAAATGGGAACAAGTATCAGGAGGCAGTGCCAAGCAGGTTACAAGGCAAATTTTATGCCGGTGCGCTGATCCTTGATCTTGGGATTGTAGATTCAATCACAGATAAGCATCGAGAGTACCCAGCCGAAGTTGTGATTGATCTCTGTTTGCCCTGAGAATCTCTCTGGTCTGCACGTGATGGATACTCTTTCCAACATGTGTTTCATGCCCAGTGATGCCATCAGGGCCAGTTCACTGCAAAGCGTGTCTTTTACCATCTCCGCCGTCAGCCCAAGTCTTGCGATGGTGCGGTCAACATCCAGAAACGATGCCCGGGCCCACTGTATTTTTCAGGTGACGGCCAATGACGGATACATGGCACCTGCAATTTCGAATAATTCACTGCCTCCCCTGTTGGTGGTCCGTAGGCATTTTTCGTGCCCGGCCAACCATGCCCAGGACTGCCCCGGCAAGCAGCAGCAGGACGGCGAGCGTCCAGTCCCCCCATCTCGCCTGCAGTGTCGGTGCTCTCGGTGCAGCCGGCAGGCGGGCATCGAGCACGCCCGCCTCGCCGTAATCGAGCTGTTGATGGGTTCGTCCCCATGTGTCGATGATGGCGGTAATGCCTGTGTTCGTGGCACGCACCAGCGGCAGGCCCTCCTCGACCGCCCGCATGCGCGACGCTTCCAGGTGCTGCTCGGTCCCACTCGTCCCCTTGAACCAGGCATCGTTGGAGATGTTGAGCAGCCACTGCGGGCGCGCACCGTCCGCGACCACTTTGCCGGGGAAGATCGCCTCGTAGCAGATCATCGGGCTGAACGGAGGCACCTCCGGCAGTTGCAGGGTGCGCGGCCCTGGACCGGCGGAATAGAACATCGCCTCATAGGGGAGCACCCGGAAGGGATGCAGCTCGTGCAGGGGCATGAATTCCCCGAATGGCACCAGGTGGTGCTTGTCGTAGGTGGCCACAATATCACCTTCCGGCGTGAGCGCATGAAAGCTGTTCCAGATGGCTTTTATGCGCCCTTCCTCCTGGGTGCGGCGCAGTGCCCCCGTCAGGAGATAACCTTTCGGGGGTGCGGCCCGAGCGACTCGCGCACGAAGCGACACATCCTCCTCCAGGTAGAAGTTCACGGCCGTCTCCGGCCAGATCACCAGGTCTGTGTCCTCAAAGCCCGGCTGGGATGAGAGGCGCAGGTGCTCCTCCACCACGCCCATGCGTCGCTCGTCGGGCCACTCGGTACGCTGCTGCATACCGGTCTGCACAAGGCGCAGACTGAGGCCGGTTGGCGGTGAATTGGGTGCGAGGGCCAAGCGCACCATGCCGCCCGCCCAGATGACCGCCAGCAGGGCAACCGCCGAGACAGGCAGTGCCCAGGCCGGTGTGCCCAAGGCGCGCCCCCTCCATGGAAACAGGGTGGCCGGGGCAGCGGCGGCGAGCACGGTCACAAAGCCCAGTCCGTAGACCCCCGCAAGCGAGGTGAACTGGACCATGGCGAGCGAGGGCATCCAGACCATGCCCATGGGATTGATCGGGTAGCCGCCGAACACATAGCCGCGCAGCCATTCCGCCGCACTCCAGGCGATGGTCACCGCGAGCACGCGTCCTGCAACGCTCAGCGACCCCAGCCGTGCGGCAAAGGCGGCCAGTGCCGGAAACAAGGCGAGGTACGCCGAGAGGCCCAGCAGCCCGACGACCGCCTTGTACGAGGACCCCGAAAACCGCAGCAGCACCGGGGCAATCCAGTAGATGCTGACGATGAAATGGGCCATTCCGAAGCCCCAGCCAAGGACCGCGGCACGCCACGGCGAGGCCGAGGCGTGAATAAGCCAGACGAGTCCCGCGAAGGAGACCACCAGCAGCGGTACGGCGTAGACCGGCGGCATGGCCGCAGCCGCCGTCGCTCCCAGGGCAGCCGCCACCCCCAGCCGCCATCCTTTGAAATCGGCGTGCAGCGAATGCCGCATACCCGATGTGCGCATCCCGTCCGGCATCAGTGATCCGTCGTCAGGTCATGTGTGCGGGGAGCCACGAGGGTCGGTAAACCGGGATCAAAAGGCGGCTGCCTAATGACGGCGCTGACCCAGCGTCATGCGGTACAGCACGTCGTGATGGTCGACCCAGCGATGCTTGACCACCGCTGCGACATGCACGACGGCCACGCCCAGAAACGTGTAGGCGAGCCAGCGGTGCCACGTCTCGGTCAGCACCTCCCAGGCCTCGGCCGTCGGAAAGACCTTCACCAGGGTCACCCCGAACCACCGCATCTCATGCCCGCCGACATCCACTTCCGCCCAGCCCAGGCCGAGGACCATCGCAGGGAGCAGATACAGCAGCCCGTGTCCCAGGTGCGCGCCGATGCGCTCGATTCTCGGGATCCCCTCAGGCAACGGCGGGGGCGTGTACAGCCCCCGGATGATGATCCGCAAAACGAAAAGAGACAGCAGGGTCACGCCGACCGAGATATGCAGGTCAAACAGCAGCTCTTCCAGGGCGGAGTCTTCCTGTACCCACGTCGTCATCGTGTAGCCGCAGCCCCACATGAACGCGAACCCCAACGCCATGAGCCAGTGGATCAGGCGAGCGGAAAGAACGTATTTTTCAGGGGTCATCTGCATCGGACAAACTGCCTGTCATACCCGCAGCCCGCCCATGGCGTGCTGTGGCCTTGCGCAGGTGGATACGTGGATCAGCAGCTTCCGTAGGTCAGCGTTGCTGAACAGTTATTCACCTTTTGTGACTGCGGATACGACATGCATCTGGCAAGCGGTGATCTTTCATGACACTAGCAAAAATTTCATGAACTTGGTGTGACATATATGGGAAACATCGTGCCTATTGCATGAAACCGTGTTGCGGTCCGCGCCTAGCCCGGTGGAGACTGGGTAGTGAAAGAATTCGAAAAGCATGCACGCATGCGGTCCCGGGCGAAGTCCGTACACATGCCCGCACCCCTGGGACAAAACCGTGACGGCCTCATTCGGGGACGTGGCTGCAAGCTGCCCGCCGCGAGCCAAGGGCGTTCGCACCCTGTAGACATGACTGCATGCCGTCAACGCCCCGCCGATGTTCATCTATCCAGGCAAGCGATGCGAGAGCGGCTGTCACAGACACTCCGGTGGCACTCTCCGCCATCCCGTGCCGGATACGGATGCCTTCGGTTCGTCGACAGGCAGACATCAGGATGGTGTGGCGGCTCGGTCCGGACGGTCCGGCTCCACCCGGACAGGTTCTGGCGCAGTACCTTGATCTCTTGCTTCAGTTCATCCGGATTCCCCACTGTCCACTCCTTGCCTGATGTTGGAAACCGGCCACAGTTCGATTATTGTAGAAGTTCATAAGATAATCACAGTATTGCCTTCTAATATCACGTGAAAGTCATGCAAATCTTGCTACAGTCAATCTCCATCCTGGTGGGCTTACCGCAACCTGCGAGTGGGCTTGCGATACCACCCAGGTTTTAAAAGGTGAATCATATACGGTACTTGCCATATGCATCATTCCGGCCCGGGTCTTGGCCACTTCAGGGCAATCGCCGTCGCGTGGGAAACCCCGGTAAAAAGGCGGATTCCGCATGCTGTGAAGTACTTTAAGACGGGCTTTGGCACCGAGCGGTGAGGTTCCCCGGCCCTGGGGAATTCGCTGCGGCCCAAAGGGCCGCAGGGTACTGGAATTTTGAAGAGGATTTGAAAAATCGGGAAAAATCACCAAATCGCGATTCCGCAAATGGGGCGAAGAATGCCAAGGGGCCGACCACGACCCAGAGACGGCGAGGCTCATACTGTCTGTTCGAAGCTGGTGCCTTCAGCAGGCAGGGCGGTGCTGTCCACAGGAGTTGTTTTTGGGTTTGAAAGCGGCCATGCACGCGTTCCTTCCCACGGGAAAGTCCCTGTGACATACCCGCCTGTGCAGATGCCCGGATGAACTCGTAACGAAGGGAGGAGGGGTGCCGAATCTGTAGGATTTTGCTTCCAGCTCATGGGGGGACTCCTTTTACTTGGAGTCAATGGATTCGATGTTTACGAGCCTTTCACCCGGCTGGAAGCCCTGCTTTTGGCAAAGTTACAAAAGGTGGTGCACAACGGAAATGACGTCAGGCACAGCAAACGGAATCATGCCGACCGGCACGAACGTGGCCAACCGGCGCTGTCCAGGCACCGGACCAAGCGCCGCACAGGGGCAGGCGATGCAATTGTGAGTGCCGTATCGTCTCTGCCTTTCACAAAATATTTCCGGGAACTGACAGGCCTGGAATCTTGTTGTGCTGCCCTGTTGCATCCGGAGAAGGGAGCATGAGGGCCGTTCCTGCAAGGGTAGTCTCGTACCTCGTTGCGGCGGGCCTGCTGTGCTGCACCGCCCACGGTTTCGCGCAGTCTCCGCAAGGCGATGCACCGGCGCAACTCCACCTCTCGCTGGAGGCTGCCATCGCGCTGGCCATGCGCAACAACCGCGAACTGATCCGCGCCCAGCTCGGGCGCGTCAGTGAACGTTTTGCACTGCGCATCGCCGAGAACAAGTTCCGCCCGGAGATCACCCTCGGCTCGCGCCTGGACCGCACCTACACTTCCCCCTCTGCCGATGTGCACACGCTGGGCCTGTCCTCCACGGTCGCCCTGCGCATTCCCACGGGCGGGGCCTTCGGGGTCGAGTTGAGCAGCGGGCGCAGGACCGGTGAGATCGACTCATCGCTCTCGCGCTATGCCACCGAGTTGCGCTTCACCTTCACGCAACCACTGCTTCGCGGGGGCGGCATCGGCGTGAACACTGCCTCGGTGCGCATTGCCCGCATGCTCGATGAAATCAATTTGCAGACCCTGCGCCAGACCATCATCGACGTGGTGTTTCGCGTCACCCAGCACTACCGCGACTATCTGCAGGCCGCCTACCGCGTGGACATCCGCCGCCAGTCCCTGCAACGCGCCCGCGACCTGCTGAGCGAGAACGAGTTGCTGGTGCGCACCGGGCGCATGGCCGAGCGCGACATCGTGCAAACCCGCGCCGACATCGCCAGTCGTGAACTGCTGCTGCTGTCCGCCGAGAACCGCCTCGATGCTGCACGTCTCGCACTCACAGACATCCTCGACATCGACAGTGCCACCCGCATCCGCCTGACCGACCCGCCGGAGGCCACCTTGAGTGCGGACCCCGGGACGGCGACCCTGGCCGAGCGCATCGAGACGGCACTTGACCACCGCCCCGACTACCGCCGCGCCGTACTGGGCATCGACATTGCCGAGACCGAGGTGCTGGTGGCCGACAACGAGCGCAAGTGGGACCTGGATGCGATCCTGTCGGCGAACTTCACGGGCATGGACGATTCCCTGGGACGTGCCGCAGACCGCCTCGACAACACGGACTACAGCGCCCGGCTGAACCTCAGTATTCCGATCGGTGCGGGCACCGTCGATCCCCGCCGCCAGAAACAGGTGGTCGCGGCCATCAATCTCCGCCAGGCCCGCGTCGAACTGGCGGACGCGCGACAGCGCATCGACATCGAAGTGAGCAATGCCGTGCGCGAGGTGGAACTGTCGCGCCGCCAGGTCGAACTGGCCCGCTCCGCCCTTGAACTGGCCGAACAGAAGACGGCCCTGGAGAAGGAGAAACTGCGCCTCGGTCTGTCCTCGAACTTCCGGCTGGTGGCCTTTGAGGAGGACCTGGTATCGGCCCAGAACCGCGAACTGGATGCCCTGATTGCGTACCGGGCGGCCCTGCGGTCGCTGGACCGCACCCTCGGCACCACGCTGGAGCGCTGGAACATCGAGGTCGATGAGGCCGGACGGGAGGGGATGCGGTGAGCGACGCGGAAGAAAAGATGCCTGCGAACGCAAACCCCCTCTACCGCAACGTCCTGGAACACGTCGCAAGCGGGATCCTGTCCATCGATACGAACGGCATCGTCACGACCTTCAACGAGGCGGCGGCCGAGATCTGCAACATGAGCGAGGAGGCCGTGGTGGGGCGCGGCTTCTTCGAGGTCTTCTCCGAGGAGAACGATGCGGACGAGTTCGTCGATGTGATCTTCTCCGCCGTGTACGACTCGTCCACCGTCCACCAGTGCATGGTGGAGGCCACCCTCGGGGGCCGCAAGCGCTCCCTGTCGATGGCGACGCGATTCCTGGAGGACGAGCGCGACGGCGAGACAGTGCGCGTCGGCGTGGTCGCGATGTTCAACGACATCTCCGAGATCAGGGAACTGCGCGAGGCCGAACTCAAGCTCGCCAGGGAGCTGGAATCCAAGCACGCCGAGCTGCGCGAGGCGTACCTCGACCTGGAGGAGACGAACCGCCAGCTGAGCAAGGCCGCGCAGAAGATGAATGTCGTGCGCCTGGTCGCGGCGATTGCCGTGCCCTTCCTGTTCGTGGCGATGGGTCTCTATTTCTGGGATTCCGGCTCGCCCGCGGCGCCTGAGCCCAGCCTGTCTTCCCTCGACACGGCCTTGCCCCCCCCTGAAGGATCGCGCACAGTGGTGGTCGAACCGCAGCGGCTCTCTTCCACCATCACCCTGCTGGGCAGCCTCGCGCCCCGGCGCGTGATCGAGGTCGTCAGCCCCATGCAGGGGAAGATCGAGGCCGTGCATGCCCGCCCCGGCCAGCGGGTGAGCCGGGGTCAGGCGCTGGTCGACATGGATGTCAGCGAGGTGCGGATCCGGCAGCGCGAGGCCCAGGTGGCCGATCTCAAGGCAAGCGAACTGGTGGAGAAGCTCGAGGACTGGACCCGTCATGCCGACGTATTGCGTGCGCAGCGGGCCGTGAGCAAGAGTCGGCTGGCGATGGAATTCAGGAAGAGCCGGCTGGCGGAAACCACGTTCTTGCTGGAGCGGGGCATCATCCCGGCCTCCGAACACGAGGCCGCCGAGCGCGAGCACCGCAACCAGCAGCTTGATCTTCGCGCCGCCGAACATGAACTGCAGGCGGTGCTGGAGCGGGGTGCGGCCGAACTCAAGGTAGCGCGTCTGGAGCAGGAAAACGCCCGTGCAAAACTTGAACACATCGAGGGCATCCTGGACAAGGCGGCCGTAACCGCACCGATCGACGGGGTGATCCTGCGCCCGAAAGAAAGCAACCTGATGCAGCCCTCTGACAAGAAGGAAGACCGGCTGGCGAAGGGGACATCCCTGGAGCGGGGGGATTTGCTGTTGCGAATCGGGGATCTGCAGGGCCTGACCGTCGTCAGTCATGTGGACGAGGTAGACGTGTCCCGCATCCGCCAGGGCCACCCGGTGCGAATCCTGGGAGACGCCTTTCCCGAGATTGAGTTGCACGGCGAGATCGAGCGTGTGTCCTCGCAGGCCGTGTTCTCGCAGACCGGCAGCCGGCTGCCCTCGTTCGAGGTGACCGCTGCCGTGAAGTCCCTAACGGACGAACAGCGTCGCCTGTTGCGCCTTGGCATGTCGGCCAGAGCCGAGGTAGTCGTCTTCGAGAAGCCGGACGCCCTGCTCGTTCCCATCGCGGCGGTGAGGTTCGCGGGAGAGATACCGCACGTGTGGATCAGGGATCCGGACAGCGGCGAAACCCGCGAGGTGGAGGTGGTTGCCGGCATGACGACCATGGACGCGGTCGAGATCCTCGACGGGCTCACGCCCGGGGATGAGGTTCTGGTCGGGGGGCCGTGAGGCATGGGCGGTGAAGATCCCACGGTCGGGGCACGGAAGACCATGCTGCGCCTGGACGACATCCGCAAGAGCTATGCGACCGGCCCCATCGTCACCGAGGTGCTGCGAGGCGTCTCGCTCGACGTGCAGCAGGGCGATCTCGTCTCCATCGTGGGCACCTCGGGATGCGGGAAATCCACGCTGGTGAACATCATCGGGTTGCTCGACCAACCGACCTCGGGCGCCTACTATCTCAACGGACGCGAGATCGGCGTACTCGACGATGCCGAACTGTCCGCACTACGCAACCAGAGCATCGGCTTCATCTTCCAGTCGTTCAACCTGCTCCCGCGTCTGAGCGCGCAGGAGAACGTCGCCGCGCCCCTGATCTACCGGGGCGAGACCGCTTCGGTCATGCTGTCCCGTGCCCGTGAAATGCTGGAACTGGTGGGGCTTGGAGACCGGCTGGATCACCGCCCCAGTGAGCTTTCCGGCGGCCAGCGACAGCGCGTCGCCATCGCACGAGCCCTGATCGGAACCCCGGACATCCTGCTCGCTGACGAGCCCACCGGAGCCCTCGATGCCCGGACCAGCAACGAGATCATGACATTGCTTGCAAAACTGAACGCAGAGCATCGGCTCACCGCTATCATCATCACCCACGACCACGGCGTTGCCCGCCAGTGCAGGCGACGCCTTCGCATGCGCAACGGCGTACTCAGCGAGGCGGGGCAAGTGACAAGCCCGGGGCACGGGCGCGAGGTGGCAGGTTGACTCTGACGCTTCTCAAGGCCAATCTCAAGGAAGCGGCCACCAGCCTGGCCGCTACCCGCCAGCGCAGCTTGCTCGCCCTGTTGGGGATCGCCATCGGTATCGGTTCGGTGATCGCCATGATCTCGGTCGGCATGATCGTTCGCGATGAATCCCTGAAGCACTTTCGTGAACTGGGTACGGACATCCTCAACATCCGCTTGCGCCATGCGGGGGCCGCGGCGGGACAGCCTCCCGTCGCCGCGAGGGACATCCTCGGCATGGCCTCACTGCCCACCATCGCCGCAGTCGCCCCCTACGCCACCGCCTACGGCGAGGTGACGTTCGAAGGCCGGACCATTCGGGATATCTCCTTCATCGGTGCCACGGCCTCGCTCGCGGACCTCAACAAGCTCAGAATCGAGGAAGGCCGGGGCATCTCGGACCTTGACCACCGCCGCTATTTCTGCGTACTCGGAGCTGACGTCGCCGCAAAAATGCGCCAGGTCGGCTCGGAGTATCTCATCGGCAAGACCCTTCATGCAGGCGGCGGGGTCTACACCGTCGTCGGGGTGTTACGCTACACTCCGCAGGGCCGACGTCCCTTCGATGCAAACCACTCCATTTTTCTGCCCGTCTCCACGGCGCAGCGGGTACTCAGGAACCCCGGGATCAGCCAGGTCACGGCACGCATGAGCCCCAACGTCCATCATCTCGTGGCCACGCAGGAGATCACGAAGTATTTCGAGCGCACGGTGCCCGGCCTGGAAATGCAGGTGCGAAGCGCCGAGGAACTGATCGAGCAGATGCACAAGCAGATGCGGCTGTTCGCACTTATGCTCGGCTCAGTCGGTGCGATCTCGCTGCTGGTGGGTGGCATCGGGATCATGAACGTCATGCTGGTGTCGGTGTCGGAGCGCCGCCAGGAGATCGGCATCCGGCGTGCACTCGGGGCCCGGCGTGCGGACATCCAGACGCAGTTTCTGATCGAATCGCTGATGCTTTCACTGGCGGGCGGGCTCGTCGGGGTCGGGGCGGGCATCGGCACGACCTGGACGATCTGCCAGTTCACGGGCTGGACGTTCCAGATCTCGGCCGGGGCCATGGTGCTCGGCGTGAGCGTGGCCAGTGCCGCCGGAGTGTTCTTTGGCTTTTACCCCGCCTGGCAGGCCGCTCGGTTCGACCCCATCGCCGCCCTGCGAGGGAACTGACCGGACGCTGCGCGCCCAAAGCGCGCAGCGATTCAGGGCATGGGCACGCCGTGACCCTGCCCGGTGGAAACGACCGCCTCAGCAGTTGTCGAGCTTGAGAGTGCCGTTGCAGTTCACCAGCCGGTCGGCATCATAGCGCTCCACCGTCTTCCAGGTGCGGTTTGTACCCCCGCTGCTGCGCTGGCAATCCGCCGTGATGCGACACCGGTAGTTCAGCACCTTGACGATCGATGCGTTCGAGCAGGTCTGGGACGCGGAACTGTCGTTCCAGTTGTCGGTACACTCCTCGACCACGGTCCTTTGCGGCGGTGAGGGGGTGCCCCCGGACAGGGCGGGCGTCGCACTCAGTGCGACAGCAAGGAAAACGATGGACGATATCAGGATTCTTGAAGTCATTTCGCGATTACCTCCTCTGGTGGCAGGTTGTCCGTTTGAAATTGTCCCGACAGGGAGGGGTACGTTGATTTCATCGGTTCACCATGAAGGGTGAGGACGGCGTCAGTGCTACCGATGGGACAACTTCAAATGGAACACCCTTTCCTTACTCAGCATGACCTAACAAGTCATGCTGTCTACACAATAGCACAAGCTATGTGAACGTGCTGTAATCAATACGGATAATCCCATGACTATTCGATGAATTACCCGAACATTGATCATACTTCACCCCCTAATATTCGGTGGATTGTGATACAGTCATCTGCGGTTTAAAGATAAATCAAGGAGTGAGACATTGAAGCAGATACGCATTCTCCCGATCCCGGTTCTCGCCCTGGCAATTGCAGCCATTTCCATTTTTACAACGACCGTGCAGGCCGAAGATACAGGTTTCTATACAGGCGTGTCCCTGGGTTTCGGCAAGTCCGACAAGCTCTGCGACGACGGGCCGTTTGCCCATGGCTGCACGGATGAGGCGTGGGCGGGCAAGGCCTTTGTCGGCTACCGGTTCAACCATTTTATCGGTGCAGAAGCCAGCCTCATGAGAGTAGGCGATGTGTCGTACAGCAAGGAAAGCGATGCCGGTCTCATCAGTTCGGACGAATTTGAGCACGAGTACAGCCTTGGGCTTTCCGTGGTGGTCCATGGGCCTCTGTTCGGGAAGGTCGCACCGTTTGCAAGGGTGGGGCTGCACAAGTACGCGGTGTCCCGCGAAGCCCGGACTTCGGGGCCCGGTTCGGCTCCGACGTTTACCCAGCATGAAGATGGTACGGACCTCCTTCTGGGAGTCGGCGCGAAATACCCGCTGAGCGAGCACACCACATTGCGGGCCGAGTGGGAGCGCCTTGAACTGGACTACAGCCGGTGGCCGGACGACGAGGCCGACGTCTTTTCGATCGGCATCGCCCGGTCCTTCTGAACCGCGGGACAGAACGAAGCGCCTGCACTCGTGCGGCCATCAGGCCGCGGTTCACAGGATGAGAGTGAGGTCCTGCAGGTCTTTCATCATGGCGGACCTCCCTGGTCCAGTTCGCGCCTGTCAGGATTAGAAGACAGCAAGCCCGCACATTCTTCTGAAGATCTTGCTGCGTAATTATCGGGTAGGAGGCGAAATCACCTTCTCCGTCCTCCTATACCACCCTACATACGATTCTGTCTACGGCGGTTCATGACAGGCACTGCAGTCGACGCACTGTATCGGACAGGGACCAGTGCCTTCAGACTGCGATTTCGCCCGCAACTGTTCCACCTCGACGTCCGCGTCCCGTCCCGCCGGATATCGTCCGGTGCTCCACACCCAGGCCCTGCCTTCCCGGCGGACTTGCGTTTTCTTCAGTGTCATTGAGAATTCCGATTACCACCACGTGTATCGAAACAGCGTCTGCCACGGCGCTACACGCCATGTCTGGCGCATCAAAAAAAAGGGTGGCATAAAGCCACCCTTTTTTGTTTGGTTGCAGTACTTCAGATCAGTACTGGAAGTTCCAGGTCAGAGCAAAGCCTGCATGCCATGACCAGACATCAGCAGCAGTTACAGTTGAGTGACCATCAAATACAGGCAAGGGGGCTTGAAGGCCTGCTGTCTGGACAGGACCAGCACTGTAATGGTTGCGCTCCTTGAACTGCACGCCTACATGGCCGTCAATGTTCAGGAACGGAGCCAGGAAGCCCATATACCCTACGCCCAGCGTGGCACGATGGCGGTAGATGACTTCCGTCTGTGATGCCTGCAGGTACTCAAGCACGGACTGCCCAAGATGCAATGGGCCATCAGCGACACTGGAGCCCAAGGGTATAGCGTTACAGCTCGTGGCAGAAGAACAGACATAGGGCAGTCCCTTGATTCCGTCAGCGTCACGATCTGTCGGGTCATCCGCATAGCCGTAGCCGGCACGGAAGCGCCAGTTGCCCATCTTCATCTGGGCGCCAATGCTGTAGACCATCTGGTCCTCGTACACGTCACCCCAGAAGTCGGCCTCTTCCCAGTTCTTCCACATGACGTCTGCTGCAATTAGCAGGTTGCCGTCCATGAAGGTCTCGTTGGAGATGCCGATACCGATGGTACGTGGCTCCTCGATCGGGATGGAAGCGTAGCGAACCTTTCCTTGTTGACCATAACCCTCAAAAGCGTTTGCTTTTGGAACCTCAAAATCCGGCACTGCAACAATGTCGTCGAACACATGCTGCAGTTCGGTCATGTAGAACAGGCCCAGTCGTGTACCCGGCAGGATATCTTCATAGGTGAGTCCCAAAGTACCACGCATTCCCGTGTCGTGGGTGACACCTGAAGTGGCTGCAAGACCCAGATCCAGGTAGGCATACGTGACCGTAGCCGCACCGCCGATGGAGACCCGCTCATTGAGTTCCCAGCCCAGTGAGAAGTTGGCACCCAGGACGATGAACTCCGCACCCAGTCCCAGCGTTTCCTCCACATGGCGGAACTCCACACCGATACCAGATACCGCAGTCAGGCCAGCACCCAGCACAGCAGGCAGACCGAGAGGACGGAGGTCCTGGGTCACGCCTACCTGAGGCACGATATAGCCTTCGTTGCCGTTAACCGCGTCATCAAACACTGCATTACTTATGCAAAAACCTGCAGGGTCATCACATCCCAAGGCTGAGCCTGGCACAACTTGATCAGTCAGCATAACGTTAGGGTGGTCAATAACTCCTTGAGGTACCGCACCAGCATACGTTGGCAGGGCGAAGGCTCCCGAGTGATCCAATCTGACTTCCGGTTTGTAGTAGGTGGCGCCGAAGGTGAATTCCGTGCCGGTCCAGTCGGTCAGGGCGGCAGGGTTACCAAAGATCGCGGACACGTTATCCAGCGGCCTGGCGATACTGGTGCCTGCCATGCCTCCGGAACGTGGTGCCAGCACATTGTGCAGATCGTAGCCATAGGGGCCTGCGTAGGCAGTCCCTGAAATGGCCAGCGATGCCAGCAGCCCAATTGCTAACCATCGATTAAAAACTTCTCTCATTGGTTACCCTCCCAGTTATAAGTAGTCTTGTTGTATCGGTGACGATGATATTGGTTAAAAAAGTTTTGCTTGAAATTCTTGTTCTCGTGTCAGCCGTGGCCCGCATGGGCGGTGCCCGCCTGGCGTTTTGAGGGAAGTGTGGTGCGGATGGAATTGAGGCTGGTCCTGCGCAGTGCGGTCCGCATCAATTCATGTCCCCCTGTTCCTCCCTTTCATGGCTTTGAGAAGCCCGGTTCTTGTGTCTTTGCAGTCCCCCCATCCTCGGCTCGAAACGGTCTGCCGGGATCCTTTATTTTCCGGCTTGATGCTTCCTTAAGCGGTGCATCGTGCGCTGCTTTGGCAAGCCTTTTTCAGCCAGACCACCATAGGCGCTGCATACTTGTCATATAAGTGTAACGAATATTACAGTGAAATCAAGGCAAATGGTAGCCCGCAGCCTGAATCATCCCCTGAAAAAAACCGATGCAAATCACGACTGATTTGCATTTCGGCACAGGATTTCACTTGTTGCCCTTCAAAGCGGCCAAAACATGTCCGGGTTCACAGGCATGGAGGACCCGTCCTGAAGCACCCGGGGTTGAATTCCGGGCCGATTCAGCGGTGAAAGCCTGGTTGGGGATTGGGAAAGCGGGAAAGGGAGACAGGCTGCTCCCCCCGCGGGTCAAATCGGCAGGTCTGCCGATTTGACGAGCCTGGGATAGATTGCAACCCCCTTTCGCAAATTGGACACGGACCGGGAGCCCCTTTGCTCCCGAACCGTCTTTTACATGGGAATTAAGCCAGCCAGGTACAACGTGAGTACGATCACCGCAACGCCAAAGACCATTGCGACCACGAATACCATGGCATCATTTCCTCCACCATCAGACATACACGCCTCCTTTGTAATTGTTTTTGCCGCTAATTCTTAATCATAACGCCTGAATATCATTTATGCGAATGTCCAGGCCCGTCCAAAATCCAACCGATTCAGTGCTTCGTTTCGCTCCCTTCGCCAATACAGTCCGGGTTATCCAGCAATTCCTTCAGGTACGCGGCATTTTTCTCGCGCTCCCCCGTAGTCAGCCAGTTGCGCAGTGCACTGGCACCCTCGATCATGAACTGCGTCTCCCTCGCAGCATCTGCATGGTCCTCGGTCACCGGCAGTTTGTCAATTACCGCCTGCCCGACGCTCATGTGCTCACCCAGGATGCTGGTGACCAGCACCGCCTTGGAGTCCTTGCCGAGGCCGTCATACTCGGCCAAGTATAAAACGGCACCGTACATGTAGTAAATCGCATACCGGCGCTTGATCGAGGCTTCCTCGAGATCCTCCGGGCCCAGCCGGGCCAGCGTGTCCGTAACGAAAGGCGTAATCGCACTGGTGACGCCCTTGATCTGCCGGTCCTTGTTTTTAGATGTTCCCCACATGATCAGTCATTCTTGCCTACCGGTGCGCGATTATCAATAGTCTGACACTTCTACCGAGCTCAGCCGCCTGTTTTTTATGTCGTCGAGCTTCGGAAGCAGGTCGTAGGCGACGATGTCCTGCCCGCAATAGCTCTTGTGCACCCGTATGCGGTCAAACCAGGCCTTGATATTGGTGCGACTGTCCAGCAGGTCCCCTTCGCCCGCCTCGCACAGGAGATGGATGTAGGCCGTCCAGTGGATATCGGCAAACGAATAGTCCCCGATGACGAATTCCTTGCCCGCGAGCTGCCCGTCCAGGGCATCCAGCACATTGGCCAGCGCCTTTCGGGCATCGTCCACGGCGGCATCGTCGGATTCCCCGCCCTGCATCGGTGCCAGGACGCGCTGCTGCACGATCGCCTGTACGTGCGGCTTGGCTTCGCTGCAGGCAAGATCGCTCCAGTAGTTCTGCGCGGCCAGCATGCCGGCATTCTTGGGCGGCAGGCGCCGGCCGAGGCCGCGGGCCTCGACGTAGCTCATGATGCCCGACTCCCCGGTGACGATGTAATCGGCTTCCTTGAGCGCCGGGACCGCGCCGAAGGGCGAGACCTCAAGGTAGTCGTCCGCCTCGTGGGCACCGGCCGTGATGTCGAGGATTCCGCAGTCGGTCTCCATGCCCATCTCCACCGCCGTGATCAGGCATTTCAGCGTGCCCGCATCTCCCGGGAATCCCAGCAGCTGCAGCACGTACTGGGTTTTTTTCATGTCGCCGCTGGCCCCGTACTGGCTGCTCGCCGTCGGGTCAGCCGCCCGGCCGAATTCAAACAGGTCACTCATAGCTGGTTGCGGCTCCCGGGGTTGTTCTGCTCTGCGTGCTCGCGCCCGGCCTTCAGGCGGCGTTCGTGAATGCCCTGCGCTGAATGTCCGCCGCCGAGGGCAGCGCCTCGTAGGCAATGCCGTGACTGCCCTTGCGCACCTTCATGTGCTCAAACCAGGCTTTCAGGTTGGGCCGCTCGTCAATCAGGCTGGCCTGGCCTGTCGCATGGCACAGATGCAGGTAGGCCACCCAATGGACATCGGCGAAGGAAAACGCACCGACAATGCACTCCTTGCCCTGCAGCTGCGCATCCATGCCGCCAAAGATCCTTTGCAGCCCGTCTTCGGCCTGCGCTGCCTGCCCGCCCGCCAGGGCCTCGACCCGGGGCAGCACCTCGCGTGCGCCGATCTCGATCCAGTAATTCTGCGTGCCGAGATGCTGTGCCTTGCGGGGTGTCAGCGATTGCCCGCCGCCGCGCACATCCAGGTAAGGCAGCACGGCCGCGATGCCGGAGGTGACTAAATCATCCTCGACCAGGCAAGGAAGCTTGCCGAAGGGAGACAGGGAGCGGAGGGCCTCATCCGGGTACTGTTCGCTGTGAATGTCAATCAGCTCGATATCCAGCGGGATCCCTTTTTCGGCAGCCAGGTACAGGCTCTTGCAGGTGTCGGCATGCCCGGGATGGCCGAGCAGGCGAACCTTCCCGGCGGCTTTCTTCTTTCTTGAAAACAGTCCCATCGCTAGTTGTGCATCGGCATGGCCAGACTTGAGATTCGGACACCTTTTGCCCGGCTTCTGCCAGCCGGTCGGCGAAACCCGGAGCGAACGCCTGTCCGCTCCAGGCCCAATTGCCCGATATTTGTTTTTATACGGATCGCGCTCGTGCGCTGCAGACGGCTTCTTCTAGGAGAATGCTACTCCTTGAACCACTTGAACGGATGCTCGCCCGCAAGCTTGAGATAGATCCATACATTGATGATCAGCGCCACCAGCAGGACCACTGCTCCGGCAAGCGCCATCAAGGGATCGGAATGGGCTGCAGTGAGACCCAGCATACCCATGCCGTAGTAGACGGCCGCAGAAAATATCAGCATCACAATGATTGCTCTGAATGAATACATTAGTCACACCTCCTGACCAGATTGAATACGAGTATTTTTAATGCAACCGGTACCCTCCAGGGCCATCTTAAACCCTGGGGTCCGTTAATTCTGTTCTCTTGAAAAGCGCCTGTCCGGCCGGTGCCCTCTGCAGGGAGGGGATTCAGGGCCTGGACACGGCCTTCTCACTTCCCCCGGCCTCTGTCTGTCCGCCGGGGTCAACCCGTGGCTTGCGCGTGCCTCCTCGATGGACCCGACCGGACGATGCCGTCCTGCAGGTCCGTGTGCGAGGAAACCCGTGATCAACGCCTGAAGAGAGGTTCTTGCCCTTCTCTAGACGTTAATCGTGACACCACGCAGGCTGTTGCCGCTGATGTCCTGTTTGGTTGGAAGCACATCATAGCCGCGGATGTTTTCCTTGCTGGTGCTCGGATGCGACTTGATCAGGCTCCACCACTTGGCAACAGCGGGTCTGGACTCCACCACATCGCTGCTGTCGGCAAGCATGCAGCCTTGTGCCAGGGCAGCCCAGTGGATATCGGCAAAGCTGAAGGCTCCACAGATGAAGTCTCCGCGTAACGCCGGATTGGTTTTGGATGCCAGATGCGAATTCAGAAGATCGAAACACCCCGAAGCGCCTGAAGCATCTCCGCTACCGGACATCAATCCTGAAACTGCGTCAATTGCGATATCCGTTGCGAGCTGATTCCACATGTACATGATTGCTCGCACAACGCCATTCCGGGGAATCAGGGATGGACCAAAACCTTTGTCGTTCAGGTAGGACATGATGCCTTCCTGCCCGCAGACTACGAAATCCACGTCCTTCAGCGCCGGCAACAAGCCGTGCGGTGCAAGTGCCTGAACGTCAGACGAACCCGTTCCATTGGGATCGACAAAGTGGCCCTCGATATCCACGCCCTTCTCGGCAGCGGTGAACATGCACATCGCACTGCGCAGGCATGAGGGATTCCCATAAAATTTCATTTTGTCCGCCAAATGATCACCTAACATTGTTTATACCTCATTATATGTTTGGAGTTGTTTGTTATGTCCGGGGTTACCTCAAGTTGGCTACCCAGGGTAGTAAAAACAGTCAGGATAGAATAAGCCGCCCCTGCGACTACACGCACATAACGTTTATAGCGTCCTCCTGATATCTGTAAATGCCGGGGTATCCACCCCCAGCCCCTCTCTTCCAGTGCCCCTCATGTGGACAAAGGACTGAAGTTCACCGTCTTTTGAACCTTTCTCAGGCAGGCCGCAAAGACCGGTACTTACAAATTGTTATTCTTTCCTGCCTGGACTTCCCACGATGCGGCTCGCATTCAAGACGTGTTGAGCGACCTGTCGCTTGCCGACACCGGGGTCCAGTTTCTTCTTATCGACCGCAGGTACTTTTGCCGGGATCTTCTCCTTAGTTCCATGCCCGGCTTACCCCCGTCATTCACCGCTTCTTTTTAGCGCATGTGCCCGGGACAAGCCCGGGCACATGACCATGCTAAAAATTTGCGTTCTCCGAAATCAGAGCTTAAGCGTAACCTACTTGACGGTTGAGGCGATCAGCGATCGCACGCTCGCCCTCTGAGGCACGCTCTCTGTCCCACTTTGCCAGTTCCTTCTTCATATACATGTGGTAAAGCGGCGGAATGAGCGCGATGGCAAACAAGGTGAAGTAACCCCATCCGGTATTAGGAGCACCTACGTCATCCAGCTCCCAGAAGTGGGTTTCACCACGGTCATGGTGATCTGCCTGACGGCCGATCTCGATGAAGAACCAGCTGGTAAACGCGGTCGCGTTATCCCATGAGTGACGATAGTCAATCGGCTGTCCTTTCTCTCGAATCAGACCGTAATGCTCCATGTAGTTGAGGGCTTCAAGCTCAAAGTTTGAGATCAGCCATACAACTGACAGGCAGGCAATACCAATCCAGCCGCCGGCAAACCAGAACAGGAACAGGGTCGGCAGGCTCATGGCATAGCCACGCAGCCAGCGATTTTCCCATGTTAACCAGGATTTGCCCAGACGCTCCAGACGTTGCTTCTCCATTCTGTACAGGAAGCGGGACTGCCCGATTCCGGCCAATGGATAGTGTCGGTAGATGGTTCTTCCACGCGGTGACGTAGCAGGGTCATCTTCGTGCGCCAGTTCCAGGTGGTGGTTATAGACATGCGCGTAGCTGAAGTGAGCCTTGCCACTCAGCGCCATCATTGAACGGGAAATGACAAAGGCAAATCCCTTCGTATGGCTCAGTTCATGTCCATAAATAATACCGATACCGGCAAAGATGCCTGAGGATATCGTGGCACCGATCAGGTCAAGTCCGGAGATTCCGTTCATATAGGGCAGGAATCCAAACATGACATGGTCGAATCCGGCACTCAGCGGGACGCCATTGACGTACTGGTAGATACGCCATGCGAGCGCCAGTTGCAGGAGTACGAATACTCCCAACATGACGTACATCACGCTGTTCTGTAGCCAGGGCACACCCATCGTTTCGCCGTTCCGGTCAAAACCTGCACCGGAACTTTGCCACTTCATGGCTGTGTCGATCACGATACCAACGCCCAGCAGCAGCAGTCCGACCCATACGAACATGCCGCCCATCAGCACTCCAAACATCGTCACGATGATCAGGAACGGGGCGAACCAGTACCTTGCGTTAATCATAAGTTTCATCATTGTATATACACCTCCAGCATTCGCTCGGTTAACTCAAATTATCTTTTAGCATATCTTTTTCCTCTGCCCTCCCTCATGGTCTATATACCTCGTATATACCCTACCCATTCAGGGGGCATTAGATACGCTCGATTATACAAGCATGATTCAGTAACTGCAAATACCCCCACGCATACCATAGCGCTGTGGAGTCTGCATGGATTTAATTTTTATATTCAATAACTTACAGGTAGACAGGCGGACATTTCCCTTTCCGTCCACATGACGAAATCATTTGCCGTTTTTCAGACGGTGCAATCGCCTGACAAGGGCGGTTTTCCGGGGGAGGCGAGGCCTTGCACGGCCCGGCTCCCGACACTCCCGAAACCTGTCTTCGGGACCACCCTGCGCGCTGGCTGGCAGACACGGAAAAGCCGCGCCGGACCCCGCGCCGGGCTGCTTCTCCTGTCCGTGGGTTTCGGGTTACGCGCCTGGATGGCGGGATCAGGCGGCGATGGAGTTTGAGCTGGCAAACCTCAACTCGTCGCCCTGCAGGTCGACCCGCACGGTCTGCCCGGGCTGGATGTCGCCGGCCAGCAGGGCCTGGGCCAGCGGATTTCCCACCCGCTCCTGCACGGCCCGTCGCAGCGGGCGCGCTCCGTACACGGGATCGAATCCGGCTTCTGCAAGCTTGTTCAGGGCCGCCTCGGAGTACTCCAGGGTAATGTCCCGGTCGGCCACCCGCTTTTGCAAATGACCCAGCTGGATCTCCGTGATGGCCCGGATGTGCTCCTGGTTGAGTGAATGGAACACGATGCAGTCATCGATGCGGTTGATGAGTTCCGGCCTCAGCCGGGTGCCCACCAGGGCCATCACCGCGGCCTTCATCTCCTCGTAATTGTCCACGCCCTCCCCTTCTGCCAGCGCAAATCCCTGGATCACATCGCTGCCTAGATTGGACGTCATGATGATCACGGTATTCTTGAAGTCCACCGTACTGCCGTGCCCGTCGGTCAGGCGCCCGTCATCGAGCATCTGCAGCAGGAGGTTGAATACGTCCGGATGCGCCTTCTCGATTTCATCCATCAGCACCACGCTGTAGGGCTTGCGGCGAACGGCCTCGGTCAGGTAGCCGCCCTCCTCGTAGCCCACGTACCCCGGCGGGGCGCCGATCAGGCGCGCCACGGAGTGCTTCTCCATGAACTCGGACATGTCGATGCGAATCAGGGCATCCTCGTTGTCGAACAGGAACTCGGTCAGGGCCTTGGTCAGCTCGGTCTTGCCCACCCCGGTGGGGCCGAGGAACAGAAACGAACCGTTCGGGCGCCGCGGATCGGAGATCCCGGCCCGCGACCTGCGAACGGCATCGGAAATCACCTGCACCGCCTCATCCTGGCCGATGACCCGTGCACGCAGCTCCTGTTCCATGCGCAGCAGTTTCTCGCGCTCCCCGGAAAGCATCTTGGCCACCGGAATCCCCGTCCAGCGCGATACGATCTCGGCGACGGCCGTATCCGTCACCCGGTTGCGCAGCAGCCTGTTTTCCTCGCTGCCCGCATCGCCCGCCTGGCGCAGCTGCTTCTCCAGCTCGGGGATGCGCCCGTACTGCATCTCCGACATTTTTGCCAGATCGCCGGCGCGGTGCGCGGCATCGAGCTCGATGCGGGCCTGCTCCAGCGCCTCCTTGGTTTCCCGGGAGCTTTGCAGGACCGTCTTTTCCGAGCGCCAGACTTCCTCGAGGTCGGCATAGGACTTCTCCAGCCGGGCAATTTCTGCCTCCAGCTCCGCCAGGTGTTTCCTGGAGGCATCATCGGATTCCTTTTTCAGCGCTTCCCGCTCGATCTTGAGCTGGATCAGTTTGCGCTCGAGCCGGTCCATGGCCTCCGGCTTGGAGTCGATCTCCATGCGGATGCGCGAGGCGGCCTCGTCGATCAGGTCGATGGCCTTGTCCGGCAGCTGCCGGTCGCAGATGTAGCGATGCGAAAGGGTGACGGCATTGACGATGGCGGGGTCCGTGATGTCCACCCCGTGATGGGTCTCGTAACGCTCCTTCAGTCCGCGCAGGATTGCGATCGTATCCTCCACGCCCGGCTCATCGACCAGGATCTTCTGGAAGCGCCGCTCCAGCGCGGCATCCTTCTCGATGTACTGGCGGTATTCATTCAGGGTGGTGGCCCCGACGCAGTGGAGTTCTCCGCGGGCCAGCGCCGGCTTGAGCATGTTGCCGGCATCCATGGCCCCCTCGGCCCGGCCGGCCCCGACCATGGTGTGCAGCTCGTCAATGAACAGTATGATCTGGCCTTCCTGCCGGGAAAGCTCCTTCAGTACGGCCTTCAGCCGCTCTTCGAACTCGCCCCGGAATTTCGCACCGGCCACCAGGGCGCTCAGGTCCAGGGACAGGAGCTTCTTGTTCCTGATGCCCTCGGGCACTTCGCCGTTGACGATGCGCTGCGCCAGGCCTTCGACGATGGCGGTTTTCCCGACACCGGGGGCGCCGATGAGCACCGGGTTGTTCTTGGTGCGCCGCTGCAGCACCTGTATCGCGCGGCGGATTTCATCATCGCGCCCGATCACCGGGTCGAGCTTGCCCTTCAGGGCCTCGGCGGTCAGGTCGATCGTGTACTTGCCCAGGGCCTGGCGGGTGTCCTCGGCGTTCGGGTCGGTGACATTTTCCCCGGAACGCATCGACTTGAAGGAGGCGGCCACGGCGGACTTGTCGGCGCCGGCCTCGCGCAGGATGCGGCCCAGTTCCCCCCTGTCTTCCAGGGCAGCCAGCGCGAACACTTCCGAGGCGATGTATTCATCGCCCTGCTGCTGGGCCAGCCGGTCCGTGACATTGAGCAGGTTTCCCAGCGCATTGGAGAGGTGGATTTCGCCTGCGGTGCCGGACACCGCGGGCAGTCCTTGCACCGCTCGCTCGCAGTGCTGGCGGATCCGGGCGACGTCGGCGCCGGCGCGCTGCAGCACGGCAGCCACGGAACTGTTTTCCTGGGTGAGCATGGCCAGCATGAGGTGCACCGGCTCGATGAACTGGTGTTCACGGCCCGCGGCCATGGACTGGGCCTCCTGCAGCGCAAGCTGGAACCTGGCGGTGAGTTTTTCCATTCGCATCCTCGGACTCCGGATAATTCTGTCTCCCTGTCCTGTGAAATGGGGGCTCGGGGCCGGGGATTCAAGCGCCCGGATGCGAATTTCGCTACGGCTCCAGCCAGACCAGGGTCGCCATGCGCCCCGTGGTGCCGTCACGCCGGTAGGAAAAGAATTCCTCCTGCTGGGTATAAGTGCAGTGCGTGCCTCCCGATACCGCGTGCACGCCCTCGGCCGCAAGCAGGCTTCTTGCGATCCGGTAGAGATCGGCCAGGCATTTGCCGGGGCGCCCGGGCGCAAAGGCCGGGGCGAGACCGGCGGACTTGGCGACGAACCGCTCCCTGAGTGCCTCGCTGACCTCGAATCGGGCCGGCCCGATGGCCGGCCCCAGCCAGCAAAGCAGTTGCGAGGCTGCCACCGGCATGGCACGCACGGTGTTTTCCAGCACCCCGTCCAGCAGGCCGCGCCAGCCGGCATGGGCCACGGCCACACAGCCGCCCCGCCGGTCGCAGAACAGCACGGGCAGGCAGTCCGCGGTCTGCACGGCACAGACGGTCCCCCGCACGGTGGTGCAGGCCGCATCGGCGCGAATCGCCTCGCCCGGGGCTGCGGGAAGACGGATCACCTGCGTGCCGTGGCGCTGCTCCAGCCAGCAGGGTTCGCCCGGAAGCGCCAGGGTCTCGCGCAGCAGCCGGCGGTTTTGCTCGACGTGCTGCGCGCGGTCCCCGACATGCAGGCCCAGGTTGAAGCCCGAATACCGGCCCTCGCTGAAGCCGCCGGCGCGCGTGGTCGATGCGCCGCGCACGCCCGGCGGGGCCGGCCAGTCCGGCGTGAGCCACTCAGGAGACTGCACGGACATGCCCGGCCAGCGTATCCAGAAGCTGCTGGAAGTCCTGCGACAGGGGCGCGCTCCAGGCGCACCGGCTCCCGCCTTCCGGATGGGTGAGTTCGAGATGGCTCGCGTGCAGGGCCTGGCGGGGAAACCCGGCCAGGGCCCGGGTCACGGCATCCTCGCCTGCCCTGACTTTTCTCCCGTACACCGGATCGCCGACCACCGGGAACCTGAGATGCGCCATGTGCACCCGGATCTGGTGGGTTCTTCCGGTCTCAAGCCGCGCCTCGAGCAGCGTGCACGGTCCGAGCTTGCGGCGCACCCGGTAGTGCGTGACGGCGGGTTTTCCGGAAGAGCGCACGGCCATCTTCTTGCGATCGACGGCATGCCTGCCAAGCGGTGCATCGACCGTCCCGCCCGCGATCACCCGGCCGTGCACCAGGACCGCATACCTCCGGCTCACCCGGCGCTGCTGCAACTGCTCGACCAGCGCACGATGGCTTTGCAGCCGGCGGGCCACCAGCAACAGTCCGCTGGTGTCCTTGTCCAGACGGTGCACAATGCCGGCCCTCGGGATGGCGGACAGGCCGGGATCATGGTGGAGCAGCGCATTGGCCAGGGTGCCTGCAGGATTGCCCGCACCGGGATGCACCACCAGCCCGGCGGGCTTGTTGACGACCAGCAAGGACCGGTCTTCGTGGACGATTTCAAGATCCATTTCCTCGGGCAACAGCGGGGTTTCCCCGCTCGGGCGCACCCGCCCCTCGACCCGCTCACCCCCGGAGATGACGTCGCGGGGACGCAGCGCCCTGCCATCCACCAGCAGCTCACGGCGGCGGATGCATTCCTGCAAACGGGTGCGCGAATACTCCGGATACATCCGTGACAATGCGGCGTCGATGCGCAGTCCCGCGAATGCGGCAGGGATTACGGCTGACAGGTGATGGTCGTCACTCATGGTCCATGCGGTCGGGCCGGAAAAAGAGCTATACTCGGAGCCCATGAAAATACATGCCCCGAATTTTACGGCTTTTGCACCGCGCCTGCTTGCCCTCCTCGTTTGCCTGGGCCTGTTGAGCGGCTGTGCGGTCCTCAACCTGTTCCAGGGCCCGCAGGAGGAAGAGGAAAGCGCGGAAATCACTGCGGACGAAGCGGCCTCGGAACTTTACGGGCAAGCGCACAGGGCGCTGGTGCGCAGCCGTGACTACGTCACGGCCATCGAGAAGTACGAGTTGCTGGAATCCCGTTATCCCTTCGGGCGCTACGCACAGCAGGCCCAGCTCGAACTGAGCTACGCCTACTACAAGCAAAACGACTACGAGCGCGCACTGGATACCGTCAACCGGTTCATCAAGCTGAACCCGCGGCACCCGAGCATCGCCTATGCCTATTACATCAAGGGACTCGCCACCTTCGACAGCGGAAGGAATTTCGTGCACTACATCATGGAGCGCGATCCCTCCTACAACGATCCCACCTCCTTGTACGAAGCCTTCAAGATCTTCGACTTCATCATCGAGGAATACCCGAACAGCAAGTACACCGAGGATGCCAAGTGGCGCATGGTGTACCTGCGCAACGAACTGGCGGAGTATGAGCTCAAGGTCGCGGATTTCTACCTGCGCCGGGGCGCTTATGTGGCTGCCGCCAACCGTGCGCGCTATGTCCTCGAGCACTACCAGGGCGCCGAGGCCATGCCGCAGGCGCTGTACCTGCTGGAACAGGCCTATACCAAGCTCGGCCTCGATGACCTAGCCGGCGACACCCGCCGGGTGTACGCAGAAAATTTCCAGACTGCGGCGGATGGCCGGATCCCTGCGCGGCTTGCCCTGTACAGGAAAAGCTGTGCGGAAGGCCTCTGGGCACGCGCGCTGGAAACCCTGCGCGTGAAGACCTACGACTGCGACTGAGTTCCCGGCGCGTCCAGGTTTCGCAGGAAGCCGCTGGTGATCGGGTAACGGCGGTCCTTGCCAAAGGCACGGCGCGTGATCTTGACCCCCGGGGGTGCCTGGCGCCTCTTGTACTCGTTTCGCAGCACCATGGCCACGACACGCTCGACCACCTGCCGGTCGAACCCTTCCCCGACGATGTCATCCACGGTCAGGTCCTGCTCGACGAATTTTTCCAGGATCGGGTCAAGCTGCTCATAGGGCGGCAGGCTGTCGCGGTCGACCTGGTCCGGGGCAAGTTCAGCGCTCGGCTCGCGTTGCAGCACGCGCTCCGGGATGACCTGACCGAGCCCGTTTCTGTACCTCGCCAGCTCGTACACCAGGGTCTTGGACACATCTTTCAGCGGCGCAAACCCCCCTGCCATGTCGCCGTACAGGGTGGCATACCCGACGGACATTTCGCTCTTGTTCCCGGTCGTCAGCAACAGCCTTCCGGTACGGTTTGACAACGCCATGAGGAACACCCCGCGAAGACGCGACTGGATGTTTTGCTCGGTCACATCCTGTGCACGACCCGGCGCCACCGGGGCCAGGCCATCCGTGACCGCCGCATAGGCCGCCTCGATGGGAATCTGGTCCAGCTGCACCCCCAGGCCCGCAGCCAGCCGCCCGGCGTCCTCGACGCTCATCGCGGAGGTGTAGCGAAACGGCATCATCACCGCGTGAACACGTTCGGCCCCGAGGGCATCGACCGCGAGCACCAGCGTCAGGGCCGAGTCCACTCCGCCGGACAAACCCAGCACTACGCCGTCGAAGCGGTTTTTCCGTACGTAGTCCCGCACCCCCAGCACCAGCGCACGGTACACCGATTCGCCACCCGCCAGGGGGTCATGCAGGCAGTCACTGTCCAGCAGGTCCGCACCGGCCCTCGAGTACTGCACGGCGAAGATCCCCTGCTCGAACACCGGTGCGCGCAGGCAGGGCCTGCCCTGGCGATTGATGCAGCAGGACTCCCCGTCGAATACGAGTTCGTCCTGTCCGCCGACCTGGTTGACATACACGATCGGCACCTGCTGCTCGCGGGTACGGGCCCTCAGGATCTCGAGCCGCTCCTGCGTCTTTCGGACCCGGTAGGGACTGGCATTGATATTGATGATGAGTTCGGCGCCCGCTTCCACTGCCTGCTCCACGGGCGCGCCCGTCCAGATGTCCTCGCAGATCGTGATGCCGACCCGCACCCCCCGGATGTCCGTCACGCAGGCCTCGTCTCCGGCCCGGAAATACCGCTTTTCGTCAAACACCTCGTAGTTCGGCAGCCGCTGCTTGTGGTACACCGCCTGTATGGCCCCGTCGCGGATCACGAATGCCGAATTGAACAGCTTGCCGTCTTCCCTGGAAGGCGCACCGAGCACAACCTGAATGCCGTGGACCTCGCGGCAGACGGTCTGCAGGCAGAGCTCGACGCCCGGCAGGAGCGTCGCGTTGAACAGCAGGTCCTCCAGCGGGTACCCGGTCAGGGACAGCTCGGAAAACACGACCAGGTCGGCACCCAGGTGATCGCGCGCATGCACGGCGTTTTCAATGATCTGGCGGGTATTTCCCTGCAGGTCTCCCACCAGGAAATTGCATTGCGCCAGGGCGATGTCCAGTGTGTCTTTCATCACGGCTCGAAAGCCCGGCCCGTCAACGGTCCAGCAGGTCGCGCATGAGGGCGCCGAGCTCGGCGGGGCTGCGCGAGGTGGTGACCCCGGCCTTCTCGAAGGCCCGGTACTTCTGTTCGGCGGTTCCCTGGCCCCCGCTGATGATTGCCCCGGCATGCCCCATGCGTTTGCCGGCAGGAGCGGTGACCCCCGCCACATAGGCGACGACCGGCTTGGATACCTGGTCCTGGATGAACTCGGCCGCCTGTTCCTCGGCCGTGCCGCCGATCTCGCCCACCAGGATGATGCCTTGCGTGGCCCCATCCTGTTCAAACAGCGCCAGGCAGTCGATGAAGTCCAGCCCGTGGATCGGGTCCCCGCCGATCCCTATGCAAGTGGATTGCCCCATGCCCGACTGTACGGTCTGGTCCACGGCGACATACGTCAGGGTGCCCGAGCGTGAAACGATTCCCACCTGGCCGGGATGGTGAATGTCACCGGGCATGATGCCGATCTTGCATTCGCCCGGCGTGATGATCCCCGGGCAATTCGGCCCCACCAGCCGCGAATCCGAATGCTCCAGCACCGCCTTCACCTTCACCATGTCCAGGATCGGCACCCCTTCGGTAATGCACACCACCAGCGGAATCCCCGCGTAGACGGACTCGAGAATCGCGTCTGCGGCAAAAGCGGCCGGCACGTAGATGACGCTGGCGTCGATTTCATGCGCCCGGCGTGCCTGCTCCACGGTGTCGTACACGGGAAGCCCGAGATGGGAGCTGCCGCCGCGCCCGGGCGTCACCCCGGCGACCACGTGCGTGCCGTAGTCCAGGGCCTGGCGGGTATGAAACGTACCCTGGGTGCCTGTCATGCCCTGGCACAGGACCTTCGTATTTCTCCCGACAAGAACGCTCATGGTCTGCAGGCCAGCGGTGTACCCGTTCAGGTTCGGGCAAGACGGATCGCCCGTTGTGCCGCTTCGGTCAGTGTATCGGCCTGGTGAAGCCGGGCATGCCGGTTCTCGAGCAACTGCCTGCCCTGCTGCGCCCGGGTACCCTGCAGCAAGACGACGACCGGGACCTTCAGCGAAACGCTCTGCAGGGCATCGAGAATGCCCTGCGCGATGAGGTCGCAGCGCACGATACCGCCGAAAATGTTGACCAGCACCGCCTTGACCCCGGCATCACGCACCACCAGCTTGAACGCTTCGGCCACCTTCTCCTGCGTGATCGCACCCCCCACGTCCAGGAAATTGGCGGGTTCCCCACCGTGATGCTTGACGAGGTCCATGGTGGCCATGGCCAGCCCGGCCCCGTTCACGATGCAGCCGATGCTGCCGCCCAGCTGGATGTAATTGAGACCCAGCGCGCAGGCCTGTTCCTCGTGGCGGTTTCCCTGCGCGGGATCGCGAAGTTCCGCGATCTCCGCCTGCCGGTACAAGGCGTTGTCATCGATGTTGATCTTGGCATCCAGTGCCGCCAGCCGGCCCTCCCCGTCGAGGATGAGCGGATTGATTTCCACCAGGCTGCAATCGCTGCTAACAAACAGCTCGAACAGCGCAAACAGGATCTCCTGCAACTGCCGGACCTGGTCGTTTTGCAGGCCCAGGGCATAGGCCAGGGTACGAGCCTGGCCGGGCTGCAGACCGGCCCCCGGATGAACCGGCTGCGTCAGGATCCTGTCCGGGGCCTGCTGTGCGACCTGTTCGATATCCATGCCGCCCTCGGCGGATGCGATGATCGCAACCTGCCCGCGCCCTCGGTCTACCAGCAGGGCCAGGTACAGCTCGCGGCGGATCTCGACGGCCTTCTCGAGCAAGACGGCCTGCACCGGCAGGCCGTCCTCACCGGTCTGGCGGGTCACCAGCCGGGTTCCGAGCATCCCGGAGACGGCGGAGACAAGTTCCTGCCGGTTGTCAGAACGCACCACCCCCCCGGCCTTGCCGCGCCCGCCGGCATGCACCTGGGCCTTGGCCACCCAGGTGTGCGACTCCAGCGACTCGCAGAACTGCTCGATATCGTCGCCGGCGCGGATCAGGTGTGAGTCTGGAACAGGCACGCCAAAGCGCGAGAAAATGGCCTTGGCCTGGTATTCATGTATATTCATAAGGTGAGTTGCAAAGCGAGTTTTTACAGTATACCCCGTATCCAGAACGATGTTAGTAGTGGGTCTTACAGGCGGAATCGGCTGCGGCAAGTCGGCCGTTGCCGGCATCTTTGAGCAGGACTTCCGGGTGCCGGTCATCGATGCCGACGTCATCGCCCGACAGCTCACGGAGACCGATGAAATCCGTGAACGGTTATACCGGGCCATCGGAGACAAGTATTTCGACCGTCAGCGAACCCTGTTGCGCGACCGGCTCCGACGGGCCGTCTTCGCGGATGCCGGCCTTCGCCGCACCCTGGAAGACCTGCTGCATCCCCTGATATACCGGGAAATCAGGCAAAGGCTCGGCCGGCTCGATGCCGCGTACTGCATTGTCGTGGTGCCCCTGCTGCTTGAGACGGAAGGCGCCGGCCTGGCCGATCGCATTCTCGTCATCGACTGCAGCGTCGAGCAACAGCTCGAGCGCGTCACGGCGCGCGACCGGTGCGACCCGGCGCATGCAAAAGCCATCATTTCAGCACAGCTGGATCGCGACGCCCGGCTTGCGCGCGCCGATGATGTCCTCGAAAATGACAACGGCCTGGAAAGTTTGCGGGAAAAGGTTGCTATACTGCATGACAGGTACAGTACTTTGGGTCATCCCCCGGATGTGTCGTGACCGAGCGCTCCACAACGTCTTTCATCACCTACGAGCAGCCGCTGAACGAGAGAATACGTACCTTTTTGCGTTATGAGCAGCTGTCCGACCGGTTTGCATTCTTCGCTCGACAGGAAGGGCCTTACGACACCCACGGGGCACTGCTCACGCTGATCGAGATGTTCAGCCTGGTTTCCCGCGGGGATGTCAAACAGGAGCTGTTGAAACAGATCAGGCAACAGGTCGATGCGCTGGAACTGCTTGCCAACCAGCCCAAGATCGACACTGTCAAGCTGAACCACATCCTGGTCGGACACAAGGCGGTTTACGACGAACTGCATGCGGTTCACGGCCAGATCATTGACCACCTGAAAAACAACGATTTCATCGGCAGCATCCGACAGAGAACCTCGGTCCCCGGAGGCACCTGCGACTTTGACGTTCCGGAGTACCACCACTGGCTGGCACAACCGTTTTCAAAACGCAAGAAGGCGTTGATGGAATGGTTTGAACCATTCCAGGTCGTTGAGAAAGGCATCTCCAAGTCCCTGCAGCTGATCCGGCAAAGCGTGCCCTTCAGCCAAAAGCCGGCCGCAAACGGTTTCTACCACCAGAACCTGGACCCGGGCACCCCGTGCCAGATGATTCGCATCCGCGTGAACAAGGCCTATTTCCCGGAGTGCAGCGCGGGAAAACAGCGTTTCACCATACGCTTTCTGACCGTGTCCCGCCCGGGCGAAAGGCCCAGGCAGACCGACCACGACATCAAGTTCAAACTGGCCTGCTGCGGCTTCTAGCCGGTCTCGATCCGTCCTACTGCCATACGGCGCGGATGGCGGCCACACCCTGGGCACCATGAGCCCTGGCCACTTCGATGTCGGCCTCGCCCAGGCCGCCGATGGCATATACCGGAAGGGCACTTTCCCGTGCCAGGCGGGCGAACCGCTTCCAGCCCAGCACCTCGCTGGACGCAGCGGATACTTTCTCGCGCACCGGGCCCAGAAATATGTAATCCAGGCCCGTTTGCGAGGCATGCAGCACTTCTTCGAGGGTGTGGCAGGAAGCACTGACCAGGTACTCCCTGCCCAGCGGCCTGGTTTTCGCGGCGCACAGCCTGCGGCTGGTCAAATGCAGGCCGTGCGCGCCGGTCTGTTCGAGTAACGGGGCCTCGGCATTCAACACCAGGCGCGCCTGGTGGCGGCGGCATTCCTGCAGGCAGTCCCCGGCCAGGCGCAGATAGTGCTGGCGGTCCAGTTCGTGGGAGCGAAAGTGAACCAGGCTGACTTCGGCCTGCCTGACGGTGTCCCTGAAGTGGCGCAGGAAATCCCGGACCTGCCCCGCATCCGGGGTGACGCAGACCAGTCCCGGCAGCTGCAGTGCACGCACGATGCCGTGGTTGGCCTTCGGAAAACGCAGGCCGTCCAGGGCCTGCAGGCTTGTCCAGCCGAACTCCTGTCCCTCGACGCCGCGTACCCTGCCCGAATAGTCCGTCACCAGGAAAACATCCAGGAAAACCTCCCGGTCCGCATAGGAGTACGGGACCTGGATCAATGGACGGCAGCGGCACATGTCGATGTCCAGCTCCTCCTTGAGCTCGCGCTGCAGTCCGGACTCGGGAGACTCGCCGGCCTCCAGCTTGCCGCCCGGAAACTCGGCCAGACCGCCCAGGTGACGGTCCGCGGGCCGCTTCATCACCAGAATTTCGTCCCTGGAGTTTCTCACGATGCCAACCACTACATGCAGGCAGGGCGCATCCGAACCCACGGGAGAAATGCTCAGCTGCGGTACTCCGAGTTGATCCTTACGTAGTCGTGCGAGAGGTCCGTGGTCCAGATCTGTGCGCCAGCATCCCCCGCACCGAGTTGCAGCCTCAGCTCGAGTTCCTCGCCGCGCATCGCCTGCGCACCTGCCGCTTCCGTATACTCCGGGGCCGGCTGTCCGTTCTCGATGACCGCCAGGCCGTTGATGGCCAGGGACAGGCGGTCCATGTCCAGTTCAGCGCCCGGGGCACGTCCGGCGGCGGCCACGATGCGCCCCCAGTTCGGATCGCTGGCAAAGGCCGCGGTCTTGACCAGCGGCGAGTGTGCAATGGTGAAGGCGATGTCGCGCGCCATCTTCTCGCCGGGTGCCTGCTCGACGCGGATGCAAATGTATTTCGTCGCCCCTTCACCGTCGCGGACCATGGCCTGGGCCAGAGACAGGAACAGGGCATCCAGGGCTTCGGTGAATTCCGCCGCGGCCGGCTTCGACAGTTCACCGTAACGGGCACCGGAACGTCCTGTGGCCATCAGCACGCAGGCATCGTTGGTGGAGGTATCCCCGTCGACCGTGATGCAGTGAAACGACTGCTGTGCGCCCGCCCGGGCGAGTTGCGCAGCCTGTTCCGGATCGATTTTCAGGTCCGTGGCCACGAACGCCAGCATGGTCGCCATGTCCGGGCGAATCATTCCCGCACCCTTGGCGATGCCCGTCACCGTCACGGCCTTGCCGTCCAGCTGCAACTGCCTGGACGCCCCCTTGCAGACCGTGTCCGTGGTCATGATGGCCTGCGCCGCGCTCAGCCAGGCATCTTCTTCGAGATCCCGGACCAGCCGGGGGCAGTGCGCGTTGATTTTCCCGACGTCCAGCCGTTCGCCGATGACCCCGGTCGAGAACGGCAGGACCTCCGTCTCCAGGCAGCCGCTCTCGCCCGCAAGCGCCGCGCAGCAGGCGCGGGCATCCTCCAGGCCCAGCTTGCCGAGGCCGGCATTGGCATTGCCGGCGTTGATGAGCAGGTAGCGGGGCTGTGCCCCGGCCAGATGGCGGCGGGCAACCGTCACGGGCGCCGCGCAAAACCGGTTGGTGGTGAACAGGGCCGCGGTATGGGCCTGTTCGCAGATTTCCACCAGTACCAGGTCATCGCGGCCCTCATAGCGCACCCCGGTCGCCGCCGTCGCCAGCCGAATGCCTTTTACAGGCGACAGTCGCTCGGGAGGATTCTGGGAAATTGCCATGCGAGTTCGGATGGAAACCGGGTTCTCAGGCGAGCTTCCCGCAACAGTGTTTGTACTTCTTGCCGGAGCCGCACGGACAGGGCTCGTTGCGGCCGGGCTTTTTCTTGGTGCGCTTGAAAGGCTTCGGTTTGGGTGCCTGCACCGGGGGGGCCGCCTGCGGCTGGGGCGTGCCGGGCTGCAGTACATTGTCGGCCTGCATGTGCTGGTACTCGATGTCCTCCGGGATCTGCTGTGCCTCCTCCAGCGCCCGGATTTCCTCCAGGGTGGGCAGTTCGGCACGGGCGATCAGGGAAACGGTTTCATGCTTGATCTGCTCCAGCATCTGCTGGAACATGTTGAACGCCTCCCGCTTGTACTCCTGTTTCGGATTTTTCTGCGCATAGCTTCGAAGCCCGATGCCCTGGCGCAGGTAGTCCATGGCAGCCAGGTGTTCCTTCCAGCGATTGTCCAGCACCTTCAGCATGATGTCCTTTTCGAGCCGGCGCATCAGTTCCGCACCGACCCGGTCTTCCTTTTCCCCGAACAGGTCCGAGACCTGCTGGTGAATCCTCTTGCGGATCTCCTCGCGGTCCACGGATTCGTCGTCCAGCCATTCATGCACCTTCAGGCTCAGGCCGAACGTGCTTTCAAACGCCTGGGTCAGGCCCTCGATCTCCCATTGCTCCTCCACGCTTCCGTCCGGCAGGTGCTCGCCGAACGTGCTGTCGGTGACGTCTTCACGTATGGCCGTCAGGTTCTCGGAAATATCCTCGGTCTGCATCAGTTCGCGGCGCTGCTCGTACACCACCTTGCGCTGGTCGTTGGCGACGTCGTCGTACTCCAGCAAATGCTTGCGGATATCGAAGTTGTGGGCCTCGACCTTGCGTTGCGCATTTTCAATGGCCCTGGATACCCAGGGATGCTCGATCGATTCTCCCGGCTGCATGCCGAGCTTCTGCATCAGCCCGCGCACCTTGTCCGAAGCAAAAATCCTCATCAGGTTGTCTTCCATCGAGAGGTAGAAGCGCGAAGATCCCACGTCTCCCTGGCGACCGGAACGGCCCCGCAACTGGTTGTCTATGCGTCTTGATTCATGCCGTTCGGTGCCGATGATATGCAGGCCACCGGCCTGCAGGACCGCGTCATGGCGGCCCTGCCAGTCTGCCTGCAGCTGGCTGCGGTCGTGCTCCGTGGCTTGCGGCGCCAGGCTCTGCAGTTCCGCTTCGAGGTTGCCCCCAAGCACGATGTCGGTGCCCCGGCCCGCCATGTTGGTGGCGATGGTCACCGTGCCGGGGCGCCCCGCCTGGGTAATGATCAGGGATTCCTTCTCATGCTGCTTGGCATTCAGCACCTGGTGTTCGATGCCTGACTTTTTCAGAACGCCGGCGATCTGCTCGGAGGATTCGATGGAGGTGGTACCCACCAGTACCGGCTGGCCGCGCTCCGTGCATTCCTTGATGTCACCGATGATGGCATCATATTTTTCCTGCATGGTCAGGTAGACGAGATCTCCCAGGTCATCCCGGACCATGGGCTTGTGGGTCGGGATCACGACCACCTCCAGGCCGTAAATGGACTCGAACTCGTACGCCTCCGTGTCCGCCGTCCCGGTCATGCCGGACAACTTGCTGTACAGGCGAAAATAGTTCTGGAAAGTGATGGAGGCCAGCGTCTGGTTCTCGTTCTGTATGACCACGCCTTCCTTGGCCTCGACCGCCTGGTGCAGGCCGTCGGACCAGCGCCGGCCCGGCATCGTGCGGCCGGTGAACTCGTCGACAATGGTGACCTGCCCGTCACGCACGATGTAATCGACATTTTTCTGGAACAGCACATTTGCGCGCAACGCGGCGTTCACGTGATGCAGCAGATTGATATTGGCCACGTCGTACAGGGTCTCGTTGCTGGCCAGCAGGCCCCGCCCGGACAGCAGCTCCTCGATATGCTGGTGGCCCTCTTCGGTCAGGTGGATCTGCTTGCTTTTTTCATCAATGCTGTAGTCGCCCGGCCCGTCTTCCTCCTGCTGCGCGACCAGCTTGGGCACCAGCGAATCCACCGCCTTGTACAGGCTCAGGTTCTCCCCGGTGGAGCCCGAAATGATCAGGGGGGTGCGGGCCTCGTCGATCAGGATCGAATCCACTTCATCGACCACCGCAAAATTGAGTCCGCGCTGCACGCAGGCCTCCGCTGAAAATTCCATGTTGTCGCGCAGGTAGTCAAAGCCGAATTCGTTGTTGGTGCCGTAGGTGACGTCCGCCGCGTAGGCCTGCCGGCGTTCCTGGTGTCCCATGCCGCTGACCAGCACGCCGACCTCGAGTCCCAGCAACCGGTAGATTCCGCCCATCCACTGTGCATCGCGCTTGGCCAGATAGTCATTCACCGTGACGACATGTGCGCCTGCCCCGCCGAGGGCATTGAGATACACCGGCAGGGTCGCCACCAGGGTCTTGCCCTCGCCGGTGCGCATCTCGGCAATATTGCCGTCATGCAAGACCATGCCGCCGACCAGCTGGACATCGAAGTGGCGCATTCCCAGGCTACGCCGGGCGGCTTCCCGAACGGCCGCAAAGGCTTCCGGCAGGATGGCCTCCAGGCTTGAGCCGTTTTCGACCTGCTGGCGAAATTCCGCGGTTTTCTGTCGCAGCGCGTGATCGTCCAGGTCCTGGTAGGACGCCTCCAGTGCATTGATTTTCCGGACGGTTTTGTCATACCGGCCCAGCATCCGCTGGTTGCGGCTGCCAAAGACTTTCTTGCTGAATTTTTCAAACATGCGTGCTTACATCACTCGCCCGAAAGCTGGCAGTGCATCCCGTACCGCCCGGGCCGGCGGCAAAATCCGCAGGCTCTCACGTGCTGTGTGAACGGACCCGTGCAGGAAACCGGTTTGTGGACATCGCTGGACCACGCGCGGGTCGGGTGAACTCGAAGCCGCCTGCAACCGGGCTATTTGACGAACTTCATCGGATCAATCTGGACGCCGTCCTTGAGCACCTCGAAGTGGACGTGGGGGCCCGTCGAGCGGCCTGTATTGCCCAGCGTGGCGATCACGTGTCCGCGCTTGACCACCTCGCCCGCCTTCACCAGCAAGTCCTTGTTGTGCGCGTAGCGCGACATGTACCCGTTGCCGTGATCGATTTCCACCAGGTTGCCGTAGGCGCCATTCCTGCGCGCGCGCGTCACGATTCCACCGGCAACCGCCGTCACGTCGCTGCCGGTCCGGCCGGCAAAATCCACGCCCTTGTGTTTTTCGGGACGGCCCGTAAACGGGTCGCGGCGCTTGCCGAACAGGGAGGACACCCAGCTGTACTTGACCGGTCGGCCCTGTGGCACGGTTTCCTGCCTGACCCTCTCGTTGACCAGTGCATCGCGGATCACCTGCAGCTGGTGCTCGCGCGCCTCCAGACTGTTCTGGATCGTTTCGAATTCGGATTCAATCTGCAGGCTCTTGCCGCCGGAGGTCTCCGCCACCCCGGACGGACCCCCGATCCCGGATTCCGGCACGAAGCTGAACTCTTCGGGCTCAAGGCCTGCCATCTCGATCAGCACGCTGCCGAGGACGTCGATGCGCTGCACCTGGGCCTGCAGCATCCCGGCCTGGGTGGTCAATGCGCTGACCTCGGCCCGGGTTTCCTCGCGGGCCTGCTGCAAACGCTGTTTGTGTTCCGCGATGTCCTCCCTCCACTGGCTCAGGATCACTTCGTTGCCGAAGAAAATGCCCAGCATGTATCCGCTGCCAAGCAGTGCCGTCAGCATCAGCATGGCCGCACCAATCAATCCGGCCCGGTACCACCTGCGCGGCTCGACATACAGGAGACGTAGGCGTGGACGGGGGAAAATGATAATGTTCATGACTGTTATGGTTGATCTGGATTACTGAACATTCCTACCGGGCTCATCCGGATGCAGAAACTCTCCTCATACATCAGCACAGGCCTGCACGACAAGACCCGGCTGCTGCACCGGCTCACCCTGAGCCTGAGGATGCAGTTGCCGGCCACGCTGGCCAGTCACTGCTGGGTCGCGGGCATCGATAACCGGACCCTGACGGTCATCACGGATGACCCGGGCCATGCCAGCCTGCTCCGGTTCCAGCAGTATGAAATCCTGAAACAGCTTAACCAGGAACTGGGCCTCGCGGTAAGAGAATACCTAAATCGGCTAAAGATTAAAATCCGAAAGACCACCGGCGAGCCAAAACCGCCCACACCGGCAACGCCCCTCTCCGGGCGCAGTGCCCGCCATATCGACGCGTGTGCCGACCACGTGCAGGACCGCGAACTGAAGGAAGCGCTGCGCCGTTTGGCGCGACAAGGCAGGGAGGACTGAAGGGCTCCGGACCGGCGCTAGACATTGGCGCTGATGGGCGAACTGTAGAAGATCGGCACTTTCTCCTCGCCATCCTCGAACGTGACCTCTTCCCAGGCGCTCGTGTCTTCGACCAGCTTTCTCAGCAGCTTGTTGTTCAGGGCATGGCCGGACTTGTAACCGCTGAACGCACCGATCAGGCTGTGGCCCAGCAGGTACAGATCGCCGATGGCGTCCAGGATCTTGTGCTTGACAAACTCGTCCTCGTAGCGCAGGCCGTCCTCGTTCAGGATACGGTGTTCATCCACGGCAATCGAGTTGTCCAGGCTCCCCCCCAGTGCCAGGTTGCGCGAACGCAGGGCCTCGAAATCGCGCATGAAGCCGAAGGTGCGTGAGCGTGATATTTCCTTGACGAAGGAAGTCGTGGAAAAATCCAGTTCGGCCTTTTGCGGGCCCGCCTTGAAGACCGGGTGATCAAAATCGATCATGAAGCCGACCTTGAATCCGTCAAACGGATCAAACCGCGCCCACTTGTCGCCCTCCTTGACCTTCACGGACTTGGTGATGCGGATGAATTTCTTGGCGGCATTCTGCTCGACAATGCCCGAGGATTGCACCAGGAAGACGAAGGGGCCGGCGCTGCCATCCATGATGGGCACTTCGGGCGCACTGACATCCACGTACGCATTGTCGATGCCCAGACCGGCCATTGCCGAGAGCAGGTGCTCGACCGTGGAAATGCGCACGCCGTCAGAAACCAGCGTCGTGGACAGGCTGGTGTCGCCCACATTCTCGGGATTGGCCTTGATTTCCACGGGCGGATCAAGGTCCACGCGGCGGAAAATGACCCCGGAATCCACGGGAGCCGGGCGCAGGGTCAGGTAGATTTTCTTGCCGGTGTGTAAGCCTACACCCGTCGCACGTATGACGTTCTTTAATGTTCTTTGTTGTATCACAGAGCGTACATCCTATAGATCGCTACCCGCAGCTGATTCCTTCAGCATCCCTAAGCCGCATACCGAACAACAGGTAATATCCCCGTAATATTACACAATTTTCCGGGGACTTCACCAGAGATTTTAACCCCCGGCTCCGCCGGGCACGCGCCGGTCAGTCGGCCTGCGTGCGCAAAAATGTGGGAATATCCAGATAGTCCAGATCGTACCCCTGATTTTTCCCGGCGACTTCGGCCCCGGGCCCGGCATGCACCTTGGGGGTGCGCGCCTCGTCATCCATGACCTTGGGCTTTTTCGTCGTCGAAGTCTCGACCAGCGTCATCTTGGGCTTGGCCGGCGCCGGCGTGGTTTTCGACCCGATCCCGGTCGCCACCAGCGTCACGCGCAGGTTGTCCTGTATGGTTTCGTCGATCACCGTGCCAACGACCACCGTGGCATCATCAGATGCCAAGCCCTTGATATGGTTGCCAATTTCGTCGAATTCGCCGATGGAAAGGCCTGCGCTGGCAGTCACGTTCACCAGGATGCCCTTGGCACCCGCGATATTCACGTCCTCCAGCAGCGGGCTGGAGATGGCGGCTTCGGCGGCCTCGCGGGCCCGCTCGACGCCCGTTGCGGTGCCTGACCCCATCATGGCCATGCCCATCTCCGACATCACCGTGCGCACATCGGCGAAATCCACGTTGATCAGTCCCGGGCAGGTTATCAGTTCGGCAATTCCCTGAACGGCACCGCGCAGGACGTCATTGGCGGACTTGAACGCATCCAGCAGGTTGGTTTCCCGACCCAGGACCGCCAGCAGCTTTTCATTGGGAATCGTGATCAGCGAGTCCACGTGCTTGACGAGTTCCTCGATGCCGGTATTGGCGACCTTCATGCGCTTGTCGCCCTCAAAGGGGAACGGCTTGGTCACCACGGCGACCGTCAAGACACCCAGTTCCTCGGCAATTTCAGCCACGACCGGAGCGGCACCCGTACCGGTTCCCCCGCCCATACCGGCAGTGATGAACAGCATATCCGCTCCCGAGATGGACTCGCGGATGCGGTCCTGGTCCTCGAGCGCCGCCTCGCGGCCCACGACCGGGTTGGCCCCGGCTCCCAGCCCCTGGGTAATGTTGTTCCCGAGCTGCAGCACCGTCTTGACATCGGTGCTTTTCAGCGCCTGTGAATCGGTGTTTGCACAAATAAAGTCCACGCCGTCAATGTTGGATTTGGCCATGTGCATGACGGCATTTCCGCCGCCTCCGCCCACACCGATCACCTTGATGACAGCATTTTCACCATACGTATCTACCAGTTCAAACATAACCTTTCTCCTCTAGATTTTCATGCTCAGCACATGAGTTTTAAAAGCTTCCCTGAAACCAGTTCCTTACCCTGTCGAATGCTCCTGCCACGACCGACTCGCCCGACGAGGCGTGCTGCTCCAGCATCTGGTTCTGGAAACCAAACAAAAGCAGGCCCACCCCGGTGGCATAAATCGGATTTCTCACAACATCCACCAGGCCCGTGACGTTCTGGGCCGTGCCCAGACGCACGGGCATGTGGAAAATTTCCTCTGCCAGGTCCACCACCCCTTCCATCCTTGAGCTGCCGCCGGTCAGGACGATGCCTGCCGCGACCAGGTCCCTGAAACCGCTGCGCTCCAGTTCGGCGAGCACCAGCGAAAGCAATTCCTCGTAGCGTGGCTCGACGATTTCAGCCAGCGTCTGGCGCGACAGCTGCCTGGATTCACGGTCCCCGGCACTGGGAACGTCAATCGTGTCGTCGGGATTCGCGAGTTGCCGCAGTGCACAGGCATACTTGATCTTGATGTCTTCGGCATGCTGGGTCGGGGTGCGCATGGCCACCGCAATGTCGTTGGTGACCTGGGTTCCGGCAATCGGTATCACGGCAGTGTGCTTGATCGCCCCGTCGGTGAACACGGCGACATCCGTGGTTCCTCCGCCGATGTCCACCAGGCAGATCCCCAGTTCTTTTTCATCTTCCGTGAGAACGGCACTGCTCGATGCCAGCTGCTCCAGGATGATGTCGTCCACCTCCAGTCCGCAGCGGTGAATACACTTGATGATGTTCTGCGCTACACTGACCGCGCCGGTGACCAGATGAACCTTTGCCTCAAGGCGCACGCCGGACATGCCGATGGGCTCTCGAATGCCTTCCTGCTGGTCGATCACGAATTCCTGCGGCATCACCTGCAGCACTCTCTGGTCTGCGGGGATGGCCACGGCCCGGGCGGCATCGATGACACGCTCCACATCCCCCCTGGACACTTCGCGGTCCTTGATCCCGACAATGCCGTGGGAATTCATGCTGCGGATGTGGCTGCCGGCAATCCCGGTGTACACGGAATGCACCTGGCAGCCGGCCATCAACTCGGCTTCCTCGACCGCGCGCTGGACGGATTGCACGGTGGACTCGATATTGACGACGACACTCTTTTTCAGCCCGCGTGACGGGCTGGTCCCGAGCCCGATCACTTCCAGCTGATCCTCTTCATTCACCTCGCCGACAATCGCGGTGACCTTGGAAGTGCCGATATCCAGGCCGACCAGGATGTCTTTTTCTGTCTTGCGGCTCATAGCTTGCGTTCCGGCTTGAAGTTCTCTGCCAGCCGGGGGTCTTTCCACTCAACTGCCAGGCCATTGGTGTAGCGCAGGTCAATTTTTTTCACCTGGTCCATGCGCGGCGACAGGTATTCCTCGTAGGCGGTCATGAACCGCGTGATTTTCCTGCCAAGGTCACCGTGTCCGAGAACCAGGACGGTCCCGCCGGACAACACCAGGTGCTTGGACAGGCGCTCATCCTCAAACAGCCCCTGCAGCTGCAGGCCCAGGGGTTCCAGCCTGCGGACGTAGTGCTCGAAAATACCGGCCAGCGCTTCGGCACGGGCAGTTTCTCCGTACAGCATGGGCAGGGCCGCATGGGAGGTCCCCACGGTTTCCGGGAAAAAGAGCCCCCCGTAGACATTCATCAGTCCCGTTTTGCCCCAGCGGGCAATCGGTTCCTGTCCCTGCACCGTGACCATCACCGTCGCAGGCCAGCTGCGCCGCACCCTGGCATCGTAGATCCAGGGCAGTTCCGCCAGCTCCTGTTCCAGCTGGCCCACGGGGATGCGAAAGAATCCTTTCGCAACACCTGCGGTGACGATGTTCCTGAAGGCCTCGCGATCGCCGGCGTGCACCTCTCCCTCGACCGTGACCTGCCGGATCTGCGGCCGGGCCAGCAGGTCAGGGTGGTCGGTACGGATCCAGTACGAGACCAGCGCCACGCTGCCCAGCAGTGCGGCAAGCACCAGTACGTCCCACGCACTGCGCAGTGAAAGGTACCCGGACACCGTTCGGGAAACGGCCTTTTTGTTTGCAGGTTTTCGCTTTCGCACAGTCATTGGGTCAGTGAAGTCTCCAGTATCCTGAGCACGAGCTCGACAAAACTGATGTCCTGCGCTGCGGCGGCCATCGGCACCAGGCTGTGGTCCGTCATGCCCGGGACCGTATTGATCTCCAGGAACCACGGCTGCCCGCGGGTGTCCAGCATCAGGTCGACGCGCCCCCAGCCCGAGGCCGCCGTGGCGGCAAAGGCCTGCAGCACCTGCTCCTGGATCTCCGTTTCCCGGGCTGCGGACAGCCCGCAGGGACAATGGTATTGGGTGTCGCTGGACTGGTACTTGGCATCGAAATCATAGAAGGTCCGCGGCGTCTCCAGCCGGATGGCGGGCAGGGCCTGATCATCCAGTACGGCAACCGTGTATTCCTCGCCCTCGATCCACGGTTCTGCCATCACCGTGTCCTCGAAATCGCAGGCGTGCTCCCACGCCGAGATGATCTCTTCGCGGGTATCGACCTTGGTGATGCCGATGCTCGAACCCTGGGAGACGGGCTTCAGGATCATGGGCAGGCCGAGCTCCGCCACCAGGGCATCCGGGTCGACGGCACCTTGCAATATCCGGAACGGAGGTGTGGGGATGCCGTGCCGCGACCAGATCTGCTTGGTCATGTGCTTGTTCATGCAGATCGCCGATGCCAGCACACCGCTGCCGCTGTAGGGCAGTCCGATCGCTTCCAGCCCGCCCTGTATGCAGCCGTCCTCGCCGAGGGATCCATGCAGCGCGATGAAGGCGCGGTCGAATTTCCCGGCCCGCAAGCGCTCGAATACGTCACCGGAGACATCGATCCCCGTGGCATCCACCCGGGCCTCCTGCAACGCACTGAGCACCGCAGCACCACTTTTGAGAGAGATTTCGCGTTCCGATGACGGTCCGCCCATCAGCACCGCGACCTTGCCGAAGCGTGAGACGTCCGTCATGGCGCATCCCCCAGGATCCTGACCTCCGGGACCAGCGAGACGCCGCGTTCGGCCTTCACCGCCGCATGCACCTTCCAGATCAGGTCTTCGATATCCCTGGCCGTGGCATGCCCCAGATTGATGATGAAATTTGCATGTTTCTCCGACACCTGGGCTCCGCCTGCGCGGGCTCCCTTGAGCTTGCAGCTCTCGATCAGCCTGGCGGCATGATCGCCTTGCGGATTCCTGAACACCGAACCGCAACTCTGACTCCCCAGGGGCTGGTCCGCATTGCGTTTCTCCAGCAGCGAGCGGATGACCGCCCTCGCCCGGGATGCGCTCCCGGGAGCAAATCTGAACAGGGCCCCGACAAACCACTCATCACGGGGCACTTGGACCGTGCGATACCCCGGCTGGAAATCATCGGCGCTGCGGGTGTGCAGTTCACCGCGTCGATCCACGGTTTGCGCTTGCAACACAAATTCCCAAGTCGCGTGGCCGTACGCGCCGGAATTCATGGCCAGCGCGCCTCCGACCGTGCCCGGGATGCCCACCAGGAACTCCGCGCCCTGCAACTCCTGGTCCGCACAAAAGCGTGCCAGCTTGGCGCACGCGACGCCCGACTCTGCACGGACCCTGCCGGGGCCTGCAACCTCCAGCCCGCCGAGACGGCCATGCAACAAGATGACCACACCCCGTATGCCGCCGTCACGCACCAGCACGTTGGTACCGCCGCCGAGCCAGGTCAGCGGCACTCCTTCGCCCTGCCCCGCCAGAAAATTTCTCAAGTCCTGCAAATCTGCAGGCCGGTACAGGACGTCGGCGGCACCGCCCACCTTCCAGCTGGTGAAGCGCGCCAGTGAGGCATCTCTCTCAAGCGTCCCGCGCAGCATTTCGATGTCGTGTACGGTTTCCATGTCAGTGTCGTGCAAAAATCTCGCTCAGGTGCTGGGCTATGCCGCCGATGCTGCCTGCCCCCAGGGTGAGCAGGACATCCTGATCTTCTGAAACCTGCTCCAGCGTGGCCCGGACCTCGGACAGGTCCTTCACCAGAATCGGGGCGAGCTTGCCCCGGGCATGTAGTGCACGGCTCAGTGCCAGGCTGTCGGCGCCTGCCAACGGTTCCTCGTTGGCCGCATAGACTTCACACAGCATCAGGGTGTCCGCTTCATTCAGTACCCGTACGAAATCGTCGAACAGGTCTCTCGTGCGTGAATACCGGTGTGGCTGGAACAGCACGGTCAGCCTGCGCCCGGGCCAAGCATCACGCGCCGTGGTCAGGGTGGCTGCGATTTCGGCCGGGTGATGACCATAGTCGTCCACCAGCTGGACGTTTTTGTTGTTGATGGATATTTGCGGATAGATCTGGAAGCGCCGGGCAATGCCCTCGAAGTTCTCGAAGGCGGACTGTATGCAGTTTTCCTTGACGTCCAGCTGCAAGGCGACGATCGCCGCGGCCACGGCATTCAGGACATTGTGAATGCCCAGCAGGTTCAGCACGAACCGCACCGGTGCCTGCTGCCCGGGACGCTGCAGAACAAACTTCGTCTGGCTGGCTGACTTCTCGACTTCGGTGATCCGGTAATCGGCATGCCCGGAAAAGCCGTAGGTCACGTACGGGCGCGAAATTCTCGGCAACTGGGCACGGACCGTCTCGTCATCCACGCACAAAACGGCCACGCCGTAAAACGGCAGGTGATGGATAAACTGCAGGAAGGCTTCCTGCAAGGTGTTGAAATCGCCTCCGTACGCCGACAGGTGATCCGAGTCGATGTTGGTCACGACCGACATGATCGGCTGCAGGTACAGAAACGAGGAATCGCTTTCGTCCGCCTCGGCCACCAGGTACTGTCCGGCTCCCAGCTTCGAATGACTTCCGAAACTGTTGACACGACCGCCGATGATAAAGGTCGGGTCCAGCCCGGCCTGTGCAAGTATGGATGCAATCAGGCTGGTCGTGGTGGTCTTGCCGTGGGTGCCGGCCACGGCGATGCCGTAGCGGAAACGCATCAGCTCGGCAAGCATTTCTGCGCGCGGCACGACCGGGATGCGCCGTTCATGAGCCGCCGCAATCTCCGGGTTGTCTTCTTCCACCGCACTCGACATCACCACGACATCGGCATCCCGGACATTGCTGGCATCATGACGGCGGTAAACCGTCGCACCCAGTTTCGCCAGGCGCCGGGTGATTGCGTTCTCCTGGATGTCGGAGCCGTAGACCTGGTACCCCAGATTCAGCATCACCTCGGCGATGCCCCCCATGCCGGAACCGCCGATGCCCACAAAGTGCACATGCTTGATTTTGCCGGTAGCAAAATGTCCGATATTGAATGTCATGACCCCGGGTCCTCCGCCAGCCCTGTGGACTCGCCCTTGCCCTTCAGGCAGGCCTGCAGGCATATTTTTGCCACATCCTCGGCGGCCCGGGGCCTGGCAAAGCCGCGGATGGCGGCGGCAACGTCCATGAGCTTGACACGGTGGGCCTGCACATCGCGCAGCAGGGCAGCCAGTGCCTGCGCATTGAACTCGCGCTCCGGGATCATGAACGCCGCACCGGCCTCGACCAGTGCACGGGCATTGGCGGTCTGGTGATCATCCACGGCATACGGGTACGGGATGAAAACCGCACCGACGCCTGCCATGGCGAGTTCCGCCACGGTAATCGCACCGGCACGGCAAATCACCAGGTCTGCCCAGGCGTAGGCCTTGTGCATTTCCTCGATGAACGCATCCACACGGGCCTCGACCCGGCGGCTGTCATAGGCCTGCTGCGTAAACTCGAGCTTGTTGTCCCCGCTCTGATGCCAGACTTTGGGTCGTTTTCCTGCCGCCAGCTGCGCCAGCGCCGCCGGCACCGTCTTGTTCAGGGCATGCGCCCCCAGGCTTCCGCCTACCACGAGCACATGCAACGGCCTGTCCCGGGGCTCCCCCACGTCGTGCTCGCGCTTGTTCTGCAGGATTTCCTTGCGCACCGGATTGCCGACCACTTCCACGTTTTCACGCACAAACGTGCCTGGGAAAGCCGTCAGAACGTGGGTGGCCAGCGGTGCAAGAAGACGGTTGGTCAGGCCCGAAATCGCGTTTTGTTCATGGATGACCAGGGGGCGCCTGAACAGGGCCGCCACGACTCCGCCGGTTCCGGAGATGAACCCGCCCATGCCCAGCACCGCGCAGGGCCGGTGTTTCAGCACCAGCCAGATGGTCTGCAGCCCGGCAAGCCCCAGCTTGACCGGTGCAAGCAGGTAGGTCCGCAGGTCCTTGTTGCGAAGACCGCCGATGATGATTTTTTCAAAGTGATAGGCCGTATTGGCCACCACACGGGATTCGATCCCCTTTTTGGTGCCCACCCAGACGACCGGAACACCGTGGTGCTCGAGTTGCCTTGCCACGGCCAGTGCGGGAAATACATGGCCGCCAGTGCCGGCTGCAAAAATCATGATTGGAGCGCGTGCGGCCTTCATGAATTCCTGAACCTTTGCACCAGTTCCGAATCCCCGATCACTCCTTCCATGTACACCCGCGTGACCAGGCCGATCGCCATGCAGACGACCAGCAGGCTGCTGCCTCCTGCACTGATCAGTGGCAGTGTCAGTCCCTTGGTGGGCAACACGCCCATGTTGACACCCATGTTGATAAAGACCTGCAGCGCCAGCCAGATCCCGATTCCATAGCAGATCAGGGCACCGAATTTCATGCCCTTTTCCTCCACCATTTTCCCGATCGCGAAACATCGGGAAATCAGCACCAGGAACAGCACAAGCACCGCGGTAACCCCGGCCAGGCCCAGTTCTTCCGCGATCACGGCAAACACGAAATCGTTGTGCGCCTTGGGCAGGTAAAAAAGTTTCTGCACGCTCGCGCCCAGTCCCAGCCCCGTCCATGAGCCGCTGCCGATGGCAATCAGGGACTGGGTCAGTTGAAAACCCGAACCGAACGGGTCCGACCAGGGATTGAGGAATGCCGTGAGCCGCTCCATGCGGTACGGGGAAGAGACGGCGATCACGGCCATGGACGCTGCCGATGCCGCAAACAGGATCCCGAAATTGAGCATCTTGGCGCCCGCCAGCCAGAACATGCCGAGAGTGGTGACCAGCAAAACGATCGCGGCACCGAAATCCGGCTCCAGCAGCAGCAGCGTAAACAGCACCAGCAGGACCAGCATGGGCCATGCAAACCCGGTAAACGACTCGATGACCCGCTGCCCATGCCGGACCAGCCAGCCCGCCATGTAGATGATGAGCAGCAGCTTCACGATCTCGGAAACCTGTATGCCCAGGGGTCCGAGTTCCAGCCAGCGTGTACTCCCGTATACCGTCCTGCCCATCCCCGGGACCAGGACCAGGACCAGAAGAGCCACCATCACAAACAGCAAGACCATGCCGGAACGCTCCAGGTGCACCAGCCGGATTTTGGTGAGCGCCAGCGCCACCAGCACCCCGAACACGGCGAAGATGAACTGTCGTTTGAAGTAGTAAAGCGGGTCGCCGGTCGCGCGGTCTGCAATTTCTATCGAGGAAGATGCCACCATCACCAGGCCCATCCCGAGCAGCAGTGCGGCAGACAGGACCAGCGGGACATCGCATTGCAGGGACAGATCGGCATCCTCGCGGGCCTCCCCGCCATGAAAAACCCGTTTTGATGAACTCACAATGCCAGCTCCCGGACACAGTTCTCGAAATCCCTGCCCCGCTCAATGTAGTTCTCGTACATGTCAAAGCTTGCACATGCCGGGGACAGCAATACCTGGTCACCGGCCACAGAAAGCTCCAGGGCCCGAATCACGGCATCGCGCATGCTGTGCGCGGAATGAACCGGTGCGGCGCCATGCAGGGCCTGGCGCAGCAAATCCGAATCCTGCCCGAACACGATGACATGCCTGGCATGCCGGCCGACCGCAGTGCGCAAACAGGCCAGGTCGCCTCCCTTGAACATGCCGCCGGCCAGCAGGATCACGTCACTTCCCAGGCTCCTCAGCGACATGACCGAGGCGCCGACATTGGTACCCTTGGAGTCATTGAACCAGCGCACACCGCCGGACTCCCCGACCCGGGACAGGCGGTGCGGCAATCCCCTGAAACCCGCAAGGACGACGCGCATCTTCTCCGTCGACAGGCCCAGGGCACTGCCCACCGCCAGTGCGGCCAGTGCATTCAGGATTCCCGCCTCACCGTGCATCATGAGCTTGTCCGTGGACAGCAGGCAATGACTCCCCTGGGCCAGGTAGGAATGCTTGCCGCGTTGCAACAAGCCGAAGCCACGGTCTGTGGGCGGACCGAGGCCAAAATCCGTGACCACCCCGGAGGTTTCCATGTTCATCACGAGGCCGTCGTCCCGGTTGACAACGCTGCAGCCCGCATGCTCGTAAATGCGTGCCTTGATCTTGGCGTAATGCTCCAGGCTGTCGTGACGGTCGAGATGATCCGCCGATACGTTGAGCACGGCACTGATGCGGGGCGCCAGGGAGCGTGTGGATTCAAGCTGGAAGCTCGACAACTCCAGGACAAACAGCTCGGCGTCCTCTTTTTCAAGCAGGTCCAGTACCGGTGTTCCGATATTCCCGCCTGCAAACGCGCGCAAGCCACAGGCCGAGGCCATCTCCGTCACCAGCTGAACCACCGTGCTTTTCCCGTTGGAACCGGTAATCGCCACGAGCGGCACCCGGTTCGCAACGGCAAACAGCTCGACATCTCCAAAACACTCCGCACCCCGGGCGACCGCCGACTGAATCACCGGATTTCTTCTGTCCACCCCCGGGCTCAGGATGATCTGTCTGGCTGCCTCAAACCACTGTACCGGCAAGGCTCCCGTGCAAATGTCCAGCTGTGGGAATTCCTGCCGGAAGGCCTCGAGCCGGGGCGGCTTGTCCCGGGTGTCTGCCATGGCGAAGGGAATGCCCTGCCTGTGCAGGTGACGTGCCACCGACAGACCGGTTTTGCCGAGTCCGACTACGATTCGTTCGTGCCCGTTTTCCCTCATCTGTTTTTGCAGCGCCAGTCCCATGACATTACCGGATTTTCAGGGTCGCCAGGCTGATCAGCACGAGTACAACCGTGATGATCCAGCAGCGCACGATCACCCGGGGTTCAGGCGAGCCTCCCATTTCAAAATGATGATGCAGGGGGGCCATTTGAAAAACCCGTTTGCCTGTCAGCTTGAAAGATACGACCTGGATCATCACGGAAACGGTCTCGACGACAAAAAGACCGCCCATGATCATCAGCACAATCTCCTGGCGCACCAGCACAGCCAGCAGTCCCAGGGCCGCCCCCAGCGACAGGGCGCCGACGTCGCCCATGAACACCTGCGCGGGGTAGGCGTTGTACCAGAGAAACCCCAGGCCGGCACCAACGACCGCGCCACAGAACACCACCAGTTCGCCGGCCAGCGGCAGGTACGGAATGGCGAGATAACTCGAGAAATTCAGGTTGCCGCTCAGATACGCGAATATGCCGAGGGTGCCGGCCACCAGGACCACCGGCATGATCGCCAGGCCATCCAGCCCGTCGGTCAGATTCACGGCGTTGCTGGTGCCGACGATGACGATATACGTGAGCACCACGAACCAGGCGCCCAGGGGAATAACCACGTTCTTGAAAAAGGGAACATACAGGCTGGATTCGACGGAACTTTCCGCCGTATAGAACAACAGCAGGGCCACCCCGATTCCGATCAGCGACTGCCAGAAATACTTGCTTTTCGCAGTCAGGCCCTTGCTCGTACCGCCCAGCAGTTTCTTGATGTCATCCACGGCGCCCACCAGGCCAAACAGGAACGTGGTGGCCAGCACGAACCACACGTAGCGGTTGGTCATGTCGCTCCACAGGATCGCGCTCAAGAATATCGCCAACAGCAGGAACACCCCGCCCATGGTAGGCGTGCCCGCCTTGGCGTGATGGGTCTGTGGTCCGTCATCGCGCACGTTCTGGCTGACCTTGTAATCGCTCAGCTTGCGGATCATGACGGGTCCCGTCACAAAGCAGATGATCAGGGCGGTCAGCACGGCCAGGATCGAACGCAGGGTCAGGTACTGGAACACATTGAATCCAGAATGGAAGCTCTCCAGATACTCGAACAGTTCAAGCAGCATGTTCTTTGCGACCGCCTCCTGAATCAGCAGACCCCCGGATCCCCTCGATGACCTTTTCCAGGTGCATGGCGCGCGAGCCTTTCACCAGTACGCAGACCTGGTCATCCAGTTCGCGGCGCAACAGCTCGATGATTTCCCCGGGCTCTGAAAAATGTTCGCCGTGCCGGCCGAATGTCTCCACCGCATGCGCCGCCAGCGTGCCGAGTCCCATGAGACGGGTGACGCCGGAGTTGCGGGCCATGATGCCGGCTTTTTTATGCAGGGCTATGCTTTCTCCACCCAGCTCTCCCATGTCACCCAGGACCAGCCAGTGTGTGCCGGGTTCCTGCGCCTGCACATCGAGCGCTACCGACAGGGAGGCGGGATTGGCGTTGTAGGTGTCATCCAGGATACAGGCGCCATTCATCCCTTCGAGGCGTACAAGGCGCCCCGGTACGGGCTTCGCGGATTCGATACCGGTCCGGATGTCCTCCAGCCCGACCTCCAGGGCCGTGCAAACCGCGGCTGCCGCAAGCGCGTTGTACAGGGCATGTTGCCCGGGAGCCTGCAGGTGGGTGCGTATTTCCCCGGCCGGCGTGCGGACCCGGACCTTGTGCGAGTCCAGCTTGGCTCCGCAAACATCGGCGTCCTGCCTGATGCCGAACGAGAGCTGCCGGCGTGCACCGATGTCCTCGCGCCACAGGGGCAGATACGGTTCATCGGCGTTGACCACGGCGATCCCCCGCGGGTTCATATGGCGGTACAGTTCCGCCTTGGCCCGTGCCACGCCCTCCAGCGAACCGAATCCCTCGAGATGTGCGGGCCCGATGTTGTTGACCACCCCGATATCGGGGTTTGCAATCTTTGCGAGGGTCTCGATTTCACCGGCATGATTGGCACCCATTTCGATCACCGCGTAGCGATGTTTTTCATCCAGGGCAAGCAGGGTCAGCGGCACACCGATGTGGTTGTTCAGGTTTCCCCGGGTGGCCAGCACCTCCCCCTGGGTGGCGAGGATCTCCCGGGTCAGCTCCTTGACGGACGTCTTGCCATTGGAGCCCGTGATGCCGATCACGGGTACCCTGAATTTTTCGCGCCACGCATTGGCCAGCGCCTGCAGGGCTGCATGGGTCCTGCGCACAATGATCTGCGGGCCGGGCACGTCCAGCGCATGCTCCACCAGCAAGGCGCCCGCGGATCGCGCATGCCCGGCAACAATCAGTTCGTGCGGGTCGAACCTTTCACCCACCAGGGCAATGAACATCTCGCCCGGTTGCAGCGTCCTTGTATCGGTGGACAGGCCGGTGACCAGCCTGTCCTCGCCGACCAGCCGGCCTTTCGTGATGCCTGCAATCTCGGCAAGTGTAAATCTCATGCCGGGTACTCCTGCAGACAGTCCGCAGCCACTTTGCGGTCATCGAAAGGCAGGCGCTCAGCCTCAATGATCTGTACAGTTTCATGACCCTTGCCCGCGATCAGCACGGTGTCACCGGGCTTGGCCTGGCGGATCGCAGAGGCGATGGCCTGTTTGCGGTCATGAATCACCGAGTAGCTGGCGGCAGGACTGAATCCCGAGACCACATCGCCCACGATGTCTTCTGGATCCTCGAACCTGGGATTGTCATCGGTGACCACGGCGTGGTCGGCCAGGGATTGCACCGCCCGGGCCATGTACTTGCGCTTGCCGGAATCCCGATCCCCTCCGCAACCGAAAACACACCAGAGCCTGCCGGTGCAGGATTCGCGCAGGACCTGCAGAACACCGGTCAGGGCCTGGGGGGTATGTGCGTAATCCACCAGTACCCGCGGTGCATTCCGGCCTCCCCGGATCCACTCCATTCTTCCGGGTGCGGTTCGCACGCAGGATACGGCCGCGATCACTTCATCCAGCGCATGACCATTGGCCAGCAACGCGCCCGCCACCGCCAGCAGATTGCTGACGTTGAATGTTCCGCGCAGTTCGGTGTCGACGCTGCCGCAACCCCAGCTCGAGTCGATCTCGATCACGGTTCCCTTTTGCGAAGCAACCACCTCTCTTGCAAGAACATGGGGTTGCCTGTCCGTGAAGGGCACGCCGCAGGAATACCGGATCACCTGGATGTGCTCGTCCGCCTCTTCCGCCAGTGCGCGGCCGAATGCATCATCCACGTTGATCACCGCATGCTTCAGGCCCTCGGCCTGAAACAGGATGCGTTTGGAATTCGCGTAGTCGTCCCGGCTCGCGTGATAGTCCATGTGGTCGTGGCCCAGGTTCGTAAAGATCGCCGTGTCCACGTCCACGCCATTCAGCCTGCCCTGCTTGAGGCCATGGGACGAGGCCTCGAGAACCACCTGCCGGATCTCTTTTTCGAGGAATCCATGCAGCAGGGCCTGTACGCGGATGGCGTCGGGAGTGGTGTGGGCCTCGGCCTCGAGGGCCGGATGGATACCGGATCCGAGTGTCCCGATCACGCCGCAGCGAATCCCCAGCTGTGCAAGTGCCTGTGCAAGAAACTGGCTGACAGAAGTCTTCCCGTCCGTACCCGTGACGCCAATCACCTGGAGGCGATCCGAGGGATTGCGGTAAAACCGCCGTGCGATGGGTCCGATCTGTTGATGCAGGCCGGGGACCGGCATACAGGGCAGGTCATCCGGCAGGTACTCCTTCGGGGCCTGGGGGCCGGGCTCCCAGGCAATTGCGGCAACACCCCGGGCCCGGGCCTGCCGGGCATACTGCAGACCGTGCTGGCAAGTACCCTGGGTCGCCAAGAACAAGGCGCCCGCTTCAATGGTGCGGCTGTCAAGGCCAAGTCCGGTGATCGCTGTGTCGCTATACATCGGCGGCACCCGCACCCAGCCGCCCAGCAAATCTGCCAGAGGCCATGAGAATGATGATCGTTGTGCGCATGAGCTAGTCGGCATGATCTTGTGAAAGGCGAACGGGATCGGTGCGCAAGGACACGTCATCCGGTGCAATGTTCAGCAGACGCAGTGATCCGCCCATGATTCTTGAAAAAACAGGGGCTGCCACGTGGCCGCCGTAATAGGCTCCCTTGCTTGGCTCGTTGATCAAAACGACTAGCACCAGTCTGGGATCGCTTGCCGGCGCCATGCCGGCAAACATGGCGATGTGCTTGTTCTCATACCCGTTACCCGCCGACTTGCGCACGGTGCCGGTCTTGCCGGCAACGGTATAGCCCGGCACTCGTGCGCGCGAACCCGTCCCCTGCACAGAGACGACGGCATCCAGGATCGAGCGGACCTGGTGCACCGTTTGCGGGGAAACCACGCTGGGCTGTGCACTCCGGTGCGGGTCCGTGCCTTCCCTGCGCAGCATGGAAATGGAAGCCCGCCTGCCATCGGTAGCCAGCACGGTATAGGCCCGCGCCAGTTGCAGCACGGTCATCGACATGCCATAACCAAATGCCATGGTGGCATGCTCGGTCTCGTGCCAGTCCTGAAAGCTTTTCAGGTACCCCGTGGCCTCACCCGGGAATCCGGACTCGGTGGACTCGCCTGCCCCGATCGCTTTGTAGGTATTCCACAGGTCCTCTCGCGGGATCGTGAGCACCATCTTCACCGCACCTACATTGCTGGACTTCAGCAACACTTCATTGACCGAAAGCGGACCGAAGTTGCGGATGTCGCGAATCGTGAATCTGCCGATCTGATAGGTTCCGGGCGTGGTGTCGATCACGGTCTCCGGGGAATACCGTCTGGAATCCAGGGCCAGCGCGACCACGAAGGGTTTCATCGTCGATCCCGGCTCGAACACATCCGTGACCGCGCGGTTGCGGTAGGTGTACTGCTTGTGTGCCTTGCGGTTGTTCGGGTTGAACGAGGGCACATTGACCATGGCCAGCACCTCGCCGGTTTTGGTGTCCACCATGACGGCGGATGCCGAACGCGCAGCATGCTGGATATAGGCGGCTTTCAATTCGCGATACGCCAGGTACTGCACCCTGCGATCGATGCTCAGTGTCAGGTTCTGGCCGGGGCGCGGCATGCGTACGGCTTCAACATCCTCGACAATGCGATTGAGCTGATCCTTGATCACCTTCTTGGCGCCGGGCTGTCCCGCCAGCCAGTCCTCATAGGCAAGCTCTATGCCTTCCAGGCCCTTGTCATCGATACTCGTGAACCCGAGCACGTGAGAACTGACCTCGGCGGTGGGGTAATAGCGCCGGTATTCCCGTTGCAGGTAAAATCCCGGCAAATCACTTTGCTGCATGCGTTCGGTCTGTTGCGGGCCGATATGGCGCTTGACGTACAGGAACTGCCGGTTTTTCTTCTGCTCAAGCTTCTTGAGCAGTTCCCTTGCCTTCAGATCCAGGATTTCAGCAGCACGCGTCACGGAGTCATGGCTGCCCAGGGCCTCGGCAGGGTTGGCCCAGACTGAAAAAACCGGCGTGCTCACTGCGAGTAATTGACCGTTGCGGTCCAGAATCATCCCACGATGTGCAGGCATCTCAACTACCCGCAAGTGGCGCGCCTTGCCTTCCTCCTCCAGGAATTCATGATCAAACAGCTGCAGGTCTACAGCCCGTATAAACAACACCCCCAGCCCGAACACGAAGACAGACAGTACGAATAAGCGCCTCAGTCTGAAATTTGGTGCCCGGTTCATGACGTCAACGGGATTCCAGAAGCACCAGTCTTTCCTTGTGGACCTGGCTCATCCCGAGTTCCTCACGTGCCAGCTTCTCCACCCGGGAATGCGCCAGCCAGGTGCTTTGCTCCAGTTGCAGGCGGCCCCACTCGACCTGCAGTTCGTCGAACTGGTTCTGCAATTTCTGCAACTCGATGAATTCCTTGCGCAGGGAGTGCTTCGAATACACGATGCCCACCCCGGTGAACACATTCGCTGCGATCAGAACCAGTACCAGCACGAACCTGCCTAGCATGCGACACGCTCCAGGACATGCAGCTTGGCACTGCGTGCCCGTTTATTGGCAGCCACCTCCCCTGCACAAGGGCGCACCGGCTTGCCGACTTTCTTCAGCTGGGGCGCGGGCAGCCCGGCGACCGGCAGCTTGCGCGGTACGTCCGGCTGGGCGTATTTCCTGAGCACGCCCTTCACTGCATGGTCTTCCAGCGAATGGAACGTGATCACCAGCAACCTCCCGAATTCTGCCAGCAGCTTCACACTGCCCTCCAGGGCGGCTTCCAGGGCCTTCAGTTCGTCATTGATGAAAATACGAATGGCCTGGAACGTTCGGGTTGCCGGGTGCTTTTTCTCCCGGGGCCCGGGGAGTGCACGCTGCACGACCCCGGCCAGCTGCCGGGTGGTCTTCAGGGGCCGGGCTTCCCGCTCGGCCAGCACGGCGCTCGCGATCCTTTTGGCATGCCGTTCTTCGCCATACACCCTGAGCACTTCCTCAAGGTCATGCAGGCTGACCTGCGCCAGCCAGTCGCTGGCGGTGATTCCCCGGTTCGTATTCATGCGCATATCCAGCGGTCCATCCTGCGCAAAACTGAATCCCCTCTGCGGGTTGTCCAGTTGCGGGGATGAAACCCCCAAATCAAACAAAACCCCTTTCACTTTCCCCACAAACCCGTGTTCTTCCACGAGCCGGACGATCTCCGAAAAGTTTCCCGGCTCAATCACGACGCGCTGATCCCCCGCAAACAGGTGCCTGGCATAGGCCACCGCCTGCGGGTCCTGGTCCAGCACCAGAAGACGGCCCCGGCGGCCCAGCCTGTTCAAAATTTCCCGGCTATGCCCTCCACGTCCGAACGTGCAGTCGACATAGGTGCCTTCCGGGTCTATGTTCAGGGCCTCGATCACCTCCAAAAGCAAAACCGGTTGATGCAGATCATGTGCACCGGACTGCATCGTCAGATGGAAAGATTCTCTAGCGAGGCGGCAATGCTATTCGACTTGTTTTCTTCCTTGATCCATGACTCGCGTTCCTCGCTCCACGTATCCCGGTCCCACAGCTCAAACTTGTTGCCCTGGCCGATCAGCACCGCATGCTTGTTCAAATCCGCGAACTTGCGCAACGGCGGAGGCAGCAGGACCCGGTACTGGCCATCCACTTCGCATTCCGTGGCATGGCCGAGGAGCAGGCGCTGCAGGCGCCGGACCTGTTTTTCCCGGCTCGGCAGGCGCATCAGTTTCTGCTCGATCTGCTCCCATTCGGGCAGCGGATAGATCAGCAGGCAGCGGTCGGTATCGGCGGTCACGACCAGACTGCCGCTGCATTTTTGCTGAATGCTGTCGCGGTAGCGGGCAGGCATGGACAAGCGGCCCTTCGCATCCAGGCTCAGGTTGTTAATACCCCGGAACATCAATCAAGTAGCATGGAATATTATTCCATTGTCTCCCACAATCTCCCACTTTTCGACACTATAGAAATGAGTTGGTGCGATTGCAAGCAAATCCGGGCAAAAACTTGAGAAAATACTTACCAGACAGGGGGTTAAGCGCGGAATTTTCCGCTCAGAACCCTGCAAATATTCGAATAAACCATTTTAAATCTGTGATTTAAAACGTAAAGATAATATTCAAGATTAAGAGTGGGAGTTTTTCCCACAATCCGGGATCGGCGGCCTGCGATCAGGCCGGTGGCGGGCGGGTATTTTCGGGGCCCGGCGGCATCGGGAGCCTGCCTGTAAGCCGGGTTCTGTCTTGAACAGTCATTCATCTGGGATTCATGTCGCCATGAACCTCTAGCAACCTACCCGGGGGCCATATGGGCCATATGCTGGAATATTCCTCGCCCCCCTATTTGGTCTTGCTCTGGGTGGGGTTTGCCTAGCCACGACTATTGCTAGTCGCGCGGTGTGCTCTTACCACGCCGTTTCACCCTTACCTGTCCCCTGTCCGAATGGAATTCGAACGGGTGATCAGGCGGTCTGCTCTCTGTTGCACTTTCCATGGACTCACGTCCTCCAGGTGTTACCTGGCACCTTGCCCGTAGAGCCCGGACTTTCCTCTCCCCGCATCCCCGGGGGGAAATACGGAAAGTGACTGCCCGGCAGACTCCCTCAGGGACAGTATCACATTCAGGACTGTTTTTTGAGGCGCGGATCGAGTCCGAGGGAATACAGGCGGTTTCGCCCGATGCCGCTATATCTTGCCACCACTTCAACCGCATCCCTGTGGGATATGTGCCCTTGCAGGTCTGTCAGCAGGCGTGCAGCCTGGTCGAGGCGCTCTTCATCTGCAGGCGATGCGTTGCCGGCAATCACGAGCACACACTCTCCTTTGACCTCTTGTGCCGTATTGCCCAGGGCGCACTCGATCTGCTCGAGGCTGCCGGTCAGGTGCTGCTCGTGAACCTTGGTCATCTCGCGCAACACGGCTGCATTCCTGTGTCCCCCGAATGCACGGATGCAGTCCTGGATCGAGCGCCCAAGACGCCGGGGAGCTTCGTAGAAGATCATCGTGCGTGCCTCATGCCGCAGGGACCGGAGAAACTCCCTGCGTTCCGGGACCTTCTTCGGCAAAAAGCCTTCGAACACGAACCGGTCGGTCGGAAGCCCGGATACGGTCAATGCCGTGATCAGTGCACAGGGGCCCGGAACAGGGCGTACCGTGATGCCATTTTCATGCGCGCCGGACACCAGCCGGAAGCCGGGATCACAAACCAGGGGGGTGCCGGCATCACAAACCAGCCCGATATCGGTGCCGTTCAGCAGATCCCGGATAAGCGACTCGGTTTTTGCAGACTCGTTAAAATCATGCAGCGATTCGAGTCTGACGTGGATCCCATAATGATCCAGGAGCTTTTTGGTAATGCGGGTGTCTTCAGCTAGCAGTACCTGCACCTGTTTGATAGTGTCCAGGGCTCGCAGGGTAATGTCCGACAAATTACCAATTGGCGTGGCAATAATATATAAAATACCTGGAGCAGCCATCTTGTACCCATACTGTGTTCAGGTTTTTAGCCGGCGAATCATGGAAACCACGCATTCAATCACACGAACCACTGCACGCATTGTAGCCATAATGATCCTGGCATGCGCGCTGTCCGGCTGTGCGGGTCTGATTCCGTCTGCAAAAGACACCGAAGAGGCCAGGCTTGACCGGGTTGAAAGATATCTTCGCTCCGGCCAGCACGAGCAGGCCGCACGCCTGCTTGCAGAAGTGGCCAAAACCAAACCTTCTCCGCAACGGGAAACCCTGTTATTGCAGGCCGCCGAGGCCGTGTTGCACCCGGAAACCCGAAGCCTGGCGCGCGCGTACCTCAACTCAGTCGATGAAGCCGGGCTGCCCCGCAATCTGTTCGTTCGAAAACGCATTGCAGGTGCACAGATGGAACTTCTGCATCAGCGAGCCGGGCGCGCACTGGATACCCTGCCGGCCAACATCCTCGACTACTCCCCCAAGTACAAGCCCCGGGCTCTGCTGGTGCGTGCCCGGGCCCTGCGTGCTGCAGGGCTCAGGGAGGAGATGGTCAAGACCCTGGTGATGCTCAACTCGTGGCTGACGGATGACGGGCAGAAGCAAAAAAACAGTCATTCGGTGTGGGAGACCCTGATGGGTTCCGACCCGGGTGAGATCACGGCCTGGGCCAACAGGAACCACGACTGTGACCTGGATGCCTGGCTCAGTCTGGCCTATATCCAGAAGCAGTCACATGCCGATATCTTCACCCTGGAGAGTGAGATTCAGCAATGGCGTACACAGTTCCCCCGTCAAACCATTCCCGCCGGGATCATAGACTCCATCACGCAAAACTGGGCCACGACCCAGGTGGCTCCGGACAGGATTGCGCTGCTGTTACCGATGACCGGCCGCTACAGTGCGATTGCAAACGCCGTGTACGCAGGGGTCGTCACGGCGCGGGACTTTGAGGAGACTCCGGGACTGCCGCCCGAACTGGTCTTGTACGACACCCGGGGCGATGCCGATACTGCATTCCGTCAGTACCAGCTCGCAGTGCGCGAGGGGGCGGACTTTGTCATTGGCCCGCTGCAAAAAGAAGCGGTACATGCCATTGCAAAACAAAAGCAGCTCGAAGTACCCACCCTGTCTCTCAACTATACCAATGACGCCCTTGCAGGCTCCCCGCAGCTGGTCCAGTTTGGCTTGCTGCCGGAAAACGAATCCCGGCAGGTTGCAGAACGCGCATATCAGAATAACCTCCGAAGGGCCCTGGTGCTCGTCCCGGAGGGAGAATGGGGAACGCGCCTTCTGGAAGCCTTCATGATGCGCTTTACCGAGCTGGGGGGGACTGTCCTGCAATACGAAAGGTACATTGCAAAAAATTCAGACTACTCGGACCCCATCAAAAAACTGCTGCACCTTGATCAAAGCGAGCAGCGACATCGCAACCTGGTGAAAACGATCGGACGGGAAGCCGAATTCGAACCCCAGCGGCGCCAGGATGCAGACTTTGTGTTCCTGGCCGCCTTGCCGCGACAGGCCAGGCTGCTGCGACCGCAATTGAGTTATCACTATGCATCCGACCTGCCCGTATATGCGACTTCCCACATCTTTTCCGGCAATGTGAACATCTCGGCCGACCAGGACATCAATGACATCCTGTACTGTGATATCCCCTGGTTGCTGTCAGGCAGCCCTGAAGTCGAGCTTTTGCGGGACTCGTCCGACCTGCAGCTGTCGAGCGGTGAATCCCGGTTACCGCGATTTGCGGCGCTGGGCGTGGATGCGTACCGGGTCATCCCGCATCTGCAAAGGCTTTCCGCACACAAGTATAATCAGTTCGAAGGCATGACCGGGAAGCTGAGCATCCTCGGGCAGAACCGCATTTTTCGCAAATTGACCTGGGCACAGTTCCGAAATGGACGCCCTGAAGTACGAGAGCGCCCGGCCCTGGAATTCCCCCGAAAATTTTCAGCGAGCCCGGCGCTTGCCGGCGACCTGCAGGCCAGACGGCAGGCGTGCCAGTAATGGCAACCTTTCGTAATCTGCCGTACCGGCACCATTAAACCTGAAAATCAAATCCTGGATGATACCCATGAAACCCGATATGCGAATCAAGGAACTGTTCGACGCCAGCATCTCTGTCAAGCGCGACAGTATGGGAAAGCTGACCGCACCGATTGCCGGGGCTGCCGAACTCATCGTCGGTTCCCTGAAAAACCGGGGCAAGATCCTGACCTGCGGGAACGGAGGTTCTGCGGCGGATGCACAGCATTTTTCATCCGAGTTACTGAACCGCTTCGAGAAGGAACGGGAAGGATTGGCTGCCGTCGCGCTGACTACAGACAGTTCCACCCTCACTTCCATCGCCAACGATTACGATTACGAAAAAATTTTTTCCAAGCAGGTGCTGGCACTCGGCTGCAGTGGGGACATACTGATGGCCATCACCACCAGCGGACAGTCCGCAAATGTGCTTGCAGCGATCACTGCCGCACACCGAAAGGACATGTCCGTCATTGCATTGTCGGGCAAGGACGGAGGCGGCCTGCCTTCTGTGCTGCAGCCCCGGGACATTGAAATCCGTGTGCCGAGTCAATCCACGGCCCGGATACAGGAGGTCCACCTGCTGGTACTTCATTGTCTATGTGATCTGGTTGATCATGAGCTTGTTGGCCACTGATATCCCTTGAGGCTGCATGTCACTATCCCCCCATGTCGTTCACAGTTTCGTCGATGCCTGCGGGAAACAATCTGTACTGACCGACCCGGGCGAGTGCTGGACCTACGGATTTGACAACAGCAGACAGCACGCCTGTCCTGACCTGGTTGTACTGCCGCAGGATGCGGAGCAAATCCAGGCATGTGTGAGGCTTTGCAGGCAATTCAATATCCCGCTGACCACGCGGGGACGGGGCACGAACACGACCGGAGCCGCCGTTCCCCTCCGCTCCGGCATTGTGCTTTCAACGGAAAGGATGGACCGGGTACTGGAGATGGATGAGGCCAATCGAAACATGCGCGTTGAACCGGGTGTCCTGAATTCGACGGTGCAGAAACAGGCTTTCGAGCATGGCCTGTTCTGGCCCCCGGACCCGGGCAGTGCAGACTACTGTACCGTGGGGGGGAATCTGGCCTGCAATGCCGCCGGCCCGCGTGCGATCAAATACGGGACCTGCCGCGAGAATACGCTGGAAGTGCATGCGGTGACCGGGACCGGCGACATGATCCGGACCGGTTCCGCCACCACGAAAGGGGTGGTGGGCCTGGACCTGACACGCCTGCTGATCGGTTCCGAAGGCATCCTGGCCGTCATCACCGAGGCGCGACTGAAGCTCAGTGCCATCGCCGAACGCACGGATACCATCCGCGCATCCTATCTTGACACCCAGTCTGCCATCGATGCCGTGGTTTGCATCCTGGCACAAAGCGCCCTGCCCTGTGCCCTGGAGTTCATTGACGAGGGATCGCTGGACCTGATTCGCAAACAGGAGGCGGCCCCCCTGGACGGTCGGGCAAAAGCGATGCTGATTATCGAGGTCGATGGCCTGGTGCAGACCGTGGATGCCAATGTCGCCGCGGTACTGAAGGCTGCAAAAAATTCCGGATGTATCGATTTGCTGAATGCCAGTGAGCCGCGTCAAAGAGAAGAGTTGTGGCAGGCGCGCAAAGTGCTGTCACAGGCATTGCGCAGCTTTGCCCCCAGCAAGATCAATGAAGACGTGGTCGTGCCCGTTTCCCGGTTGCCGGCCTTGCTGCAGGAGCTTGAACTGCTCGCCAGGAAATTCTCCATTCCCATTTTCAATTTTGGCCATGCCGGCAATGGAAATATCCATGTCAACCTGCTGTACGACGAGTCGGACCCTCACCAGGCCACCTCGGCCCGCCACTGCCTGGACGAAATTTTCGACCTGGTTTTGAAGCTGGATGGTTCGCTGTCCGGCGAACACGGAGTGGGGATTTCCAAGCGAAACTGGGTGGACCGGGAACTGGGACCCGAAGTACTGGGCCTGATGTGCCGGATCAAGCGGCAATTCGATCCCGACGGCATATTGAACCCGGACAAGGTGCTGCCCGACCCGGCGGCAGTTTCGTGAAATTGCCGACCCGTACTATTTGACGACGCGCAGGTGGGGCCGGTCGGATTTGGCCGGACCGGTGGCCGGGGGCAGATCGTCATCTTCCGGGAACCTCATGCCCTGTCCATTCTCGCGGGCATAAATGGCGCATACGCATTCGACCGGAATCTCCACGCTGGTCGAAATGCCTGAAAACCGGGCATCACAACGGACGGCATCCTGCCCGAGATCAAGGGACTGGACCGCCGTGGGTCCGATGTTCAGGGTGATCATGCCGTCTTCCACGAATTCGCCCGGCACCTGGACCTCGTTATGGTCGGTATGGGCAAGAATGTGCGGAGTCATTCGGTTGTCAACGATCCACTCGTACATCGCGCGGATCAGGTAGGGGCGGCTTGGAGTCATCCCTGGAAATCGATGAAAGCCTGAAAAGAGCGTCACCGTGACGGCTGTTTCAAACCGCGTCCGGGCGCGCTTCCACTTCCGCTTCCGAAAGGCTGCTCCTGAAGGAGGGCCGGTTGAATACGCGTTGTGCATATTCCGCAATGGGCTTGACGGTCGGACCCAGATCGATGCCCAGGCGAGGCAGTCTCCACAGGATAGGAGCAATACTGCAGTCGACCAGACTGAACTCATCGCTCAGGAAATAGGGTTTGACCTTGAACAGCTCCACCACCGAAAGCAGGCTCTCCTGCAGTTCTTTTCTTGCCTTGTTTGCCACGGTCGCCTTGTTGGAATACAGCCTCACCAGGGGTCCGTACCAGTCTTGTTCGATTCGAAAGAGCATCAGGCGCGACCTGGAGCGCGACACCGGGTCCACGGGCATCAGGGGTGGGTGCGGAAAACGCTCATCCAGATACTCCATGATGACGCGGGAATCGTACAGGACCAGTTCCCGGTCTGTCAGGGTGGGGACCGTGTTATAGGGATTGATATCCAGCAGATCCTCGGGCTTGTTGTCGGGATCGATATGGACGACATCGACCGTAATGTCCTTTTCTGCCAGAACCACCCGCACGCGGTGGCTTTGCGCACATCCCGGATCGGAAAACAATGTCATGCCGGAACGTCGATTCGCCACTAAAACCATGTGCCACCTCTAAACATGCAATACCCTGCCGCCCGCATCCGCGATCAGTGGATATCCATCCAGTAGTTTTTCTTCAGGAAGTAGGAAAGTGCTCCCAGCACCACCAGGAAAAACAGGACACCAATGCCGATTTTCTTGCGCACCAGCTGGGCGGGCTCACTCAGATAAGCCAGGAAATTGACGGTGTCCACCACGACCTGCTCGTATTGCTCCTCACTCAGTGCCCCCGGCTCAAGCATCTCAAACCGGTCGAATACCGGGTGCCCCCTGCCGTTTTCATCTGCCTCGTCATGAAACACGGCTTTCTGCGACCCCTGCAAGTTGACCAGCACATGCGGCATCGCCGTATTGGGCAAATGCAGGTTGTTTACCCCGAAAGGGCGTGTTTCGTCGATATAGAATGTTTTCAGGAACTCGTACACGGCCTGGGGCCCGATGGCACGCACATGGGTGCTCAGGTCCGGCGGATCAATGCCGAGAAACCACTTCACGGCATCTTCTCTTTTCATGGCCACCGTCATCAGATCGCCAAATTTCTGTTCGGTGAAGATCATGTTGTTCTTCATCAGGTCTTCACTGATTCCCAGATCGTCTGCGACCCGCTTGTAGCGGCTATGCTTGGCGGGGTGGCAGCTCAGGCAGTAATTGACAAAATACTTGGCGCCCCGCTGCAGCGAGGTCCGGTTGCTCAAATCGATCTTGATCTTCCCGAAGCTGCCTTTTTCATAAGCGCTGGGTCCCGCAGCCCAGGCGACGTTAGTCGACAGCAGGACAAGTACGACGGCCAGGAATTTCATACCGGCCCTCAGGACGTGACTCGCGCGGGCACTTCTTTCTCCCGGCCCAGATTCGTGATCAACGGCAGCAACAGCGTGACCACCAGGTAGGCTGCCGGGATGCTCCAGGTCTTCCAGATCAGCTCAGGGTATTCGGAGGTGTTCATGAAAACGTCGTACAAGGTAATTCCACCCAGCAGTATGACAAAACTGCTGACCCAGAAGGCTGCGCCATGGGGCCGGCTGTAGGTCCACAGCACCACAAAAAACAGGAAGTACAGTTCCGTGAAGCGAAGCGCCAACTGCGAGTACAGGGGTGTCACGGCATTCAGTCCCAGATAGCCAAGAACAATGAACGTAATCACGAACACCAGCAGATTGATCTTGAACAGGGCGCTCCTGTAACGAATGGACTTGATCGGATTGCGGTCGATCCAGGGCAGGAAAAACAGCACGACGATCGAAAGGACCATGCCCACGAATCCGCCAAACGGGTCCGGTATGGCCCGCAGCACCGTGTAAAAGGGTGTGAAATACCAGATCGGGGCGATATGTTCCGGTGTATTCAGCGTGTTGGCCGGATCAAAATTGGCGTGCTCCAGGAAGTAGCCGTACATGTCTGGGACAAAGAACACCACGATCGAGAAAACTGCCAGGAATACGGTGGCGCCGAATATATCCTTGACGGTGTAGTACGGGTGGAAAGGGACGCCATCCACTGGATTTCCGTCCTTATCCTTGGTGTCCTTGATTTCGACACCGTCGGGGTTGTTGGAGCCCACCTCGTGCAGCGCCAGGATATGGGCGAACACCAGGGCCAGCAACGCCAGCGGCATGGCGACGACATGCAGTGCAAAAAACCGGTTCAGGGTGGCATCCGAGATCACGAAATCCCCGCGGATCCACTCGGAAATCGCCTCGCCGATGTATGGAATCGTGTTGAACAGGTTGATGATGACCTGCGCTCCCCAGTACGACATGTTGCCCCAGGGCAGCAGATAGCCCATGAAGGCTTCAGCCATCAACGCCACGTAGATCAGCATGCCGAATATCCAGATCAGTTCACGCGGATTCTTGAACGAGCCGTACATCAGCCCGCGAAACATGTGCAGGTATACAACGATGAAAAAGAACGACGCGCCGGTGGAGTGCATGTATCGAATCAGCCAGCCCCAGTTGACATCCCGCATGATGTGCTCCACCGAGGCAAAGGCCAGCTCCGCATCGGGCTTGTAATGCATGGTCAGGAAGATACCGCTCAGGATCTGGATCACCAGTACGAGCAAGGCGAGGGAGCCGAAAAAATACCAGAAGTTGAAATTTTTGGGCGCGTAGTACCCGGCGAAATGGTCTCTCCACATCTTGCTGAGTGGGAAACGCGCATCAATCCATCCGAGGAGACCCCCTGTTTCTCCGCTCATGCAGCGGCCTCTTCTCTGGTCATTCCGATCAATATGCGCCCGTCACTCAGGAAGTAATAGGGGGGGACCTCAAGGTTCTTGTTTGCCGGCACATTCTTGTACACCCGCCCGGCCAGGTCGAACCTCGATCCATGGCAGGCACAGTAGAACCCGCCTTGCCAGTTTGCACTGATGGTGCCCGGTTCGGGACGATACTCCGGAGAGCAGCCGAGGTGGGTGCAGATACCGATCAGCACCAGAAACTCTTTCTTGATGGACCGGAATTCATTCTGTGCGAATGCCGGCTGCTGGCCCTCCCTCGATTCGGGGTCACGCAGCTTGGGCGTCAATGCACCCAGGGACTCCACCATCTCCTGTGTGCGGCGGATGATCCACACGGGTTTTCTGCGCCAGATTTCCTGGATTTGCTGGCCTGGCTGCATCTTGCTCACATCCACTTCGACAGGGGCCCCTGCTGCGAGCGAGCTCGCACTGGGATTCATGCTTGAAACAAAGGGCCAGGCCGTGATCACGGCGCCTACCCCTCCAACAATGGCGACCCCGCCCGTCAGCGCCTTGCGACGGCCATGATCAATTTTGTCATTTGCCATGTGAAAGTTTTCCTCGCCACTGCACCAAGGCGTCAAGCCGCAAAGCAGGCAACAAGTAGTTCGTACGTGCGTTCAGAAAATCCAGTCCGGGCGTTTTCGGTGTTGGATCAAAGGATGTCAGTCTCTGAAAGATGCGTAGGATGGCCCAAGATCCAAAATCCGTCAAGTGCAAGACCCATGAATCCCGGTCTATGCCGGGTTGTCAATGTCAACAAATTCGTGCCCGAGATCAAATTTCTGTTTCAGGTGTTGTCCCAGGGCCTGTACCCCGTATCGCTCTGTTGCGTGATGGCCGGCAGCGAAATAATGGATCTTTGCCTCTCGGGCCACATGCGCGGTGGGTTCTGAAATTTCGCCGCTGACATAGGCATCCAGATTGGCATCAATTGCCTGTTCGATGAATCCCTGCCCGGCCCCCGTGCACCATCCGACCGTTGAAATCCTGTCAGGTCCGGCATCCACGTGAATGCAGTTGCGCTGCAAGGCAGTATCGATCCGTGCCCTGAACACCTCCGCCGGCACAGCCTCGAGACGGCCGTAGCTCACGCAGGCGACCTGCTCCCGGGCCTGCAACATGCCGCCCATCCGGATTCCGAGAAGACGCCCCAATTGAGCGTTATTGCCTAGATCGGGGTGCACATCCAGGGGGAGATGGTAAGCGATGAGATTGATGTTGTTTTGCAACAGCAATGCAAGCCGCGCACGCTTGATTCCGGTGATGCACTGATCCTCGTTTCTCCAGAAGTAGCCGTGATGGACTAGTACCGCGTCCGCTTTTCTCAGACACGCAGCTTCAAGCAGTGCCTGACTGGCAGTGACCCCAGTGACGATGTCCCGGACGGTCTTCTTGCCTTCCACCTGCAGACCATTCGGGCAGTAGTCCTTGAAGCGGTCGGCCTGCAACAAGGTATCGGTGTACTGCGTAAGTTCTTGGATGGTCACCATGGGCGAACGGCCACCAGCTTGGCCTGAAAAGAGGGTATCCGAGCCGGCACCTGCACGCAAATGCTCCCGTTGCCGTCCGGTCAGGCCAGGGCGCTTTGCAAGGCGCCCAGGAATGCGTGGTTTTCCTCTTCCTTGCCGACGGTCACCCGCAAACAATTTTCCAGCAGCGAGCCGTCAGCCACGTTCTTGATCAGGACCTTGTGCTCCAGCAGCCGGCTGAAGACCGTATCTGCAGGTTCATCCAGTGTCCGGAACAGGATGAAGTTGGCTTCACTCGGGAAAACCCGGATCTTGCTTATCGCGCGCATGGCGTCCAGCAACTGTTCTCGCTGCGCGCAGATCCGGCTGGTCTGCGCATCCAGAACGGAGATATTGTCTAGGGCAAAGCTGGCACTCAGTTGTGTCAGCACGTTTACGTTATAAGGCAGGCGCAGCTTGTCGAGTTCCTCCAGCCACTGTCGTGCCCCAAGCAGGCAACCCAGGCGCAGGCCTGCCAGACCCATTTTTGACAGTGTGCGCAACATCAGCACATGTGGATATCTCTCCACCAGCGGCATCATGGTGTGCGAGGCAAATGGCGAATACGCTTCATCAATCACCACCAGTCCACCGGATTGCTGCACAATCTGTTCGACCTGCTGCTGCGGCCAGAGCGCCCCGGTCGGATTATTCGGGCAATCCAGAAATATCACTGCCGGATCGTTCTCCCGGATGGCTGCACAGACTTGATCCACCTGCAAGGCAAAGGAGTCGGCGGCCAGCGGAACCTCGATGACCCGCACACCGATGAACTGTGAAACAAGCCGGTACATGGAAAAGCTGGGCGTGACCGTGAGGATGCACGCACCCGGTCTGGCGATAGCCAGTATCAGCAACTGGATCAGTTCATCCGAGCCGTTTCCGAACATCAGCTGCATGCCGGCGGGAACCGAGAAGGCTTTGCAGAAGTCTTCTCTGAGCCGCCCCGCCCGGGAATCCGGATACCGGTTCAATGCCGCCTGTTCAAGTACTTCCAGCCACTGTTTTCGTAATGATTCAGGCCACCCATACGGGTTTTCCATGGCATCCAGCTTGATCAGGCCGCTGGCATCGGCCACAGGGTAGCTGCGCAGATTTGCAATTTCCGCGCGCAGCAGTTGTTGCGGTCTAACAGCCATTGCAACACTTTTCAGATAGCCGTTTGCTTGTACCGGTACTCGGCCGATCGGGCATGTGCAGACAAGCCCTCACTGTGGGCCAGGACAGCGGCCACCTTGCCCAGTTTTTTTGCCCCCTCACGGGAACAATTCACGACACTCGTGCGTTTCTGGAAGTCGTACACCCCCAGGGGAGACGAATAGCGTGCCGTGGTGGATGTCGGCAACACATGATTCGGCCCGGCACAGTAATCTCCCAATACTTCGGGAGAATCCTGCCCTAGGAACACGGCTCCTGCATTGCTGATTTTTCCCAGCAGGGCCTGTGGCTCGGAGACGCACAGCGCCAGGTGCTCCGGTGCAATCCGGTTGCTCAGTTCCGCGGCTTCATCCAGATTGCCCACCTGGATAAACACTCCCGAACTGTTCATCGAACGGGTAATCGTTTCGGCACGCTCCAGTTGATCCAGCTGTTCGTGCATGTGCTCCAGGACTTGGTCCATGAAGGTTTCTTCCGTTGCTATCAGCATGGCGCGTGCCTGGGGATCGTGCTCTGCCTGCGAAAACAGGTCTATCGCGACCCACTCGGCATCGGCATCACCATCACAGATCACCAGCACCTCGGAAGGTCCGGCAATCATGTCAATTCCCACCTGACCGTAAACCATGCGTTTTGCGCAAGCGACATAGGCATTGCCCGGACCCACGATCTTGTCCACCCTGGGGATGGTTTGCGTGCCGTATGCAAAGGCGGCTACGGCCTGGGCTCCGCCGATGGTAAATATGCGATCCGCACCCGCTATCGCACCGGCCGCCAGCACCATCGGATTAAGATGACCCTGCGGGGCAGGCACTGCCACGCAGACCGACTCCACCCCGGCCACCTTTGCCGGGATCACGTTCATCAGAACGGAGGACGGGTATGCCGCCGTCCCGCCAGGCACATACACCCCCACTTTCTGCAAAGCCGTAACCTTTTGCCCGACTTCATTTCCGTACTCGTCCTGCATCGTCCAGGATTGCAGGCGCTGGCGTTTCGCATAATCCCGAATCCGGGATGCGGCAGTTTCCAGCGCCTCCCGTTGTTCATCGCTGATGGCCTGCAGGGCTTCCTGTACTTTTGCCTTCGGGACTTCAAGATCACTCACACACTCTGCCGAAATGTGATCATGACGACGTGTGAACTCCAGCAGGGCTGCATCACCCCGGGCCCGGACCGCTTCGATTATTTCTGCAACGCTTCGATGTACATCCTGCTCGGCTGCAGGCGTGCTGCCAAGCCAGCTCTCAAAGTGTGCAAGAAAATCTGCGTCTCGGGTATGAAGACGTGTTATGTCCAGCATGAGGGAGTTGGAGATCAGGCTGCACTGACTGCAGAGTTGGCATCACGCCGTATGCGCACAGCCCCGGCAAGCATATGAAGCAGCTTTTCGGTTGTCTCCCAGCCCATGCATGCATCCGTGATGCTCTGGCCATACGTCAGTTCCATACCGGGCCTTGCGTCCTGGCGGCCGGCGACAAGATGGCTCTCAATCATCACACCGAATATGCGCGTGTCCCCCGCATTGAGCTGGGCCACGATGGACTGTCCAACTTCCATTTGCTTGTCATGCTGCTTGAGGCTGTTGGCATGGCTGAAATCCACCATCAGCCGGGGTTCCAGGCCGGATTTTTCGAGCAGGCGTGCTGCGGCATTGATATTTTCCCGATTGTAGTTGGGCTCCCTGCCGCCACGCAGAATCACATGACAATCCGGATTCCCCGTAGTGGAGAATATCGCCGACCGGGCGGCCTTGGTCACGGACAGGAAATGGTGCGGGTGCGTGGCCGAACCCACGGCATCCACCGCCACCTGCAGGTCCCCGCTGGTGGCATTCTTGAAACCGACCGGGCAGGACAGCCCGGAGGCCAGTTCACGGTGCACCTGGCTTTCCGTGGTTCGTGCACCGATGGCGCCCCAGCTGACCAGGTCGGCAACATACTGGGGACTGATCAGGTCCAGATATTCCGTGCCCGCCGGCAGGCCGATCTCATTCAGGTCCAGCAACAATTTGCGCGCGACACGCAATCCCTTGTTGATTTCGAAGCTCCCATCCAGGTTCGGGTCGTTGATCAGACCTTTCCAGCCCACCGTCGTGCGCGGTTTCTCGAAATACACTCGCATGATGATGACGAGATCATCGATCAGCTTTTCTCGAAGAGCAATCAGGCGAGCGGCATATTCACTGGCCGCATCTGCATCATGAATGGAACAGGGCCCAACGATCACCAGCAGGCGGTCATCCTTACCGTGCAGGATCTTCTGAACATCCGCACGTGCCATATGCACACACTCTGCGGCATTGTCAGTAATCGGATACTCGCTGCGCAAAACAGAGGGGGCAACCAACTCCTTGATTTCCACAATTTTCAGATCGTCTGTCTGGTAGCTCATGATCTACTCTGCCTTCAAAATCCGTTATTCCCTTGCTGCAAGTTTGAATTGCTCAATGAGGCGCCTAAGTGTAGCAGATTTTATCTTCATTGCTGCCTTATTGACGATGAGTCGACAGCTGATGTCAGCGATATGTTCGATCGGTGTCAAGCCGTTTGCCTTGAGTGTATTGCCGGTAGCAACCAGGTCCACAATACAGTCTGCAAGACCCAGTACAGGTGCAAGTTCCATGGAACCGTACAGCTTGATCAGCTCGACCTGCAGACCCTTGGCGGCAAAATGTTGTTGCGTGCTGCGCACGTACTTGGTAGCCACGCGCAAACGTCTGCTGTGCTGCAGCTGCGGTTCCATCGCAGCCACCATGAGACGGCATTTTGCGATGCCGAGATCAACAGGCTCATAAATACCTCCGCCCGTGAATTCCATCAGTACATCCTTGCCGACGATACCGAGTTCCGCGACACCATACTGCACATAGGTCGGCACATCCTTGGAACGGACCACGAGCAGGCGGACCCCGGCTTGACTGGTAGGCAATAGAAGCTTTCGTCCCTCCAGGTCTTTCCCGGCCACGCGGATCTTCATCGTCGAAAGCAAGGACAGGCTCTCCTCAAAAACGCGCCCTTTAGAGATCGCGATGGTCGTCAGGTTCTTGTCAGCTTGTTCGGTCATGCCTGGACGGGGGTAGAAGTCTCTTGTGCCACTGCGAATCAATCAATGCGGGACACGGCGAATGCTGGCGCCCAGTTGCATCAGCTTTTCCTCGATACACTCGTAGCCGCGGTCAATATGATAAATGCGATCCACCACGGTTTGGCCATCTGCGATCAGGCCGGCCAGGATCAGGCTCGCGGATGCACGCAGGTCCGTCGCCATCACCGGGGCTGCCACCAGCCTGTCCACGCCTGTCGTGATTGCGGTATTGCCTGTGACCTTGATTTTCGCGCCCATTCTCTGCATTTCCTGGATGTGCATGAAACGGTTTTCAAATACGGATTCCGTGATGGTCCCGGAACCTTCGGCAATGCAGTTCAGTGCAGTGAACTGTGCCTGCATGTCTGTCGGGAACGCAGGATACGGTGCCGTGCAGATATTGATGCTTTTGGGACGACGCCGGCACATGTCAATCTCCACGCAGTTTTCATTGCACTGGATGCCGGCACCCGCTTCCTTCAGTTTCATCAATATGGACTCGAGGAACTTCGGCTGGGCATTTTTCAGTCGTACGTGCCCACCCGTGATAGCCGTTGCAACCAGAAAGGTCCCGGTCTCGATCCGGTCCGTGAGCACGCTGTATTGACACCCGTGCAACCTGTCCACTCCCTGAATGGTAATTTTTCCGGTTCCCGCGCCCTTGATCTTGGCGCCCATCTTGATCAGGCAGTTGGCCAAATCTGTCACTTCTGGTTCACGGGCCGCGTTCTCAATCACGGTCATGCCCGAAGCCAGGGTAGCTGCCATCATCAGGTTTTCAGTACCCGTGACCGTAACGCTGTCCATCACCAGGTGGGCACCTTTCAGGCGCTTGGATTTTGCATGGATATAGCCACCCCTGACTTCTATTTCAGCCCCCATTGCCTCGAGTCCATGCAAATGCAGGTTCACGGGCCGCGAGCCAATGGCACAACCCCCCGGAAGCGACACTTCCGCCTCCCCGTAACGTGCCAGCAAAGGACCCAGCACCAGGATGGAGGCCCGCATGGTCTTGACAACCTCATAGGGCGCAAACAGTTCCTTGATCGGCCCGGAATTCACTTCGATGTTCATGTGTTCATCCAGGGTCAATGAAACACCCATGCGCCCGAGCAACTCCATGGTCGTGGTTACATCCTGCAGATGCGGGACATTGGCGATCTGCATGGGTCCATCTGCCAGCAAGGTTGCCGCCAGAATCGGCAAAACCGCATTTTTGGCGCCGGAGACCCGAATCTCGCCTTCCAGCACACATCCGCCATCAATGAGTAGCTTTTCCATGACCGAGAATGCCCTATAAAAATCGGACCAGGTCGATCCAACCGCAAGACAATGGCGAGCCCGCCCTGCCGCGAATCCCGTAGCCGGCAGTCGTGCAATCCGGGACACGCGAAGGTGCGCGACCCCCGGCATGACAGCGTCGTACCTGCGCCGGCACCAATTTGAGATTCTGCTGCATCGGAAAACGTCTACCCGGTCCGTAACAAATGCTGGAATTGCATGCGAAAATGTACAAGGGTCGTACCTCGGCCGCTCCGTACACTGAATATCACTCTACAGGGATCCCGATATCCTCCGGGAGACTCGATTCATCGGTGGTTGCCAGACGATCGATCAACGCCTGCAGTGAAGTTTCCTGTATTTCCTGGGAGAAGCTGGTACGGAAATTTTTCACAAAGCTGAGTCCGTCTACAGAGAAGTCGAAGACCTTCCATTCACTTTGCTTGTTCTTGCGAAAAACATAAGCCACCTGCAACGGGGGTTGACCGGTGCCGATATCAAACTCCGTCTGCACGATGCGGTACTTGCCTTTCTGTTCCGGCTGCTCCGGCAATACCGTGAGTTCCGCCTTGCCGTAATCCAGCAGGGTCTTGCCAAAAATGCGGATCAGCATGTCCTTGAAACCCTGCACAAAGGCCATCCTCTGTTCTTCACCTGCCAGTTTCCAGTGCTTGCCCAGAATCAGTCTCCCCATGGAATCCAGGTCCACCACGGGAACCAGTTCCGTATTGATCAGGTCCCGAATCAGTTCGGGATCATTGCTCAACTGCTCATAGTCTTCATTCAGCGCCTTCAGGACCTGTGCCGAGGTTTCCTGGATGATCTGCTCCGGTGCACGATCATCCGTCGCAAGCACCGGCAGGGCCAGCAGCAAAAGCAATGCAGGCATGACGACTGCATGACAAAACGTGTTCCGGGCCACGCGTTCGAAACGGTTCACGACTGGTCTCTCCTGTCATTCCTCATGGTGGTTGATTTTGATGTGCGAATCGGTGTGCGCACTCAGGGTAGTGAAATATGGTCCTGACGTCAATTTGTCAGGGACCGGGTCTACAGCCCGTGCCTGACGGGTTCAAAAACGAGGTCGGGAGGGCCACCGTTTTCCCGAGACAGACCATCGGGACGGTCAAGCTGCAAGGCACAATTTGCGTCGCGCAAGAAATGAAGTCGGTGAAGTCGTACAATTGAATCGCCTGTGCAGGTTTCCGATTCATTGCGCGGGCACTTGAGCCATGACAGACCGCCCCCATCCTATGTTGAATACTTGGCAATTGATTGACGTATCTGATACAAACTGACAGCGGTCATTACCCCCAACCTGCCCAACTTCCTTAACCAGTCAAACATGTTCTTACTCACCGCGGCGCTTGTGGCAGGCTTCCTACTTCTGGCGTGGAGCGCGGAACAGATGGTGAGCAGTGCATCGCAACTGGGACAGCGGCTGAACATTTCGGCATATGTCATCGGCATACTGGTACTGGGATTTGGCACCTCGGCTCCCGAGTTGCTGGTCTCCGCCATCTCGGCATGGCAGGGAAATCCGGGACTGGCCGTTGGCAATGCCCTCGGTTCGAACATTACGAACATATTGCTGATCCTGGGTGTAACCTTGTGCGTGTCGCCCCTGTATTTGCACGAAAATTCCCTGCGAAGGGATTTCATCATACTGATCGCGGGCACGGCATTGTTTGCGGTACTGATACTCGATCAGCAGTTGCAGTTTCACGATGGCCTGATTCTGCTGGCGAGCATGGTGGCCATACTGTATTACATGACCCGCCGTAAACTCGAAGAGCACGTGACAGAAGAGTCCAGGCCGGACCCTGCTGAAAAAAAACTGGCTGCCTTGTGGGCCGGGCTGCTGGTCAGTCTCGCGGTGTTGCTGCTCAGCTCGAAGCTCGTCGTGTGGAGTTCGCTTTCCCTTGCGAAGCTTTTGGGGATCAGCGACCTGGTCATCGGTTTGACCATGGTTGCCCTGGGAACCAGCCTGCCGGAACTGGCCACCTGTCTGGCCAGCGCCTTGAAAAAACGGAGTGAACTGGTGCTGGGCAATATCGTGGGCTCGAATATCTTCAACATTCTTGGTGTCGTCGGAACGGCAAGCGTAATTGTCAGCTACCCGGTTCCGCGTGAAATCTACACGCGGGACCTTCCGGTCATGTCGGGTGCGCTTGCAGTCCTGTTTCTTGCCGTGCTGGCCTTTCAGCGCAACAAAAAAATACCGCGCGGTCTGAGTATTTTATTTATATCCTCCTATTTAGCGTATATATTCCTGTTTTACCTACAAACCTTGCTGGCCTAGTCTCTGCACACCGTCCTGCCAACACCCATGAATGTCTCCGAGGAAGCTTTCAAGCGCGCCGCCAAGATACGCCTGGTGCTGTTTGACGTCGATGGCGTGCTGACCGACGGCAACATTTACCTGGACGATGCCGGTACCGAATTCAAGGCCTTTAACACGCATGACGGCCACGGCATTCGCCTGCTGCTGCATTACGGGTTTGAGGTGGGTGTCATTACCGGACGGACCTCCAAATCGCTTGAGCATCGAATGCAGGATCTCAAGGTGAAACACGTGTATCAGGGCTGCAAGGACAAGTTCCTCGCATTCCAGGAACTGCTGTCCAGACTGGAACTTGACGAACAGCAGGCCGCCTACGTCGGGGATGACATTTTCGACCTGCAGGTCATGACCCGCTGCGGCCTGGCCGTCGCCGTGGCCAATGCACATGCGTACGTCAAGCAACATGCACACTGCGAAACGGTCAATGCCGGCGGGCGCGGTGCGGCGCGGGAGGTATGCGAACTGGTGCTGGATGCCCAGGACCTGCTGAGCCAGGTATTGACGCATAACCTGCGCTGAGCCCCGCCATGCGATCCAGACGGGTTTGGATTGGTTTCCTGATCATTCTGGGCAGCGCTGCGGCCCTGTGGTTTTTGGGTCAGCGCGATGCTCCCGTCGAAGTGAACCATGCCGACACTTCGCCGGATACCCCCTCGGTCAGTTTTGACGGCGTCGAAATGGTGATCAATGCGGCGGACGGCAAACCCCGGTACAAGCTCCTGGCCGCCAAATACCAGCTGTACGAGATTCAAGACCGGAGCCGGTTTGATCTCCCCAGTATTACTCTCTATGATGACGATGGCCGCCAGATTTATGCCCAGGCGCTGCAGGGAGAAACACAAGATGACAGCCGTGTAATCACCTTGACAGGCAGTGTTCGAATCAACCAGGCACAACCCGGCAACGACTCGCAGCCGTTGGTGGTTACCACGGAGCGGCTGATCGTATTCCCAGAAAAACAACGTGCGACCACAGATTCCATGATCACGGCAACGCGTGGAGCCGAGATGTTTTCGGCACGGGGCATGAGCCTGGACTTGAAAAAGGAAGTCCTGTACTTACACAGTGATGTCGAAGGTGTCTATCAACCCTAGGCGCATGGTCCGGGCCGTGTGCCTGACCGTCCTGGCCGCCTGCATTGCCGGGTCGAAAGTGTATTCGGATGATTCGGACGAGCCGATCAGCATCAAGGCCGATTCCGCCGAAATCAACGAGAACACAGGGGTCGGCATATATCGAGGCAACGTCCGCGTCACACAGGGCAGCATGGTATTGACCGGGAATACCATCGTCATTGAGGCCGAGGACAAGAAAGTCCGGAAGATCAAGGCCGAGGGCAACCTGAGCACCTTCAGGCAAGCCGGCAATGACGGCAAAACGGTGTATGCGGAAGCGGCCAAAATGGTGTACGACATCGGCAAGAAGCAAATCGTGCTGACCGAAAATGCGAAACTGACTGAAAATGGCAACACCCTTGCAAGTGACAGCATCGTCTTCGACACGGACAAGAAAACCGTCAGCGGGGGAAGCTCGACAGGCAACGGAAGAGTGAGCATTACGGTGCTGCCGGAAATGGTCACGGACCCGCCGCCGGACAGACCCGGCCCCTGACTGCATGTACACCGGACCCCACGGGATTCTTGCGGCATGAACCAGTTACATGCAGAAAATTTGCACAAGCGGTTCAATGCGCATGTGGCCGTTCAGCGGGCCAGCCTGGACGTCCGGTCCGGTGAGATTGTGGGTTTGCTGGGCCCCAACGGTGCAGGCAAGACCACATGTTTTTACATGCTGGCAGGATTGCTGCGCACCACCGAGGGCCGCATCATCCTGAATGAGCTGGACATCACGCCCATGCCCATGCATGTCCGCGCCAGACATGGCATCGGCTACTTGCCGCAAGAACCGTCCATTTTCCGCGGCCTTACCGTAGAGCAGAACATCATGGTGAGTCTCGAAGCACGTGACGGCCTGGGGAAAAAAGAGCGCAGGCGGCAGTGCGACAGCCTGCTTGCCAAGCTGCGAATCGAACATATCCGTGACTCCAAAGGCCAGCAGTTGTCCGGCGGGGAGCGACGCCGCGCTGAAATCGCACGTGCGCTGGCGACCGAGCCGAAATTCATTTTGCTGGACGAGCCCTTCACGGGAGTGGACCCCATCTCGGTGAAGGACATACAGCAGATACTCAAGGACTTGTGCAAGCATGAAATCGGGCTGCTGATCACCGACCACAATGTCCGCGAAACCCTGGGCATATGCGATCGCGCCTACATACTCAGCAACGGGCATGTGCTGGCGGAAGGCCCGCCCTCCAGCATTCTCTCAAACCAGCAGGTGCGTGACACTTATCTGGGGGAGCACTTCTCACTCAGCTAGCCTGTCCGGGACCAGCCAAGCCCGGTGTTCGAAATTCAGCAGCGCCTGCGCTGTCCGGCACGGGCCGCAGCCCTGCACTTCACAAATAATCAACCATACGCAAGCAATATTCATGCCATAATCTGGGCATGCTGAAGCCCACCTTACAACTGCGTCTCGGACAACAGCTGACCATGACGCAACAACTGCAGCAGGCCATCCGGCTTTTGCAGTTGTCATCGCTTGAACTCAAGGCGGCGATCCAGGACGCCTATGAGTCCAATCCCCTGCTTGAAACCCAGGAAAACGATGGGCCTGGAGACCCGCCGGCTGAAAATGCAAAAATCGGCGAAGACGATCATGAAATCCCGGCGGGCGCGGATGATCCGATGTCCCCGGCAGAGCCTGACGGCGAACGTGAATGGGATGCCATGTACGAGTTCTCCTACATGCCGGGGCCGAGCCACCGGACTGAGGACCATTTCGACTACCTGGAATCGAAAACGGCGCAGTCGCATGACTCCCTGCAGGATCACCTGTTGTGGCAACTGGAGCTCAGTGCGCTCTCTGACCAGGACCTGCTGGTGGCGGGAACCCTGGTCAATGCCCTGGATGAATCCGGTTATCTGCACGAGTCCCTGGAAAACATACATGCCAGCCTGCACCAGGCGCACGAAATAGGACTGGATGAGATCGAGGCCGTCCTCAAGTTCGTGCAGCGTCTTGATCCGGTTGGCTGTGGAACCCGCAGCCTGCAGGAATGTCTGGACGTGCAACTGCAGCAAATGCCCGAGGACCTGCCCTTCCTGGCGCAGGCGCGTTCAATCGTGGCCGGGCATCTCGACCTGGTGGGAATGAAGGACTATGCAAGACTGAGCGCCTGCAGTGGACTGGACATCGCCGAAATTGAACACGCGGTTGAACTGATCCAGACCCTGCACCCCAAGCCGGGAGACCTGGTCAACACGCAAAGGTCCGAATACATCGTGCCCGACGTATATGTCGAAAAACACGGGGAAAAATGGAGCGTGCGACTGAATCCGTACACCCTCCCGAAACTGAGCATCAACGGCGTGTATTCGAACATGATCAAGGACCTGGCCAGCAGCGATGCCGATTACATGCGCGGCCAGTTGCAGGAAGCACGCTGGCTGATCAAAAGCATCCAGCGCCGCAACCAGACCCTGGTGCGTGTTGCAACATCCATCGTCATGCATCAGCAGGCTTTTTTCGAGTATGGGGAAGAAGCCATGCAGCCTCTGGTCCTGAAGGACATCGCCGATGAAATCGACATGCACGAATCGACCGTATCGCGCATTACCACGAACAAATTCATGGATTCCCCAAAAGGTGTGTTTGAGTTCAAGTATTTCTTTTCAAGCCATGTCAGCACCAACGATGGAGGCGTATGCTCTGCCACAGCGATCAAGGCGATGATCAAGAAACTGGTACAGGAGGAAAACCGGGCCAAGCCCTTGAGTGATCACAAAATCGCCGGCCTGCTTGAGCAAAAAGGCATCAGTGTCGCGCGCCGCACGATTGCCAAATACCGCGAATCCCTGACAATCCCGTCCTCCAGTCAACGCCGGCGCCTTGGGTGAAAAGTTTTAATCTCATGACTTCTATGCTTAACTGTTATCAGCGCCAAAAGGAATAACCATGCGAATAAACATTACTGGCCATCATCTCAAAGTGACCGATGCCCTGAGGAATCATGTAGAAAAGAAATTCAAGCGGCTGACCCGACACTTTGAACAGGTGATCAATGTTCACGTTATCCTGACTGTCGAAAAGCTCACTCATAAGGCTGAAGCCTCCTTGCAGGTAAGCGGCAGCAAGATTTTTGCAAACTCATACAATGAGGGCATGTATGCGGCCGTTGATTCCCTGGTAGACAAGCTGGATCGGCAAATCGTGAAGCACAAGGAAAAACTGAAAGATCATCACCAAAGCGAAGTGAGGCATCGTACGAACTACTGACATCCGGGATCCTGGATTATGCTTCTCAAAGACTACATCTCTGAGAAAGGCGTGATATTCGCCACATCCGTCAGTAGCAAAAAAAGTGCACTCGAACTTCTCAGTGGATCTCTTGCACAACAGCATCCGGATTTGACCAAGAACAAGGTGCTGGATGCCTTGCTGGCCCGTGAGAAACTGGGTAGCACCGGGCTTGGCAAAGGAATCGCAATCCCGCATTGCCGGCTGGAAGAAATCGATAATATCTACGTGGCAATGCTGAAGCTGGACGAGGGGGTTGAGTTTGAATCCACCGACAGCCTGGCTGTTAATTTTTTGCTTTGCATGGTGGTACCGGAAAATGCTGCGGACGAACAACTTCAACTGTTGTCGGGTCTTGCCAAACTATTGAGCAATGACCAAGTCAGGCAATCCATAGAAAAATGCAGTAATGCAAAATGCCTTTACAACTTGCTTTGCCAGGACCCGGAACAACTTGTGTCCTGACCCCATGACCGAGTTCTCCCTGCAAGCCGATACGCTGTTCCCGTCTCGTGGGACAGGTGAACTTTTTTGACGCAAGGCCAGGTCAAAGACAGATACCGTGGGATTGACTGCACAATGACTGGATATTCCGGCAATGAAATTTCCGAGATTTCCATATTGCACGGGGTGTTCATGGAAATCGCAGAGGTCGGTGTGCTGCTTGTTGGACAAAGTGGCCTGGGCAAAAGTGAACTTGCCCTGGAACTCATCAGCAGGGGGCATAGACTGATCGCAGATGATGCCCCGGAATTCACTCGAATCGCAGCGGATACGATTTGTGGAACCTGCCCGGTTGCACTACAAGACTTTCTTGAAGTACGGGGATTGGGAGTATTAAATGTACGCGAGATGTACGGAGAAAAGGCAGTCAAATCAAGCCAACACCTGGAACTGATTGTCAAGTTGGTCCCGGCGGAACAGACACCCTTGCAATCTGTGGACCGGATCCGGATTCCCGAAAGCAAAATCGGCGTGCTGGGTGTTGATATCCCCATGAGCGTCCTTCCCGCAACCCCAAACAGAAATCTTGCTGTCCTGGTTGAGGCAGCTGCACGTTCACAATCGCTTAGCAAGCGTGGCTATGTCGCCAGCCAGGACTTCAGCGATCGCCAGAAAAAACTGATGCAGTAGGTACTGATGAAACTAGTCGTCGTGAGCGGCCTGTCGGGTTCAGGAAAAACGGTCGCTATCAATACCCTTGAAGACAACGATTTTTACTGCATCGATAATATGCCCCTGAACATGCTGCCTGTCTGCATCGAGCAATTCATCGCAAGCTCTCCGGTTCTTTATGAAAAAATCGCGATCGGAGTCGATGCACGCAATGTCAGCCAGGACATTCATGCGTTTCCGAATATCATCAAGGAATTCAGGCAACAGGACATTGACCTGGAGCTTGTATACCTGGAGGCCAGCGACGAGGCGCTGATACAGCGATACAGCGAAACCGGCCGCAAGCATCCGTTTACCCAAAAAGGATTGTCGCTGATTGATGCCATTCAAACCGAAAAACAAATCCTTTCAGAAGTTGTACTGCTTGCCGATATCTGCATTGACACCACCTTGACCAACGTGCGGCAATTGCGTTCCGTAATTACAGACCGGATATGCAAGAACAGGTCAGCGACACTGACCCTGCTGTTACAGTCGTTTGGTTTTAAGTACAGCGTCCCGAATGATTCAAATTATGTTTTTGACGTACGCTTTTTGCCCAATCCTTACTGGGAACAGCACCTGCGCAGCTTGAGCGGCAAACACCCGGAAGTCACTGACTACCTGCAGTCTCATGAAGAAGTCAGGCAGATGATCACTTCAATTGGCGACTTCATCGAGTACTGGGTGCCTTATTTTTCCCGGGAAAGCCGCAATTACCTGAGTGTCTCCATCGGATGTACAGGTGGCCAACACCGCTCGGTGCACATCACGGAATTTCTGGCGGACCGTTTCAGGAAGTCTGCAGACAAACATGTACTGGTCCGGCACCGGGACCTGAAATACTGACATGGCAGTATCCATACTCACCGTCACACATGGTCGCCTGGGGCATGAGTTGCTTGAAACGGCTGAATCCATGCTTGATGCCCCGCTCCCTCTGGTTTGCAGGGCACTTTCCGTGACCGATGCCAGCAACGCCGACGAACTGCTGTCCGCGGCCCGAAAACTCTGTGCCGAGATCAACCAGGGAGACGGGGTGCTCGTTCTGACAGACATATTTGGTTCAACACCGAGCAATATCTGCAACAAACTGAATGCGTCCGAAGATGTGCGTGTGCTTGCCGGACTCAGTTTGCCCATGCTGATTCGCACCATGAACTATCCTGACCTGAGTCTGGACTGCCTCGCAGAAAAAGCCCTCAGCGGTGCGCACGACGGCATTGTGGACTGCAGTTCGAAGAGATAAGGCACGTGCTCAGCAAGGAATTGACCATACTCAACAAGCTCGGTCTGCATGCACGTGCGGCAGCAAAGCTGGTGGCCCTGGCATCCGCTTTCCAAAGTGAAATACTGGTCGAAAAAGACTCCAGGAAGGTCAACGGGAAAAGTATCATGGGGGTCATGATGCTGGCAGCAAGCCAGCATTCAAAAGTGATCATTACTGCCTCAGGGACTGACGAGCGGGATGCGATGGTTTCCATCGAAAACCTGGTCAACAATTTTTTCGACGAAGATGAATAAGGTATTCAAGGACGCTGGTTTGCAATGGCACTGATTATTTCCGGGATCGATGTATCAAAAGGCGTTGCCATAGGGAACGTGCATCTGCTCAATCGCGGTGCACCCGAAGTGCTTGAGCACAAACTGAAAAGGGACGAAATCAAATCGGAAGTCGAACGTTTCCAGAATGCCGTCGATGAAGCCAGCAACCACCTGCGCGGCATACGTGACACTATTCCCAAAGACACGCCCACGGATGTTGCCGCATTTATCGATTCACATATCCTCATGCTCAAGGATTCCACGCTTCGCAAGGTGCCGGCCGGGATCATTCGCAAACAACGCTGCAATGCCGAATGGGCGCTGAAAATACAGCATGACCAACTGATCTCCACCTTTGAACAGATGGAGGATGATTATCTGCGCACTCGTGTCAATGATGTCGGGCACGTGATCAATCTGATTCAGCAAATCCTGAAAGACCGGCAGTACACGGTACAGATTGATGCGCAACCTCTGAAAGGTCGCATTATTGTGGCCGATGATCTTACTCCCGCAGACACCGTTTTGATGCAAACCCAGAGTATTGCGGGCTTTATCACTGAACTGGGCGGGCCTCTCTCCCACACTGCGATTTTGGCCCGCAGCCTGGGAATCCCGGCCGTGGTCGGCGTTCAGGGTGCACGCTCGCTTCTGCGACAGGAAGAACAGATCATCATTGATGGTGGCAGCGGCATGGTGTTGGCTGGTGCAGACCAGAAAACGATCCGGAACTATCGAATGAGACAGCGCAAGGAAAAGGAAGCGCGACGCAAGTTGCGGGCCCTGCGCGATGTCTCGGCCAAGACACGCGATGGCCGGCGAATCAGCCTGCAGGCCAACATCGAGCTGGCCGAAGACATGATCGCACTGAGGCAGTCCGGAGCAGATGGTGTGGGACTCTACCGCACAGAATTTCTCTATATCGACCGCGAAGAACCGGCAGACGAATCTGAACAGCTGAATGCCTACCGGACAATCATTCGTGCACTGAAAGGCAAACCCCTGACCATCCGCACTCTGGACCTGGGTGCCGAGAAGGAATTTGATCCCCATTTCCAGGGGCCACTCACGCAAAACCCCGCATTGGGGCTGCGTGCGATTCGCAGGTCCCTCAAGGACATCGACCTGTTCAAACAGCAGTTGCGGGCAATCTTGCGAGCTTCTTCCTACGGGCCGGTTCGTATCCTGTTGCCTATGGTTACAAGCCATGCCGAGCTTGTTCAGTCTTTATCCATCCTGGAACAAGCCAAGCAGGAACTGGGGAGCGAGCAACACTCCTACGATCAAGACATCCCGATCGGCGCCATGATCGAGGTCCCCGCAGCAGCATTGTCTGCGCATATTTTTGCAAAACAGCTTAACTTCCTGTCCATTGGCACCAATGACTTGATTCAATACACACTTGCCATTGACCGGATCGATGACCAGGTAAACTACCTGTACGACCCGTTACATCCCTCCGTGCTGAAATTGATCGACTTGACCCTGCGTGCAGGCCGTCATGCAAAGATTCCCGTTGCCATGTGCGGAGAAATGGCAGGAGACCCGCGCTATACCAGACTGCTGCTTGGCCTGGGACTGCAGGAATTCAGCACACACCCCTCCAACCTTCTGGAAATTAAACAGATTGTCAACCGGAGCAGGATTTCGGAACTGGAAAAGCCTGCGAGGAGAATCCTGAATACAACCCTGCCCGCCAGAATCACTTCCCTGGTTGATTCACTGAACGACTAGCTCCTCCTGACCCGTATGTCCGTGCTTTGGCAGGAAACTACCAAAGCAGTTACACTTGCCACCCATCTTCGCAAACACAAACCGTTCAGCCAATGCCTGACTCTGCTCTACAGACACAAAACCAGACTCTGAAGGTCATCAGTGAAGCCTTGCAGACTGGAGCCATGCAACGTGCCCGGCGCATGCTGAACGCATTGCACCCGGCCGAGATTGCCAATCTGCTGGAGGCACTTCCGCATTCACAGCGCATCATTGTCTGGAACATTCTCGACACCGATGACGGGGAAATTTTGCTGCATGTTGGCGAAGAAGTTCGCAGCGGCCTGATCAAGCTCATGGACAGCGAAGCCCTGGTAGCGGCTACCGAAGGTCTGGAGATCGATGATCTTGCAGACCTGCTTGTTGACCTGCCACACACGGTTACACAGCAAGTGCTGGCCAGCATGGACCATCAGGACCGCCAACGCCTGGAAGCCGTGTTGTCCTATGATGAAGATACCGCCGGAGGCCTGATGAATACCGACATGGTCACCGTGCGCCATGATGTCACACTGGATGTGGTGCTTCGCTATCTGCGCGGCCGGGGCACGCTTCCCGATGGAACAGACTCACTGTTTGTCGTCGACCGTTACGAACGCTACATTGGCGCACTTCCGCTCTCAAAAGTGCTGACCAACAATTCAACGAAAGTGGTACGCGATGTGCTTGAAGACGATGTTCGCGTGTTCGATGCCAACACGGAGGCTTCCCAGGTTGCAAAGGCTTTCGAGGATTTGGACCTGGTTTCAGCGGCAGTCGTTGATACAGACAACAAGCTGATCGGCCGTATCACTGTGGATGACGTCGTGGATGTCATCCGGGAGGAAGCTGAGCATTCGGTGTTCAGCATGGCGGGCTTGTCGGAAGAAGAAGATTTGTTCGCTCCCGTTGTGGCATCTACACAGCGCCGCACCGTCTGGCTGGGTGTAAACCTGTTGACCGCATTTCTGGCTGCCTGGGTCATCAGCCTGTTTCAGGTGACTTTGGAAAAAATCATCGTGCTGGCCATTCTGATCCCGGTTGTTGCAAGCATGGGAGGTATAGCCGGTTACCAGACGTTGACCCTGGTGATCCGGGGCCTGGCACTCGGACAGATCGGACGCAGTAATTCCAGGCTGTTATTGTTCAAAGAACTCGCGGTCGGGTTCTTGAACGGGATGACGTGGGCTCTCATCGTTGCGCTGATCGTTGTCCTGTGGTTCAAGGACTTCAAGATGGGTGGAATCATTGCAGTTGCAACCATGGCAAACCTGTTATGTGCTGCACTTGCGGGCGTATCGATCCCTGTGATTTTGCGCAACCTCAACATCGACCCGGCACTGGCGGGAGGCGTCATCCTGACCACGATCACAGACGTCATCGGGATTTTCGCCTTTCTTGGGCTGGCAACCTGGCTGCTGCTTTAAAATCCGCCCCCCCCCAAAAAAGAGCCTGCCTGTTTGCTGTCGGGCCGTATTCTGCCCGGGTCCGGGAGGGCTCGGTCAGGTCTTTGGCAAGGTCACGCCGCGCTGACCCTGGTATTTTCCGCCCCGGTCCTTGTAAGAGGTTTCACAGGTCTCATCGGACTCGAAAAAGAGTACCTGTGCGATGCCCTCATTGGCATAGATTTTTGCCGGCAGTGGCGTGGAATTTGAGATTTCTATGGTGACATGACCTTCCCACTCGGGCTCAAGCGGGGTTACGTTGATAATGATTCCACAACGTGCATAGGTGGACTTCCCCAGGCACATCGTCAGTACCGAGCGTGGAATACGGAAATACTCAACGGTCCTCGCCAGCACAAAGGAATTTGGAGGGATCACGCACTCGTTTGCCTTGAGATCAATGAAACTGTCCATGTTGAACTGCTTTGGATCCACCATCGCAGAGTTGATGTTGGTGAAGATTTTGAATTCATCCGCACAGCGCACGTCATAGCCGTAGCTGGACGTTCCGTAAGAGACCAGGCGTCCGTTGTCACCGGAACGCACCTGGCCTGCCTCGAACGGCTCAATCATGCCGTGCTGCTTCGCCATTCGACGAATCCAGCGATCTGATTTAATTGCCATAGATACTCAACTTCACCATACCCCTGTCCGGGACCCGCCCGTACAGTGCAGTTCCAATGTACTTGTTACCCGGCGTGAGCGCAAAAAGCCGTGCGACTCGCCGGGACGGGACCATGAAAAAGGCAGTCAGGTATTCTGGATAACAATTTTTGGAAAGCGTGCCCTGTAGTCTTTACCCTGTGCGGCAAGTTTTGCAGCAGCCTTGCGTGCAATCTCACGATAAATTTCAGCGATGCGACTGTCCGGCATCATCGCCACGGACGGGTTGCCACCGTCCGCCTGCTCACGAATCTTGATATCCAAAGGCAAGGCGCCCAGTATATCGACACCCGATTCCTCGGCCATGCGCTGGCCGCCCCCCTGACCAAAAATCGCCTCTTCATGGCCACACTTGCTGCAAATATGGATACTCATGTTTTCCACGACACCCAGCACCGGCACTTCAACTTTCTCAAACATCTTCAATCCCTTGCGTGCATCAAGCAGGGCAATGTCCTGAGGCGTTGTGACGATAATGGCCCCGCTTACGGGTATTTTCTGCGCCAGGGTCAGCTGCACATCCCCCGTGCCCGGTGGCAAGTCGACCACCAGGTAGTCGAGCCCGCGCCAGCAAGTATCGTTCAGCAACTGCTCGAGTGCCTGGGTCACCATCGGGCCCCGCCAGATCATGGGAGTTTCCTCGTCGATCAAGAACCCGATAGACATGGCCTGCAGTCCATGGGCCTCCATGGGCTCCAGACTCTTGCCATCGCTTGACTCGGGCTGCCCGCTCACGCCGAGCATGCGGGGCTGACTGGGGCCATAGATATCGGCATCCAGCATGCCCACTGTCGCACCCTCCATGGACAGGGCCAGGGCAAGATTCACCGCGGTCGTAGACTTGCCCACACCCCCCTTTCCGGAAGCCACGGCAATGATGTTCTTGATGTTTTCAAGAGGTTTGAGACTTTTTTGTACAGTGTGGGCCTCGATCTGCCAGCCCACATCCGCCTGCACGCTCTCTGCACCGGCTTCCCCGACTTTGGCCTCGATCTGCCTGGCAATACCGTCCGAGACCCCTTTTGCAGGATAGCCAAGCTTGACCGTGACACTCACCTCACCGCCTTCGGTCTCGATCTGCTTGACCGTATTGCCTGCAACCAGATCTTTTCCGAGATAAGGGTCCTGGATCTGTTTCAGTGCTGTCTCCACCTGCTCTTTCGTAAGCTGAACCATTTTTTACTCCCCTGAAAATATTTGGGTCTAGCACAACGGGAGCCTACTATACCATGCTGTCTGCGACGGCATGGGCCCCGGGCTCTGCGGGTTTGTGCGCCAAGATTATGATGATATTTTCAAACCCCTAATAGGGTAAAATTGCGAAAACGGATTGCACCGACATGCCCAAAACAAAACGAAACATCCTCGTCACCAGCGCACTGCCTTATGCCAACGGACCCATACATATCGGACACCTGGTCGAGTACATTCAAACCGACATCTGGACCCGGTTTCAGAAAATGTGCGGGCACGACTGCCTGTACATATGTGCAGACGATGCCCATGGCACACCGATCATGCTCAAGGCCCAGCAGGAGGGAATAAGCCCTGAACAACTGATCGCTCAAGTCAGCGCCGAGCATCAGGAAGATTTCTCGGACTTTCATATCCAGTTCGATAACTACCACTCCACCCATTCCGAAGAAAACAGGATCCATTCCACACGCATCTACGAACGGCTGAAAAAGGGTGGGCACATCACCACAAGAACGGTCGTCGACCTGTATGATCCGCAGGATCAGGTATTTCTGCCTGACCGTTTCGTGAAGGGCGAATGTCCGAAATGCGGCGCCAAGGACCAGTATGGGGATAACTGCGAGGTCTGTGGAAGCACGTATACGCCCGCGGACCTGATCAACCCCTATTCATCGGTAAGCGGTGCCACACCGGTCAAAAAGGAAAACCTGCATTACTTCTTCAGGCTGAACGACTTCAAGGAAGTGCTGCGTGACTGGATCGAGAACAAGCCACTGCAACCGGGAATTACCAACAAGCTCAAAGAGTGGTTCCAGGAAGACCTCAGGGACTGGGACATTTCCCGGGACGCACCCTACTTCGGTTTTGAGATTCCCGATGCGCCCGGCAAGTACTTTTACGTGTGGCTGGATGCACCGGTAGGATACATGGCCAGTCTGCAACAGTACTGTGATCGCACCGGTCGGGATTTCGACGCATACTGGGATGCCGACAGCGAGTACGAGGTGTACCATTTTATCGGCAAGGACATCGCATACTTCCACATGCTGTTCTGGCCGGCGATGCTGCACGGCGCAAATTATCGAATCCCCACTGCTGTGTACTGTCACGGATTCCTGACGGTCGACGGTCAAAAAATGTCAAAGTCGAGAGGCACCTTCGTCAAGGCGCGTACTTATCTCGACCACCTGAACCCGGAGTATTTGCGTTACTACTTTGCAGCAAAGCTGGGATCCGATGTCAGCGACATTGACCTCAGCCTGGATGACTTCCAGCAGCGTGTGAACAGCGATGTCGTGGGAAAACTGGTGAACATCGCCAGTCGCTGCTCCGGGTTTATTCACAAGTATTTCGAAGGAAAACTGACTTCGGCCTTCATCGAAGGTGGACAGGAGGTGTTTGATACTGCAGTGCAAGGGAACGAGCACATAAAACAGCTCTACGAATCCCGAAACTATTCACAAGCCATGCGATCGATCATGAAGCATGCCGATGAAGCCAACCAGATCATCGATGCACACAAGCCCTGGGAACTCGCAAAAGACGAAACCAAGCACGACCAGGTGCACCAGGTCTGCAGCTTTGGCCTGAACATGTACCGGTTGCTGAGCGGCTACCTGAAGCCCGTGATGCCCGAACTCGCGCAAAAATCAGAAGCCTTCCTGAGTACACAAACCTGCTGGAGTGACCTGGCATCAGGAAAACCATTACCGGAGGGGCATCAGATAAATGCATTCAAGCCCCTGATTACCCGGATCGAAAAAAAGTCGATAGAGAACATGATCGAAGATTCAAAACAAGATGATACGCCTGCGCCGGCTGACCCGATCGGCGACGAAATCACCATCGAGGATTTCGCAAGACTGGATTTCAGAATTGCGAAAATTGTCCAGGCAGAGCATGTCGATGGAGCCGAAAAACTCCTCAAGCTGACACTGGACCTGGGAGAGCCTACAGGGAATGTACAGCGCACCGTGTTTGCAGGAATAAAGTCTGCCTACGCCCCGAAAGACATTGAAGGCCGGCTGACCGTGGTGGTTGCGAACCTGGCCTCTCGAAAAATGCGGTTCGGCACTTCAGAAGGAATGGTGCTTGCAGCCGGCCCCGGCGGGAAAGACATATTTCTGCTGCAGCCTGACAGCGGGGCGGTTCCCGGCATGCGCGTGAAATAGATTTCCAGTGCACAACGCCGATACCATCGTCCCAACGGGAAAATATCTTGCAAGAATCGATGAACGACTATGTATCGGCTGTACACTGTGCATCAAGGCCTGTCCCTTTGATGCGATCGTCGGTGCTTCCAGGCAAATGCATACAGTCATCAGCCGGTACTGCACCGGCTGCAGGTTGTGCATCCCTCCATGCCCGGTCGACTGCATCACGTTGGAAATAAATACCGACTACAATGAAATCAGCCAAACCGTCCCTTCATGCGAACAGCGAAAGCTGAAAAAGGAATTCGCAGCATTTTCGCGCAGCAACCGCAAGCAACGTATACAAAGACTGGAGCATGCTCGCCGTGAGAAACAACGGCTGTTCGAACGCAGGAAAAGGGAACTATCGCTCAACAAGTAACCTCTTATCCATACAATGAACCAGGAAAACTACGACAAAATCTTTCGCCGCCTGAAGAAGGCCAACCCGAGTCCAAGAACTGAGCTCGTACACAAGTCCAATTTTGAGTTGCTGGTCTCCGTCATACTCTCCGCCCAGGCCACGGACGTAAGTGTAAACAAGGCCACCAAGGATCTTTACAAAGTAGCCAATACGCCAAGAAAAATGCTCAAGCTTGGAGAGAAAAAACTGAAGACCTATATCAAGTCAATCGGTTTATACAACAGCAAGGCTGAAAATATCATCAAGACCTGCCGCATCCTGCTTGAAAACCACGGGGGGCGAATCCCTCGCACCCGGGAAGCACTACAGTCATTGCCGGGGGTCGGCAGGAAGACCGCTAACGTGGTCCTGAACAATGCCTTCAACCAGCCTACGATTGCAGTGGATACACACATATTCCGGGTATCTAACCGGACCGGCCTCGCTCCCGGAAAAAATGTACTTGCCGTGGAACTTGAACTGGAAAAGCGGGTGCCTGAAAAATACAAGCTGCATGCCCATCACTGGCTCATTCTGCTCGGCCGCTACACCTGTCTGGCACGCAAGCCGAAATGCCAGGAATGTCCAATTTTCGATCTATGCGAATACAGTGAAAAAGGCGTGATCCGCTAGGAACTATCGTTTTACGGGAGGCCCGGATGTCCATACTTGTCAGCACCGCAAATTCATTGCAGGACCTCCTTGACCGGCTGCGAGCCATTGACTTCCTGGGACCCCTCGCGCTGCGCCTGTATCTGGCGCCCGTATTCATTGCCGTTGGCCTGCATAAATTCATGCATCTGGAAGATATCGCAAGCTGGTTCGGAAACCCCGACTGGGGGCTTGGCCTGCCAAGCCCCATGCTTATGGCAATTCTCGCGGCGTCTGCAGAGCTGTTCGGCGGCATCGCCTTGTTGTTCGGAGTGGCAGTGCGGTGGTTCACCATCCCCCTGATGATCACCATGCTCGTGGCGATTTTTGCAGTGCACTGGAACCAGGGCTGGTTTGCAATCGCACCGGGCGACCCTGCAACCAGCACGGCCAAACCCCTTGCGTCCATCGGGATTCCGGCTGCGAGGCACAGCCTGGAAAACAGCGAGGAAGTGGGCAAACGCCTGCAGGCCGCCAAGTCCCTGCTGAAAAAGCATGGAAACTATAAATGGCTGACGGAAAAAGGGGGCTTCGTGGTGTTGAATAACGGTATTGAATTTGCCGCAACCTACTTCGTGATGCTGCTGGTCCTGTTCTTTACAGGGGCAGGCAGGTACCTGTCCGTGGATTACTGGATTGCCCGGTATTTCAGGAAATGAACCGGGCAATTTTCTGATCTTGCGAACTTGGACAGTTCCTTAAAACCACGTCCTATGGGTACAAGCGATCAAAATACCGAAGCGGTCAGCGGCTCGGGCCTTGGTTTGCGGCGGGACTTTCTCGGTGAGCTCGAGGCAAACTGCCCGGCCTGTATCGATTTCATGGAAGTTGCACCGGAGAACTGGATAGGAGTCGGCGGAAAACTGGGTAAACGTTTGCGTGCCTTCACGGAAAAATTTCCGTTTGTTTCCCACGGACTGTCACTCTCGATCGGCAGCCCTGCCCCCTTGGATGAGTCATTGGTGCATGACATCAAGAAATTCATACATGCCCATGACATCCGTTGTTACAGCGAGCACCTGAGCTACTGTTCAGATGACGGGCACCTGTATGACCTGATGCCCATCCCCTTTACCGAGGAGGCCGTGCATTATGTCGCCGACAGGATCAAGCGGGTCCAGGATATCCTGGAACAGAAAATCGCCATGGAAAATGTTTCCTACTATGCGGCTCCCGGCAAGGAGATGGATGAAATCGATTTCGTCAATGCCGTGCTCGAGGAGGCCGATTGCAACTTGCTGCTGGACGTGAACAACATCTACGTCAATTCCGTCAACCACCAGTACGACCCGACCGGATTCCTGCAAGCCTTGCCTGGCGAACGCATTGCATATTGCCACATTGCAGGCCACTACATGGAAGAGGAAGATTTGCTGGTGGACACCCACGGCGCCGGCGTGATTGATCCTGTCTGGGACTTGCTGGACAAGGCCTACAAGTTGTTCGGTGCTGTGCCGACTTTGCTGGAACGGGATTTCCATATCCCGCCTCTGGAGGACCTGGTACAAGAAGTCCATACCATCCGTGACCTGCAGAGCAAGCGGGGCACAGCACTTGGTGTGCCGGCCAGCTGATCCATGTCTGTCATGCCTTCAAAAATACCTGCATTCAAAAAAATCCAGTACCGGTTTACTGCGCACTTAAGGGACCCGGACCGGCACAGTGCACCGGAAGACATCGAAGACCGGCGCATGGAAATCTATCGCGGTCTTCTCTATCGCAATGTGCAAAATTTCATCAGCGGCGCATTCCCCGTGCTGCGCAAGCTCTACAGTGATGAGAACTGGCATGGCCTGGTCCGGGATTTTTTTGCCAGCCATCGCTCGGCATCCCCCTATTTCAGGGACATATCCCGGGAATTCCTGGACTACCTGCAAAACGAGAGAACAACTCGGCCTGAAGACCCAATATTCCTCAACGAGCTCGCTCACTACGAATGGATGGAAATTTATCTCACGAATTCAGACCTTGAACCGGACATGACAAATGTAGACCCCGCGGGCGATCTGATGCAGAACGTGCCCGTCCTTTCGCCCCTGGCAGAATTCTTCGGTTACAGCTTCCCTGTACACAAGATAAGCCCTGATTTTCAGCCGGAACAGGCCAGTGCACAGCCTGTGTTCCTCATGGTCTACAGGGATTTGCAGGACAGAGTAGGCTTCATGGAACTGAACCCTCTCACAGCAGCACTGGTCGAGCAGCTCAAGGACAACAGGCTGGAATCAGGTAAACAGATTCTTGAGAAGATCGCCGACACGCTGCAGCATCCGGATCCGGATACGGTGTTCAGAAACGGGGAAAAGGTCCTCAGGCAGTTGCACGCCAAGGATATTCTGCTCGGCACCAGAACACCAACGTAAGCCTGCTCCATCAAGCGTTCTTGTCTGGCCAGTGCGTCTCTGTGTGGTCAGAATTCGCGGACAGTATCCTGCAAGAGACAAACAGGAAGTCAGATAACCTGTTCAGGTAGACCTGGATATCTGGATTGACGGAATGATGCCGGCTCAACATCACCACGCTCCTTTCCGCCCGCCTGCAAACAGCGCGGGCCAGGTGGCAAACCGAAGCTGCGCTCCCTCCATTGGGCAGTATGAAGCTTTTCAGTGCAGGCAGGCTCTCTGTGAAGGTATCTATCCGCGCTTCCAGGTGGGTGATCATTTCTGAATGAACCCGCTTCAAGCGTGGATCGCCTAACTCCGCACCCAGATCAAACAGGCGATGCTGGATTTCGATCAGGCTGTCCCCGATGTCCGTTGGCAAATCATGGGACAAGATCATGCCGATGACAGAATTCAGTTCATCGACATCACCCAGCGCCTGGATTTCAGGGCAATCCTTGCGCACACGCCGACCACCCGGCAGGCCGGTTTCGCCCCGGTCCCCGGTTCGGGTATAGATTCTGGTTGCCCTGTCGGTCATGCGCAGTCCGCCGACAAACGTACTACATGGGTTTAATTTGCAGTTCAGCAAACACGGACTGGCCCGGCATGTTGTATCCGGACGCCAGTTCATACTCCTTGTCGAAAAGGTTTTCCGCCTTCAGCGCAAGTGTTGCATAGGGGAAACGGTACCCGATGGACACATTAAATAACCCGTAACCCGGCAGTTTCACGTCTTGAAAGCCTCTCCTTTTCGAGGTCACCAGGCCATTCGCCTGGATGAAGAATTGCTTTTGACTGTAGGCTACAGATCCCGTGAGTGTACGCTTGGCCCTCCTCAGCAAGGGCACATCGTCCGTCTCGTTGCGAGGGTCCTGGACGATCCCTTCCAGACCCAGGTCCCAGGCTCCAGACTGGTGCCCCAGGGCAATTTCCATCCCCCGGATACGTACCTCATCCACATTTCGGTTCTCATAGGTGAATGTAGCCGAGTCTGTCAGTGTGGCCTCGATAAGGTCATCGATTTTGTTCTCGAAAATACGCAATGATACGGAAGTCTGCGGAGTCCACTTGTGACGGATTCCTGCCTCGATGGAGCGGGAGGTCTCCTCCTTCAGATCCGGGTTTCCTCCAAATCCGAATCTTGCATTGCTGTCTGGTGCCCGGAACCCGGTACCCATGCTTGTAAACAGCCGGGTTTCCTGGCGCAGTAAATAGCCATATTCCAGGTTCCAGGTCATGGCATCATCAAAGTCTTCATGGTCCGTGTATCGGGTCGCAGTGGAAAGACTGTGCCTGTTTCGTACAAACTGCTCATGCAGGTACGCCGAAAATATACGTGTATTTTCCCTGTAGGAATCCCCAAAGGACAGGGAGTTCGTAGCCTCGTCCGCCAGGGACATCCCGAGTACAAGCACGTTATCGTTGAACGTGATGTCATTCTTCCAGTCGTAAACGACTCGGTCAGTCAGGGCATAGTCCTCGTTTCCCAGAAAGTTGGTCTGGTTCTGGCGGACTTCGTCCCTGGTTCTCGAAACTGACAGTGCAGACTTCCAGTTATCCAGCACAGACCGGCTCATCGACACACTCATGACATTATTTTTCCGATCATGGTCAAGGCCCGTGCCGAAGCTGTCGTATTCGGTGTTGCCTTCCACCTGCCAGAAGCCAAACTGGAGTTCCCCGGCCCCTGTTTGCGTTCTTATGTTGAAGTCAAACGTGTCACGATCATGTCCGTGATTCGTTTCCGAGTCGCGGACTGCCGGAAACCCCCCGGTGTCCAGTTGGCTGAAAGACAAATTGCCCGAAATGCGCTCGTTCGCATAGCCGAGATGCATGCTTTGCTCGTCCGTGGAATATCTACCGGTCGTAACATGAAAATCCGCCCTCTTTTTTTCATCGTGGACGGAGGTAATGACATTGATCACTCCGCCTACGGCTTCCGACCCGTATACCGTTGAACGGGGACCCTTGACTATCTCGATACGATCAATCACAGAGGTGTCGATCATTTCCAGTGCCGGGGCACCCGTGGTAGCTGAATTCATTTTCACACCATTGATGAGCACCGTGGTGTGATTGCTGTTCGTGCCACGGACAAACACGGAGGTCTGCTGTCCCGGCCCACCCGTGCGGCCGATATCCAGGCCGGCATGCCATCGCAGCAGGCCTGCAATATCTGAAGACGGACTGCGCTCGATCATTTCACGGGTGATGACCACTACGGAAGGGATGACCTCCCCGAGTGACTGGGCATATCTGGCAGGGGTAACAACGACCTCCTCCAGCGCATGCGCAAATGTGCCCACGCTGATCAGGCATGCGGCTACAAGGACTCTAAAATTCATTCTGTATGATCCTCCAGAGCCAGTGAATCAGAACAAGCGTGCAAGAGACTTCATCTAGCTTTTACCGTACACCGGTACAGCTGCACCCGTCACGCCGTTGGCCTGCCTTGAGCAAAGATGCAGGATTTCATCGGCCAGTTCCGCAGTCGGCACCCAGTTGCTGAAGTTACTGCCCGGCATACCCGCACGATTCTGTGGGGTATCGATGGTTCCAGGCAAGATGCAATTCACATTGATGTTGTTGTGTTTGTGTTCTGCTGCCAGGCTTTGCGTGAGCGTGATTACGGCTGCCTTGCTGATGCAGTAAGGTGCCATTCTTGCCTTTCCCTCAACCGCTGCTCGGGCAGCTACATTCACGACCCGGCCCCTTCGTCTCTTCAGCATATGCGGGATGGCCGCACGGCACATGAGAAACACGCTTTTCGCATTCATGTTCAGCATGAAATCCCAGTCTTGTACCGGTGTTTCGTGTACAAACGGTCCCATCCTGAACCCTCCGGCAACATTGGCAAGGATATCGATGCGTTTGAATCGCTCTATAATCTGAGCGACCGAGTGATTCACCTGGTTCACGTCCGTCAGATCGGCCTCAAACAGGCCGACATTCTCCGCATGTCTCCAGGACGCCCGTTGCGAGCGGCCAAAACCGATATCAACGAGTGCCAGTGTTGCACCGGCAAGGCGGAATTTTTTCGCTACAGTGCTGCCAAGGTTGCCGGCGGCTCCGGTAACCACTGCCACTTGACCATCGAAATCACGCACATTCACTCCCTGTACTCGTTGCGGGAGTAAAATTCTACCTCATCTTTCAGGCTCCCATCATTTCGACAGAAACAGTCCTTCTCTTGGCCTGTGATTGCCGCCTGCGGGAAGTCGTGCTTTGGCGCGCCATAAAAAAAGGGAGCAGGGCGCTCCCTTAATACAACCACCTTGAGAGGTGGCCCCATAACGCCGAGAATCGGCTCTGACTCTTACCAGGTAAGAGCTCCTCCAGTTTGATATTCAGTAACCCGGGTTTCGAAGAAGTTCTTTTCTTTCTTCAGATCCAGTATTTCAGACATCCACGGGAAGGGATTGCCCGCTCCAGCATACTGTTGCGGCAACCCAATCTGTGCACAACGCCGGTTGGCGATGAATTTCAGATATTCCTCGAACATGGGAGCATTCAAGCCTAGAATGCCGCGCGGCATGGTATCACGGGCATATTGGACCTCAAGCTCCACGCCCTGCTGGATAAGCGCGATAATTTCCTGCTGGAAACTTTCCGTCCATAAATGCGGGTTTTCCATCTTGATCTGATTGATGACATCGATGCCGAAATTCATGTGCATGGACTCGTCACGCAGGATGTACTGAAACTGTTCGGCAACGCCGGTCATCTTGTTTCGGCGCCCCATGGAAAGAATCTGTACAAAACCCACGTAGAAGAAGATGCCCTCAAACACCACATAAAATGCGATCAGGTCTCTGAGCAAGCGCTGATCGTCTTCTGCAGTCCCGGTCTTGAAATCCGGATCACCCAGACTGTTGGTATACGGCAATGCCCATTCGGCCTTGCGGGCAACTGCCGGCAATTCCCGGTACATGTTGAACACTTCCCCCTCATCCAGGCCCAGGGACTCAATGCAGTACTGGTAGGCATGGGTGTGGACGGCTTCCTCAAAAGCCTGGCGCAACAAGTATTGCCGGCACTCCGGATTGGTGATGTGCCGGTACACGGCCAGTACCAGATTATTTGCGACCAGGGAGTCTGCCGTGGAGAAGAACCCCAGGTTGCGCTTGATGATGGTGCGCTCATCTTCAGTCAGGCCATCCGGGTCTTTCCACAGCGCGATGTCGGCCGTCATGTTGATTTCCTGGGGCATCCAGTGATTGGCGCATCCATCCAGGTATTTCTGCCAGGCCCACTCGTACTTGAAGGGCACCAGCTGGTTCAGGTCGGCACGGCAATTGATGATCTTTTTATCATCGACCTGGATGCGCCCAGCCCCTCTTTCGATGCTCTCCAGGCCAGTAACCCCTTCGTGCCGCTCCTGACCCTCAGGCTGTTCGGGGAATGTCCGCGCCCGTGTGTCCAGAACCTGCGGGTCTACAAAAACGGCAGGTGCGGTGACACTTGACGTGCTGGCTCGTGTATCAGCGATCGGATCTTCCCAACTTTCCATAACAGCTTCCCCCTAAAGTTATTACCGCTTACTGGCAAGCCTCACAATCAGGGTCCAGGATTGAACAGGCATCAGGTGCACTGCCATTGCCATTGCTCTTTACGGCATTGAGCTTGTTTTCCCGACCCTGGACAGTACTTTTTTCCACATGTGTGGCGCCCATGGAACGCAGGTAATACGTTGTTTTCAAACCCCGCACCCAGGCAAGCTTGTACAGGTTGTCCAGCTTCTGGCCTGACGGCTCGGCCATGTAAAGATTGAGTGACTGCGCCTGGTCAATCCATTTCTGCCGACGCGACGCGGCCTCGACCAGCCAGCGCGGGTCAATTTCAAATGCAGTTGCATAAATGCTTTTCAGTTCACCGGGAATACGGTCTATGGACTGTACGCTGCCGTCAAAGTACTTGAGGTCATTGACCATGACCTCATCCCAGAGACCGTTGGCTTTCAAATCCGCAACCAGGTAGGGATTGCTGACCGTAAACTCGCCCGACAGGTTCGACTTTACAAACAGGTTCTGATACGTGGGCTCAATGCTTTGCGTTACACCACAAATGTTGGAAATGGTGGCAGTCGGGGCAATCGCCATGGTATTGGAATTGCGCATTCCGACTTTTTGCACACGCTGGCGCAAGCTGTCCCAGTCCATGGTGGCGGAGCGATCCTGTTTCAGGAAGCCACCCCGTCCTTCGGCCAGAAGTTCAATCGAATCGATGGGCAAAATCCCCAGGTCCCAGAGCGATCCCTTGAATGTCGGGTAGGTACCGCGCTCTTCCGCCAGATGGGTCGATGCCTTGATCGCATAGTAGCTCACCGCTTCCATCGAACGATCGGCAAACTCGGTCGCATCATTGCTCTCATAAGCGATGCGTTGCTTGTACAGGGCATCCTGAAAGCCCATGACTCCGAGCCCGATGGGCCGATGGCGGAAATTGGAGCGACGCGCCTTGGCCACGCTGTAGTAGTTGTACTCGATCACGTTATCGAGCATGCGTATGGCCGTGGATACCGTCTGTTCCAGCTTTTCGAGATTCAAGCCGTCCTCGTCGACATGTGCGGCGAGGTTGACGGAACCCAGGTTGCACACGGCTATTTCCTCATCATCGGTGTTCAGGGTGATTTCCGTACACAGGTTGGACGAGTGCACCACACCGGCATGCTGCTGGGGAGAACGCAAGTTGCAGGGATCCTTGAATGTTATCCACGGATGGCCGGTTTCATACAACATGCCCAGCATCTTGCGCCACAGGTCAACCGCGTTCACCTTCTTGAAATTCTTGATCTCGCCACGCTCGGCCTTTTGCTCATACTCTTCGTAGCGCGCTTCAAACTCGGTACTGCACAGGTCGTGCAAATCAGGCACTTCATGGGGCGAGAACAGGGTCCACTGCTGCTCTTCGCTGACACGCTTCATGAACAGGTCCGGCACCCAGTTGGCGGTATTCATATCGTGTGTGCGACGGCGGTCGTCCCCCGTGTTCTTGCGCAACTCCAGAAACTCCTCGATGTCCAGGTGCCAGGTTTCCAGATAGGCACACATGGCGCCCTTGCGCTTGCCACCCTGGTTCACAGCGACGGCAGTGTCGTTGGCAACCTTGAGGAAAGGAACCACGCCCTGTGACTTGCCGTTCGTACCCTTGATATGCGAGCCCATGGCACGCACCCGGGACCAGTCATTGCCCAGGCCTCCTGCGAATTTGGACAGCATGGCGTCATCCCGGATGGCCTCGAAGATGCCGGACAGGTCATCCGGCACCGTGCTGAGATAGCATGAGGACAGCTGTGAGCGCAGCGTGCCCGAGTTGAACAATGTGGGGGTCGAGCTCATGAAATCAAAAGACGACAGCAGGTTGTAAAACTCGATAGTGCGGTCTTCACGGTCCACTTCGTTGATGGCCAGGCCCATGGCAACACGCATGAAGAAGGCCTGCGGAAGTTCTACCCGGGTCCCCTCACTTTGAATGAAGTAACGGTCGTACAGGGTCTGCATGCCGAGGTACGTAAACTGATGATCACGCTCCGGCTTGATCGCCTCGCCGAGTCTCTTCAGGTCATATTCGGAGGCAAGTTTTGCATCCAGAAGTCCAAGTTCCGCGACCTTTCGAACATAGTGTTCGAAGTAGTCCGCATACTGCAGCTTCATCTCCTTGAAGGTTGCCTCGGTAGGGACGCCATAGATGAAACTGAGCACCTCGCGACGCAGGCTGTCCAGCAAAAGGCGTGCGGCAACGTACGTGTAATTGGGCTCCTGCTCGATCAGGGTGCGCGCACTCATGGTCAGTGCAGTGCCCACTTCCGTCTCGGGGATGCCCTCATACAGATTGCGCAGAGCCTCCGCAACAATTGACTGTGCCTGGACATCCTCGGTTTCTGCACATGCTTCGGAAACCATGCGCGTCAGGCGTTCAATATCCAGCGGTTTGAGATTGCCGTCTGCATCCGTCACATCCATGGCCTGGGGAGACGGTTCACCGACTTCCTGCAACGTGTCCTTTTTAGCGCGCTGTGCAGCACGTGCCTGTGCACGCTCTTCGCGGTACAGTACATACGCACGGGCAATCTTGTGCTGGCCATAGCGCATGAGTGCCAGCTCAACCTGATCCTGGATATCTTCTATATGGAACGTTCCGCCCTGGGGTCGACTGCGGGAAAGCGCATAAAAGACCTTCTCGGTGATTTTCTCGACCATCTCATGGATGCGGGAAGAGGCCGCGGCATGGCCGCCTTCAACTGCAAGAAAGGCCTTGGTGACCGCGACCTTGATTTTCTCGCGGTCGAAACCGGTAACTTTGCCGTTGCGACGGATTACGCGGTATCGATCGGGTGAAGTTATTGTAACTTTTGGATCATTTGCCTCGGCAAGACCTTCTGGCTGGTCGAGTGCTTCCGGGTTTATGGCAGTGGCAAATTCTGACCGCATCCGATCCCTTGTATCCTCTGGTAAAACGTGTTTTTGTTATCAGTTCTCAACCAATCCCTAGCATTTTTGCATTCGCCCTCTTCGGAGCTTTGTCTGCAGTAACAACAATGGGAGGAATTGCTACAATGCCGTAAATATACACAATATGTGGTATGGATGCTAGGCTCGTGGCACAAGAAGTTGTCATTAAGTATACAGGCCTGAAATCTCTGAACTTTTCCCGACTTTTCCCAGATATCCCAAGAATATCCAGAACTTATAAACAACAAGTTGATAAAATTTTTTGATGAGATACCGCATATCCGGTGCGATGGCGGCACTTGTTCGCGATACAATGAACCGATGACCCGCCCGGAAGACATCCCTCTGCAGGCTGACCTCGCCGACCATGGCGGATGTGCCAATTCGGAGCCGTTTGCCCTGCGCGTCCTGGGCGACAGCATGGAGCCCGAGTTCCGGGACGGGAACATCATCATCATTGACTCTGCGGCAGCCGTGGAGAGTGGCTGCTACGTGCTGGCCATGGTCGACGAAGAGTATATCTTCCGCCAGTTGATCATCGAAGATGGACGCTACGTGCTGAGAGCCCTGAATGAAGGGTATGAAGAAATAGAAGTCCCCGGGCTCAAGGCCATCCGTGGCGTGATCGTCCAGCGCTCAGGGGTGCGCCGCAAGAACCACAAGCACTACGGCTGAGAACCGCGTTCCCGAAATTCGGGTCAGCCTTTTCCGGGTCATCGTGGCTGCCGTTCGGGTTCAATTTTTGGGCTGAGAAACACCTCTGCGCAATCCTCGTCTACTTTCTTATGGTCCCGGTCGACCAGGGGTTGCTCATGGTCGTTCCATCCCTTCAGGCCCGTTTTCAGCGAAAAAACATTTTCATAGCCCATCAGCTGCATGGTGTGGGCCGCCAGCACACTGCGATTGCCGGACCGGCAGACGACCACGACTTCCCTGGCCCGGGCTTCAGCCAGTGCGGGCAGGGTCTCGCTGTAACCGTAATCGCACGCGGCCTCCAGGATCCCCCTCGGCACATTGACCGACCCAGCAATATGCATTGCAGCAAACTCCCCGGGTTCGCGGATATCTAGGACGAGGGGCTGATGGCCGCCGGAAAGCTTCTGCTCCAGGTCCCAGGGCATGATCTCGTCGACCAGCTTTTCGTGCTCGGAAACGAGCTGCTTGAATGTCTTCACGGGTATTGCACTGCCAGAAAATCCGGCTGTACCGCCTGAAACGGAGAGTTCTACTCGCTTGCGTAGGTTTTTCGGGCTCGAAGCCCCTGCTCTACGGCAATCACCGCCGCCTCCACTCGCGAGTGGATGTTCAGCTTTCTTAAAATGGCCTTGACGTGCAGCTTGACCGTGCCGTCCGAGATGCCGAGGTTTCTGGCGATGACCTTGTTGCTCTGGCCCTCGGCCAGCAGGCTCAAAATTTCACGCTCACGTGGAGTCAGGCTGTCCAGTGGACTTATTTCTGTTTCGAGAGGATCCTCCCCCTTGACCACCTTGGCCAGAATCTGAGCCAGATTCGGTGCAACGACGGTTTCGCCCCGGATAATCTCGCGCAGGGCGGCAACCACGTTGTCCGGCTCCATGTCCTTCAGCAGATAACCCTTGGCGCCATTGCGCAAGGCTTCCACCAGGTCACGCTCATCGCCACTCGTCGTCAGCATGACCACCGGAGCTTCAAATTTCAGGTGCCGGAACTGTTTCAGGACCTCAAGACCGGACATCCCCGGCATCCGCATGTCCAGCAACACGATATCGGGCTGCAACTCCTGAGCCAGCCGGATTCCCTCGTGACCATCGCCGACCGAGGCAACGACCTCGATTCCATGTCGGCTCAACAGGCTTTGCAGGCCTTCACGAAACAAGGTGTGATCGTCAATGACAATGATGCGCAGCTTCATATAGGAAACCATGATTCAGGACTCACACCATTTCGTGCCGGACATTCTCTTGTACATCGTCCGGCAGGTAGTTAAATTCAAAGCGGACCTGTACACCTTCGCCCGGTTCTCCGTCCACGGTAAGTGTACCACCAATCCGGTTGGCACGGTCCTGCATGACACTGATACCGACATGCTCGCCCGCCGGTTTTTGCTTTTGAAGATCCGTGATCCCTATACCGTCGTCTTCCACCAGAACCGAGTAATGACCCTCCTCATCTCCTCGCATGAGCACACGCACGGTACCTGCTTCACTGTGCTTGCGAACGTTGGTGAGTGCTTCCTGGATGACACGTAATACCTGTAACTCGATCTGCGGTGGCAGCATGGTGTCCGGCCACTCTTTTTGCAGATATACCTGTATGCCGTCACTGTCCTGCTTGAACCGTTCGATGACCTGCTCTACAGACACGGTAAGGCTACGCTCGCCAATGGGCAGGCGGAAATGCGCAATGAGTGCGCGCAACTCCGTGTGTGCCTCGTCAATGGTAGATTCTATGCGTTCCAGTTCCTGCCAGGTCGCCGCTTCATCTCCCTGGTGGATCGTCTCATCCAGCACCCGCACCTGGTAACGGATGCTTGCCAGAGTCTGTGCAAGCGAATCGTGCAGCTCGTTGGCGATGTTGGTTCTTTCCCGCATGATCGACAGGGCCTTGGCTTCCTCGTCAAGGCGGGCTTTTTCCACAGCGATGCCGAGATGGCGCCCCATGCTCGTAAACAGCTCCCTGTACTCGCTGTCGTTCTTGAATTTGTCCTCTTCAATATACAAGTTGTACACGCCGAGAACCTTGCCGCGGTATTGCAACGGAATGATCAGCACGGAAAGTCTTTCACCGCCAAAGGTGGCTTTGCTGATCTGTGCAGGACAGGGCACCACCCGAATAGGAACCGCTCGTTGCTGATTCGACTCAGGTATATTCTCGGGCAAGAACGGTGGTTCATCCCTGAGGGCCGACTCGATACCGGTCCCGGCGATCAGCGAAAAGGAGTTTTTTTTCGTTTCAAGAAAAACTACTGCGCCGCGTGCATCCACCAACTCCTTCATGGTGTGCAGAAAATGAGTAAGCAGTTCATGCACGTTGCGTGACATGTTGATGCTGGTGACAACGTCATACAGTGTTTCCTGCGACTTGTTCTTGCGCGCAATGTGTTCTGTGTGCCGCTGCAGCTGTATCTCCGCATCCCTGGACAGCGACTCCAGCATTTCACCCACAAAGTTGATATCCTGGCTCAGTTCTGACAGTTCCGACACCGGGAAAACGGGGATGCGTGCGGCAAGTTCGCCGGCCCGGATCTTTTGTGTCCAGGTGTGCAGCGTGGTCAAGAACTCCGTCAATTTGACATCCGAATCCACTTCAGGCTCCGCGATCCCGGCACTGGAGTTCATGAAATTGTGTCGTATGCATCATCGCTGACTGTTACTTTACCAGTATTGGGATTTCATGCTGCACAAAAGCATTCGCTCAATCAACGCCTGGCCTGACAGGCTTTATTACGGGAATCCATGCCCCGCCCGGGGATTATGAAAATATATTCTGCCGGCATGTGGGATCAACCGGGTTTCGAAGGGGGCAAGCGGCTCAGAAGCTCTTTCGATTTATGAAGCGGGTCGACACTCGGCATGACCCGTGCTCTCTACTCCTCCTTGGGCGGCGAGTAGTTCGGATCATTGGGGTTCAGAAACACGAAGTGGAACTGTTTGGACTCCAGTTCAACGAAGTCAATCGTTGTGCCATCCAGCAAGTCCAGGCTGGACTCGGCCACTACAAGTTCAATGCCGTTCGACTCGAAACAATGGTCCTTTTCACTGCCACTGCCGACATCATCGAACCCCAGGCCATAATGAAGGGAGTTATCCGCATTGCGGGTGGCGGCTACCCGCAAGGGGGTATTGTCCATTTTTGCCTCAAACGCAGACTTCTTGACCTGGTCAGCAGCAGCTTTTGTCATTTTTACGGACATCAGATTGATCCAGAAATCGGTGTGGTCTTGACCAGAGAGGGCAAATTGTAGCCGATCCTCATGTACAGGATTTTATAAAGTTGAGAAATTCCGGAATCCATTGATTCCTTTTCGTGTTTCTTTGGTGGGTGTAGCAGGCCAGCAGGTTCTTGTAGCGGATACCATCGTTCTTGCCATCGATTCCGAAACCGCGTTTCACCTCGAAAGAGTAGTCCTGGTCATCGGCCAGGTTTACGAGCGTGGAGTAATGGAACTCGTGTCCCGGGACCGCCTGCCGGGATGTACCGGACCACAGGTGCCGAGTGTTTTTCTGCAGCGTCGTGTAACCGCGTCCTGCAGGCTTTTCATGCATCTCGCAATCCGCATCGATCACCCCCGCCATTGCACATTTTTCCGAATCAACACGGATCGAATTGCAAAGATACATCAACCCGCCGCATTCGGCATAAGCGGGCATGCCATTCTCTATGGCCTCCCGAACCGCCCGTAACATATCCGCATTGGCCGAAAGCCGGTGCATGTTTTTTTCCGGAAAGCCGCCGCCGATGAAAAGTGCATCGGCCTCAGGGAGGCGGCGGTCATGCAGTGTGTCAAAGGGCAGCAATTGCACCCCCAGTCGGGAAAAGGTATCCAGATCGTCCGCGTAGTAAAAGCCAAAGGCCGCATCCCTGGCAAAGGCAATTCTCAACCCGTAATCCCGAACGCGCCCGGGGGGCTCGCCTGCCGGTGATTCGGGCGCCCACGCGGAATCTGCAATGGCCGTGACACCATCCAGGTTTACCTGCTCTGCGACCACCTCGGAAATATCCGCGATGTGCCTGCCGGCCAACGGGTCCTCGTTGCTCGGCATCAGGCCCAGATAACGTTCGACCAGTTCGAGTTTCCGATTGCGATGCACGGCGCCCAGCACAGGCACATCCGTGTAACGCTCAATCGCAGCCGTCAACTTGGCTGCATGCCGGTCACCACCCACCAGATTCAGGATGGCGCCTGCGATTTTTACGTCCGGATCAAATTGCTGGTACCCCAGTATCAGTGGAGCCACCCCCCGGATCGTGCCGCAGGTGTCGAGCGTCAGGATCACCGGCACCTCGAGCAGTTTTGCCAAGGCGGCACTGCTGTCACGGCCATCCTCGCTCAAGCCGTCATAGAGGCCCTTGTTGCCTTCAATGACGCCAATCGCGGCGTCCCGTGCCTGTCTCTCGTACAGGGAGACCATCTCTTCCCCTGTCTGCGTCCAGAAATCAAGGTTGTAGCAGCTGCGCTTCGATGCCTTGGACAACCACATGGGGTCTATGTAGTCCGGGCCCTTCTTGAAGGTCTGCACTTGCATGCCGCGCTGGCTCAGGGCCGCACTGATTCCGATGCTCAGTACGGTCTTGCCCGAGGACTTGTGGGCGGCCGAAATCAGGACGGATGCCATGACGCTATGCGGGACCCTTCACAAGAGCGGCCCGTATTCCGCTACGCGGTAACGGTTTTCGGTCTGAGAGCCTTGTCTGACAAGCTTTCAGGCAAAAATTCAAGCACGGCAATTCCCACCGTGACAATGATCAGCGCCACACAGACTCCTCCCACACCAAGCAAAATCTCAAAAATGCTGGGTGCATACTGACCGACAACCCCGTCATAAAAGCTGCTGCTTTCCTCCATGCCCGGGAAGAGCACCAGGGGATAGGCCTGTCCGCCAATGATGATCACATACAGCTGGGCCAGGCCCCCTGCGATCACCAGAAGCGCCGCCAGCGAGATCATGTGTCTTGACTGGCTGAATGGCTTGACGAAGACCAGTACGAGCGGTACCACGCTGCCGATGAGCATCTGCGCCCCCCAGAACAGGAAGGTGTAGATGCCGCCGTCCACCAGAATGAAACGCTCGACACCATGGTGCTCCGTGGCATACAAATTGGTCAGGTGGTACACCAGGACGAAATAGAACACCGCGGCAATGAAGATGCCCAGCAACACCCTGAGCTTGTGCAGTATGGCGTCGCCCAGCTGGCGTTGGGTCCATGCATAGCTTGCCTGCAGTACCAGGATGAAGACAGCCAGGCCAAACGAAAATGACATGATGATGAACAAGGGTGCCATGATGGCCGCATCGTATGCCTGGCGCGCAACCAGGAATCCGAAGATCGACCCAGTACCGGTGGTGAGGATCAACCGCCAGATGAACGCGGCGAATCCGGCTGACCTGGAGAAGCGATTCATTTTCCTTTCCATCATCATCCAGAGGTACACGGCGGTGATGAAAATGAATCCGACATACAGGAATATGTTCCAGGCAAAGATGGATTTGAAGTTATACACCGTCATGGCAACGATCAGGCGATCGGGCCGGCCGAGGTCCAGAACCAGTATGATCAGACCCCCTACCAGCAGTGCAATGGCAAGAAGGGCGGACAACCTCGCAAGCGGCTTGTAGTCGATCTTCCCGAATACGGAAGAGATCGATGCCACATTGAGGGCGCCCGAAGCTGCCACGATCAGAAAGACAGCTACGACATGCGGGAAGCCCCACACAATCTGGTTGTTCATGCCGGTGATGTGGTGGCCCTCCACGTCCATGTGGTGTGCTGCGAGATAGCCAACCAGCGCGCCGAAAGCCAGCAAGCCCAACAGGACCCAGTATTGAGCAGATCGGGCATCTATGGTGCTGAAACGAACGGTTTCCATGCGCGCTGCCTTTTTAAATACCCTGGTACCGGACTCCGGTATTGAGCCCCAGGTCCGCACGAATCTGCGTACCGCCAAATTCCTCCAGCCGTTTTGAAATCTCACTCTCGGGGTCGTTCAAATCGCCAAACAAAAGCGCCTGGTGCCCTTCTTTGGCACAAGCCTCGGCACAGGCCGTGTTGTTGTCGCCTCGGTCCACCTTGTGTACACACAATGTACAGCTTTCCACGCATCCCTTGCCCCGGGGCGAGTGCGGTAGCTGGTCCTGGAGCGGCTCGTGGATAAACGAGCGTGCCTTGTAGGGGCACGCCATCATGCAATACCGGCATCCGATGCAGGTGTGCTTGTTGACCAGTACGATTCCGTCCACGCGGCGGAATGAGGCACCGGTCGGGCATACGTCGACACATGGAGGATGCTCACAATGCTGGCACATCATGGGCATGGATGTGACGTGGCCGGTTTGCTTGTCCTTTACGTCCAGTTTGCGAATCCACTGGGCGTCGGTTGCAGGACGGCCCAGGCTCCACAGACCATTTTCCTCGTTGCAGGCACTCACGCATGCATTGCAATCTTCATGACAGTTGTTTGTATTGACCAGCATGCCCCAGCGCTGCTGGCTGCTGACGGCCTGGTCATCCGGCTTGGCTTCCGCTGCACAATATAAAAAGACACCCGGTGCCAGGGTCAGGCCTGCCAGGGCAGCCATGCCCTGCGTGAAGTTACGCCGCTCGACACTGATTTCCTCAGTGGTGTCCAGTGTGTAGCGCATGACAGGCTCGGTTCTCATGTCGTCACCTGGCGAAGGTAGTCGTGCTGAACTGCAAGGTTTCATGCAGTTGTGGCATGGATTGCTGGGCCTTCACGTCCGGCTCCTGTGCTTTTCGTATTGCTGCTGCCGGGCGATCGGCATGACATTGAAAACAGTCGATGTTCACCGCCGCGAATTGATGGCAGCTTGCACAAAAGTGCGTTTCTTGCGAGTAGCGTGCGTATTCACCCTGTGCATTCGGCGTGATGTGGCAGTCGATACACCCGATCAGGCTGTACTGTTTTGTACGGATGCCTTCGACGACTGTCCTGTCCCTGTGGTCGAGGATGTATTCAAAGTGCTGCCTACGCATGATCTCTACGGGCTCCACACACAGGGTGTCCTCACTGTATACCCCCTTGGGCGGCGGGATATCTTCCGGTCCGCCCGACACCGCTCCGGTCATGAGTACGCAACATGCCAGGGTGCCAGCAAGGCTTAAAAACCAGCGATGAACGGTGTGCCTGATCAAGGTACTTCACTTCGGCCCAGTCATGACGTAACTTCAGCTCACTTAGGCCGCCTCGGCCTGCTCCTGTCCTTCCCCGGGCGGATCTTCATCAGATTCTTCCTTCCCTTCGGGCTGCAGCACGATTGCGTTGCTGACGAGCTGGTGCAGGCTGACGATCTGGTCCATCTCGAAATCATAGTAGGGGAACACCTTGGAAAACTGGCTTTTGCAAATCGCACACATCGCGGCCATGTGGGTCACGCCGTAGTCATCCACGACATTTTTAAGGGCTTCCATGCGCGGCAATGCGCCCTTGACTCGCAGTTCGATCAAGTCATCTGTCAGCAGACCGCCGCCGCCGCCGCAACAATAGGTGCCTTCCTTGATGGAGTAACTCGGCATGTCCACATAGTGGTTGCAGACCGTCCTGAGGATCTCTCTCGGGATCTCAAACTGGCCTCCCGGCCTGTCCCCCATCCGGGATGCGCGGGCAACATTGCACGAGTCGTGGTAGGTAATCACCATGTCATCATTTTTCGAGGGGTCCAGGGTCAGTCTTCCCTCCTGGATCAGGCTGTGCGTCACTTCACAAATATGCTGCGGCACCGGATAGCTGGGGTCGAGAAAATCGAACGGCCCGGCCAGGGTGTTCAGGAACGAATAGGCGACCCTCCACGCATGCCCGCATTCGCCGAAGACGATCCGCTTGACGCCGAGATCAAGCGCCGCCTCGCGTATGCGAAGGGCAAGTTTTCGCATGTTTTCATAGCTGCCAATGAACATGCCGAAGTTTGCAGCCTCACTGGCATAGGAGCTCAGCGTCCAGGAAATGCCTGCCTGGTGAAACACTTTCGCGTAGCCGATCAACCCGTCGATGTGGGGCTCGGCAAAAAAATCGGCGGACGGCGTGACAACCAGCACATCCGCGCCCTTGACATCGAGGGGAAACCGCACCTGGACTCCGGTTTCCTCTTCGACATCTTCTTCCAGCCCTTCCAGGGTGTCCGCCAGCGCAGGCTCCGGCAAACCCAGGTTGTTGCCGATCACATGCACCTTGCCGATGATCTCATTGCAGTATTTCTGGCCCTTGCCGACGGCGTCCATGATCTCGCGCGCAGCCATGGAGATTTCAGCAGTATCGATTCCATAGGGGCAATACACCGAACACCGCCTGCACTGGGAACACTGATGGAAGTAGCTGTACCAGTCATCCAGCACTTCTTCGGTCAGGTCTTCCGCGCCGACAAGCTTCGGGAAAAGTTTGCCGGAAAGCGTGTAGTAGCGCCGGTACACTTTCCTGAACAGGTCCTGGCGCGCCACAGGCATGTTTTTCGGATCGGTCGTACCCAGGTAGTAGTGGCACTTGTCCGTGCAGGCACCGCACTTCACGCAGGAGTCCAGGAATACCTGCAACGAACGGTACTTGCCGGTAAGTTCACCCATCTTTTCGATCGCCACTTCTTTCCAGTTATCGACCAGCTCACCCGGATAACCGAGTTTTTCCTGCAGGTCAGGCTTGGCAACAAACGGCTTGCTGTGTGCCATGACGCCTTCCTGCAGGTGGGGAATGACCGGGTACTCCCGGATCTTCGGAGTTTCAAATTCTGCAGCTGCCATAACTAACCCGTATTGGATGATTCAAGTCTGGAAGCCCAATCCGCCACATGGCGACGCTCGCGGGGATTGTCCACTTGGTTTCGGGTCGGGCTGAAGAACACACCCGGGGCATGCAGGAGTTTGCTGAAGGGAAAGATGACCATCAGCAGGATCACCAGGCTCAGGTGCACGATCAGGATCAGGTCATGGGGCAGCGGGGACCAGTTGAAGGCAAAAAGCCCCAGGAAAAATGCCTTCAGTGCAACGATGTCCGTGTGTTCCACAAAAGTCATCAATGCCCCCGTGACCCCGATGGCAATCAGCAGCAACAGCATCAGGTGGTCCGAGGGTGCGGATATGTAGCGGACGCGATCGACAAACAGCCTCCTGGCCCACAGGCCCGCCAGGCCCGCCAACATCATGAAGGCGGCATATTTCCCAAACGGCTGTAAAAAGACCACCCAGCCCCAGACCGGGTCGGTGAAGTAACGCAAGTGCCTCAACAGGACCAGCAGCAGGCCAAAATGAAACATCCATCCAAACAGCCAGGTCCACTTGTTGGCTTTGAACAGGCTTTCGAATATCGTCAGTTCCTTGACCATCCGGAACACGACACCGCCACGCGTGGTCGGCGCGGGAGTTGTGGGTATTTTTAAAGGCGCGGGTGCTTTGGCGTACTGCCAGATTTTATGTGCAGTAAATACCAGCAATATGGCAGTTGCCACATAGAACAAGACTGCAAAGACGATCGTTACGACTGACATCTATCAGGGTTTCTTGGCACTTCACACCCGGCATGAACAGGATCCCGATGCAGAGAAGAAAGGCAGCTTGACCTTTCGGCCATTTCCCTTGTTAAGGCTCGGTACAGCCTACACGCAACCCGTCGGCTTGGGCAGACCCGCGTATTTACACGCCTGCTTCGCAGGACCGTAAGGAAACAGTTCATACAGGTACTTGCTGTTACCCTTGTCCTTGCCCAGTTTCTTGCCGATTGCTTTGGTCAGCACGCGCACGGCAGGAGCAATCTGGTACTCTTCGTAGTACGAGCGCAGAAAGTTAATCACCTCCCAGTGATTTTCCCCCAGCTCGGCACCATCCGCTTCCGCCATCGCATCCGCCAGTTCCGGTTGCCAGTCGTTAAGGTTGGCCAAATAGCCTTCTTCATCAGTCTCAAAGGTCTTGCCGTCTACTTCTAAAGGCATGCAATTCTCCTCGTTTTCTCGCGTTCGTTAAACATATTCTACAGCCACGACTGAACGGTATCATGTTCGGTCGTCAAATCTACAAAGCCATTATAATCGACTACCTGGATCCCATCGATGACCTTGCCATTGTCCAGTCCCCGCGCCTGGATATCCGGGCCCAGGACATAAATTGAAAAATCGTTCATGGCCTGAGTGACTTTCTCACTGAACCTCGTGTTGCGCATGGCACCGATCACGCCATCCTCAAACAGGAGCACCGAACTTCCCGCCTTGGCCAGGCGCAGACAGGATTCCAGGGCGTTACGTTCAAACGGGGACTTGTTTACGGTGTGCAAGGTGGCCATGGCAGATATCAGAAACTCAGTATCACGTCCTGTTCATCAATGATTTTGACCAGGTCTTCGCGCCCGACCACGAACAGTGAATCCTTTTCGGCCCAGTCATCGTCCTCATCCTCGTATTTCAACGCCTGAAGATCCTCGGCGGACAAGCCGCGCTCTTCCAGGGACTCCTTCTCCACATACACTTTTTTGATATCGTAATCCCCGAGCGCCGTGTAGGTCTTGGAAAAGTTCTTCATGCCGATGCCGTCCGTATCCTGATCCTTGGTAAGCTGGTACACGCCGTCGTCCGCAAACACCAGGCTGATGTCCTGGTCAAACGCTGCCGCGATGAGAACAACCTCCAGAGATTCCAGCGCGTAGATCGTTCCGTACGGGGCCTTACGGTTGATATAACAAAATTTCTTGACTACGCCCTCGCCGTTTTCCACCAGACATCTCCCAGAAGTTCAATCCCCGAAAGTCACCAGGCGATCCGCCTGTATTCCGGCTTCGATGAGTTGACCCAGACCCGAGATACGAAAGCCCGGTGCCAGGTTATTCGCACTTTTGCCATGTCGCCCCATTTCGTCTTCGTCGAGCACCCCGCGACGCTGTGCAGCGGCCACGCATACCACCAGGTCCAGGCCATGCTTGTCGGCCAGACCGGACCATTCCAGGGTGAGATTGCGGTCATCCTGGGGCGGCACGCCCAAGCTCGTGCCGTTGTTTACTCCGTCGTGGTAGAAAAAGACCCGAAAGATTTCATGCCCCTTGTGCAGGGCTGCTTTTACAAATTGGAGGGCCGAATCAGATGCTTGGTGCGTGTACGGTCCTTCATTGATCACAATTCCAAACTTCACACTGCTCCCTCATGCCTAGAAACGGATATGAGCCGAAGAATTCAGGCTTCTGCGTGCACCACGCCAGTTATCAATGTGGAATTTGGTAAAGGGAAGTCCCGTGCTCTCAAAGAATCGCGGCCAGCCGATGCGCTCAATCCAGTCATTGATGCGCTCCCAGTCCCTGGCGCCATCACGGTAGGCCCGCAGGATCTGCTTGACCACGGCGGTCGCTTCCGGCCAGCGCGGCGGATTGTTGGGAATCCCTGCAGCCACCAGTTTCTGGAAGGTGGGCTTGCCCCGTGCATTACTGTGATTGCCTCCGACCCAGATCGCAAGCTGGCTGTGCTCGGCATCATTGATCTGCATGGGCGGACAGGGCGGATAACAGGCCCCGCAGCAGATGCATTTTTTCTCATCGACTTCAAGCGAGGGCTTGCCGTTCACCTGTGCAGGACGAATCGCAGCCACCGGACAACGGGCCACTACGGAAGGCCGCTCACATACATTGGATACCAGGTCATGGTTGATTTTCGGCGGCTTGGTATGCTGTACGTTGATCGCGATATCCCCCTGGCCGCCACAATTGATCTGGCAGCAGGAGGTCGTGATGTGCACGCGGTTGGGCATGTTGTTTTCACGAAACTCATCGATCAGCTCGTCCATCATGGCCTTGACCACGCCCGAGGCGTCGGTACCCGGGATGTCGCAATGCAGCCAGCCCTGGGTATGTGAAATCATGGCCACGGAATTCTTCGTTCCACCCACCACGAAGCCTTCGGTTTCCAGGGCATCGATCAGCGGTTGGACCTTGGAGTCATCCGCCACCATGTATTCGATATTGCTGCGGATCGTAAAGCGCACATAGCCTTCGGCAAATTCATCGCCGATCTCGCAAAGCTTGCGCAGGGTGAATACATCCAGAATACGCTGTGTTCCTGCCCGCACGGTCCAGATACGGTCCCCGTTGTCGGCAACGTGCAAAAGGACACCCGGGCGCGGGTGCTCGTGATAATCCCAGGCGCCGTAATTCTTGCGCATCACAGGATGCATGTACTGGAATCCGTCGGGGCAACCCGACTCAATGGGTGCACGATGCTGCTGCGCCATTCTGTTCTCCTAAAACGTTGTAGCCTGATGCTTTACAGAAAGTGTGGATACGGCAGGACTGCAGGGTCTATCCTGCGGCCGCCTGTCGCTGCTCGACTTTTCGCTTGAACCATTTCTCGGCTTCTTCGTCCCAGCCGTCAGCGCGCAGGTAGGAGCTTTGACGCGGCTCATTGACCATGTTGGGATCGACTTCCACACCAATCCCTTCCAGGAAATTGACCAGCCCGATGCGCTCGATCATTTCGCCGCATCGCTCATGTTCCAGGCCGTTCTCTGCCCAGAAGTCGATGGTCTCCTCGGCCAGCTCGACCAGTTTTTCGTAATCCTCTTCGGTCTCGAGCTTCATGAACGGCACGACCACCGTGCCCATCAGGTCACCGATCTTGAGGGTACGCTTGCCGCCGATCAGTACGGTCACCCCGCGATCATCTCCCGGAGACAGGGCTTTCACCATGACGTTCAGGCAATGCATGCAACGGACGCAATCCTGGTTGTTGACCTCCAGGGTATCGTCGTCTTTCAGGGTAAGGGCCTTGGTGGGACAGCGGGTGATCACATTGTCGATGACATACTGGCGTCCCTTGCGGTGCACAAACTTCTTGACCTCTTCCTGGTCCACTTTCATGTCGTCACGCCATGTGCCGATGATGGAAAAGTCCGATCGTTCGATCGAATTCATGCAGTCATTTGGACATCCGGATACTTTGAACTTGAATTTGTAGGGCAATGCAGGACGATGGACATCGTCGGTGAAGTTGTTGAGCAGGGTTCGGTGAATTTTCATCTCGTCCGCGTTGGACATCTCACACCGCGCGGACCCTACACAGGATTGCCCGGTACGCACGCAGGGGCCCGCACCCCCCAAATCCCATCCGTAATCATTGATCTCGTCAAAAAAGTGCTGGGTGTTTTCCGTCGTTGCCCCGATAAACATGATGTTGCCGGTCTGCCCGTGAAAGGTCACCAGCCCGGAACCCCATTTCTCCCAGCTGCTTCCAAGCTGTCGCAACATGTCTGTCGTGTAGTAGTTTCCTGCAGGGGGCTGGACTCGCAGGGTATGGAACTCCTTGGATTCAGGAAACGCCGAGCCGACTTCTGAAAAGCGGGGAATGATTCCGCTGCCGTATCCAAAAACTGAAACCGTGCCACCCTTCCAATAGCCTTTGCGCGTCTCATAGGAGTGTTCCAGCTGGCCCAGCAAGGAGTTGGCTACGCCGCGGATCCGTTCATCTTCATGCTTGTCGCGCAGACGCTTGATGCCGGAAACAAAACTTGGCCAAGGACCCGTTTCCAGGTCATCAAGCATAGGAGTGGGGTGATGCGTATCGGCCATTATGAAATCTCCTTACGTATTTCTGGTTTCAGATCCGAAACTTCCAACCGGATGCATGGACTTTTCAAGTGTACAGGAACACGTCACGGCAAAGAAGCCCAAAGGTCTAAACATACATTCATGAGTCTAGAAGCAGGGCCTAGATGACAAAATCCCCTCCATGGGGGGCGAACCCAAAAGCAGGTTATCCCGATAGAGATAGGATTTATCAGGTCGATCACATTAAGCTAAACCGGAAGTATCCCGGACATGATTGTGGAGGGAAATCCAAGCACAGACAGCCAACCTTTTCCCCCCGGACCGTTTCTGTGCTTGCCAAACCATGCAGCAGTTCTCACTTGAAAACCGAAGCGCGTACCGCCAGTGGCGGACACGCAAACTGCAGGACTACCCGGCCCGTACCGAACAGCTGATCGTGGACATCCAGAACCCCTACCAGCTGACCCGAGAAGAAAAAAACAGCCTGTTGCAGTGGTGCGGGAAGGCCAACCTTGCCATCTACAGGCTCCGGCACGGCGAGGTGCAGGACAAGACTGTCGTGACCGCCATCGCCAGGCAGCTGGGCCTGGTCCGCATGGACGCCAACTTTTGTGCGGACCGGGACCGGGTCTCTTCCATACAGGTCCTGCGTGAAGGATCGGCAAGCTCGTACATACCCTATACGAACAGGCCCCTGAACTGGCACACCGACGGCTACTACAACCGGGATGCGCAACGCATCCGGGCTTTCCTGATGCACTGCGTGCGCCCTGCCGAAAGCGGCGGTGAAAACACCTACCTGGACCCCGAAATCCTCTACATCCTGCTGCGCGATCATGACCCGGAGCACATCGAGGCCCTGATGGATCCCGAGGCCATGACCATACCTCCCAATCCGGAAAACAGCGAACGACCGGAGCTTGAGACGACCGGGCCGGTGTTTGCGATCGACAGGGCCACGCAGACGTTATACATGCGCTACACCGCCCGCACCCGAAACATCCAGTGGAAAGACAGCCCGGCATGTGCGCGGGCCCGGTCCGCACTGCTGGACCTTCTCAATGACAACCCCTATCGATTCCGTCACCGCCTGCAAAGTGGAGAGGGTGTGATTTGCAACAATGTGCTGCATAATCGAACCATGTTCACCGATCAACCCCGCTCAGGACGCCTGCTGTACCGGGCCCGCTTTTATGAACGTGTGTCCAGCCCTAACCCTGCGAACGGCATGGCCCGTACCGACGATGCTGTGGCTGAGTGAGGTCCTCATGCAGCACCATGAGCTGCGCTCGTTTGAAGAACTCAAGGAAAAGATCGGCGAGCAGGCCCGGACAGAAGAACTTTTCTTCCGCATGGATGTGCGTCCACCGTTTCACGATACCCCCGAAAACTGGGAGGACATCCTGGAATCGGTGTTCACCGCTGCCAAGAAAGCCCCTGACTAGGCCTGCAATGTACTGGCAGGACCGAGAGGACAAGAGCGGGCAATACGTCGTACCGGACGACGTCGTCGATCTGTCATTCAAGGTACAGTGCAAGCAGTTGCCGCTGGACCACGCCCATGACCTTTCCCGGGCCATTCAGGCAGAACTGACCTGGTTCGCAGAAGAGCCCCGGGCCGGAATCCACCTGATCCATGGGGCCGAGTCGGGGAACGGCTGGATCCGGCCACAGGAACCGGATGCCTTGCTGAGTCTGTCCCGTCGCACGCGCTTCATGCTGAGGCTGCCGAAACACCGTATCGAAGAGGCCAAGCAGCTTGCGGGAAGAAGGATCATGGTCGGCGAGCATGAACTGGTCCTGAGCCAGCCCCACGAGAAGCTGCTTTCCTCGCAGACCACGATCTTTGCGCGTTACGTCGTCACCGATCATCTCACCGATGAGGAGGCCTTCCTGGAACAGGCGGATCAGCTGCTGAAGAAACAGGGTATACGCGCCCGGAAAATGATGAGCGGGCGGGCCCATGTGCTGCGCATGCCGGGTGACAATCTTGCCACGCGCAGCCTGATGATCGGCAGTCTCGAAAAAGAGGAGTCCATTCAGCTGCAGCAGCAGGGCCTGGGCGCAGGACGCAAGCTGGGCTGTGGCCTGTTCCTACCTCATAAGGGTATTGACGCCGTCCGCCAATCGCAGGAAAAATAACGCTACTATTGAGTTAACTGCTTATCAAAAAGGCAAGCAAGAATTGTCAGGTGAGGAGTGAAGTTATGGCAATTAACATTGATGGTAAGGAAATCGAAACGACGGACTCCGGTTTTCTGGCGGACATTGGAGACTGGAGCGAAGCGGTTGCAGAAGCCATCGCCCAGCAGGAAAGCCTTGAGCTGACCGAAAGACACTGGGATGTCATCAATTATCTCAGGGATGAGTTCATCAACAACAGCGGGAACCTGCCCAATACCCGGAACATGGTCAAAACCATGGCCAAAAAATGGGGGGACAAGAAAGTGAATGCAAAGACCCTGTACGACCTGTTTCCCGGAAACCCTAGCAAGCAGGCAGGTCGCATCGGCGGACTGCCCGAAAGTCGGCGCAAGGGCGGTTACTGATTTAGGTCCGCGGGTGCAGCATGCGCCACCCCTGCACCCCTTATTGAATACAGACAGCGGGCCGTCGGGCCACTAGCGTATGGCAGGCTGGCTTAAACAGAGTGAGGATTTAACGTGAGTTCCAAACAGGAAAAGATCCAGAAGCTTCTCGAGATGCAAAGGAAGTTCATCGAATTCGAGCAAACCGGGAAGTTGACGGCAGAAAGCTACTGGCTGCCAGGGAAAGGCTCAGAACTGGAAGGTTTCAAAGATGAGTATACGAAGGTTGCCATGAAAGTGGTTGACGATGCTCACGAGGAAGTAGGCTCCAAACCCTAGGCTGGCATTTCAGACCCTCTTTCCTGTACCCGCCCCGGGCTGCAGGGTGACCGGCCTGCTCGGGCACCGCGACCCGGCTCCCCTTTGATCACACCATCGGAACCGCCGACCGGGTCCCACGGGATTCACGGCTTCAGGTCCCGCTCCACATGCGCACCAGGTTGAGGTACACGTTGTCGATGCGCTGGCTATCCTCGCTATCCGGGTATTTCCGCAGCATTTTCTCACGTGTCTTGCCCAGCTGGTAGAGCAGGTCCCGCTGTTCGTAGCTCCTGACCAGGCTCTGCACCCAGGTCACGGCCACCAGCCGTTCGCCGCCTGTGACGGGAGTCACCTGATGGCGCGTCGAGGCGGGATACAACACGGCGTCCCCTGCCGGGTACTTGATGGCCTGGCGACCGAAGGGCGTACCGATCACCAGCTCCCCGCCTTCATATTCCTCCGGTGAATTCAAAAATACGGTGACGGCAATATCCGAGCGATAGCGGTTGTCTTCCCCCATCACGGGATCATCCATGTGTTCCCCGTACGCCATGCCCTGGCCGTATCGCACGTAAAAGGGAACGGCAACGCGGTACGGAAGGGCTGCAATCTTGTACTCGGGATGGCGCACCAGGTTGCCCATGACAATGCGGTTCAACTCGGAAACCGTCTTTTCGCTGCAGGCCTCTTCGTTGTTTTTCACCTGCCGGGCGGAAGGCCCGGCCGAAAGCCTGCCGTCCTGGAATTCGGCATCGGCAAGTAATTCGCGTACCCGGTGAAGCTCCTGGCCGCCGAGAACGTGTTTGACTTGTGTCACCATTGTTTGAATACTCGAACCCGGTTACATTGGCATGCAGTGAATCTGCGAAGCCCCTCGATGATACTGAAGGGAATTATGTAGCAAAATCCGCATGAAGACACACCGCACCATCCGTTACCGCCTGCACCCCGGCTCGGCAGCCAAGGCCAAGAAGCTACATGGCACTGCCGAGGCCTGCCGGTTCACATCGAACCACTTCGTCGGCAAGCTCAGGGACGACTACAAATGGTGCGGGCGATGCGACCCGCGCTGGTACAGCCTCAACAAGCTGTTTGCCCTCTGGCGCAAGCACCAGGAGAAGTGGCTGCAGGACTACTCTTGCGCCATCGTGCGTCTAACATTAAAACAGATCGAAACCACTTACAAAAACTTCTATGCGGGAAAGGGTGGACTGCCTCGCTTCAAGCCTCAGTACGACCACGTACCCTCGTTCCCTCTGGGTACGGGAATGTTCAAGTTACATGGAGATTACCTGCACATCCAGCGCATCGGCCAGGTCAAGCTCAGGGGTCACAATCCCTATCCCGATGCCAGACCTGTATCCGGCACGGTCAAGCACGAAGCCCGAGGCTGGTATGCCTACATCGTGTACGAAGTCGAGATCACGGCTCTGCCCTCATCCATCAAGGCTGTGGGCGTCGACCGCAACGTCGGCCAGGTGGCCCGCTCCGATGGTATCGTGCACTACACGCCGGATCTGGAGAGGCTGGAGGCCAGGAAACGAAGGTATCAGCGCATGATGGCCAGGCGCCAGCGCGGCAGCCGCAAGCAGGGGGTCAAGCCCAGCAACCGCTATCTCAGGGCAAAGAACCTTCATGCCCGAACGCAACAGAAGATCGTGCAGGCGCGCACCGACTGGTGTCACCAGGTCTCGAGGGAAATTGCAGACGACTATACTCTTATCTACCTCGAAGACCTGGATACGAAAAGTATGACGGCCTCGGCCAAGGGTACGAAAGAGCATCCCGGCCAGCATGTGAAACAGAAAGCCGGACTGAACCGGGCGATTCTCAACTCGGGATGGTACAAGCTGGAGCAGTGTCTTGGTTATAAATCCAGTGTGGTGAAGGTTGCCCCGCAGTACACCAGCCAGACCTGCCATGCGTGCGGACACATCGACAAAAAGAACAGAAAGACCCGGGCCTGGCATGCGTGTGTGGCCTGCGGGTATCGGGATCATGCGGATGTAAACGCTGCATTGAACATACTGGCCTTCGGGAATGGGGCCACTGGACGTGGAGGTGGCAGCATCAGCTGGCCTGGGAAGCGTCAAACGGGTAGTGAACCTCCTGTGGATTTTGCTACATGATCTCTTTTTCCATACTGAAAGTCACAATCGATGAGAAAACCTTTTCCCTGCGAGTCGAGCATGAAATGATGCAGGACGCCCAAGATATATTCCAGAAAATGGATTCGGACATGGACCGGGGCTGGCAGATGAGCCGCACCTGGGTGGATTGTCCCGACGACCTGCAACGCTGCCAGATTGCTGCAGATAAAATGCTGACCGCGATACAGCAGGAGAGAACGGCAACCGTAGGGCTGATGGCGGCCTACATCGTTAACAGGATGCCCGGGATTCAGGCCCTGGACATTGACACTTCGGGCGACATGACCTTGACTGAGCTGGTCATGAGCTGAGCTGAAACCGGCTGGATGTGCCTGTACATCAGGAGGCAAGGCATATCGAATGTTATGTAGCCCGGGATGGGCAGGAATAGTGCTAAAGTTATATTCTCGTGCCCGGAAATTTCCTTATAATCGGGAATTCTTATTATGCCTAATCGATTCAAATCGACCCGAATCACTGGGGTTGAGACGCCTGTTTTGGGAGGAAGTGGATAATGGAAGAAAAGCTCACTTTTCGACGCTATGAGGATGGCGACCATGTCACGACGCAATGGAGCAAGGACGTTGTGCAAAATGGGTTGTCCGAGATCTGTCCGACCTACGTTCACCGAACCCCCCCGTGCCAGGCAAGCTGCCCCTCCGGCCACGACATTCGCGGCTGGCTTTCCATTGTCAGGGGCATCGACAAACCGGTAGGCGACATGACCTGGCAGGAGCATGCCTTTCGCCGCATGACCATGTCCAATCCGTTCCCGTCCGTGATGGGGCGCGTGTGCCCTGCCCCGTGTGAGGACGGCTGCAACCGCAACGAAGTCGAAGAAGCCGTAGGCATCAATGCCGTGGAGCAGTACGTAGGGGACTGGGCCCTGGACCAGAACCTGACCTATTCGGTACCCGAGCAGGACAGCGGCAAGAAGGTTGCAATTGTAGGCGGTGGATGCGCGGGCCTGACAGCGGCCTATTTCCTGCGCCAGAAAGGCCATGCCTGCACAGTTTTTGATGAATACGACCAGCTCGGCGGCATGATGGTATTCGGCATCCCGGGATACCGTACACCGCGTTCCGTGCTGGAAGGCGAGATCAATCGCATCATCGACATGGGCGTGGAAGTAAAACTGAACACCCGCGTCGGCACAGATGTCTCGGTCGAGGAACTGGAACGTGACTACGATGCCGTGTTCTGGGGCATCGGTGCCGTTTCCGGAAAGAAACTGCCGATCCCGGGTGGTGATGCACCGAATGTTGTGGACGGCATGTCCTATCTGCGCGCATTCAACGAGGATCGCCTGAAATACATCAGCGGCCGGATACTCGTGATCGGTGCGGGGGATACGGCGATGGACGTGCTCGCTGTAGCCAGGCGTATCGGCAACATCCACAACGTGACTGTAAAAGACCGCCCGGAAAGTGTGATCCTGGGACACACCGTGCATGATGTGGCAAGTGTGGCCAAGCGTACCGGGGCAGATGTATGGGTCGTCTACCGGCGTCCGATCTCGGAAGCACCCGCAACCAAGCATGAACTGGACGCGGTGATTCGCGAGGGGGTGGAAATCCACGACGGGCTGTCCCCTGTCGAGGTGATCCTGGACGAAGACGGCCGAGCCAAGGCGTTGCGAGTGGTTCCTGTGGAACTGGTGGAGGGCAAGCTGGAACCCAAGGAAGGCGAGGAATTTGACATTGAATGTACACTGATCGTCAGCGCGACCGGCCAGACCGGTGACTATACGGGCATCGAGGAATTCGACAACGGGTGGGGCCTGATGAATGCAGACAAGGTCTACCAGGTGGAGGGCAAGCCCGGGCATTTTGTTGCCGGCGACGCGGTCAACCCGCACCTGCTCACCACCGCAATAGGCCAGGCCTCGATTGCCGCAGAAGGCCTGCATCACTACTTGATGGATCAGGAAATCCCTTCACGCCCGAAGATCGACACCCATCATTTCAAGCTTCTGGAAGAGCTGCGCGTGCGTGAACTTGAGCCTGCGGCTTACGAAACTCACGAAGCCTGGGGCACGGACACGGCGGAATTTGCGATCCACAACTACGAGGACCGTTCAGCCACCGAGATCGCGACCCACGACCAGTTGCACATGGCCTATTTCGATCATGAGCCCATGAATCGCCGTGATGAAGCCAACATCACAGCGGACAAGGTTCTGAACAATTTCCAGGAAAGATTTTCCGCCCTAGAAGAACAAAAAACGATTGATGAAGCGGCCCGCTGCATGAGTTGCGGCATGTGCTTCGAGTGTGACAACTGCGTAGTTTATTGTCCGGAAGACGCCATTTTCCGGGTCAAGAAAGACCAGCGTGCGATGGGCCGTTACGTCGACACCGATTACGACAAATGCGTAGGCTGTCATATCTGTGCCGATGTCTGCCCGAGCGGCTACATCAAGATGGGATTGCACTACTAGCCACGACCATCCGGCGATGGCTGCCTGCACGGGCAGCCCCGCCAAGCGCCAGCAGGCAGTCTCAGGCTACGCTTCCGAACCCTTTGTCCACTGCACCGGTGGGCACATGCAGACCTGCTATCCTGCAACCCTGGGCTACGGGCCCGCCCGGAAACAAGTCGTACAGGTACTTCATACCGCCCTTGTAGTGAAACTTCTCTTCCAACGCATCATGCAGTTCACGCATGTTGATCATGTTGATGTCGTGTCTTGAGTAGTACTCCTGCAATGCATGCAGCAGTTCAAAATGGTCATCCGTCAAGGTGATCCCTTCCTCGACCGCAACTTTCTTGGCATCTTCATCGGACCAGTCGTCTGACATGAAAAATCGCTCGTAGTTATCTGCTTTTGGGACTGTCATGAGACTTCACCTCCTTGAAGAAAACAACAGTACTTTATGTATGAATTATACCATGCCCGGTAGCGTCTGAAAGAACCCCAGGCCACACTTGGCTCACCGAAGCAGGTGTCAGACGGGGGGTCGGGCAACCCCGCAATGCACCGTCAACAGCAGGGCCCCCATCCACGCCGGCGAAGGGATGCCGCACGCCAGATCAGTCCAGCACCTTCTCCATTCTCTCGTGATGCACGGATGAAAGCTCGCTCTCGCCGATACCGCTCACGACATAGCCATTCTTCTTGTAGAACTCCACAGCATTTTCACGGGCAAGCAACCAGCAAGTCCTCACCTGATGAGTGCGCGCGAACTGTTCAAGCCTTTCGAGAATCGAACGACCGATACCCCTGAGCCGGTAGTCGGCATGGACGGCCATGTAACGCACCCGTGCCGTGCCGTCGGCTTCAATGTGCACCCTGCCCACCCCGACGATGGATGGCCCGTCGTAGGCTGCGATATGAAATGCGGTATCCTCCTGCGCGTCCCTTTCGCTGCCGCGAGGCATGTCCAGCGGTTCACGCAGTTGTCCCCACCGGAACGAAAAGTATTCTGCGAATTCTCCAAGCGCAAGCGGCGACCGGTACCGAATCAAGTGATCCTCATGCAAACACAACCCAGGTCGTGGCTATGTATTTCACTCCCTGCTCCAGCTGGGTGCCACGGTGCTCATGCGTCCAGAATGGCGGGAACAGGATCAGTTTCCCGACTTCGGGCGTGACCTTGACTCCCTGAAACAAAAATTCCGTTTCTCCCCCCGGTCCTGCGACATCATTCAGATACCAGATCGCCACCAGTTGGCGGTGGCTGAAATCATGGCTGCCGCCATCGACATGCCAGTGATAGTACTCGCCTGCCCGGGTTCTCTGGATTCCATACCCCATATCCTTGAAAGGACCCTTGAAAAACGGATAGCTTTCACGAAATTCCCGCACAGCCAGGCCCAGTGACCGGAAAAAGGTCCGGTCCGCATCCTTCCAGTGTGCCTTGCCGCTTACGACCAGGTCCGTGGATTTCTTGATACTGGCGTCCTCATCGGCGAGCTGGCCAATGCGCCCTTCGTACTGTTCTTCCCTGGCCCTCTCAAAGTGCTCGATGACTTCGGCGCAGAAATCCGCAGGAAGGGAGTCGGGCTGTTCGAAAATAAAGCTGCCCGGCTTGATTTCGCGGATGGTTTGAAGGGGCTGTTCAGCCCTGCGATCTGCACGAGCCCGGGTCATGGTCAAAGAGGATTTTCTACGACAATCTTTTCCAGCCTGGACAAGCTCGTATCATCCTGTTTCTCGTAGCATGCAAGCATGTCGCCTGCCACCGAGGACCAGTGGCGTACACCTTTTGCAACCAGCTTTTTCAGTGGTTTCAGATTGTCCGTGTCCACCCAGGCCTGATAGGCTTTCTGAAAACCGGGAAACAGTTCCTTGCGCATGGCTGTAAGGTTGGCAGCATAAAAATGCAATGAGGCGGGATTGTAGTTTTCGATCAGCCCCGGCAAGGTCGACAGGCAGTCGGCCAGCAGGTCCTTGACGGCTCTGGCCATGATTTCTGCCCGGGAGCGCGGCAGGTTCATGACCATTTCACGCCATCCATCCCCCAGTTCCCTGGAGGCGACAAACTCGCCGATTTCATGCAAGGTGACGGCTTCAAGCTCGTTTTCCGTCATCCGGTCCAGCGCGTATGAAACCCCTTTGTCAAACTCATAGAACGACAATGCCTTGGCCATGGCGTTTTCATTCTTGTGCCACTGCCATTCCTGGTATTTTTCCCAGAGCAGCCGACTCAGTGATTCCCTGCGAATGAAAACGTTCTTGCCCTGGGTCATTGCCGGCGGTGCGGTCAGGTCTCTCGCACATTCATCTGCGGCAACGTACATCGTAAAATCGTTGTAGACCTCTCTGGACTCAAGTCGTGCCAGAAAGAAATTCGGGGTTGCACGAAGACCGATACCACCGCTGTACACATAGTGCTTGGGTACCAGCACCGCGTTGATGCTATCGGTATCAAACGGGTCAAATTCCTCGCCGTCGATCAGCAACGGCAAAAAGCTCTCCTCCTCCAGCGTCTCCCACAGATGTTCGCGATCCTGCACCCAGTCTCCCACTTCCTTCTTGGGCAGGGCTTCATCAAACGTGTAGCCATTCTCCCAGCGAAAGTACTCACGCATCTTCAGAAGATAGACGCACAGCGTATAGTTGGCGGCATTGCGCGCATCGGAGATGTCGCAGTTCTTCTGCACGGTCGTACAAAGAAGTTCGGTTTGAGTGGTCATGGGCACATTATACGCCGAGTTATATTATGATCGGAAAATGATGGTGAAACCGACGGACAAGGTGCATCGAAACTGTGGCTAGACTGAAAACCAAATGGAACTTGCAGGAGCGGCAACGCAGTCCTGAAGACATAGCAAGTGTGATCGCCTTTAACCTTTGGGTGCTGGCGGCGGATTCATGCCTGTTCCTCGAAAATGAGGGGTTTGAGACCCGCTCACAGTCTCAACGGCTCGACGTGATTGCAGAATTCACGGCCTTCGGTGCCCACGTTGCAGACCGGATGGTGTTCGACACCATGACAGCCACCGAGCGCGAACTGTTCATCAACTCGCTGGGACAGCACCTTGCAAACACCATGCAGACCAACCGCGAGGAGGTCTGCGGTGCGGGAAACTACCGCAAGGATTTTATCGATCTTCTGAATCACAGGATGGATGAATTCTGCCAGTGCAGCTATTCAGAAGAGCACGGGCCCGGGTTTCCAATGCGGCGGCTGGCTGCAAACTACGTGCAGACGGTCATGGGAGAAAAGGACAACAAGTGGATTCCTGACTACGTGATCGATTCCGAAATTCCAAAGCTGTTGCTGGGCCTGAAAAAAGTCTTCAAGGGCCAGAAAGCCTCACTGGACGAAACCGATTTCTCTCCTCCTCCGATTCCGGAATCCGGTGTCTGGGGAGAGGAATGAGTGTTTTCTAGAGGGTCTCGACAGAAAGGAACACGGCCTGCATCAAGGGCACGGCCCTCGCAGTTGCATGTGCACCCCCTGTCGGGGTTGTGGTAACCGAAAGCGAAGTCACTGCTTCCATTTTTCGAAGTTGTCGGTATTTTTCTCCTGCCCGTCTTCATAACCTGCCGTATAGGCTTCGGTAACCCTTTGTTCTTCACGTTCGGGATGCCCAAGGTAGCCACCTTGCCAACCCAGAACATACTCCGGGTCCACCCCCGCGGATTCCATTTTGGTTACGGTATCTCTGTATAGCTGGTCCATGTTTTCTCCTTGTCTACTGTAATTTGTTTTTCTGGAAATGCGCGAATGCCTTGCCTGAGTCGATCGCCGTCCGGATTTTCTCGGCAGCTCCTTCAAGGGTTTTCTCAATGCCGAGATGCACAAGCATGATGGCCCCGGAGTACACCAGGCCGTCACGCCCGGGACCCTCGCCTCCCTGCAATGCAGACAGTCCCACCTGCGCCGCTTCATGGGCAAGCTGGTCGACGTCAAACTTTGCCGCCGTGCTGTCGGCTGCGACCTTGGAAGGTTCCAGTTCCGGCAAAGGCACTGCCCGGACCTCCTGGTCGATGCCGGCCTGCTGCGGTTCGATTTCCACTTCGCCCAGCGGCCCGGCGTTCCGGTATTCAAAATACTTCGAGCTTTGCTTGAGAGAGGGGGTCACCCCGCCTTCAACCCCGCGCACGAACACCGAAGACTCGAAACCGGACAACCTTGCCAGATGTTCATACACGGGTGGATAAGGCTTGTGCACATAGCCGGTCATCAGGTGCGTGCCGACCGTTCCCCGCACCGGTCCGATCAAGACCTCCACCGTGGTGATGACCGGCCTTTTCACGATCTGGGTGCGCAGGGGGATCAGGCTGTGCAACGCCGGGCAAACCTCGCGCTGATCGATGTAGGACCACCCCACTTCCTGGCGATTGATCTGCTGCACGGCCTGCCGGACGGTCAAATCGACATTGATGCCAGCGGCGCGCAGAACCTTCCTGTGGGTGGCTCCATACTTCGGCCCGACCGCTTCCGCGCCGTGCGATACGGCCCGCACCCCGCAGGCGGCCAGCACCGCGGGCAGGAAAGGGGAAACCGGCAGGCCGCGTGTATACCCGTCGTAGGGGTCTGCAATATCCACGACGTGTTCCACATCCGCCGTGGCGATGTTCGAGACATCGATGATCGCCTGCAGGCAACCACCGTTCTCATCCAGGGTCTCCCGTTTCATTCGCAGGGCGATCAGGAATATCCCTGCCTGAACCGGGTCCGCCGAGCCATCCAGGATGTGGCCCATGGCGTCCCGGGCTTCCTCGAAGGAGATGTCCTTGCTGTACTCAGGCCCGGTCGCCACTCGCTGGATATAGGAACGCATGGCCAGCTTCGCATCCGGGTTTACGGGTTGTTCCTTTCTTGACATCTTTTCGTGGAGCCGTTTCAAACGTGACAGGGCAGGATATAAAAAGCCGTAATCCCCCTAATATACCTCTATAGGGAGAACCTGCACGGGCGGTACACCTGCAGGCATGGACAATCAGTCCGGCACAGGACAAGGTGTGTGGTTGCCCCTGGTATTCCCTTCGGTGCATTCGTCGGGTTTCGAATATTCGCGTATCATAGGCGGCACGAGCCAACCCCGATGACTGTCCCGCTTGGAGATGACATGCCAGACGACGATATGGATTTAGCCAGTGGCATCATGGCATTCGAGGCCAAACATTTTTCCCGGGCGCTGCAGATCCTCTCTCAGCTTGCGGAAAAAGGCGACGCCGATGCCCAGTACCGGTGTGCCATCATGTACCAGAATGGCCTGGGCACGGTGGCCAACCCGGATTCAGCCTACCAGTGGATGAAAACCGCGGCCGAGCAAGACCATGCCTTGGCCCAGCATGGGCTCGGGTTCATGTACATGGAGGGCGACTGCACCGAGCAAAACGGTGCAGAGGCAGTGAGATGGTTCACCAAAGCAGCGGACCAGGGACTTCAGGGGTCACAGACGACACTTGCCCTGATGTATGAAGAAGGCCGCGGTGTCGAACAGGACCTGGAAAAAGCCAAACAGTGGTACGGCAGGGCCGGGTTCTCTGCCGATGAAACCTAAGCGACTGACAGGCCCCGATGCGACCCGCTCATCTTATCGTCGTACTTGAAAAGGAATTCCTGGGCGCCGCCTTCGGACACCACACCCCGGTGATGCTGTGGGGCCCGCCCGGTGTCGGCAAGTCGCAGATGGTCGGGCAGGTGGCGGAAAAAAACGGTGTGGAAGTCATCGACATACGCCTGTCGCAAATGGAGCCCAGCGACCTGCGGGGCATCCCCTTCCGGGACGGCAACACCGTAGAGTGGGCAGTTCCCGCGATGCTGCCGGACATCAGCCGCCATGGCGGGAATGGAATTTTGTTCCTGGACGAGATTACCTCGGCGGCCCCGAGTGTATCCGCAGCCGCCTATCAGCTGATTCTGGACCGGCGCCTGGGGCAATACCGTGTGCCCGAAGGCTGGGCGATATTCGCGGCCGGCAACCGGCAGGGGGACCGCGGAGTGACCTATTCGATGCCGGCCCCGCTGGCCAACCGGTTCTCCCATTTCGAGGTGGACGTCAACCTGGACGACTGGGTCGCCTGGGCCTATGCCCATCACATCGACGAGAAAGTCATCGCCTTCCTGCGATTTCGACCCGACCTGCTGTTCGATTTCGACCCCGCACACAATCCGGTCGCCTTCCCCTCGCCGCGCTCGTGGGAATTTGCCCACCGGGCCCTGCAAAAATTCCCGGACCGGCCCGACCTGCTCACCGGTGCACTGCAGGCCTGTGTCGGACCCGCAGCGGGAGTGGAACTCAATGCCTTTATCGCGAACCTGGATCAAATGCCTGACCTGGAAGCGATCGTGCGCGGGGACGACATTGCCGCACCGCAGGAAATCGATCTGCAGTATGCGGTCGCCTCCGCGCTGGTCGGCCATGCCATTCGCGCCCGGCAAACGGAGGATGCGGGCCATGTACACGGCAATATCCTGAACTATGCGGGCCGGTTCCCGCAGCGTGAAATGGGCGTGATGATGGTTTCGGACATGCACCGGGCCATCGGCGAGGACCTTTTCAGCCTGCCCGAGTTCACCACATGGGCAGACAAGATCGCGGATATCATGATCTATGATCACGCCTGACCCGTGCCGTGACAGATGTAAGTGAGCAAGGGCAAAAACCAAAACAAGCTTGCAACCGCAAGAACCCGCCTGATTCTGGACAAACCCTTCCTTGGCGCACTGGTACTGCGCCTGCCCCTGGTCGCAGCGGACCCTGGCTGGTGCAAAACGACCACGACCGATGCCCGCAAGCTGTACTTCAACCCGGAATATGTCGAGTCGCTGGACATCCAGGAGACGCAATTCGTGCTTGCGAAACAGGCCCTGCACTGTGCCTTGTCCCATTTTGCACGAAGGCACCACCGCATCCGCTCGCGCTGGGAGCTGGCATGTGACTACGCGGTCAATCCCCTGCTGATTCACGATGGCCTGAAGCCGCCCCCGGGCACCCCGGTGGAGGAAAATTTCGAAGGCATGACCGCCGAGGAAATCTACCACTGCATCGACGAGTTCGATCGTGACAACAGCGAGCTTGAAAAACCATCCGACAGCCTGGGAGATGAAGGAAGCCGCGAGCCTCAGCAAGACGGGCAAAGCCCGCCACCCCGGGAATCCGGCACACCGGAACAGGATCAGGAGCGTGAGCACGAGGAGTCCGCCGAACTTGCACGACAGCCTGCCGAACTGAGCGCACAGCAGCAAGAAGAGCTGTCCATCCAGTGGCAGCAGCGCCTGGCAGGCGCAGCCCAGCAGGCCATGCAGGCCGGGAAGCTTGGCGGCTCGATGGCACGCATGGTCGACTACATGCTGCAGCCGAAGCTCCCCTGGCGGATGCTGCTGGCCAAGTACATGACGGCCAGCGCACGGGATGATTACAGCTATTCCAGGCCTTCCTCGCGCCGCGGAGACCCGGCCATTTTCCCCAGCCTGCGCAGCACCCAGATCAACGTGGCGGTCGGCCTGGATATCAGCGGCTCCATCGATGACAGGGACATGAATGAATTCCTGTCCGAAGTCGATGCCATCAAGGGCAACATGCGTGCGCGGATCACCCTGCTTCCCTGCGATGCCGAACTGGCGGAAGGCGTGCCCTGGATTTTCGAACCCTGGGAAGACGTTGAAATGCCCGAGGTCCTGAAAGGCGGGGGAGGTACAAGTTTTTGCCCCGTGTTTGACTGGCTGGACGTGCAGGACCAGCCGCCCGACCTGCTGGTCTACTTCACGGATGGCCAGGGAACCTTTCCCGGAACACCCCCCTGCTATCCTGTGATCTGGCTCGTCAAGGGCAAGCAGACGGTCCCCTGGGGGCAACGCGTGCAGTTGAACTGACATGCAACTCTCTCACGAAGACCAGCTGCGACTGAATGTTCTCGTCGCCCAGTCCCTGCAAGCGATTCGGATTGATGAATCCCGCATGCGGGTGCATGCGTTGTCGGAAAAAGGCGAAGCCAGCATCGATCTGAATCCCACCTGCAAGGACGAAAAATATATCCGTCTCATCCAGCAGTTCCTGTCGACCCACTACCTGGGCTCGCCTGGCGGCTATCCGGTGTTCCTGCGACGCTGGACCCGGATGGGCCAGGCACGCGATGACAGCCTGGAAAAGCTGCTGCTGATCGGCGAGCCGGAAGCCGTCGCCGCCGTGGTCCATGCGTCGGGACTTACCAATGAGCTGGCACGACGGGCCTGGTGGACCTCGACCAATGCGGAAAACGCACGGCGCATGCTTGAGAAAGAAAGCGTCGTGAAGGGCAACATGGGGAAGGAGCTGGCGCAGTTCCTGGTCGAGTTCCTGCCGTTCGAGGAAGAACAAAAGGCCATCATCGACAGTGTCCGCCTGGTCCTGCAGCCCGGCCTAGTAGACGACGAGGCTCGCCGGGCGATCTGGAAGCGCGGCAAGAGAAAGAACTCCTACTACGTGGGCTTCCTGCAGCAGACTCCGGATCACCTGCCCATAGATGCGCCGCCCCACGAGAAATGGGAAACTGTCACAAGGACATTGAAACCTGAACTGGACCGCGGCAACGAATATGCCGGGCTGCTCTGCAGGGCACTGGGTCGTTCAGGCCAGGCTTTTTTGGATGTCGCCGACCAGGTATTGCAAAAACCCAATGATCAGGAGGTCGTTGTGGCCCTGTTGAATGCAATCGGGAATTACTTCGAATGCGGGAAAACCGGCACCCGGACCTGTCGCGACATGCCGTCCCTGTCGGACCGGATTGGCGTACTATTCAGGAATGATCCGGACCTTGAAAAAATCCTGTCCATTGATCCGGGCTTGCAGCCGCAACTGGATGCGATCCTGGGTCTGTCCATGGTAAGCGAGACCCTGGTGGACCCGATATTTGGCATGACCGATGCCATAGGCACGGTGATGAGAAAGAAGATCGAACCGGTGATCGGGCCCATCACCGGATATATCCGCCTGCTCCAGTCATGATGCACCTGCCCGCATGAATTACCTGCCCGTATTCCTGGATATCAAGAACAAGCCCTGCCTGGTGGTTGGCGGTGGACTGGTCGCCTCGCGCAAAATTTCACTGCTGGTCCGGGCACAGGCTGAAGTCACCGTCATCGCTCCGGAAGTCACGCCGGAAATCCATGATCAGGCGCTCGAGGGTGTACTTGTCTGGCGGCAAAAAAGCTTCTCGGCAGAGGACCTGAACGATCATCAGCTTGTCCTCGCGGCCACGGACAGCCGGGAAGTGAATGCCGAAATTGCGGCAGACTGCAGGAAACGGAATATCTGGGTCAATGCGGCCGACGATGTCCACAGCTGCAGCTTCATCCTGCCCTCCATCATCGATCGCTCTCCCGTACAGATTGCGGTTTCCACAGGCGGCGCATCGCCGGTGCTGGCCCGAACCCTGCGCGCCAAGCTCGAAAACTGCACGCCCGCAGCCTACGGGCGGCTGGCAAAACTGATCGAGGAAAACCGGCTGCGGGTAAAGGAAAAGTTTTCCAGCACCGAGCAAAAGAGAAAATTCTGGGAAAAAATCATCCAGGGTCCGGTGGCCGAGCTTGTATTTTCGGGACAGCACGAGGCTGCGCAAAAATTGTTGCAGGATGCCATAGAGCGTGAAGACCATCGGGACCTGCCACAGGGAGAAGTGTATCTGGTCGGGGCGGGCCCCGGTGACCCGGACCTGCTGACGTTTCGTGCACTGCGGCTGATGCAGCAGGCCGATGTCGTGGTGTACGACCGCCTGGTCTCGCCAGAAATCATGGACCTGATACGCAAGGATGCGGAACTCATCTATGCAGGCAAGGAGCGCGCGCAGCATGCCTTGCCCCAAGAAAGCATCAACCAGTTGCTGGTTCGCCTGGCAAAAGAAGGAAAACGTGTCCTGCGCCTCAAGGGCGGCGACCCGTTTATCTTCGGCCGCGGCGGAGAGGAAATCAGCACATTGATTGATGAGGCGATACCCTTCCAGGTGGTTCCCGGAATCACTGCCGCAACCGGGTGCGCCGCCTATGCCGGCATCCCGCTGACTCATCGCCATCACTCGCAAGCCGTGATCTTTGCGACCGGTCACCTGAGCGACGGCACCGTAAACCTGAACTGGGACATGCTGGCCCACAAAAACCAGACCCTGGTCTTCTACATGGGACTGCAAGGCCTGGACATCATCTGCACCAACCTCAAAAAACACGGACTGGCGCCTGACACGCCCGCGGCCCTGGTCATGCAAGGGACCACGGCTCACCAGAAATTAATCATGGGGAACCTGGAAAACCTGCCGACGCTGGTAGCCGAACACGATGTCGAACCGCCAACGCTGGTCATCGTCGGCGATGTCGTACAACTGCACAACACCCTGCGCTGGTTCAATCCCGAAGAAGATGTGACGGCTTCTGCGGTCAGATTCTTTGGTGCAAGAACCTGAGTTCCGCATGTTCTTGGCCTGCGGATTTTCGTCCGAGGCATCGGCATAATCCCGGGGTGCTGTCCGGCACGAGTCGTTTACACTCGTGCCGCATCTGCATGAGGAAGCCCGGAGCATGGATACCCTCAATTTCTTCAACCACCCGTTAACAGGAACCCCCTTCGGCCTGGCCCTTGACCTGTGCATCCTGCTCGCAGTGGCCGCCTGGCTGCTTTCGGTCATCACACGTGAATACTCCTGGGTAGACCGGATTTGGCCGATCTGTCCCGTGATTTACTGCCTGCTGGTCGCGCTCGCCAGCGACTTCAGTTCAGCACGTGTGAACCTCATGGCCGTACTTGTTTTCCTCTGGGGAGCACGACTGACCTTCAACTATGCCCGCAAGGGAGGATTCGGCAAAGGTGGCGAGGATTACCGGTGGACCGTCATCCGGCAACAGCTGGGCCCGGTCGGATTCCAGCTGCTGAACATCGCCTTCATTGCACCCGTACAAATGCTGCTGATCTGGCTGTTTACCTCACCCGTTCACCAGGCATGGCTGTGGCAACAGACTCCCTTGGGTTGGCTGGATGCAGTTGCAGCCGTCCTGTTCTTGGTACTGTGGGTCACCGAAGCCGTAGCCGATGAGCAAATGTGGCGGTTCCGGCAAGACAAGAAGCGGCGTATCACAAAAGGCCAGGACATCGACACGCCTTTCATCACGTCCGGCCTGTTTTACTATTGCAGGCATCCCAACTACTTGTGCGAGATTGCCATGTGGTGGGTATTTTACCTGTTCGCGGTCGCAGCCTCCGGACAGTGGCTGCACTGGACGGGACTCGGTTTCATCCTGCTCACCCTGCTGTTCATCCCTTCGACACGACTGACGGAATCGATATCGTTGTCCAGGTACCCCGCTTACCGCGACTACCAGGCCTCTACACCTGCAATCTTACCCCTGCCAAGAATCGGCACACGCAGCCGATAGACAAAGTCCGTTACAGCAGTTCACAAGGCCATCTCACTCGATCGGAAGAAAGGTTGTGCGAGCGCCATGGTGCGTTTACCTTACCCACGGCGCGAAATAACAAAATCAGCTCTTCAATCTAGAGCATTTGATTCCCCTGCACTATAATCTGCGGCGTTTGGGCCGAACCCGCGTGGATCCACTCGCCCGTTGAGTGGTCAATCTGTTCTGGAATAACCCGTGTGCAATAGATAGTATTTCGTGTAAAAGACTTACAATAAGACGAGTATTGGCCTCTCCCCCGTTTCACTGATCATGAGTACCGACAAAATTTCTTCACAGGGTTTGTACGAGCCGAGCACGGAACATGATGCGTGCGGGGTGGGATTCGTGGTCGACATCAAGGGCCGCAAATCGCACAAAATCGTCGAACATTCCCTCACCATCCTCAAAAACCTGATGCATCGGGGCGCCTGTGGCTGCGAGGAAAACACCGGTGACGGCGTGGGCATGCTGACACAGCTGCCGCACAAGTTCTTTACCCGGGTTTGCGGTGAGCTGGGAATCGAATTGCCGGAATTCGGCCACTACGGTGCCGGCATGGTATTCCTGCCCACCGATACAGACCAGCAGCAAGCATGCATCGACCGGTTCCACCAGGTGGTAGAAGAAGAAGGCCAGGCGGTCCTGGGGTGGCGCGAGGTGCCGACAGACGATTCCTTGCTGGGACAGACTGCCCGATCCGGTGAGCCGGTCTTCAAGCAGATTTTCATTGGCCGCAGCCCTGATATCGAAAGTGAAGCTGCGTTCGAGCGCAAACTCTACGTGATACGCAAGCGTATCGAACACGTGATCTATGGTTCCGACCTCTCGCAGCGCAGCAGTTTCTACATGCCTTCCCTGTCGTACCGGACCTGTGTCTACAAGGGCATGCTGACCGGGTCGCAGTTCGAACCCATGTTCCCAGACATCAACGAGCCCGATTTTGAATCGGCCCTGTCGCTGGTGCATCAGCGCTTTTCTACGAACACCTTCCCTTCCTGGGAGCTGGCGCACCCGTTCCGTTATCTCGCGCACAACGGTGAAATCAATACCGTTCGTGGCAATATCAACTGGATGCGCGCACGCGAGTCGTTGTGCCGATCAGAATTGTTTGGCGATGACCTGCAAAAGATTTTTCCGACTGTAATTGAAAATGGCAGTGACTCTGCGACCTTCGACAATGTGCTGGAATTTTTGCACATGTGCGGGCGGCCGTTGCCGCATGCCGTCCTGATGATGATTCCCGAGGCATGGAGCAACCATGAGACCATGGATGCGGGCCGCAAGGCATTCTACGAATACCATGCTTGTCTGATGGAACCATGGGATGGTCCGGCTTCGATCGCCTTTACGAACGGAGAGGTCATCGGTGCCGTGCTCGACCGCAATGGCTTGCGGCCTTCCCGCTACTACGTGACCAAGGATGACATGGTCGTGATGGCCTCGGAAGTGGGTGTACTGGAAATTCCGCCAGAGAACATCTTGATCAAGGACCGGCTGCATCCGGGTCGCATATTCATGGTCGATACCAAGCAGGGAAGAATCATTGACGATGAGGAAATCAAGAAAGAGTTCGTTGAAGAAAATCCTTATCCGGACTGGCTGAAAAAAAACCTGGTCGCGCTTGAGAACCTGCCCAGCCCCAGGCAAATACATGGCTCGGACAAGGATACCTTGCTGCAAAGACAGCAGGCGTTTGGCTACACGCACGAAGAGTTGAGGGTGCTGATGGCACCCATGGCAACCAACGGGCTCGAGCCGGTGGGCTCGATGGGAACGGACGCCGCACTTGCCGTGCTGTCCGACCGGACACGCCTGCTTTATGACTATTTCAAGCAACTCTTCGCACAGGTCACCAATCCCCCGCTTGACGGGATTCGTGAAGAACTTGTGACCCAGGTGGCAACGACCATCGGGCCCGAAAAAAACCTCCTGCATCCCGACGAGGAAAGCTGCAGACGAATCAGAATCTCCTCACCTGTACTGACCAACAGCGAGCTGGCACGGATCCGGGATGTCGAGTTGCCGGATTTCAGAACCAAGACCATCCCCATTTTGTACCCGGTTTCACAGGGAGGCGACGGACTGGACCGGGCGCTGAAAGAAGTCTGTGCGCAAATCGATACGGCCATCGGGCAGGGATACACCCTGATCATCCTTTCCGACCGGGGCATCAACGAGGAACTTGCCGCCATCCCTGCACTGCTGGCCACTGCAGGGGCGCATCATCACATGATCCGCACAGGCACACGTACCCGGGTCGGGCTGGTGCTGGAGTCGGGCGAACCGCGCGAAGTGCACCATTTTGCCGTGCTCACCGGCTATGGCGTGGAAGCGGTGAATCCCTATCTTGCACTCGAGTCTTTGGGCGACATGATCGGCAAGGGGCACCTGCCGGAAATGCAGCATGAGACCGCGATCGGGAATTTCATCAAGGCGGTGAACAAGGGCCTCATCAAAACCATGTCGAAGATGGGGATCTCAACCGTGCAGTCCTACCGGGGGGCCCAGATTTTTGAAGCCATCGGCCTGAACAAGGAGTTTGTTGACCGGTACTTCACCTGGACGGCGTCGCGCATCGGCGGGATCGGACTGGAAGAAGTTGCCAAGGAGATCAGCCTACGCCATCACAATGCGTTCCCCGAGCGCCCGGCTAAACAGCCAGACCTGGAGTGGGGCGGTGAATACCAGTGGCGGCGCGACGGTGAATATCATCTGTTCAATCCCGAAACCGTGTTCAAGCTGCAACACTCTACGCGTTCAGGCCAGTACAGGCTGTTTAAGGAATACACCGACAAGGTCGATGACCAGAACGAGAACCTGGCGACCTTGCGGGGGCTGTTTGAATTCAGGCTTGCCAATGACCCGGTTCCTCTCGAGGAGGTTGAGCCGATTGAAAATATCATGAAGCGGTTTTCGACCGGTGCCATGTCGTATGGCTCCATCAGCAGGCAGGCCCACGAAACCCTGGCCATTGCCATGAACCGCATTGGCGGCAAATCCAATACCGGCGAGGGCGGGGAGGACTCCGACCGCTACATCCCGGATGAAAACGGTGATTCAAGGAGAAGTGCGATCAAGCAGGTCGCCTCCGGGCGTTTCGGAGTGACCAGCGAGTACCTGGTGAATGCCGACGATCTGCAGATCAAGATGGCGCAGGGTGCAAAACCCGGCGAGGGCGGCCAACTGCCGGGCACGAAAGTCTATCCGTGGATTGCCAAGGTGCGCCACTCAACCCCGGGAGTCGGACTGATTTCTCCACCGCCACACCACGACATTTACTCGATCGAGGACCTGGCACAACTGATCCACGATTTGAAAAACTCTAACCCCGAGGCTCGCATACACGTGAAGCTGGTAGCCGAAGTGGGTGTGGGCACGGTGGCAGCAGGCGTCTCCAAGGCCCACTCGGATGTGGTCCTCATCTCAGGTTATGACGGCGGCACCGGAGCTTCCCCCATGAGTTCCCTGAAGCATGCAGGCCTTCCATGGGAACTGGGCCTGGCGGAGACACAGCAGGTCCTGGTACAAAATGGCCTGCGTGACCGCATCGTCGTACAGACGGACGGGCAACTGAAAACAGGCCGCGACGTGGTGATTGCGGCATTGCTGGGCGCAGAGGAGTTCGGATTCTCGACGGCACCGCTGGTTGTCATGGGTTGCATCATGATGCGCGTCTGCCACCTCAACACCTGTCCCGTCGGAGTGGCGACCCAGAACCCCGAGTTGACCAAGAAATTCACCGGCCAACCGGAATTCGTGGAAAATTTCTTCAAGTTCATCGCGGAGGAAGTGCGCGAATACATGGCGAAGCTTGGATTCAGAACGGTCAACGAAATGATCGGCCAGGTGGATCGGCTGAACGTGAAAAGGGCAGTCGACCACTGGAAGGCCCACGGGCTGGATTTCTCCAGGATACTGCATAAGCCCGAATCGCGGCCGGGCTTTGGTGTGTACTGTTCCACCACCCAGGATCATGGGCTGGAAAAATCCCTGGACGTAACCACGCTGGTGCCCTTGTGCAAAGACGCAATCGAGGAACGCAAACCCGTCGATATCATTTTGCCGATCCGCAATATCCACCGGACCGTGGGTACGATTCTTGGCTACCACATCACCAAGCGCCACGGGGCCGAGGGACTCCCGGAAGACACGGTTCGCGTACACTTCAACGGTTCTGCGGGGATGAGCTTCGGGGCATTCGTACCCAAGGGCGTAACCCTCATCCTGGAAGGGGACACCAACGATTACCTAGGCAAGGGCCTGTCCGGCGGCAAGCTCATCGTTTACCCGCCCCGCCATTCGACATTTGTTGCAGAGCAGAACATCATCGTCGGCAACGTGGTGCTGTACGGGGCGACCTCAGGGGAAGCGTACATCCGGGGGATCGCGGGAGAACGTTTTTGCGTGCGCAATAGCGGTGTCAATGCCGTGGTCGAGGGAGTGGGTGACCATGGTTGCGAGTACATGACAGGCGGGCGGGTTGTCATCATTGGCGACACCGGCAGGAACTTTGCGGCCGGCATGTCCGGCGGGATTGCCTACGTGCTGGCAAAGAAGGAGCAATTCGAGATCTTGTGCAATCAAGACATGGTGGACCTCGAAGACCTCGAAGACGAGGACAGGGATCTGGTTGCCACCTTGCTTACGCGCCACGTCGAGCACACCGGCAGCACGGTTGCCGAAAACATCCTGGACAACTGGAGCCAGCGCCAGCATCACTTTGTGAAAGTGATGCCCAAGGATTACAAGCGTGTGCTTGCGGCTATCAAAAAAGCCAAGGTTGAGGGCACGTCCGTGGACGAGGCCGTGATGGAGGCTGCCCATGGCTAAAGTCACGGGATTCCTTGAATATGCCCGCGCCAAGCAGCCCTACCGCCCGATCGAGGAACGTCTGCTCGACTGGCATCAGGTCATGGCCCCCTGGCAAACTGACCCGCTCAAGGAGCAGGCTGCACGCTGCATGGATTGCGGCATCCCCTTTTGTCATGAGGGGTGCCCGCTGGGCAACCTGATCCCGGACTGGAATGACCTGGTCTACCGCGATCAATGGAAAGATGCCATCCAGCGCCTGCATGCCACCAATAATTTCCCGGAATTTACCGGGACACTTTGTCCGGCGCCTTGCGAAGGTTCCTGTGTGCTGGGGATCAATGATGATCCTGTCACCATCAAGGGTGTAGAGCTCACCATCATCGACAAGGCATGGGAAAACGGCTGGATACGTCCTGAGATTGCAAGCAAGGTTACCGGCAAGAAAGTGGCTGTCGTCGGATCCGGGCCTGCCGGACTTGCAGCTGCACAGCAACTCGCGCGAGCCGGACACAGTGTCACCGTGTTCGAGCGGGCTGACCGCATTGGCGGGCTGCTGCGTTACGGTATCCCGGAGTTCAAGATGGAAAAGCGAGTGCTGGATCGGCGCCTGGAACAGATGCGTGCGGAAGGCGTCACGTTCAGGACGAATGCTCACGTGGGGGATACGGTGGCAGTGGACGATATCCGCAGCGAACATGATGCCGTGCTATTGGCAGGAGGGGCGTGTGCTGCCCGTGGCTTGCCCGTGGAAGGCTGCGACCTGAACGGCGTTCACCAGGCCATGGAATACCTGCCCATGCAGAACAGGTTATGTGAAGGGGATCCCGAGCCGGAACACTTCATCAGCGCGGCAGGCAAGCATGTCGTGATCATTGGCGGCGGAGACACCGGTGCGGACTGCCTGGGCACGGCCAACCGGCAGGGCGCCAAGTCCGTGCACCAACTGGAAATCATGCCGAAACCCCCCGAGGTTCGGGCGGCTGACAACCCGTGGCCGGAATGGCCCAGGATATTTCGTACCGCCTCGGCCCACGAAGAGGGGGTGGAGAGAGTGTATTCCGTTTCCACCAAGCGGTTTGTTGATGACGGGGCCGGTAATGTCAAGACGCTGGAACTGGTGACGGTGAAGATGAACAACGACAACGGCAGGCTCAGCTTCGACGAGGTTGCCGACAGTCAGCAAACGCTGGCCTGCGACCTGGTGCTTTTGGCCATGGGCTTTTTGGGGCCGGAAAAGCCCGGCATGCTGGAACAGCTGGGTGTGGCCCTGGACCAACGTGGCAATGTCGTCCGGGATAAGAACTGGATGACTGACGTGGAGGGGGTATTCACTGCCGGCGACATGCAGCGCGGACAAAGCCTCATCGTGTGGGCCATTGCCGAGGGCCGCAGCGCAGCACGCGGCATGGACCGGTACCTGATGGGGGATTCCGACCTGCCTGCACCGCTGGACTGACTCCTCCAAGCGCACAAGCCGAGACTTCAGGCACCGCCGGGATTTTTCTCGACCAGCAATGACTTGGGAAACACGATGCATTTGTTGGCATACAGTTTCCTCAGGTCCTGCACCTTGATACTGATCTCCTTTTCCCAGACAAGTTGTCTTTCGAGTTCCCTGACATGCTCAAAATCTTCATCGGAAACGGCTTTTGCGACGGCCCTGCGATGAATTTCCGATTCGACAAAATCCATGGACACCACGGACCCGTCATGGTGGATCGGCAATTCGTTCTGCTTGATAAAGTAATGGAACATTTCCCTGACCAGTTCATCGTCGGGAGGTAAGGAGTCCACGGAGCCGGCTGTCCTTGCCAAAGATTTGGCAAAAACCCGATAATACTCGTTGTTCTCCAGCTTGCTGATCAGCGTGGACAGAAGGATGTATTCGGGTGTCTTGCCGGAAGTCATGGGGAAGCGATATGGCCGGACCTGTGACGACTCAAGTGATGAAGTTTCTACTTTTTAAAAAACCACAGCACCGCGGATACGATGAGGCTGACGATAATCATGGTGGTGATTGGGATATACAGGTGAAATCCCTCTCTCTTGATGGCGATATCACCCGGCAGTTTTCCTAAAGGCACCTTGCTGATCACCGGCCAGAGCAACCCAATGACTAAAATAGTGACCCCAATAGCAACCAGTATTTTGTTCATCTCCGGCTTGGCACCCTCCGCATGTCCAGGTCGTGACCTTCAGGAACTCATTCGAGCCTGACAGCAATTATCCTGTTTTTCAATAACACTTATCTACAAAAGAAGGCCAAATGAAACTGAAAAAATTTTCCGAGCCCGCGATCGTCATGTCAATCACCCTCGCCTTGCTGCTCTTGCTGACCAGTCCCCTGTGGATCGGGTGGATGATGGAGCACGAGTACAGCAAGACCCGCAGCGCCGTGGCCGCGGTCGATCTCCAGTGTGCGGATGGCAGCGTGGAAAAGCGCGAAGTCTGGAGCAAGCTCGGAATTGCGGTTTTCTGCGAAAAGGGTGGCGTCAAGCAAGGCAAGTGGCAGGCCTGGGACGGCGGTTACATGCACATAGAAGGCCAGTATGTCGATGGCGACAAGGACGGTACCTGGAAATATTTCAATGCCCATGGAGAGCAATGGGGAGTGAGAACGTACGCCCTGGGCAAGGAAGCCTCAGGCTTGATCAATCTGTTGGCGGCAGACTCCATGCTTCTCAGAAAAGACGAGGGCAGGCTCTACCTGATTCAAGGGACCCAGCCGTATCGCAGCTACCCCGTCAGGCTGGGAACCAACCACCAGGATTCCGGTGTCGATGGCATCCGGGAAGGAACGTACCTGCTGGATGCCAAGACCGAAGACGGCAAGGGCCGAAAATCCATGCGCGCCATCCATTCAGGAACACCGGACCAGGTCTCCGGCTCGAAAGCGGCAGCCGGTTCGCGGATGCACTTCGTGATCGAGGCGTACTCCAACAGGATGGGCTGGGCCTGGCAAATCGCCGGATTATGGGGTGGAACAAAAAGCAGTATTGCGGTGGCTCACAGCGACATGGATGAACTCTGGGAATTGGCAGAAAGCGGCATCCAGATAGAAGTGCGGCTATGACCCCCTTGGCTTGGCCCGGGCTTTCATCCGGTGTTTTCTCTCTGCCATTTTCTTGCCGATAAGGATCATGCGAACGACGCGTTCTGCAACATTTTCCAGATGAGGCTTTGAATCCCGCAAAGCCTCATCCAGTGACATGTCCTTGGCGGCAGCACTGGCAATTCCATCAATTCCGTGCGCGAATACATTATGTGCGTCATTGGATAGCGCCCCGCCGATGGCAATCACCGGCACCCGGTGCTTCTTGGCCGCCCTGGCGACCCCTGAGGGGGTTTTCCCGAATGCAGTCTGAAAATCCACCTTGCCTTCTCCGGTGATGACCAGGTCTGAGCCCTTGATGTATTTTTCAAGCTCGGTCGTCCGCAGCACGATATCGACACCACTCTTGAGCGTGGCGCCCGCAAAAGCGACCAGTCCGGCGCCCAGACCGCCAGCCGCCCCTGCCCCTGGCATGCTGGCCACATCCACTTTAAGGTCTCGCTTGATCAGCCTGCCCAGATGTTTGAGGTTTGCATCCAGCACGGCGACCATTTTGGGAGTAGCGCCTTTTTGCGGCCCGAAGACATGCGCAGCTCCTTGTTTCCCATGCAGGGTGTTCTTTACATCGCAGGCCACGAGGATATTCGCCTTGCGGACCCTGGCATCCAGGCCCTCGGCATCAATGGTCCGGATTTTCGCGAGCATTCCTCCGCAGCCCGGTTCCCTTATTTCCCTGTCCAGGGTATCCACAAACTGCACGCCCAGCGCCTGAGCCATCCCTACCCCGCCATCGTTGGTCGCGGACCCTCCAATGCCGATAATAATTTTTTCGGCACCGTGATCGAGCGCATCCAGCATCAGTTGGCCGGTACCATAGGTGGTGGTTTTCAGCGGATTCTTGCTGTGGCCCTCGACCAAGGGCAACCCGGAAGCTTCTGCCATTTCGATGACTGCCGTTTTCTTGGCGGGTAACCAGCCGTAGCACGCGGTTACAGTTTTTCCTGCAGGGCCCTTGACCCGCTTTCTGACCAGCTTCCCTCCGGTGGCATCGATCAGGGACTGCACGGTTCCTTCTCCTCCGTCCGCCATGGGTATCTTCACGCATGTCGCATTGGGCAATACTCGCCGGATGCCCTTTTCAATGCATACGGCAACTTCCAGTGAAGTGAGATTACCCTTGAACGAGTCCGGTGCAATTACAATCTTTTTCATAACAATCCTAGAATTACGGATGAGTCATTGATCAGAAACGGGGCGCATACAGCCATGTTTGTCCGGCAGACCTCCGCCCGGCCACCTGTCGACTACCGGGAGACTGCACACCATGTGTGCTCCTTGGCCGGATTCACTTCAACACCTCTACATCAACATGGGGAGGGTCATCCTGACGATAAATTTCTCCAGTGAAACGCATGTGGCCCCGCCAGACGCCTTGCGCTGCTAGCCTTGAAGCTGCAGGTTCTTTCCCTATATCGGCACCATCCTGCCCACCGTGGCCAGCAAACCACCTAGGTGTACATTCTCAACGTTTTAGGTGTCCTGTCATAGTCCACGGAAATCGCATCGTGGGGACAGGCATCAACACATGCAAAACAACGCACACACTCACCCTCATCGATATACAGGGAGTTGTAGTACAACCCGGAAGTGTGTGCGGGCCGAACCTGCTCAAAAGAAAAGGCGGAATCGTCACCATTTGTCTTGAAATTCGTTGCTTCCACCAGACAGTTGGCTACCGGCTTGACCAGCAGGCACTCATCACACAGGACACACTTGGTATTGTCAACCACCGGTGCCGGCGAACTTGCGTCTTCGAACTTGTCGAAATAGATGTTTTCTCCGCCAAGCCCGGCACCTGTCAACAGTTCGACTCCATGGTCTATCATCGGAGGGGGGCCGCAAAAGTAAGCCTTGATTCCACGAGCAGGCAGCTTGCCTGGCTCCAGGTACTCGTTTTGGACATACGTCGTCACCAGTCCGCGAGGTCCGTTCCAGCCACTGCCTTCGGGCTCCTCCGACAAGACAGGAATGAATTCAAACCTGTGGGCCGGGTTCCATCGATCACGCACGGCCTGCATTTCTTCAAGACAGTACAGGTCCTTTTGTGCGCGCGCACCATAGAAAAAGTAACAGTCCCTGGCGACACCCAGATTGGCTGCATGCTTGACGATGGCTGCAATCGCGCTCATGCCGCTGCCACCTGCAATGCAAACCATGGTGTCATCCGAGGCGTCAAGCTGAAACGTGCCGAGGGGCCCAGCAAGCTCCACCGGCTCGCCAATGCGGTCCCCTTGCGCCAGCCAACCGGACAATTCCCCGCCGGGCACGAGGCGTATGTAAAAGGTGTGTTCGTCCGGGTTCTCATCCTCCGGGGTTTTGGCAAACGAGTAGGAACGTGATTTTCTGATCCCGGGCACCTTGAGCGTGGCATACTGCCCGGCCACCCCGTCGAGCGTCTGGCTGCCCGGGTCACATTGGACAACCAGTTCGAGCGTATCGTGCGTGAGGCTGGCGATACTCTTGATGGTGCCCTGGTTGATCCGCACCCTTCGGCCCTTGATTTCAGGGTCGGGGACGGGCAGTTCCCGGATATAGTGGTCAAATGGATCGTGAAAGTTCTTTTGCATCGCGGTCACTTTGTCCATACCCCGGGGCCCGGGGAAACGCGGTCAGGATTCAGCCAAAGACTCCAGGGTGTTGTTCTTTTGCAAACGCAATGATCTCATCGTCGGTGGCCTCTATACCCTCGTTGCGTGGATCTTCGCGCCACTTCCTGATGTAGCCCTGCTGCCCTCCCCACTCTTTGAGCAGGGTCTGCTTGCGCATGTCTTCGCTGGCTTTCTTGATTTCCACGAGACAGGAATAGAAGGTTGGACTGGTGCCGAAGTCCGTTAGCATTTCAGAGTTCAGTGCATTGATGTTCACACCATTGGGCGTGTTGCTCCCCTTGAACTGTTTCTGCGTAGAACAAACACCGGGCAACAGTCCGTCAATGATGACCGCATAGGCATAGGTTTCTCCGCGATCGTTGTACAGACAACAAAGATCACCATCTTCTATGCCCCGCGCCCCGGCATCTTCGGGATTCAGTTCCACCGTGGGTCTGGACATCATGGCCTGCAGGCGCGGAACCGACTGGAATGAGTCACCGATAAAATAATGCGCTGCGCTGCTCAGCACCTGCAATGGATAGTCCTTGCGTTTCGGGTCTTCCTGTCCTTCGATTTCCGGCACGTAGGAAGGCAGCGGGTTGATGCCTTCCTCCTTCAGCTTTTCGCACCAGATATCAATTTTCCCGGAATCCGTCGGCCAGCCGTTTTTCAGGAAGTTTCTTCGCTCGGAATCGGTGTTGGCCCTGACGAAGCCGTCTTTCAGGATATCCTCGTAGGTGATGCCTTCCATCAAGGGATTGTGCTCTCCCTCGTCGAACATGATGTCGCGGATGATTTCCTCGTCCGTTTGCGTGAAGGCATTGTCCCCTTCTTCCACATAACCCATGCGCTGGGCCAGCATGCGGAACAGCTCGGAATTCCTGACGCTCTCCCCGAGCGGCTCGATCACGGGCCGGTTCATGGTGTAGTACCAGTTTCCGTAGGTCGCCACCATGTCCATCCGCTCCAGTTGCGTATCGGCCGGAATCACGATGTCCGCATACAGGCAGGTATCGGTCCAGAAGGTTTCATGCACCGCCACGAAAAGGTCATCGCGCATCAGGCCCTTGCGGACGTTATTGGTATTTGGCGCACAGTTGGCAGGGTCCGAATTGTAGACGAACAGGCTCTTGATCGGCGGGTCCATGGTATGGCCTTCGGCATCGATGTGGTCCGACAGCGCCCGGCCGAGCTGTACCATGTTGACTGAGCGCTTGCGTGTGCCCAGGTCCGTTCGGTGCAGCTTGTCCATATCCCAGCGAAGCCACATCTCCTCGAGATTGCCAAAGCAGGCGCCGCCGCAGGGTTCGCGCCAAGCCCCGGTAATGCAGGGAAGCACCAGGATGGAGCGGCACATCTGGCCCGCGTTCTGATGGCGGTTCAAGCCGTAGTTCGCCCGTATGTAGGATTTCTTCGTCGACGCATACTCCAGGGCGAATTTTTCGATTTCCGCAGCCGCAAGCCCCGTGATTTCGGCTACCCGCTCCAGCGGGTACTTGGGCAATTCCGTCTCCAGCAGCGCTTCCCAGCCATTGGTTTGCTCGCGGAGAAATTCAAGATCATGCAGGTCGTTGTCGACGATGATTTTCATCATGCCGAGCGCCAGCGCCGCATCGGTTCCGGGTCTGGGCTGGATGTGCCAGTCTGCCATCATGGTGGTGCGTGTGACCCGCGGGTCGATGACGACGAGCTTCATGCCGCGCTCCTTGGCTTCACGGATAAACGGGACCGCATGCACACCCGTGCTGACCAGGTTGGCACCCCACAGGATCATCAGGTCCGCTTCTTCTGCCGCCTCGTGCACGGACATGTTCGGGTGCGCCATGCCGTAGGTATGCAAGCCCGCCCACATGGCCGCAAAGATACAGATGGACTGGATCAGCCCGCCGGCTTCCATCTTGTTCCAGAAGCGCGAATCCATGGTCCAGTAACCCACCATGCCCATGGTGCCCGAATACGAGTAGGGCTGTACGGCCTCACTGCCATACTCTTCGATTACGCTCTTGAAGTTGTCGGTAATCGTATCGAGTGCCTCGTCCCAGGAGATCCGTTCGAACCGGGCGCCCGGACCCTTGGGCCCCACTCGCCTATGGGGATAGAGAACGCGATCGTCGTTGTAGACGAAATCAAGATAATGATTCACCTTGTTGCACAGGTAGCCGCGTGTGATCGGGTGCGTCGGATCGCCCTGTATGCGCACCGCCTTTCCGGTACGGTCGTTGCGGGTCACCAGCATCGAACAGGAGTCCGGACAGTCGTGCGGGCAGGTCACATGATGAACGGAATGCCCCTCGGGCACCTTGATCTTGTCAGTTTGCATCTCCGGTTCCTCCCCCTGGTCTGCGGCTCGCTTCCGTGGCGTGAGATGATATGCCGGTCTGTTGTCTTTATTGGGTCCGGCGGGCTTTTCGGGGCCAGTACTTTGCCATGAAACGATCTACGCTGCCGATTATAAGGCATTTGGGTGTACAGTTTCGCGCCCTCGCCAGAAATTTACAGACTTCCGGCGACCGTCCTGGCGACAGGAATCAAACGACCAGCCGCATCACTGAAGGTCATCGCCTGTACGGCTCAGCCACGCTACCAGCAAACGGATTTGGGTATCATCGAGCCGGTCGCCAAAGGCAGGCATCATGCCATTGCGGCCCTCGGCGATGGACTGGCGGATCGCACTCCCGGTGTTTCCATAGAGGCTCACACCGTCCGTAAGATTCGGCGCACCCAGCAGAACGTTGCCGGAACCGTCTGCGCCGTGACAGGCACTGCAATACGCTTGGTAGGCTTGCGCTCCCGGATGCCCGTCGGCATCGCCGCGTCCCAGGGCAAGAACATACTCGGTTAACCGGTTCACGGCCTGTTCACCGATCACGGGCAGCCAGCCGATCATCACCGCCTGGCGTCCGTGGCGGATCGACTGTTCAATCTGTGCCGCATCGCCGCCCCACTGCCAATCCGCATCACGCAGGCTGGGGAACAGGTCGGCCTGACCCATGGCATCGTAGCCATGACATACCGCGCAGTTGCGATCGTAAATCCGCTGCGCCGAAGCCATCAGCCTTGTATCCTCCTGCAGTGTCTCAAGCTTCGCTTCAGAGACCAGCCGGCGGATCGGACCAAACTCCATCGAAAAACGGTCAAGACGCTCATGCAGTTCACCGCCCTGAGACCATTTCAGCGCACCGGCAAATGCACCAAGGCCCGGGTACAACATGAGGTAGATGACGGAAATCACCAGGGAAATGAAAATCAGCCAGAACCACCACAGTGGTGCCGGATGCTCTCCCTCCCGCAGGTTACTGTCCCATACCGGGCCCGTATCCTGCGTCTTCTGATCGCCATCGAAATACAGGCTGAATACCAGCCAGACGAGTCCCGCGAGACTCGCAATCGTGAGCACCAGGACCCAGCCGCTCCAGAATTGTCCCGGTAGCTCAGCCATCGCGATGCTCGTCATGCAGGGGGATGCCGGCCGTCCTGTCCACGTCTTCATCGGACGCACCCAGAAAGACCCATACGGCCAGCACTGCCATGAAGGCCATCACCAGCATATCGCCTACGAACAAGAGCCAGGTCATGGACTGCCTCCAGACTTCTGTGTACCCAGACCCTGCAGGAAGGCCACCAGCGCATCCACCTCGGTCAAGCCTTGCAGCGCTGCCGGTGCAGCCTCAATGTCGGCGTCCGTGTAAGGATGGCCGAGACGGCGCAATGCACGCATCTTCGCCTGAATCATGCCGCCGGAATCCGCCGGTCGCTCCGCAAGCCACGGATAGGCGGGCATGATCGAGTCGGGCACGACCGCACGCGGGTCCAACAGGTGGATTCGATGCCAGGCATCGGAATACTTGCCGCCAATGCGGTGCAGGTCCGGGCCGGTACGTTTCGACCCCCACAGGAAGGGCCGGTCGAAGGCAAACTCCCCCGCCCTGGAGAAAGACCCGTAGCGCAATACCTCGGCGACCAACGGTCTCACCTGCTGTGAATGGCAGGTACTGCAACTCTCGCGGATGTAGATGTCGCGACCGGCCAGGGTCACCGGACCGTAGGGCGCGGTACCGGCATCTGGCGTGGCCAAGCCGTCGTCCAGCACGCTGGGCAGCACCTGTACCAGCCCGCCGATGGAAGAGACCAGCAGTATGCCGAAAATCAGCCAGCCGCTGTGGCGTTCCAGCCTGCGCTGCAGGTCAATGGCTCTCATCGGGCCACTCCAACCACCGGCGGAGGGACCGCACGGACAACACTGCGGCCCCTGGCGGTCATCCACAGGTTGTATGCCATCAGTACCGCGCCGATGAAAAAGGAGCATCCAGCGACCAGGCGCAGGGTGTAGTAAGGCGCCATGCTGGCCATGATGTCCTTGAAGCTGTAGCGAAGTTCCCCGATCTCGTCCAGGCTCAGCCACAAGAGACCCTGGGAGACACCTGCACCCCACATCGCCAGCACGTAGAGCATCACACCCGCCAGTGCCAGCCAGAAATGCCAGTTTGCAAGGCGATGGCTGTAGAGCTCGGCACCCACCAGGCGCGGCAGCAGGAAATAGAACGTGCCGAAGGTGATCAGTGCGTTCCATCCCAGTGCCCCGGAATGCACGTGACCAATGGTCCAGTCAGTAAAATGGCTGACTACGTTGACGCTCTTGATGGCCATCATCGGCCCTTCAAAGGTTGCAAGACCGTAAAAGGCCAGTGACAGCACGATGAACTTCAATGCCGGGTCCGTGCGCAGCTTCTCCCAGGCTCCGGCCACCGTCATGACGCCATTGACCAAAGTGGCCCAGGACGGCGCCAGCAGTACCAAGCTCATGATCATGCCCAGGGACTGCACCCACTCCGGCACGGCATTGTAGTGCAGATGGTGCGGGCCGGCCCAGATATAGCTGTAAGTGAAGGCCCAGAACGCTACGATGGACAGCCGGTAACTCCAGATCGGGCGGTCGGCATGCTTGGGCAGGAAGTAGTACAGCATGCCGAGAAACCCGCCCGTCAACAGGAATCCCACCGCGTTATGGCCGTACCACCACTGTACGACGGCATCCTGGGCACCGGCAAACAGTGAATAGGACTTCGACCAGGCCACGGGAATGGCTTGGCTGTTGACGATGTGAAGCATGGCGATGACGATAATCAACGCGCCATAAAACCAGTTGGACACATAGATCTGCTGGATTCGCCGCCTGGCGATGGTGCCGAAAAAGACGACTGCGAAACACACCCAGATGACGGTGATGGCAATGTCAAAGGGCCATTCCAGCTCGGCATACTCCTTGCCTCCGTTCCAGCCGGCCAGCAGCGAGAGCCCGCCAAGGAGGATGACCGCTTGCCAGGCCAGGGCGCAAAACCACGCCAGCCCAGGTGCAAACAGCGGTACGTGGCAGGTACGCTGCACGCTGTAGAAAGCCGTACCCATCAGCGCGGCGATGCCGAAGCCGAAGATCACGGCGTTGGTGTGCAGGTTGCGCAGGCGGCCGTAGGACAGCCATTCGCGTCCGAAGTCGAGGGTCGGCCAAACCAGTTCTGCAGCCACATAGATACCTGCGGCCATGCCCACCAGTGACCAGAAAATGGCAAAGCCGGTCAGCCAAGCCACCACCCGGTCGTGATATTGCTCGGTGCCCAGACTCAAACTCCCAGGTTGGGCCCTATGCCCCCGCTCCAGAGCGCTACCGTAATGCCCAGCAGGCTAACGCTGGCCACCAGCAGGTAGGCGACCAGGGACGAAGCCATGAGCATGCCACGCTCCGGCGAGGTGCCGAGCGCCTCCGGCAAGCAGCGGTACAGCAGATACAGGCTCCAGATCAGCGCCGGAATCATCACCAGCAGATTGATGAAAACGTGCGGGACCAGATGACCCAGGCTGGCAAGAATCACCGGCATGCCCACCAGCACCACGAACGACAGATGAGAGCCGAATTCGAGTCTTGCGCCATAGGTATCTGCCATCCAGCGGGCGACCACCGCAGTGCTCAGGAAGCCGGCAACGAGGGCGATGAAGTAGGCAAGGCTGATGAGCGTCAGGCCTGCCGGGGAGATGTACAGCGGCTCCCCGCCTCCCAACCGCCAGCCAAAGGTGGCTCCCCCGATGTAGGCGAACAGTGGCGGGATGAGGCTGAGCGGAATCACCAGACGCAAAAGCACCGCCGGGGTATCCGGGGTATCCGCAGCCAGGCGGGCACCCGCCTCAGCAGGCCGTGTGATCAGGCGTGCGAAGCGCCACGGAGTCAGTAGTGCATCCATCGAGGCGGACCTGATCGCTGTTGCCTAATTGACAGGCAGTTGTGCACGCAACTGGTCGCGGTCGAACCACCATGAGTCACCCGCCATTACATCGACGACCGTCGCCAGCCGATTGAAGAGCTTGTCCGTGTCGTTCAGTTCAAGAATTTCGATCCACATCCTGATGGATTCCTCGTCCTCGATGCCGCGGTGGCGCTTGGCGACTTTGGCTAGAATTTGCATGGTCAGGAAGGTCAGGCTTTCATGCTGCTCTTTCGCCCGCACATCGGCGATGTAATGTGCCGCCATGGCTGCCACTGCGGCTCCATCGGACTGGTCGGGCGTCTCATCCACGATGTGGTGCAGCATTTCAATGGACAGTGCTGGTTCCATCGGGTATGTCACCGCCAGCCAGCAGCCTTGGCCCAAAGCCACGATGGCATCCTCCTGGTTGGACTGATACAGCGCCCTGCACGCCTTGACGGCGTGCTCGAATTCCCGTTCCGCAACAAACAGTTCAACCAGGGGCCGGGCGCTCGACCAGGCCTCCTCCAGCCGGTTGAGTCCGATCAGCGCCTCGGCAATTTCGAGTTCCAGTTGTGCGCGCTGGAAATTGCTTGCCTCCTGGGGGAGGTCTCGCAGCTGCTGGCGACAATCAAGCAGCTTGTTTTCAAACCAGACGCGTTCATCCGCCGACTGGAATGCACTCATGGCATCGTGAAGGGGTTGCCGGGTAGGGTCAAATTTTTCAACCATCAGTTTTCCCTGCAATTCATGTCGGTACCTGTATCGGACGACCCGTAAAGACGACCTGTTCAAAAAAGATTCCTGAATGCGCGACGGTCATGGCATAACAGGGCGAGTGTGTATGGATCACCTGCACGAATTGCCTTCAGGCACATGGGGCAGCAATACCCTGCATGCCACCACATCAGTGCCTCCTGCTCACTCAGAATGTTCCTTCTTTATACAACTTTCAAGACCGGGTAGCAAAGCGGCATCGCCGACCCCTGCAAGCTGCAGGAAAACAGCTTTCCGGCCCATACGCAAGGGCCCAATTGCAAACCGAAACCCGTCGGACTGAACCCCGGGCAAGACTGTTTTTTGCTACACTTAGAAAACCAAACCATCTCCACACACCCAACTCCTGCCCACATGAATTCAATCTGTAGGATCAGTTCCTGAAAGGCTTAGTACGTGTCTAAAAAAAATTCATATTCCTACGAGGAGTTGCTGGATTGCAGTCATGGAAAAATGTTCGGGCCAGGGAATGCACAGTTGCCCCTGCCCAACATGCTGATGATGGATCGAATCACAAAAATCACCGACGATACGGGTCAGTACGGACGCGGCGAGGTCGAAGCCGTACTCGATGTCAAGCCCGATCTGTGGTTTTTCGATTGCCACTTCACTGGCGACCCCGTCATGCCTGGGTGCCTGGGCCTGGACGCCCTGTGGCAACTGCTGGGATTTTTCATTGCCTGGACGGGTGTGCCGGGGCGGGGCCGGGCTCTCGGCGTCAATGAGGTCCGTTTCACAGGTCAGGTTTTGCCGGATGCCAAGCGAGTGGATTATCAGCTGGATATCAAAAGGATCGTCACTCGAGGCGCAACCATGGGCATTGCAGATGGCACGATGTCTGTGGATGGAAGGACCATCTACGTTGCCAAGGACCTGCGGGTCGGACTGTTTCTCTCCACCAAGGGCTTCTGAAAGCCTGCTTCCGGTACGGTCCGGCGACCCGCCGGCCCGGCAGTCTCTGTTTCCCCGCACCTTGACTGACGGTATACTGAAAAGCAGAATTTCTGGTTTCAAGAGTTCGCCGGAAAAACAAAAAGCGGGGAGTTGGTATGCATCAGTCAGGCAACCGTTATTCATTGATATGGTCACTTCTGCTGTTTTTCGCAGCTTATGCAGGGCTGGTCCAGAATGTACTTGCAGAGAAAGCGGCGGAATCCGCGCACAAGGCACAAGGGAGCAGCTATGTACTGCCGGGACTGTATGTAACGGCTACCAAACGCCTCCTGCCGGAACAGGAAGTACCCTTTTCCCTGAATGTCCAGTCCGAAGAGGACATCGAGCGCCTGAACACTACGGGTCTGGAGGACCTTTCCCGGAATGTTGCCGGGCTGTCCATCCAGAACCTGGGCCCCGGACAAAGCGTGGTCAGCATACGCGGCATATCATCGGGACAGATCGTGCGCGACCAGCCAGGCGTCAAGGAGCAGGTAGGCGTGTACCTCGACGAAACTCCGATTTCCCTGTCCCTGTTCACTCCGGACATCGACCTGTTTGACCTGAACCGGGTAGAGACGCTGAGGGGACCGCAGGGAACGCTGTTCGGGTCCGGTTCGATCGGCGGCACGGTGCGCTACATCACCAACCAGCCACAGCTGGGTGTGAACGAGACCAAGATCGAGCTGGATGCGAACCAGATCGATGACGGCTCGCATGGCGAGCATTTCAAGCTCGCCAGCAACCTGGCCCTGGGCGATGCGGCCGCCGCACGGGCGGTAGCCTACTTCACGGGCTACGGCGGGTTCATTGATGCACTCAACAAAGATGGGTCCACGGAAGAGGATGTCAATGACGGCACCCGGTTTGGCGGACGGATTGCCCTGCTGTGGGAACCGCTTGAGAACCTGTCCATCACCCCGCGTGTGGTCTATCAGGACATCGACCTGGGCGGGTTCAACCGCGAGGAGGTGTACAACCTGTTCAGGAGCCCCTATACCACCACCGTCACCCCTGTCCGCCTGGACAGGAGGGAGCAGTTTCTGTTGCTGGACGAGGCATTCGAAGATGAGACCCTGATTCTGGATACGGTCGTCGAATGGGGCATCCGGGATTCCCTGGACATGACCTATACCACCAGTTATATCCGCCGGGACATCCTGGTCAGCCGTGACGCCAGTGCACTGACCGGCAGCGTGAGCATCGATCCCGGCATCGCCTACTTTCACAGCCTGATGCTTTCGGATGACCAGGCGTTGCGCCCGTCCAACCTGCGCGACACCACCGACCTTGAGCAAATGACGCACGAACTGCGCTTCAGTTCAGGCGATGACAGTGGCCTGCGCTGGCTGGCCGGCATATTCTATACGGATGTGGAGCGTGACTACTCCCAGCGCCTGCCCACCCCGGGGTACGATGCGCTCTCCAGACTCCCCTCGGCCACGGATGATTTCCCGGATGCCGTGGACTCACCCTATTCTTCCGACCTGACGTACAATTTGCAGCAGACTGCCTTGTTCGGGGAAGTGACCTACCCGTTGCTGGATCGCCTGGACCTGACCGCCGGACTGCGCTGGTATGACTGGGAAGAGGACAAGACGTTCACATCGGGGGGGCCTTTCTCGAATTCGGCCGCGCAGCATCAGGACGTCAGGGTATCCTCCGACGGGTACAATCCCCGCTTCATGGTCAGTTACGAGGCTGCCGAAAATATCAGGGTGAACGCACAGATTTCCAAGGGCTTTCGCCTGGGAGGGGTGAACGACCCGTTGAATGCACCCCTGTGCAAGGCCGATTACGACAACTACAAGGACTACCAGGAATTCGACGATGAAACCCTCTGGAACTACGAACTGGGTTTCAAGTCTTCGTTTGAGACGGTCACCGTCAACGGTTCGGTATTTTATTCAGACATCGAGGATCTGGGTGTAAACATCGATGCCGGGATGTGCTCATCGCGGGTCACCATCAGCGTGCCTGAAGCCCACACGGCAGGTGCGGAACTTGAAATTTCCGCCCGCCCGACCCGCGCCCTGCACGTCACCTTTGCCGGAAGCTATGTGGAGGCGGAGTTTGATTCCACGGTGGCTGCAGTCGACGGAAGCGTGCTGCACGGCATCGAGGACGGCAACCGCATCCCCTCAGTACCCGAGTGGCAGCTTTCCGGGTCGGCTACCTACCTGCTACCCGGCGTTCTGAGCGCAAATGAAAGCTACATCACGGCCTCCTGGCAATACGTGGACGCCAGCATCACGCAGCCCGGCGACCAGGTCCCGGGGGAAGACGTTTTCAACACCAATTTCCCCTATGCCGGAACTCCCGCTGACCAGACGACAGAGGTCGACCTGACGCTCGATTCATACCACCTGTTCAACCTGTATGCAGGCCTTGTGTATGACGCGCTGGAACTCACGGTTTTTGCAAAAAACATCACGGACGAAAACCCGAAACTGTCCTTTGACCGTGAGAGAGGAGGCAGGGCCCGGCTCGGGTACCGGGTGGGCCAGCCCCGCACCTTTGGGGTAACGGCACGCATGTATTTCTGACACGTTGCGAGATGGCCCGGCAGAGAGCGGCCTGACTGAAGGGACGGTTGAATGCCGGTCCCTGCTGGCACGAGACCTTGAGGTCCGCCTGCAGAACTAGTTGTCTGTAAAGCCGATTTTCGTATGCGTACCGTCGCAAAAGGGACGGTTATTGCTGTGCTGACAGCGGCACAAACCTCCCACCTTGCGCAGGATCTCTTTTTGTTGCGTATCCTGGATACAGGCCGCACCCCGGAAGATCAGGGGACCATTGGCCTGCACCTTGATTTCAAGAACTCCGGTATTGACCAGGTCGTCCTGCGAGACGGGCGGGTTCACGAACTTGCCATCATCGCAAAATCCGGCGGTCTTGTGCTGCCCGTCACAATAGGGTTTGTTTCTGGAATTTCCACAACGGCACAAGTACAACTCCCCAGTCTTTTCCAGCAACTCCCCGTCACTGTCGAACAGCTCAAGCCGACCCGTGATGTGCAAAGGGCCATCCACAATGGATGTGATCTTGTTTCCCTCGCTCATGGCCGGCTTTTTGACAGGCGGGTCCCCGGGATGCATCCATCCCGACACGTCATGGCGCAGACCCCAGGCTTTTTGAGACGATCTCGTACACATCGCCCGAGAGATTCCGCTGTGCTGCGATCCGTTCGAGCTGTTCATGCATCTTGTGCCTGCAGGGAGCGGAGTACTTTCGCCAGCGCATCAACGAGCGGGCCAGGCGTGATGCAGCCTGAGGGTTGAGCTTGTCCAGGGCAAGCACCTGGTCTGCAACAAATGCATACCCGCTGCCGTCGGGCTGGTGAAATGCGCCGGGATTCTGTCCGGAGAACACACCAATCAGCGCACGTACCTTGTTGGGGTTTTGCAAACTGAACAAGGGGTGCTCCATGAGGTTCTTTACGGTCTCGAGAACGCCCGGAACTCTTGACAGTGCCTGGAATGCAAACCACTTTTCCATGACCAGCGGGTCGTGTGTCCATTGCCGTTCAAAGGACGAAAGCACCTGCTCGCGCTCATCGCATGCCCGATGCAGCAAGGCCCGGATGGCGCCCGCCTGCTCGGTCATGTTGCCTGCCCGGACATACTGTTTCAGTGCCAGCTTCCGGTATTCATCCTCGTCCAGGCGGGTCAGCAGTTGCAAACAGACATTCTGCAGCCGTCTGCGTGCCATCTCTTCCGTGCTGTACCAGTATTCATCCTCCCTGTAACAAGCCTGGTAGATCCCGAGCAGGTCCTGTTCCAGATGCTGTGCCACCGACAGCGACAAGCGATCGCATGCCGCTACGACTTTAGGCATGTCGACCTCGTCAAGATGTTCTTCCACATCCCGCTCGCCCGGCAAGGTGAGCAACTCGGCCAACAGGCTCCGGTCCGCCGTATCAGCCCGTATGGTGTGCTCCAGCGCCTGGATCAATGCCGACAGGGAGTCCGAAGTCCCGAGATCCTTCGAACCCGTGGCCCACTCGAGCAGTGCGTTCAATGCCAGATGATTGCCTGCATTCCAGCGGTTGAAGGCGTCCGGTGAATGCTTCAGCAGCCAGGCGAGCTGTGTGTCGCTGTAGTCAAAACACATACGTACCGGTGCAGAAAAATCCTGCAGCAGATCGGGCACCGGCTTCTTTTCCATATTTTCGAATACAAAGCTCTGCTGCGAATCATTGATCAGCAATACCGTGCTGGTGCCCTCGCGAAGACCCTGCACCTCCGGTTCCGGAGAAAGGACATCGCCGGACGAGGCATCCAGCAGCGAGAGCTTGACAGGGATCACGAAGGGCTGTTTTGACTCGCTTTCCGGGGTGGTCGGGCAGGACTGCTTGAAATCAAGCCTGTAGGTGTTGGAAGCGCCATCCCACCGATCATCCACCTCCAGGACCGGGGTGCCTGCCTGGTCATACCAGCGCTTGAACTGCGTCAGGTCAAAAGCGTTGGCATCGGCCATCGCCGCCGCAAAATCATCCGTGGTTACCGCCTGGCCGTCGTGGCGCTCAAAGTACAGATCCATGCCCTTGCGGAATCCGTCCATTCCAAACATGCTCTGGTACATGCGAACAATCTCGGCACCTTTCTCGTACACGGTGAGCGTGTAGAAATTATTGATTTCCAGGTAGGAGGCCGGTCGCACCGGATGCGCCATGGGACTGGCATCCTCGGCAAACTGATAGGTGCGCAGATAACGTACGTCGTGGATGCGCTTTACGGCCCGTGAAGTCACGTCTGCCGTGAACTCCTGATCCCGAAAAACGGTAAGCCCTTCCTTCAGGCTCAGCTGAAACCAGTCCCGACAGGTCACACGGTTCCCCGTCCAGTTGTGGAAATACTCATGCGCCACCACGGCTTCAATCATCATGTAATCCGCATCGGTCGCGGTATCGGCACGTGCCAGTACACAACTCGAGTTAAAGATATTGAGCCCCTTGTTCTCCATGGCGCCCATGTTGAAATCGTCCACCGCGACGATCATGTAGATATCCAGATCGCATTCGAGTCCGAAACGCTGCTCATCCCAGCGCATCGCCTTTTGCAGGGAGCGAAGTGCATGCGCACATTTGTCGGCATTGTGTTTTTCCGTGTAGATGCGCAAAACGATGTCCTTGCCCGATGCGGTGCGATGGCTGCCCTGCAAATACACCAGGTCCGCAGCGACCAGGGCAAACAGATAGCAGGGCTTGGGAAAAGGATCCTCCCACACGGCATAGTGCTGCCCGTCACCGCAATCACCCTGCTCCACGGGGTTGCCGTTGGACAACAGAACCGGATAGCGGGCCCGGTCGGCCTGCAGGCGCACGGTATAGATCGACATCACATCGGGACGATCCAGAAAATAGGTGATTTTCCGAAATCCCTGGGCTTCACACTGGGTACAGAAATTCCCGCCGGACTTGTACAGGCCTTCCAGGGAGGTGTTGGTTTGCGGGCTGATGGTCGTTTGAATGCCCAATTCGAACTTCGCCGGCACCTCAGGGATCTGCAGGGTCCGGCTGGTCTGCGTGAACTGTCCGGCACTCAGGCGATGTCCGTCAAGCTCGACATAATCCAGTTCCAGGTTTTCACCGTCCAGCACCAGTGCAGTACCCGAGCCTGCCGCGCCAGGATTGCGTACTACCTGCAGCCTGGAAGTGACTGCCGTGGACTCCTCACCAAACTGAAACACCAGGTGAACATGCGTAATCAGATAAGGCGGGGGTGTATAATCCTTCAGATAGATCGGCTGAGGATGACCTTCTTTCATGATGCCTGTGAGAACCTTGACGAAGCGCACAGCATAAGCAAATCCGGGATGAATTTCATCGCTCCCGGCTACCCATGACAAATTCCATCACCAACATTGCCGGCTACCAGTTCAAAACGGTGGCGGACGTCGACTCCGTGCACGAACAGGTGCAGTCTTTGTGTGCACAGACCCATCTGAAGGGCAACGTGTTTATCAGCCCGGAAGGCATCAACCTGAGTCTGGCCGGCTTTGCAGCCGATATAGACCATGCACTGGACCAGCTGGGAACGGTGTGCGGCTTTGACCGGCTGCTGCTGAACACGACCCATTCGGACATGATTCCATTCCGGCGCCTCCTGGTGAGGACCCGCAAGGAACTGGTGCCGGAGCCTGGACCTGCGGCGCCTGCAGGCCGTCAGGATCCTGTACGTTCCTACTACATCACCAGTGAGGAACTCAGGCACTGGCTCAGCACCGGGTGCGAGGTCACTTTGCTGGACTTGCGCAACAGTTTTGAATATGAACTCGGCACCTTCAGCCATGCAGAGCATCTTGGACTGCGCCATTTCAGGGAACTGAAAAGTGCGGCTCCCAGACTTGCAGGGCTGCCGAAAGAAAAACCGGTAGTCACCTTCTGTACGGGCGGCATCCGCTGCGAAAAAGGCGCCCCGTACATTGCCAGCCTGGGTTTCAGGCAGGTCTATCAGCTCAGGGGGGGAGTGCTGGACTACCTGAAAAAATTCAGGGATGAGCACTGGCATGGAGACTGCTTTGTGTTCGACGAGCGTGTCAGCCTCGACTGTACCCTCATGCCGACTTTCACCCGGCTTTGCCGCATCTGCCAGGCCGTGCTGAAAGCGGATGAGACGCAATGGTGTGCCTCCTGTAACCAGCCTGCGGTACTGGATCGAAGCTAGCATGGAACTCGTCGACATCTGTTTCAACCTGACCAGCGACACATTCCGCAACGACGAATCCCAGGTGATGGAACGTGCCCGCCAGGCCGGTGTGCGGTATTTCGTCATCCCCGGGTCGAGCGTGGCGGACAGTGAACATGCGGTGCGGCTTTGTGAGCAGTACGAGGGCACCTGTGCCACGGCGGGCATCCATCCGCATCGGGCCAAGGAATTCACGGATGAATCCCTCGACCAGCTGCAAAAAATTGCAGCTCATGAGAAGGTGACAGCCATCGGCGAGGCAGGACTGGACTACCACCGGAACTATTCGAGCCCGGCCCAGCAAAGAGCCGCCTTCCAGGCCCAGCTCGAGTTGGCTGTCGAGCTTGCACTGCCCGTGTTCCTGCACCAGCGGGATGCACATGCGGACTTTGCCAGGCTTTTGACCCGGGTACGTGACCGGCTGACCCGGGTGGTGACACACTGTTTCACCGGCACTGCCAGCGAACTCGACTGCTATATCGACCTGGACTGCCACATCGGGATCACCGGCTGGATTTGCGATGAGCGGCGCGGCCAGCATCTGCATGGAATCATCCAGCGTATCCCGGCCGACCGGCTCATGGTCGAGACCGACGCACCTTATCTGTTGCCCAGGAACCTCCCTGCCGATGCCGCCATTCCCAAGCCCAAGGGCCGGCGCAACGAGCCGGCCTACCTGCCGCACATATTGCGTACCGTGGCGAACTGTCGGGGGATTTCCGAAGTACAGGCGGCGAGGGAAACGACCCGAACGGCCAGGGACTTCTTTTCCATCCGATAAATTCCCTCAAACTGGATATGGCCTGGATTCTCCACGGCTGCTATAGGTATCACATGGTCATACAAACGAGCATCGAACACAAAATCCGGGGGGCGTTGCACCCGGTCTTTCTCGAGGTGGCAAACGAAAGCCATATGCACAACGTGGCGCCCGGGTCGGAATCCCATTTCAAAGTTACCGTGGTAAGCGACGAGTTTGACGGCAAGCTGCCCGTGGCCCGCCACCGCATCCTGAACCGACTGCTTGCAGAAGAGCTGGCGGGAGCCGTGCATGCCTTGTCGCTGCACACGTTCACCCCCGAGGAATGGCAGGAAAAGAATCGCGAAGTCAGAAATTCCCCGCCGTGCATGGGCGGGTCAAAAGCCAGCTAGACCCCGGGTCCCATCACGCAAGACGATCCAGTGCAGACTCGATATGTACCTCCTTGACGGGGTACTGGAAGGTTGCGAAAAACCGGTACCGGTCGCACAGCTTGTCAAACTGGTGGGCATATTCGTGTTCATAAAACACGATCAGGTTCATCTGCGGATTTTGCTGGGCGACCGCAATCAGTGATTCCAGGCTGCTGGTGCGGTCCCTGAAATCAGACTGGTAGTTAAACTCCGCGACCACCACATGCGGCTTGAGCTTTTTCAGCAGCGCCAGTGCCTTGCGCATGCTGAACACGACGCGGGTCGTATACCCGTAGCGCTTGTAAAGCGGACCAAAATCAGGATAGCCCCCCAGCTCGATGATGGAGAGCAGAAATCTTTCAGCGCCCATGCATCCTTTTTTTGACGCTGTCGAACCGGTCAATAACGGGTGATTTCATAATTGTGTCCCTGCCGGCGCATGTCGCCATAGCGCAACGGGAAGCTGTTGTTCTGCTTGTCATCAAAATACAGTTCCAGACTTTCCCGGATCACCGGAAAGGCGATGTCCTGCCATGGAACGTCGGTCTCATCCATCAAAGCGACTTCCAGGCTCTCCGCACCCGGGCTCGCACGCCCTTCCACCAGGACACCGCGGAATATCAGGTACACCTGGTTGATATGGGGAAGATTGTAGAGGCTGTACAGGCTCAGGTTCGCCACTTCTGCCTTCGCCTCCTCATGCGTTTCGCGCGCAGCGGCCTCGAGAGTGGTTTCCTGATTCTCCATGAACCCCGCCGGCAGTGTCCATTTCCCATAGCGTGGTTCGATCGCCCGTTTGCACATCAAAATGCGGCCCTGCCACTCGGCAATGCACCCGGCAACGATTTTCGGGTTGTGATAAAAAATTTCCCCGCAGGACATGCATACGAAACGCGGCCGGTTGTCGCCCTCGGGCACGGTTAACGCAATATCTGCAGAACCACAGCTGCTACAAAATTTCAACCGATCACCTCACCCAGAGAAGTCCCTAGTCTCCAGTTGCGACCGGGCGCGCAGGGTCTTTGATCCACTCACTCCATGAACCCACATACAGCCGTGTCCAGGGGAGCCCCGCAATCCTCGTGGCGAGGATGTTGTGACAGGCCGTGACCCCCGAACCGCACATGTTGATGATCTGCTCCGGGTGACACCCCGAGAACAGGGACTCGTAGCGACGGCTCAACTCATCGGCAGCCAAGAACACCTTTTCCTCGCCGAGATTGCCTGCAAAGGGGTAACTGATGGCCCCGGGCACATGCCCGGGCACAGGGTCGGTTTTCCGGTCCTTGCCGGTGAACCGTTCCGTGGACCTGGCATCCAGCAGGCGAATTGTCTCGCCTTCGAGCTGTTGCTGCACGAATTCGATATCCACCCACATCGCTGCATCGGCCTCGCCGGAAAACGAGCTGTGCGGCCGGTCCCGGGTCTCTGTCTCAAGCGCTCGCTCCTCGGCCATCCACTTCCTGATTCCGCCATCCAGTACTGCAACGCGCCCATGACCTACCCAGTTGAGCAACCACCACATGCGTGCGGCGAAGGCCCCCGAGAGATCGTCGTAACAAACGACCTGGGAGTCGTTTTTCACTCCCCACGCACACAGCTTCTGCACAAAGCTGTCTGCATCCGGTAACGGGTGACGTCCCGATGTCTGGGACATGGGCGAAGACAGGTCCCTGTCCATGTCGGCATACTGTGCGCCGGGAATATGACCCTTCCTGAACTTGTTCAGACCCCCTTCAGGCTCCTTGAGCAGGTATCTGCAATCGAAGATGAACCAGTTTTCCTGATCCAGGTTCTGGTACAAATCTTCCGTTGAAATGATCGTGTCATAACCCATCAGGGGTCCCTCCACCAGTTTAGGCATTGATTTTATCGTCTTTTACGTCCGACTTTAAATTTCTTCATGGTCTGCACATAGTCCTGGCAAGGGATCTCTTCAAGAGAGTGATAATGTTTCACGGCCTGACCGATCGACTGGAATATATTCTCAACACGGTCAGCGGGTGCCTGCAGCACATCGCGGGTCAGTCCCAGCAACCCCCCGTACTGGATTTTGACATACACGCTGTGCGGTGTTTTCAGCAAGTCGTCCTCGGCATCAAATGCGGACAGGCCCACTTCCTTGAATTTTTCCAGCACATCCTTGCACAAGCGGCTGGCATCCTCGGAGCTGCAGGCAATGTCCGGGCCGGACCGCCGGGTGACCATACGTGCCTTCTCACAGGCATAGTCTTCCCGGATCATGGTGGCAGCAAAGCTGCACTTGCAGTCCGTCATGTCCTCGCCTCGGCGTGGATACATTTCAGGTCGGGGTTCCCGCGAACGGGTTCATGGTGAAGCTGGTGGGCCTGAAACCCCCTTTGCAGGAGCAGCTGACGTACGAGTTTGGTGATCAGGTCGGGCAGCGCTGTAAACACGTCGGCATCCTCGAGATATTCAACCTGCTGCAGGGCCGCAGACAGTTTTTCCTCGATGCCCAGCAGGCCCTCGAACCGGTCATCGACAATATCTTCCTGCAGATGGATGGGGACATACGTTAACTGGTCCAGGGCATCCGCCCAGGAGCGGCAGAGATTGTGCATGTACAGGCCTTCGGCCCCGCACCCCAGCCAGTACAGGTAGATCGGGCGTTCGCTGTCCTGGTCGGTGATGTGTTCCAGCAGGCTTTTGACTGCCGCAAAACCGGTGTCGAACGCGATCATGACCAGCGGATTGTCCTTGGATTCATCGATCACGAAGTCCCCGTAGGGGCCGTGTATGTCCAGCCACGCGCCCACGCTCAGGCGGTTGAACACCGTATCGGAAAACGGATCCCCTTTCTGCTTACGCACATGGAACTCAAGCCTCTTGGCATCGCATGGACAGCTGGCAATGGCATAGTGATGCGACTCCTGCTGCGCATCCGTCACCTGCATGTACTGGCCGGCCAGAAACCTCAGACGGATGCTGCGGGGAACCTGGGCGGTGATGATCGCCAGGTCATCGCTGATCCGATCGATTTTGCGCACCTTGACGCGCAGTTCCTGCACCGGGATATCGGCAGGAGCCTCTGCAATCTCGGCATCGATCACGACATCGCTCTGACAGGCATTCGAACACATCAGGGCATGACCCTGGAGCTTCTCGGCTTCACGGATGACGAAATCGTGAGTGCGCAACAGCCTAGTGTCGCCGCTCACGATTTTTGCCTTGCACAGGCCGCAGTTACCGTTGCTGCAGCCGTAGTTCAGGGGGATTCCGGCACGAATGGCTGCATCGAGAATCGACTCATGCGCTTCCGCATGAAAGCGTATCCCGGTAGTTGTCAACTGTACTTCAAACGCCACGCCGTAAATCCACCTGTGCATCACTCGTTAAGAGATACATAACGTAAAAGGCCCTTGTAGACAATACATCATGGGAAAACCGTCTTGCACCACGAGCCGGGTTCCAGTATTTTGTCGACCCGTAATCATGCGACACCCGCCCGACAGCCCCATGCCCGCAACTGCCTCCCGGACCCGTCCTGCAGTCCCGGACAGCCTCCACGACTTCACCCGCAGCCGGCACCTGCAGGTAGGGATCGTCTCGGACACTCACGGCTACGTCGACCCGGACATCCTGGATCGGCTTGCCGGCAGCGACCTGATCCTGCATGCCGGGGACATCGGCTCCAGCCATGTCCTGCAGCAGTTAAGGGAAATCTGCGAAAATGTCGTGGCGGTGCAGGGAAACAACGACTGCACCGAGAAATGGCCTGCGGACGAGCACCAAGAACTCATGGATATCGGCAAGCTGGCCCAGATTCGGTTGCCCGGCGGCAGCATCATGCTGATGCATGGGGATGCATACGGCATGCCCGGGCGGCGGCATGCAGAGATGCGCCAACACTTTGCGGATTCCACCGCTATCGTCTACGGGCACAGCCACATGCGGGTCTGTGACCAGGAGATGCGGCCCTGGGTCCTGAACCCGGGAGCTGCCGGAAAAACCCGCACCCGGGGTGGCGCTTCCTGCCTGTGCATGTCCGTCAGCGCCAGGGAATGGAAGGTGTCCGAATTTCGCGTAGGCCAGCAGAACTCCTGAAACCTCCCTGCAGGTGTCCACAGGGACGCCCGGCAACCTGACTATTGTGCACCCTGCAAAACGAACCCGGGCACGGGCACTTCACGATGCCAGGGCGGCAAAAATCCGGTCCCGGATTTCCTCAACCGTACCCACCCCTTCAATCCTGAGGTAGGCCGGCGTGCCCGGGCTCCCCTTGGCGGCCCAGCCGGAGTAGTACCCGATCAGCGGCTCGGTTTGCTGGTGGTATACGTTCAGCCGCTCGCGCACGGTCTGTTCCTCATCGTCCTTGCGCTGCACCAGCGCCTCCCCCGTGACATCGTCCCTGCCCTCAACCCGGGGTGGATTGAAATGCACGTGATAGGTTCGCCCCGATGCAAGGTGCACGCGCCGCCCGCTCATGCGCCGAACGATTTCTTCGTCGGAGACGGCGATCTCCACCACGCAGTCAATCCCGACACCCTGCTCCTTCAGGCGTTCGGCCTGGACGATCGTCCGGGGAAAGCCGTCGAACAGGAATCCATTCGCACAATCCTGCTGCGCGATCCGGTCCTTGACCAGTGCAAGTATGGTCTCGTCCGGAACCAAGCCGCCCGCCTCCATGATCCTGCGGGCCTCAAGCCCCAAGGGTGTGCCCGCCTTGACCGCCGCGCGCAGCATGTCCCCCGTGGATATTTGTGGAATCCCGTATTTTTCCGTAATGTAGCTTGCTTGGGTGCCTTTGCCCGCACCCGGGCCACCCAATAAAATAATGCGCATTGTTTTCTCCTTTGCTGCGGGGTCGTACAATCGGGACCGGCGCCCTACCTCCCCGTGGATTCCGATATGCCGGACGCAAGACCGAGCCAGATCCCAGGCAAGCCCTGCGTTCCGGAGCGGATTATACAGAGGATGAGCACGACATCGTTTGAAAAAGTGAATGCCTGAAACAGAGGACGATATGGAAAAACGCAATGCATTTTATGCGCAGTCCGGTGGCGTCACCGCGGTGATCAACGCAACGGCCTGCGGAGTCATCGAGACCGCACGCAAGCACAAGGACAGGATCGGCAAGGTATACGCCGGTCGCAATGGAATCCTTGGGGCGCTGACGGAAGACCTGATCGACACCTCCAGGGAATCCGCCCACGCGATCGCCGCACTGAGACACACCCCTTCGGGAGCCTTCGGCTCCTGCCGGTACAAACTGAAAAGTATCGAGGAAAACCGCGCCCAGTACGAGCGCCTGATGGAAGTCTTCCAAGCCCACGACATCGGCTACTTTTTTTACAACGGCGGAGGAGACTCGCAAGACACCTCGCATAAAGTCTCGCAGCTGAGCAGGAAAATGGGCTACCCGATCCAGTGCATTGGCATCCCCAAGACGGTCGACAATGACCTGCCCGTCACCGACAACTGTCCCGGATTTGGGTCGGTGGCGAAATACGTGGCTGTCTCGATCCGGGAAGCAGCCTTCGACGTGAAATCCATGGCCGAGACCTCGACCAAGGTGTTCGTCATGGAGGTCATGGGACGTCACGCCGGGTGGATCGCAGCGGCCAGCGGGTTGGCCGGAGAGAACGAGGGGGATGCGCCTCACATTATCCTGTTCCCGGAGATCGCCTTTGACCGGAGACGGTTTCTGGCCCGGGTGAAAAAATGCGTCAAACAATACGGTTACTGCGTGATCTGCGTGTCCGAGGGCGCACGGTTTGCGAACGGCAGGTTTCTAGCGGATGCCGGCAGCACGGATGCCTTCGGCCACAAGCAACTGGGCGGGGTGGCACCGGTGGTAGCAGACATGATCAAGCAGGCGCATGGCTACAAGTATCACTGGGCCGTGGCGGACTACCTGCAGCGGGCTGCCCGTCACATCGCCTCGAAAACGGATGTCGAGCAGGCCTATGCCATGGGCAAGGCGGCCGTGCAATTTGCATTGCAAGGCAAAACTGCAGTCCTACCGGTCATCGTGCGAACCTCCAACAAGCCGTACCGCTGGAAAATCGGCAGCACGACATTGGCGAGAGTGGCCAACCGGGAAAAGATGATGCCGCGAAGCTACATTACCAAAAACGGCTTCGGCATCACTCCGCGATGCCGAAGCTATCTTGCTCCCTTGATCCGGGGCGAAGCCTACCCACCTTACAAAAACGGTCTACCGGACTACATTCAACTCAGAAATACCCCTGTGCCAAAAAGACTAGGAACCACATATTCTATCTGAGCAAAATCCGTATCGTACTGGCTTCTCATGAAATGTTCGTTCAGATGCGTTGCGGGTTGACTCCAAACCCAGATGAGCTAACCTGATCTCCTTAAACTCGCTCCCGGAGGAAGTGTTGCGGGTTGACTCCAAACCCAGATGAGCTAACCTGTTTAATTCCTAGCTGCAGGTCCACCGGGTGTTGCGGGTTGACTCCAAACCCAGATGAGCTAACCTCGGTGAAGGTGTTGGGAGCGGGGCCCAGCGGTTGCGGGTTGACTCCAAACCCAGATGAGCTAACCTCACCGGATAGTTGCCTGTCTCCTGCCATTTGTTGCGGGTTGACTCCAAACCCAGATGAGCTAACCTACTCCGTCAGTGGATTGGCCTGCCGTCTAAGTTGCGGGTTGACTCCAAACCCAGATGAGCTAACCTCTGCATCCCATCAGGGTTCACATGAGTACTCGTTGCGGGTTGACTCCAAACCCAGATGAGCTAACCTAGATGAGCCGCAAGTACCTGATCTTTTTGGGTATTTGCGACTTTTCTAGTCCAGAAAAGGGCCTGATCCATGTCAAAAAAGTGCCAACTGGTCCAGTTTTTTAGGCGGATTTCGCCGTCTCCCCTCAAAAATTCGCATATTTTCATACTGTTTATCTGTAACAGTAAGAATACGAACTGCACCTTTTGCTGGGACTAGCTTTTCGATTTTTCGCTCTAGAGAAGTAGCTGCTTCTCTGCTGGCAAGAACTCTAAAATACACTGAAAATTGCGCCATAGAGAACCCATTGTCAAGAAGGGAGTTACGGAAATCCGTGGCATGCTTTCTATCCTGTTTCTCTACGACGGGTAAGTCAAACATAACTACCATCCACAAGGTTCGATACCCACTAATCCAAGTTGGCTGATCAATAATCACATTTCACACCAAGTGCATTGGCTCTTGTATTGCTGCTATTGCAAGCTCGGCCTTTTTGTTTGCGAGGCTTGCGACAAGCGACTGAGCAAGCCGCACAAGACCATTCACAACGGGCGTATGCCCTGTTTTCAATACGACATCTTCCTGTAACACACCTGCTAAGGTACGCTTTTGCTCAACCTCAAGATCTGTAGACCTATTTGAGATATCTCGTGCAATAGAGTCCACAAGCGGCCTAAAAGGTTCCATTAGGTCATCAACCAATGCAAAAGCATTCATCCTGCTACCGTGATGAAGGCCTAGGGCAGGATGAAGCCCAGAACCGCAAGTTGCTCGCGCTGTCGCAGCTCGCAAAATGGTGTAACCGTAGTTTAGTAAAACATTGACCCCACCTGCCCATCGATCTCGCCGAAAATCTTCACCCATCAGTGCGGGCCAGTAGCGTCTGGCAGCCTGTGCTTCTAGATTATCAGGGTCTCCTGACTTGACACGGCGGTGTAACATCTCAAGCTCAGCAATGGCCTTGGAACCTGGAACATGACGCCGCAACACGACGGCCTGGTTGTTGATTTTTGCACGTACAACTTGCTGCCAAAGACGTTTCCTCAGAGGTTCTGATGCATTGATTTGGTCTTGCAATACACCTGCTGTCTCATAATACACACCATAAGGCAGTGAAAAGGCTATAGGGTGCCAGTTGTGTCCACAAGTTACGATGGCTGCTTTGCGCTCTGCTAATTCAACCATAAGAGCTTTCGAAAGCGTGATCTGAGACCCGGACAATATCAGGGCAGTAATGTCATCAAGAGGCACACGTCCAAGTTCTCGATCCCCTTCTAAGACCTTGAGAAAACCACGGTAGGCACACAGATATCTGCCTTCATCAGCAACCTCCACAAGTCCTCCAATCACAGCTTATGCCCCCTCACTCTCCCATCAGCTGTGATCTGTAATTTTCGGATTCCTTTAGCACCAAGCGTATTGATACTGACATATTGCTGCTTCGGGTCAGCGGCGAAATGGGGAACAACATCAAGCTTGTTATTGGTTGTACTGAATCCAGCAACTCGCATGATCTGTATCTCGCTGCCTTCTTTGTAAGCGATCATATCGTTTTTAAATAATCGAGCTATAAACTTGGCTGCAGGGTGGGGTTTTTTTGCTGTCGGATAAGGGATACCACCAGATATATTAGAATAAGACCAATAGCGTCCTTTCCATGCATATTCGTTGGGCTTCCACTTCCCTGGCTTACCTTTGGGAAATTGCCACACATCGCAACACACATATGGATAAGGTATACAATATTTGTAAGGTGCAGACGGAATCGGTTTAGCAGTCTGATCCTTGATAAGAATTCGAACACTTCGAATGCCACGCTCTTTTGCAAAACGAGTTAATGCTTTTTGATGGGTTTCTCCAGCATCTTTTGCGTTTTCCAGACAGTAAGATACAGCTGCTCGAATCAAGGGGTCCCTTATAGTGGCACACTCTGTTGGTCTTAAGTCGGCTAATGGTTTGCGCACCACGAGATTATGGTCAGGGAATTCTGGATCGCGCCTATCTGGCTCTACAAAACGATAGGCAGTTTCTTTAAACATTTGACCCTGCCAACTATGGTCTGGCTTAAATACAACCACAATCTTGGGCACATGACTATAGAGTGCCTTCTCAATATTTGCGGGCAGATCAGGCACCATGATATGAATCCGATCATCAGCCCCGCGACTGGTCTGATCCGAGACACTTTTCAGAACCGAACGATCCGCCAAGGCGATAACAGCTGCATCTATGGCATGATGACGGTGATCTCCTCGGTGCTTTCGATTGTCATCCGAGAGAATCTTGTTCAATTGCCATTTTCCGCGCAGAAGTGCAGTTAACCCACCACGATTTGGGACAATCTGCTTGACGCCTTTCAGACAGCTGAGATAACGGACTGCACATCGCGCAATATAGGCATTGTCTGTCAGTTGTCTAGCCAGAAAATCATTCTTTGCCGTAAAACGTTTCATTGCATCGGGACCAAATCGCCATGCTTTATTTGAAGGTAAGCTCTCAGCGCGTGCAGCTACGGATTTCCAAAAAATCCCATTTTCAGCATGTGCGTCAGCAGCAAAAGCCTCGTAGGGCGTACGATTCCCCTTGAGGCGATTGGCCCAACGCATGGCGACCGTAAGATTGGACATTGAGTCATCGAGCGTGCGCTTAAAAGGCAGGATATGTTCAATTTCTGCTTCGCCGTTCAGCAATTGTGCACAAGAAATTGTCTTCCCGGAAAAGGGGCAGCGTCGTGCTAGATCATTTTTTCCTAACTCTTTCCAAAGCTTGACCTTTTTAATATCTCGACCCGATGGCACGATGACACCATGTTCTTCAAGCATCTTACGAATGGAGTCGTTTTCTTGTTTCTCTTTTGCTTGTCGTGCGGCCGTCTCATCTCGTTGCTTGCGGGTTCGTTTAAGGTCCCTTGAAAGCTCAACATGGATTTCCACCGGGGGCTTCCCAAAACGCTCAATCAAACCATTGAGAACTCGGCGTAAACTATTGAGTGCGACATGTACAGTCGGATTATTGATCTTACCGTAATGCAATTCGGGCTGGTTATCCGGATCAACTGAAGAATCTGCACCTAACGTTGAACCTCGTAGAATTTCACCGTAATAAGGAAGCATCCCGTAGTCATTTCTCTCAAACTTTTGACTGTGATGTAAAGATTTGCCCTCTTCATCAGTCAGTTCTCCAACGGCTTCCCAAAACATTAAATGCTGGTCTCGCATGACAGGAACAATTGCTTCCATGAATCGGCGTGAAACACTTGCAGTTGCACGAGAAAGGCGCAACTTCTCAAACGCTTCTAAGGCATCTCGCTCAAGGCTAAAGTCCGCAACAAGTCGTGCTCGAAGTGTATCCGGATCGCTTTCTTCCTGAAGCACCATAAAAATATCATCGAGAATGCCGTCATCGCCCCCTTGCTCACATCTCTGTTCCCAGAATGGCAATAAGGCAGGAGAATCGGAGAGTGCTTTTGCCATACTATGGTTGTTGAGCCCCTTGCGTTTTTCATCTTCAAGATTAAAACGTACGCACTCGGGGAAAAGCAGCGATCCATCAACTCGCTTTTGCTTGCGCATAGACTTAAATTTAACTTCTGACTTGCGTGTCATCAAAAGATGGAGAACGACACCGTATTGTTCAGCATCAAGTGAGTGTTCTTTGAAGTCACTGTCAAACCATTTTAGGGAGTTAATCTCTTGATAGATGCGATAATCGTGTCCGATAGGAGTATCTCGCCAGTGTCTTTGTTCTTCAGGAAAAAATTGACACGCACCCCGCTCAACAGGCTTGAGCGGCCACTGAAAAAGTACATAGCGATCTCTCAAGCGCCTCCAATCTTCGGTTGTTAACGAGTGATGTTGAGCCTGCCTTTGGCATATGGCATCAAATTCCTCCGCATACATTGATCGGCTGGGATAAAATTCCTCACCGCCACGGAAGCGTATCCCTTTAGGCTTTTTCCCGAATTTGAGGCCTCCTTGCTCAGCCTTCAATCTATCCCATAGGAATTGCCCTAAGGTTTGCTCACCAAGTGCATCCGCAAGATCATCTATCCGTTCCTTGAGATTTCCTCCGTCCTCATCTGACGACTCGATTCGGTTTGACTTGAAACCCCGGCGCAAGCCGAGGTGAAACAAGGCCCTGCCTAATTCGTAAGGCTCCAGAATTCGCTCCAGGCCTTCAGCACGTAATCGGTAAGGATTGTACCGGTCAGGGTCGGCAGTCATGGCAGGGGTCTGAAACAACTTATCTCGTTTTTCTCTGGACTCAGGCATGAGCCCCAGACGAACAAGTTCCCGCATGAATGCACGAAGTCGTGCTTTTCGACGATCCCTATTGCGGCGCATACTGCGTGCCAGTCGGCGTTGCACTGCATTACTGTCACCAACACGCCCCCGTTTAGAAGGTTCGCGACCCTCAGGAAAAATGTAGACGCCACCATCCAAGGACTCTTGAACTCGCCATCGGTGTCCATTCCGCTTAACTTGGAACGCCCACCACCCTAAAGAGTTTGTCCCAAGATCAATGCCCAACCGCCACTTCATCTTTTCCCTACCTAAAATTGTTTGATATACTTTCGCTCGTAGCTTAGGTCATCTGGGTTTGGAGTCAACTCGTTAACAAGACTTAAGTCACAAAATTGAAAGGCCCGGTCCGCCGGGCCTTTTCATTCATAGTCTATCCTTTAGCCTGTCTATTTGAGAATTTTCCCAACTATATTCCTACCTCTTGCACACACCGAATTCCGTACTTTAGTAATGTCGCCGTTTTGACGTCCAGTTTTCTTTGGTTCATCTACTTGTCTTAATTACTTTAACGGTTCTTTGCCGAAGCACTTAAGGAACGGCTGCAGCACTGCGCTACAGAGACTGACAAGAATGGTGACGACCCCCCTTGGATGGCCGGGTCGGTATACTTTCCGACCTTGTCGACGAAAACCGCCATATCCTCAGGCTAATTGAAGAGGAGTTTGGTGGATTCTCACCTGAAAACACGCCATGACCCTAGGTATCCTCGTCTTCTTTGCTTGAGGAAAAGAGATGCCGGGGCTGGATACCACTTCTCTCATATATAAAATTTTATCGTACGTGATATAAATCGAGTTCAGCTAGTTTGGTCGTCAAGATTTATCACGTACAGTAAAATTTATTGCTTCTGAGAGCTTAACCTGCTATTTTTTTACCGTACGGTCGCTTTTTAGCTTATATCCATGACTAAATATCAGGTGCACTACCGTGCGGTCCGGTCTCCCAAGGAGCTGGGTGCGCTGGTACGTGCGCATCGCAAGCAGCGGAGGCTGACACTGGAGACCATTTCGGATCTGGGCAATCTGAGCACCCGCTTTTTGTCTGAATTCGAGCGTGGCAAGGCAACCGCCGAGCTGGGTAAAGTGCTGAAAGCGTTACATACCCTGGGACTGGAGGTTGTCATCCAACCCCGCAGGGCCGCCTTACCCAGACCGCTGCCACGGCATGACGGGGAGACCCGTGCTTGACCCGGACGGCCTGAACGTCTGGAGCGATCATCAACCCGTCGGCTATTTGTGGCGAAATGCCCAAGGCCTGATCGGCTTTCGTTACGGGGAGAAATGGCTGGCGCAAGGCGGATTTCCCATCTCCTGCACACTGCCCCTGAAACACGGAGATTTTGCACCTGAAGAAAGCCTCGCCCACCGTTTCTTTGCCAACCTGCTCCCGGAAGGCAACGCCCGCGACCGGATTGTCCGGGAGCTGAGGATTCCCAATACCGATTTCGACCTGCTCAGGGCCATCGGTGGCGAATGTGCAGGAGCACTTTCACTACTGCAGGCAGAACACCTGCCTTCAGCTGAGTATGAGTACCATGAGATTCAGAGCAACGAACTTGCAGACTTGGTTGCACGCCACGGCCGACTTTACACCTGGGCTGCGGACAAGTGGCCCCGGCTGTCACTGGCCGGCGCCCAGGACAAATGTCCCGTACTGGTCGAGAATGATGGCTACTTCCTGCCCAGGAAGGAAGCGCCTTCCAGCCACATGCTCAAGTTTGAAGTGCCCGACTACCGCCACCTGCCCGCCTATGAAACCTTCACCACGCTGCTTGCCGGAGCCGCTGGTTTGCCCGTGATCAACATCCAATTGCGATCGGCGGCAGATACACACTATGCATTGATCGAACGCTATGACCGGTGCAGGACGGAAGACGGCCGGATGACAAGGCTGCACCAGGAGGATTTCTGCCAGGCCCTGGGCTTCGGACATGAGCGAAAATACCAGGAGGACAGCGGCCCTGCTTTCGTGGACTGTTACCGCCTGGTTCAGGACGTATCCGGTGATCCCGCCAACGACCTGCAGCATCTGCTGCGCTGGCAAATTTTCAATGTCCTGGCGGGCAACTCGGACGGCCATGCCAAAAACCTTTCACTGGTATACCGGCCCAACGGTGAAATCCGGTTGGCGCCCTTCTACGACCTCATTTGCACGCGTGCCATCGAACACATTGACTACCGCCTGGCGTTTTCCGTAGGCGAAGAAAGAAAACCCGGTCTTGTTTCCCGCAAACACTGGAACACTCTGGCGCAACAGTGCGGCTTGCGTCCCCGGTTTCTTCTGGACCAGGTTCAGGATATGGCTGACAGATTGCAACAGCAGTTTCGGCCAACGCGGGAAACATTTGAACAGATGTACGGGAGCTATGCTGCATTGCAACGGATAGAACAGGTCGTGAGCAAGCAATGTCAGCGCACAGTGCGCCTCCTGCAGGACTGAAAAAGTGTCAGGGTGCTCCAGCCACTACTCGAATTCACAACTTTTATACAACTCGAAAGACCCGGGGATGATGTTCTCCAGATTGTCGGCCCAGGCCTGATGGTGGGCGCGCTTGGCATCTGTCGTTTCCCCGACGAGGTGCAGCACCGGAACTATCCCGCATTGCAGATGTGTAACAATCCTATCTGACTCCGGCAATATCAAGAATTTTCACGCACCTGAAATGCAGGAAATTCAATGTTGAGACACCTCGCTCGAAAGAACCACCACTGGCCCTGAGTGGAGACAGTTTTTCGAGGAGGCTAGAACATCTCCGACGAATCGATATCCGTTTGCAAGTCTTCTTCTGCTGTACCGCGTGTAGGAATGTGGTCTCCCGTGATCATCTGGTCGTAGCTCATTCCTGGTCCGACCATGGGATAGACGCCCGCATCCGGGTCGATCATGACCTCCAGGAACGCCGGGCCTTCAAATTCCATGAACTTCTGGATCACCGGCTGCAGATCTGCACTTTGCTCCAGTCTCTCTGCATATTCATAGCCATCTGCCTGGGCCGCCCTGATGAAATCTTTTTTATGCAGGGACTTGTCGCTGGCAGACAACCTGCCCTTGAAGAAAAGCTTCTGCCATTGCTTCACCATGCCGTCACCCAGGTTGTTCAGTATCACGATCTTGATGGGCAGCTTGTAGGTGGTCACCGTCTCCAGCTCACCCAGGTTCATGCGTATACTGGCATCGCCATCGATATCGACCACGACGCGGTCAGGCTGGGCAAACTGTGCGCCGATCGCCGCCGGCAGGCCGAAACCCATGGTCCCCATGCTGCCCGAAGTCAGCCAGAGCCGTGGCAGCCGAAAGTCGAAGTACTGCGCGGCCCACATCTGGTGCTGTCCCACGCCCGTACTGATGATGGCCTCGCCTTTCGTGTACTTGTTGATTTCTTCGATCACTGCATAGGGCTGGATGAGATCGCTTTGCCTGTCATAGTTCATGGCATAGGTGCTTTTGAGCTTTGCGATATGCGCATCCCAGGACGGGTAGCTCTTGTTGAACGAACGTTCACCCGCTCCGTAATCCAATAGCTTTTTCAGCGCTTGCGGCAACAGGCCGACGTGGCTCCAGTCCACCGTCTTGACCTTGTGGATCTCGGACGGATCGACATCCAGATGTGCGATGAATTTTGCCTTCGGGGCAAACCTGTCCGGCACCGCAGCCACACGATCGTCAAAGCGCGCACCGATGGCAATCAGGCAGTCGCAATCTTCAACCGCGTAGTTCGCAAAGGCGGTGCCATGCATGCCGAGCATATGCAGCGACCGCTCTCTCGTGGTGTCATACGTGCCGATTCCCATCAGCGTGGTCACGACCGGAATCCCGAGTCGATCCGCCAATGCCCGGACCCCGTCCGCGGCCTCGCCGTTGATCACACCGCCGCCGGCATAGATGAGCGGTCGCTCCGATCTCTCCAAGGCATCAAAAAACGAACTGCACTTCTCATCGCTCAACACCGTTCCGGTGACCTCGGCGATGCGTTCACGGTAGCCCCGGACAAGCAACCGGCCCTTGCCCTGAAACACCCCTTCCCAATTCTGCACGTCCTTGGGGATATCAATGACCACGGGTCCCGGTCTGCCGGTACGGGCAATCTCAAACGCCGTACGCACCGTGGACTCGAGCTTCTCCGGATCCGTGATCAGGAAAACATGCTTGGCAACGGCCCCCATGATGTTGGAAATCGGGGCTTCCTGGAAGCCGTCGCTGCCGATGGCCGGTGTCGGGACCTGTCCGCAGATCACGACGATGGGAATCGAATCTGCCATGCAGTCGCGAACCGGCGTCACGGTATTGGTGGCCCCCGGACCCGAGGTCACCAGCACGACGCCGACCTTGCCGCTGGCCCGCGCATACCCCGAGGCCATGAACCCTGCGCCCTGCTCATTGGCAGGAACGATCAACGGCATGGACTCATTGGTTTCAGCGTTGTAACGAAACACCGCGTCATAGGTCGGCAGGATCGCACCGCCACTGTAGCCGAAGATAATTTCGGTACCTTCCTGCGCCAGCACATGCATGATGATGTCCGATCCCGGCATGGTGGTTCCTGCCAGGGGATGAGGCCGCGCATCGTCTTCAGTTTGACAGGCTGGTTGCATGATTTTTCCGCCGTTGCAGAAGGTAGTCACTAAACGAATGACTATATCGTTAAACCAATAACGCTGCCAATTCGTTTTGGTCAGGGGATGCCCTTGGCGAATGGAAGTTCATACGCCCCAAACGGCCAACGGCTCATTGCTTCGCACGGGATCCTTGGCGGTGCGTGCGTGAACGATTTGCCCATGACGTAATATCAGTGATGTCATGAAGGCATGACGGCCATCCCTCATGGCCGAACCGAACCCGTCTCAGTTGCATCGACACCCTGTAAGATTTTCCGAAGAAAACTGCAGGCGGCCTGCAGTCTAGCGGTTCCTTTTGGTCCGGTAGAGTTCAAGGTGATCCGGCCATTGGCCGGACGCCGGTTTTTTCATGAAGCGTTCCCAGGCCCAGATGGCCGCGAGGAACGGCGCGACGGGGATCCACAAGAGCCATGGCAGGACCCGCGCCGCAACCGGCAGGACAATGCAGAAAAGTAAAATTGCAGCGGCCCAGTTCATGCCGCCAGTATAGTGCATCCGCTGGCGTGATCCTGCCCTTAGGATGTAGCGGGTACCCGGCTCCGCGCCCGTACAATCCATGTTATAAGGCTGCTTTAAACAGCCATAATTATATTTTTGTTGAATCGCGGCTGCATCGCCATCACACTAGAGCGTTACAAGAACAGCCTGGACCCCGATTATGCTCACCGGCAATCCCTTTGCTGAACTCTCGACTTCCCTTCCCAGTATCGTGGCGCAAATCTACGTTGTGGTCATGTTCATTCTGGTCGTGGCAGGGACGGTGTTCGATGTAGTGCACAAAAAAAGCGCCAAGTACTTTTTTGAAGATTGGCAGAAGTCGAAAAGCAAGGGCACCAGGCAGGTCGGTGGCGGAGAAGTCGCGGCCCTGGCAGTACAGACCCTGGCGAGCGAGGTTTTGGCTTCATCGGAGTTTTGCTCCGCCCGCAGAAGGATTGCTCACCTGCTGACGATGTACGGCTTCGTCATTTATCTCGTTGCCACTGCGATCATGGTTTTCGGGTACCCGACTTCCGCGCATCCAATCCCGGTGATCTGGCCGCTGCTGTGGCACCTCGGGGCATTGATGGTTTGTATCGGCGGCTACTGGTTCTGGTTTTTCATTCGGGTTGACGTGACGGCTGAGGGTTATTCGCCGTTTCGAATAGTACAGGCCGACCTGTTTATTCTTTCACTGGTGGCGAGTACGACCTTGGCCTTGCTGTGGTCATTGTCGCAGTCGTCTGCAATCGGATGGCTGTTCTTCGGGCTGTATGTCCTTGCAACCACGATACTGTTTGGATCGATCCCCTGGTCCAAGTTTGCGCACATGTTCTTCAAGCCCTCCGCGGCCCTGCAAAAAAGGGTCGCCGAAGCTGCTGGCTCCAGAAGCAATCTGCCGGCACCGGTGGACAAGCCTGAGACATTCGGTTCGGCCCGCGGCCTGCCAACAAATTATTAAGTCAGCTGATTGGTTTTTGCTCGGCTGGCATTTGGTCCCCAAGACAGAAGATACCCAACCACAGGAGATGATAGAATAGCATGCCCACTTTCGTTTATATGACCCGCTGTGATGGATGTGGCCACTGTGTCGATGTCTGTCCCTCGGACATCATGCACATCGACAAGACCTATCGTCGTGCCTACAACATTGAACCCAACATGTGCTGGGAGTGTTACTCCTGTGTGAAGGCCTGCCCTCAAAACGCCATCGATTGCCGCGGATACGCCGATTTCGCACCTCTCGGCCACAGCGTGAGAGCGCTTCGTGAGGAAGAGAAGGGTACGATCTCCTGGAAGATCCTGTTTCGTGATGGTCGCGAAAAGAATTTCGTCTCGCCCATCCGCACGACCCCATGGGGAACAATCCCTTCGCCGGCAGAACTGGAGACACCCAGTGCAGATGCGATGCAGTCCCAGGAACTTGCACACGAACCCGATGCACTCAATATCGAAGGCGGACTGCCGACGTTGAAAGGAGCAGTCTAGTGGGCTGGTTTAATCGCAGAAAAACGGTTTTTGAAGATTGCGACGTGCTCGTTGTCGGTGGCGGCATGGCCGGCTGCGGGGCTACCTACGAATCCAAGTACTGGGGGCGCGACCTCAAGGTGGTCTGCGTCGAAAAAGCCAATATCGAGCGCAGTGGCGCGGTCGCACAGGGCCTGTATGCAATCAACTGCTACATGGGCATGCAGTGGAACGAAAATCAGCCGGAGGATCATGTGCGCTATGCGCGCAATGACCTCATGGGGCTCGTGCGAGAGGACCTGGGGTACGACATCGCCCGGCACGTCGACTCCACGGTGCACAAATTCGAGGAATGGGGCCTTCCCATGATGCGGGACCCGGAAACGGGGCGCTACCAGCGCGAGGGCAAGTGGCAGATCATGATTCACGGCGAAAGCTACAAGCCGATCGTCGCCGAGGCTGCACGCAAGGCTGCGGATGAAGTCTACAACCGGATCATGGTGACTCATCTGCTGATGGATGAGGCGAAATCAAACCGGGTAGCCGGGGCCGTTGGTTTCAATGTCCGTACCGGGGATTTCCATGTATTTCGTGCCAAGGCCGTGATCATCTGTGCCGGGGGTGCATCGCACATTTACAAGCCACGTGCCGTGGGAGAGGGCATGGGACGCACCTGGTATGCTCCCTGGAGCAGTGCCTCGGCCTATGCGCTGCCGATTCTCGTCGGCGCCAAGATGACACAGATGGAAAACCGGATCGTTCTTGCCCGGTTCAAGGACGGCTACGGTCCTGTCGGTGCCTACTTCCTGCACCTCAAGACGTATACGGAGAACGCGTATGGCGAAGAATACGAATCCAAGTGGTACGACCAGACGAAGGAGTTGGTAGGCGATTACATCGACCATCACCCGACCCCGACCTGCCTGCGCAACCACGCTTTCCTTGAAGAGCTGAAAGCAGGTCGAGGCCCGATCCGCATGGTCACCAAGGAGGCCTTCCAGGATCCCCACAAGGAAACCGTTGGCTGGGAGAACTTTCTCGGCATGACCATCGGGCAAGCGGTGGTCTGGGCATCGCAAAACATTGACCCCAAGCATATCAACCCGGAGCTGACCACTTCCGAACCCTACGTCATGGGGTCTCATGCGACCTGCTCGGGCGCCTGGGCAAGTGGCCCGGAGGATGTCGCACCTGATGATTATCAGTGGGGCTATAACCGGATGATGTCCGTCGAAGGACTGTTTGGCGCAGGCGATACGATCGGCGGCAGCGCACACAAGTTCTCGTCGGGGTCCTATACCGAGGGACGGATCGCAGCCAAGGCGGCGGTCAATTACGTCAACGACATGAAAAGTGAAAAGCCCCGGGTCAGCGAGAAACAGTATGAGGACCTGAAAAAAGTCATCTACCAGCCCCTGGAAAACTACGAGGTTGGCCGCAACGAAATCGTGGCAGGCACCGTCTCGCCAAGCTATATCCTGCCAATCCACGGTCTCCAGCGCCTGGAGAAGATCATGGACGAATACGTCGGTGGCATCAGTACCAACTATATGACCAATGAACCCTTGCTCACTCGTGGTCTGGAGTTGCTGGACATGCTCAAGGAAGACCTGAACCACATCGGCGCAGAGGACCTCCATCAACTGCAAAGGGCGTGGGAACTCCAGCACCGGTTTCTGGCTTCCCAGTCAGTGGCTCACCACACCCTGTTCCGCAAGGAGACTCGCTGGCCCGGGTATTACTATCGTGGTGATCACCCGAAACTCGATGACGAGAACTGGCACTGCCTCACCTTGTCCCGCTATGATCGTGAGTCCGACAGCTGGGACCTAGAGAAAGCGCCCGTCCATCACATCATCGACTAGCACAGGTCACACCGGACACCGCATCTGTGAGTCGGCGGGCATGGCAGGGCCCTGCCATGCCCCCACTCCAGAATTTTCTTCTTGAGAACACCTTTCCCGGAGAGGCATTCTGCCTGTTCCTGAACAATCATGCTTTTTGACTCGGTAGACGGGGCAGGCGGGAACTGAACTTCCAGCAGACAAGCCGTACAGCCGAATGCCCACGGATGCTTGCGAACAGGTCCGGGAACCGGTAGGGTCAGTCCCTGCCGCAGGATCAGGTCCACTTATCCCTATGAAAGCAAAGTCGTTCAAGCCAGAAGAGTATTTCGTCGAAAAAGAGCCCTATTACGAAGCCATCGGTAAAGAGATCGAGGTATTCGAGGCTGCGTACAACAACCAGCTTCCGGTCCTGCTCAAGGGTCCCACGGGCTGCGGAAAAACCCGTTTCATGGAGTACATGAGCTGGCGAATCAAATGCCCGCTGATTACCGTGTCATGCCATGATGATTTGACAGCGTCCGACCTGGTGGGCCGCTATCTTGTCACCGGGGGTGAAACGGTGTGGGTGGATGGCCCGCTCGCACGTGCAGTGCGTGCAGGCAGCATCTGTTATCTCGACGAAATTGTAGAAGCAAGAAAGGACACGACCGTAGTGATTCATCCCTTGTGCGATGACCGCCGTGTGCTGCCCATGGAGAAACTGGGGGAACTGCTAGAGGCACCGCCCGAGTTCTGTATGGCCATTTCATACAATCCAGGCTACCAGAGCGTTCTGAAAGATCTAAAGCAGAGCACACGTCAACGGTTTGTTGCACTTGAGTTCGATTACCCGGATGCTGCCGTCGAACAGAAAATTGTCGAAAAGGAAACCGGTGTAGACAGCGAGAACGCCAAACAACTGGTCAAATTTGCCCAGATGACGCGCAATCTCAAGGGAGGGGGCCTGGACGAAGGTGCCAGTACACGCCTGCTCGTCCATGCCGCAAAGCTCATGGTGGAGGGGGTGGCCCCGGTCACGGCCTGTGCAAGCTCCATATCCCAGGCGCTCACGGATGACCCGGAGATGTTGATTGCCGTAAACGAACTGAGTTCTTCGGTATTCTGAAATACCTGGCATCACAGGTGCTTCAGGTGTGTGACTCAAGCGCCGAAGGACATCGTCCGCCGGCTTCCTGACCACTCAGGCTCGGGCGATGAAAGCTGTCTTGCCATCGACAGTTGGCCCGAGCGGCAGGCCCCTTGAGGGCCGGTCAGTCGCCTCAGAACTGCAGTTGCAGGTCAAGCCGGAGCGCATGCTCCGGTTCCGCCGCGCGTTCGCTGCGCTCGCCCGCAAGCTCCGCTCCAAAGCCTGTCCCCAACGCATCGAACCGGGTCCCGAGGCGTAGCCGCCGGGTGTCCGGGCCAGCCAGCCCGGCCTCAAGAAACGGTGTCAGCACCCCGCTCATCTTCGGCATACCGAGACCGTAACCCAGTTGCGCGTCGATGGCGCCGCCTGCCCCGGAAATGGACGGGGCCGGCATTTCCTCGCCCCACGACGCCTGCGCATCGCTCATGCCCCAGCGGGAGTTGAGCGCCAGCCACAGCCCGCGCCCGCTGGCGCCCGGACCGGCCCGTGCCGTCAGGCTCACACCCTGCTCCTGTGCACCGGCCTCGCTGTGCGCAGCAAGCCAGCGCCCGCGCGCCTCCACTGCTACCCCCGGTGCAACGTAGCGCAACCCGCCGGCAAGCTCCAGGCCACTCCCCTCCAGCCCGTCGCCGCCGTCCTGTTGTGCCGCTGCCTCCAGGAACGGCTCGAAGATGGCTTCGCCCGCCAGGGCGAAGTGCCTTGAGGCTTCCATTCCTGCACGCAGTTGCCAGCTGTCAGCACCCAGCCCGTGGACCACGTCCGTGCCGTCCTCGGTCTCAAATCGCACGAGGCTCGCATCCGCGTGCACCGCCAGGGCGGTGCCGGCGAGGTCCGGAAGTGCACGTTGCACACCCGCCGATGCCATCTGCATCTTCAGGTCGCCCTTCTCCCGCGCCCGGTCTTCAGGCTCATGGCGTGCCTCGCCTGCACCGGCGCCCACCACGGCGCGCACCTCCAGTCCGTTTTCCAGTCTCCAGCGCCAATATGGGTAGAACGCCGACAATGTAATCTCCAGGCGGCCCCGGCCCGACAGCTCGCCCTCCGCAAAACCGTAATCCGCCTTGCCCTCGCCATGCGAGATCGCAAGTCCCGCTACCCACGAATCCGAGCGCGCATCCATCCCGAGCCAGCCCGTGCGCATCTCGCCGTCGTAGCGCAGATTGGCCGTCCCGCGGCCCGCGAAGGTCCCGAGATCACCCCGTCCCCACACCGACCACCGCGGCGCTGTCGGGTCGGATTCACTCTCCGCCGCGTCGAGATGCAGCGAGAAAGCGCTCGTGCCGAACACCTCGTCGGCTTCCTGCGACCGGCTCTCCACATCCGGCACGCAGCGAGTTTCAGCGGGACCCTGCCGTTTCTCGCGCTGCCCTTCCTGATCACTTCGTCGAGACGGTACTCCCGGGACCTCGCCTTCGAACGGCTCCGGCGGGCACGGTCGCAACCCAGTATCTTCCGCACCCTCCAGCGGCACCTCCTGGCCTGACAACCTCAGCTCGTCAGCGCCAATGGCCCCGAACCGCGCCCCGATGTTGTCCAGCGCGCTCGACATCGTTTGCCGTGCCATCGCCGCCAGTGTGCGCTTCGCCGCATCCTGCTCACGCGCCCGGCGCGCTTTCTCTTGCACCGTAATCGTGAAACTGATTTCATCCATATCCCCGTTTGCGTCCGTCACCTGCCAAACATAGCGCACCGCCCCCTGTCTTTGGGTCGGCGTGCCGCTCAGCACACGCGCGGCCGTGTCCAGCACCAGCCCAGGCGGCGGGGTTGGTATCAGGCGGTAGGTCAGCACCCCGTTACCGCCCGTTGCCTGAGGCAATTGCAGCACCGCTATCGCCGTGTCCACCGTGTACAACTGGTCCTCAATCCTCGCAGAGCCGAAGGACGGTACCGGGCCTGGCACGCTGCCGTTGGGCGGGGTCACAATGGTGCCGTCAGTCGAGTCCACCGTGAAGGTGGCGCTGGCCGCCCGGCCCTGGTTGCCGTTTTCATCGTAGTAGCCTTCGCTGATCGCCACGTAGATGGCGCCCTCGGGCAGGTCGGCTGAAGGATTGATCGTGATGACCTGCTTGGCGCCGTCGATGCTGGCGCTGTAACCGATGTCCGCGCCACTGCTGTTCGTCCGCTTCAGCGTCAGGACCACCTTCAAATGCGCCTCGGTGGTGAACTCCGCACCGTCGCTGGCCCGCCGGATCGACTCGCCAAACGTCAGTGTGATGTCCCTCCCCGCGTTCGTCACCGTCTCACCGTCCCGAGGATCGAACTCTGGCGGCGCTGGGCCCACAGAGTCCACCGTGAAGGTGGCGCTGGCCGCCCGGCCCTGGTTGCCGTTTTCATCGTAGTAGCCTTCGCTGATCGCCACGTAGATGGCGCCCTCGGGCAGGTCGGCTGAAGGATTGATCGTGATGACCTGCTTGGCGCCGTCGATGCTGGCGCTGTAACCGATGTCCGCGCCACTGCTGTTCGTGCGCTTCAGCGTCAGGACGCTGGCCAGATCAGCGTTGTCGAAGTCGGCGTTCTGGTTGTCCTTCTTGATCGCCTCGTCGAACGTCAGCGTGATGTTCCTCCCCGCATCCGTCACCGTCTCACCGTCCCGGGGATCGAACACCGGCGCTGACACCCCGGTGGAGTCCACCGTGAACGTGGCACTCGCCTGCGTGCCCGGGTTGCCGTTCCCGTCGTAGTAGCCGCTGCTGATCGCCACGTACACCGTCCCGTCGACGAGGCTCGATGAGGGATTGATCGTGATGATCCGCTTGGCGGTGTCGATGCTGGCGCTGTAACCGATGTTCGTGCCGCTGCTGTTCGTCCGCCTCAGCGTCAGGATCGCCTTCAAATGCGCCTCGGTGGTGAACTCCGCTGCGCTGCTGTTCCGCCGGATCGGCTCGCCAAACGTCAGCGTGATGTCCCTCCCCGTGTTCGTCACCGTCTCTCCGTCCCGGGGATCGAACGCCGGCGCTGCCGGGCCCGTGGTGTCCACCGTGAAGGTGGCACTCGCCTGCGTGCCCGGGTTGCCGTTCCCGTCGTAGTAGCCGCTGCTGATCGCCACGTAGATGGCGCCCTCGGGCAGGTTGGCTGAAGGATTGATCGTGATGACCCGCTTGGCGGTGTCGATGCTGGCGCTGTAACCGATGTTCGTGCCACCGCTGTTCGTGCGCTTCAGCGTCAGGATCGCCTTCAAGTGCGCCTCGGTGGTGAACTCCGCTGCGCTGCTGTTCCGCCGGATCGGCTCGCCAAACGTCAGTGTGATGTTCCTTCCCGCATTTGTCACCGTATCATTGTTCCGGGGATCGAACGTCGGTGGTGCCGGGCCCGTGGTGTCTGCCGGCCCCCGCGTGACGGTGACGGTGTAGTCTTTCACTGTCGAGTCCTGGGCGGTGACCCGCACCGTGATGACGTTGGCGCCCACATCAAGAGGGATGGGGGCACTCGCAGTGCCGCTGGTCACGGGCGCGAAACTTCCCGCTCCCTTGCGCACCCCCACCGTCGCCTTGCCGGTGTCCGCCACCGTCGGTGTCAGCCTTACGTGCGTGATCGCGTTTACCACCGTCGCAGTGTAGTTCGTCGTCGTTGCCGAGAAGGTCGAGGGCGTGAGCGCGAGTGGGTTGTACGTCCCGTTTGCGCTCGTGCTGCTGCTGGCGGTCAGACCGCCCAGCCTGTTATCGGAGGACAGGGACGTCCCGGTCGGCGGCGTGCCGGCTTTCCGCGGGGCCCAAAAGCTGACCAGATAGTCGTTGGGGTTGTTGGGGTCCGCGCTTACGGTGCGTGCCCGGACCCGCAACCGGTAGGTGTTCCCGTCCGCGACCGTGTGGCTTCCGTAGGTCCCGGTGAACACGTAGCTCGTTGCGGTGGCCGCCAGCGGCCGCGCGGTCAGCGTGGCCTTGTTCCAGTCCGCTTCGGTCGGGGCAGCCGTGCCGACATACCAGTCCACATCGTAGCCGCCCGGCGCCAAACTCCCCCAGTGGGCCGGTGCCGTCCAGGTCAGGGTCAGCCTCGTGGTGCCCTGGGTCACCTGCACGTTGCGCGGCACCGACGGGCTGAGCCGCCCTCCCCGGAACACCGTCAAGGTGTAGGTCTGGCCGCTGACGCCGTTCTGTGCGGTGACCGCGACCAGAATCTGGTTGGCGCCGTTGGCAAGCGAGATTGCCGCGCTCGGCGAGCCGCTCGTCGCCGGCGACAGCGACCCCGTCTTGCCCAACCTCAGCGTCGCACCGCTGTGGTTCGCCGTCGCGGTCAACCGCACGTGCGTGTAACTCGCCTGCACCCCCGTGGTGAAACTCTGCCCTGTGGCGGAGAACTCCGGATCAATGCCGTGCGAGCTGAAATTCACGCCGTCGGTGCTGACCTCCACCGCCAGTGCGCGCAGCGTGCTGTCGGAGGACTGCGCCTGCGCCGCCTCGATGCAGAACAAACCAAACGCGCCAAGCAACAGCGTGAGCGTAAAGAGAAGCGGGGAGAAGCGGGCGCGCTCCATACGCGGGTTAGCCCGTGAGCAGCGGCGCGGAAACGGGTCGCTGCAGGCCGTCAGGCCAACGGCACACGTCATGGTGCCGGGCAAGGTTATACGCGATGAGGCAGCCGCCAATGCCAACCCCTGCGTGGGCAGTCAGGCAGAGCGACTTCGACCGCGCTTGTTCGGTTGTTTCATCCATGACTTGCACTCCCTGTAACCGTCAATGTCGACGGCACAGTTCCCATATGCTCCATGCTTGGTGCATTTGCATGCATCACTCATTGAAGCGATGGGGATTATAAACAACTTTGTAAAAATTCCGCAACATATTGTGTATAAATAAAATAAATCAACTATATATGCGTATTTGCCTTGCGCTGATCGCTCGCTTCCGTCCGCCGCATGTTCAAGGAGTACAAGCATCGCAAACGCCCGCTCATCGTCTTCGGACATGCCCTGCGCGGGCTCAGCTTCAAAAGTGGTACCGACAATGCCAGAACCTGGTTTTCCGCATCGCCCGCAAGCTCGGGGAGGGAAGGACATTGTTCTCGGCAAGGCTATGGAACTGACTGTCGCCGGGATGCGGTTGGCGACACCGGGCCGGTCGGCCATGGCAGAAGGCCGGTCCCTGACATGCTAGGGCGTGACGGCAGTCACAATCAGGTGACCGAAGGCGGGCAGGATGTCCTTGCGCATGATGCACGCATTGATCTTCTGGATGTAAAGCTTCCAGTACCGTTTCGCGCGACGAGGCAGAACGCTTTGAGTTGTAAGGCCCTGTCGTCTACAAAAATCAGATGTTCATCGCATGCTTTGCCCGAGTCACCCCGTACTACCCCTTCAACACTCTCCGGATTTCCCTGCGCAATTGCGGCACCGTTTCGGATTCAAACCAGGCATGCCTCTTCAGCCAGCCGATATTTCTCGGAGAAGGATGGGGCAGCGGGAAATACCGGGGATCATACCTCTCGCGCTGTCGGACGGTTTCCGCCAGCGTCGGGCAAAGATCCTTCAGGTAGTGTTTTTGGGCATACTGCCCGACCAGCAGTATGAGTTGAATCTTCGGCAACAGCGAGAGCAGCCGCTGATGCCACAATTCCGCGCACTCCTTGCGCGGCGGCAGATCGCCTGAACGACCCGTACCGGGATAACAAAATCCCATCGGGATGATGGCGATCCTTTGCGCATCGTAGAACACGCTCTCATCAAGGTCCATCCACTGGCGCAACCGCTTGCCACTTGCATCATTCCAGGGAATGCCGGTCTTGTGCACCCTGATTCCGGGTGCCTGACCTATCACCAGTATTCGTGCGTTGCGCTTGGCCCGCAAGACCGGCTTTGAACCCAGTGGCAACTCAGGCTCACAGACACGGCAAGCCCTGACTTCCGTCAGCAAGCTGTCGAGTCTCGTGGCCCTCGCCATCAGTCAACCGGATCCCCGCTTTTTCCCCGTATCCGGGACCGGTGGCGATGCGAGCGGGCGCGGTATGCAATGATCTCCTGCATGAGCTGGGAATACGGGAAACCGCTGATGCCGTCGAACTGACTCTCCGCCCGATGGATCAGGGAGTCGATGTCCTTCACCGTTGGTGCATCATCCTGGTCTACTTGCAGTTGCAGTCCCAGCATGCCTCCGTTCTGTATCTTGATTTCATCGGCATGCGCCAGGGTCTGGCTCGCCTTGCGGCGACGCAAAGCAAACCTTGCCTTCTCGCGTAATTCAGTCAGCAGGTGGTTGCAGCGCTCCAGTCGGGGCAAGGAATTGCAGGCCACTCCCTCACGGTCTGCGAGGTTAAAGCGGTGTGACCTGCTGCAACTGCAAATACGCGAATTGATCGCCTTCTCGAACACGCAACGGTGGGGATTGACGGACTTGTACGTGGTTCTGTACTGATGTTCATCCATTGAGTGGATACCCCTGCTCCTGTCGGGTCATAGCTACAGGGAAAGGACAGGCCATAGACCCGCTACTTCTCCCATTCCCTCAATATGGGGGCGTGGCGTGGCTCCCGCAGTCTTTGTTCGGCCTCAAGTTCATCCTCGGCGAAAATCATTTTGATTGCGGTCCTGCTGTCCTGGACCACAACGGTTCTTTGTTCGCGTGCGAAATTCTTTGCCGGCTTGAACCCGTCGAAGCTGTCGATGAGTTCAAGATCCTTGATCGCACCGGCGGACCCGGATGTGATTTTGTAAACAAAGTACGGCATGATGGGTGCTTCTACAGTGTAACAGTTCGTTCCATTTCCCTGATTCCATGGATTCCCAGGCCAAGTACATCGACGTTGCGCCCCTTTCCGGGGTCTTGCCCGGAGATACCCTCAAGGTGACGACGGACCGTGGCGATATTCTACTTGCCAACGTTGAAGGCAAAATATATGCCGTTGATGATATGTGCACACATGAAGACTCTTCACTTTCCCTCGGTTGCCTGAAAGGCGAGCTGGTGAGCTGCACCCTGCACGGGAGCCGTTTCAACGTCCGTACCGGCCAGCCGATGGAAGAACCTGCCACCGAAGCGCTGCGCAGATATCCTGTCCGGATCAGCCAGAACCGCATCGAAATCTGCCTGGATGACATCGAGGATGAATAGGTTGATTTTTTCCCATCAAGTCCCTATTTTACGTCCACCATTCAACCCGACCCCCGGATCACATGAGCAACTGGATCGAAGGCAAAGTTGTCAGAAACAAGCACTGGACGGACGTACTGTATTCGCTTCAAATCGAAGCGGACATTGACCCCTTCATTGCCGGCCAGTACGGCCGCCTTGGTCTGGATATTGATGAGCAGATCGTGGGGCGCCCCTACTCCTTCGTGAATGCCCCGCATGAGAACATCCACGAGTTCTACTCCATTACCGTGCGCCACGGCCCCCTGTCCAGCAAGCTGTCCTCCCTGCAGGAATCCGATTCGGTCTGGATTGATAAGCGTGCCAACGGCTTCTTCACACTGAATGAAGTGCCCGACGGCAAAGACATCTGGATGTTTGCAACCGGCACCGGGCTCGGACCCTTTCTGTCCATATTGAAATCGGATGAAGTCTGGCAACGGTTTGAGCGGGTCGTGCTGGTGCATGCAGTCCGCTTTGCCAAGGAATTGACCTACCAGGAGACCATGCAGAAGTTCAGCGAAAAGTATGGAGAACGTTTTCAGATGGTGCCGTTTGTGAGCCGGGAGGAGACTGACTTTGCCCTGCCCGGGCGCATCCCTGCGGCGATCAAGAACTGCGTGCTGGAGGAAAGGGTGGGTCTCGAGCTTGACCCGGCGCATTCACAGACGATGCTTTGCGGAAATCCGAACATGCTCGTGGACACGCGCAATGCATTGAAAGAGAAAGGCCTGGAGAAAAATCTGCGGCGCAGTCCCGGGCATATCACAACCGAAAGTTACTGGTAGCCTGCGTGGTTTTTTGAGCTGTCAGTTGCTCAGTGTACGCCCGCCGTCGATCGGGATGATCTGCCCGGTGATGTAGTCCGCATGCTCGATCAGGAACAATGCGGCATCTGCAATATCCTCCGGCTTGCCTGCACGCTTGAGTGCAGTACGTGAAATGATCTCCTGGCGAATTGCTGCGTCTTGCCCGGCCTCCGGCCACAAGATCGCACCGGGTGCGATTCCGTTGACACGAACTTCCGGCGCCAGTTCCCGTGCCATCGACCTGGTGAGCATTGCCAGTCCCGCTTTGGAGATTGAATATACAGGATGCCCCTTGAGAGGCCGGCCCGAGTGAATATCCACGATATTGATAATACAACCCCCAACGGCCTGCAGGTGAGGGGCAATGGCCTGGGTCAGGTACAGCGGTGCCTTGAGATTCACTCCGATCAGTTTTTCCCATGTGTCTTCGTTGATTTCGTCGAGCCGGGTCGGATAAAACCGGGAGGCATTGTTGATCAGAACATCCAGACGGTCAAAGCATGCCCTGGCTTTCGAAATCAGGTCCGGTATGGCTGCATATTCTGTAAGGTCTCCTTGCAGCAGCTGCACAGACCCGGCACGCGCCGTGTTGAGTTCTCCGGCCAGCAATTGGGCGTCTCTTTCTGAATGGCAATAATGTAGAATGATGCGCATGCCTGAGCGGTGTAGATGCCGCACAAGTTCCGCACCGATACGTCGTGCACCTCCTGTAACCATGACCACCCGGGAATTTTCCATCGCAGCCCTTCATGCCCGTTCAATCGGCGAACTCTAGCATACCTGACTGAGACAGACAGAATGCCTCGTCCAACCTTTTCAGAGCTGACTGCAGAACAACGACAGCACACTGAAGCCTGCAGGAAACGCCTGGCCCAGGATATTCAGGCACAGGGAGGAAGCATCGGTTTTGACCAGTACATGCACCTGGTGCTGCATGACCCTTGTGTGGGTTATTACCACACCCAGCAACCCGTTTTCGGCAAGCATGGAGATTTTGTCACCGCACCAGAGTCGTCGGTCCATCTCGCCTATTGCATCGCCCACGCCTGCGCAAGACTGATCCGCGATGATGCGCAACGCAACATCCTGGAGATTGGTGCAGGACGCGGACAGCTTGCACTGGATATGCTCCGCTATTTGCATGCCTGGGGAGTCGCTCCCCGCAAGTACTACATTTTCGAGCCCAGCGAGATGCTGAGGAATGCCCAGAGAGACCTGCTTGGGGAGCACATGCCTGAGAACATGTCCGTCGTTGAGTGGCTGCCCGATTTGCATGCGGGCCTGGGCAGTGCCATTGTCATTGCCAATGAAGTGCTGGATGCGCTGCCGGTCAAATGCTTCGTCGCGAACTCACGACAGATCAACGAAAGATGCGTCGCGTTGACAGATCAGGGCGAGCTGGACTGGCTTGTGCAAGAACCCTCCTATGAACTGGATGTGGCGCTGGACTACCTCACGGTCATGCTGGACCGCCCGCCCGGCGGAGAACCCTATTGCAGTGAAATCAGCCTCCAGCTGGGAAAAACACTGGCAAGCTGGTCAGACTGCTGCGAGCAATGCATCATGTTCTTGATTGATTACGGGTACCCGCAAAGTGAGTACTACCACCCTCAACGCTACATGGGGACGCTGCGCAGCTATTACAGGCAGCGTGTTTCAGAGGACCTGTTTGCCTGCCCCGGGATCCAGGACATCACGGCAGACGTGGATTTCTCCGCCTTGGCCCAAGCGGCAAAGCACCTGCAGATGGGTGTCCTTTCCTTCGGTTCGCAGCGAAACTTCATGCTGGCCAACCACCTGCTCGACTGGAGGCCTGCCGGCAAAACACAAGCTGAACAGGTCACACAGATCGCACAACTGAAACAGCTCACCCTGGGCTCTGCCGTAGGTGAACGATTCCAGGTCATGGTTCTGGGCAAGGGCATTGAATACGGACCGGACCGGTTTACCTTGCGCGACATGCGGGCACGACTTTAAGCAGGCAGGGAATTCGTGGAAGTCCTGCACGCATTTTTACTCGCCGCAGTACAGGGTCTCACTGAATTTCTGCCGATCTCCAGTTCCGCCCACCTGGTGTTGCTGCCGATCGTCATGGATTGGCAGGACCAGGGACTCGTGATCGATGTCGCAGCACACCTGGGCAGCCTGCTGGCAGTGCTGTTCTACTTTCGCGACGACCTGGGCAAGCTGCTGGGACAGGCGCTCACACCTGCCGGTACGCCGGGTGAAAATGAGGAGGCGAGAACCCTCGCTTGGCTGTTAGTCTGGGCCACACTGCCCATACTGGTGCTGGCCCTTTTCTTCCATGCCTACGTGATCCAGTACAGCCGTGACGCCATCGTGATCGCACTTACCTCCATATTTTTCGGCCTGTTGTTGTGGCTGGCAGACTGGCGCGGCAGCCAGACACGCGGGACCCGGCAATTGACTACGGCAGATGCCCTGCTGATCGGCTTTGCACAGGCTTTCGCACTCATTCCGGGAGCTTCCCGTTCAGGCGTGACCATGACCGCGGCCATGTGGCTTGGCCTGACTCGGGTGGAAGCTGCACGATTTTCTTTCCTGCTGGCCATCCCGACCATTTTTGCAGCCGCCGTATTCGGCATTTACCAGGCCGTACTGCAGGCAGCGGACGTTCCATGGGGTTTCGGACTGGGCGTCCTGACATGCTCGGCCATCGTGACTTTTTTCTGCATACACTGGTTTATCAAGTTTATAGCCCAGATCGGCATGCTGCCGTTCGTGATCTACAGGGTGCTGCTTGGCGTGGTGCTGCTGTACGCGTATTGGTAAGAGTGGCCCGAATCAGGACGTAGCCCTCGAGTCAATCATTTCCTGCAGGAGTTGCAAGCGGGCTTGTTCCAGCCTGCCCGCAACCTCTTCATTTCTGACCCCGTCGCGGAGCCACTGGCGGACATCGATTTCTTCAATTCGCCTTGATGCGAGCTGCAGCCAGTCTGCCTGAGGATATCGGCTTTCCTTTTCCAGGCTTTTGTAAATTACAGAATATATCTGCAGCAGGTCGACAAAGCGCTCCGGCCTTCTTCTCCCGTCAAGCCTGCGCAACAGACCCAGCAAGGCCTCGGCATCCAGTTTGAAAACATCGTGACAGGCATGCTGCAGTTCCACCGTGAGCTCAAGAAGTTCCCGGCATGCACTGGGCAACCCGGGCTGTCTCGCCAGATACGATACATCCGGCGCATCCTCTCCATCCCGGAGGAAATAGAGACCCCCAATCAGGGAGGCAAACCGAGCGCACGGCTTGTCCGTCAGTGAGGCCATCCGTTCCAGCGCCGACAATGCGGAATTGCGTGCGGACTCGACAGAAAACGCGCACCCCACCTCCCCAAAGACCTGCTCCAGCGCCTGCAAGCGGTGCAGGGTGGAAAAAAACACCCCGGGCGAGTCCGTGGTCAACGCCCCCAGGGTTTCCTCCCAGATACGCTCTGCAGAGATCTCTTGCAACTCTCCGGTCCTGACCATGCCGTGCATCAACTGCATGGTTTCATCCGCAATGCCGAATCCCTGCCTTGCAAACCTGGCGGCGAAACGGGCAACCCGCAGTATGCGAAGCGGGTCCTCAGCGAATGCATCGGAAACGTGACGCAGGTTTCGTGCTTCCAGGTCCAGCCGGCCCCCATGGGGGTCGATGATGTCTCCTGACCGGCTTTTCGCCATAGCATTGATCGTCAGGTCACGGCGGAGCAGATCGTCCTGCAGGCTGACGTCCGGCGATGCATGCACCTCGAACCCGTAGTAACCGCGGCCTTTTTTTCGTTCCGTACGGGCCAGGGCATATTCCTCGCCTGTTTCAGGATGCAGGAATACCGGGAAATCCTTGCCGACCTGGCGATATCCCAAACTCAGCATTTCCTCGGCGCTGGCGCCGACCACCACCCAGTCCCGCTCCCGAACCGGCAGACCCAGCAGCTCATCTCGAACCGCACCACCCACCAGATAAACCTCCATAATCACATCCTTTGTTTGTGATAACGTGAATGCATGGTGAAAAAGTTCAGCCGGTTGCTAACTCTGGCGGTACTGGTCAATTTTTGCACAGGCTGCGGCACGATCGGCTTCCATTATCAGTCCACTGCCGGTCATTTGGCCCTGCTGTCCAAACGTGAACCCATCTCCGACATCGTAAACGATTCTACACGCGACAAAAAATTAATCGAACAATTAATGCTGGCACAAGAACTGCGCACCTTTGCAAGCACCGATCTCAGGCTTCCGGAGAATCAGAGTTACCGCAGTTATATCCAGTTGGACAGACAGTATGTCGCATGGCAGGTATTTGCCGCACCCGAGTTTTCGGTCACGCTGCAGAAATGGTGCTTTCTGGCAGTCGACTGCATGCAGTACCGCAGGTATTTTGATGAGGACAAGGCGAGGGCCTTTGCCGCAAAGCTCTCGGCTGCAGGACAGGATGTATATGTAGCCGGCGTGGCCGCCTACTCTACTCTCGCCCCGCTGGTGAGCAGCATGCTCGACCAGGGCGAACTTGCGACCGCGTCCTATATCTTCCATGAGCTGGCACACCAGCAACTGTATGTAAACAGCAGCTCCACCTTCAATGAATCCTTTGCCACTGCGGTAGAGGAACTGGGTGTGCATCGCTGGCTGCAGCAGCAAGGAAGACATGAAGAGCTGTCAAGGTATGAAGACTGGCTGACTCAGAAAACGGCTTTCGCAAACCTGATTCTCGATACGAGGCGCGAGCTCCTTGAGCTTTATGAAAGCGGCCTTCCCGTCGAGACGATGCGCAGTGAAAAGCAAAACTGGCCAGTGTCCTGCGCCAGCGTTTCGATAACCTGAGCCAGTCCAACAGTTCATTACGACGCTACAGAAAATGGATGTCGGGTCCACTGAACAACGCTCAACTGGGAGTGATCGCCGTGTATCGGGATCGGGTTCCTGATTTCAAACGGCTGTTTGTGGTATGCGACAGTGATTTTGAGAAGTTCTACCTGCGTGCAGAGGAAATTTCGACGCTGAGCGCAAAGGAACGAAAATCGGCACTCGAAGTGTCGCAGGAGTGCTGATCAGTGCCGGCGGCGAAATCGCTCATACTGCACATGTCTTGATTGGTCCAGCAGGTAGCCCGGAGCCACCGTCTCCAACGGGGTCGGACAGTGTCCCGTCCCCGGACAAATGCTGTGGACCTGCAAGGAGTAGTAATTGTCTACAGAGAAAGGTTTTCCGGGGACAAACTCGAAAAAATGTGCTTGTAACTTCGACAGACTTTTTGGCAAGCCCAGTACTTTTGTCCTGGAGCCGCGCAGGGTCGCCGTGTAGTCCACAAGTTGCTTGAGGGTATACCTTTTTGGGCCGCACAAATCGATTCGGGATCCATAGGTCTGGGGATCGTCAAGCGCATCCGTCATGACCCTTGCAACATCACCCACATAAACGGGGGCCATCTCGCTATCCGCACATGCAAGAGGGAAAATGCCGGGCGCCAGTTTGAGAAGGGTTGCAAAACGGTTCAGGAAATTGTCATGCGGTCCAAATATTACGGAAGGCCTGAAACTGGTGACTGCAATTTGGTCCCCTGCAGTATGCACATAATTTTCAGCTTCGCCCTTGGTGTGCAAATAAAAACTCTTGCCTTCAGGGCTTGCATTGAGTGCACTCATGTGAAGAAGTCTTGGAATCTTGTGGTTGCGGCACGCGGCGATGATCTTGCGGGTCAACTCCACATGGACCTTGCGGAACCCTTCGCCCTTGTGACCTTTCTCATTGAGAATGCCGATGAGATTGATCACTGCCGTGCAATCGCTGATACAGGCACTCAATTGAGACGCATCGTGAACATCACATTCGACGATCTGGGTGCCAGGCAATACCAGCATATCGCGGCGGCGCTCCCGGCGGCGGGAAAGAATCCTGATTCGATGGCCACGTTCCGCCAATTCCACGCATAGCCGACTGCCCACGAAACCGGTTCCGCCAAGTACACAAATGGTTGAGGCATTCATACAGCGATCCACCCGCGTTTATCACAGCTGCTTGTTCACGGGGTTCAGAAACCCCCAGCTGCCATTTTACATGCTGGAGCCGACTTCTTCGCACTGGTGGGGAATCGGGGTCGGGGGCTGCCCGGAACAGAAAATCCCGACCGATTGCGGGGCACTTCGTACCGGCGCTAGCGGCTGTCGCCGACGGCGCGGTGGCCTATGTCCGGGCGGTAGAACATTTGCGGCCATGAAATCTGCTGCACGAGCCTGTAGGCATGTTGCTGTGCCTGCTGTACCGTATCTCCCAGCGCCGTGGCACACAAGACTCGCCCGCCGCTGGTCAATACCCTGCCATCACGTTCGCAGGTCCCGGCATGAAAGACCTTTTGCTCGGGCGTTTCCCTGGATTCGGACAGGCCTTGAATCACCGCTCCTTTTTCGTAGCTATCCAGTGGGTATCCTCCGGCCGCCAATACCACCCCGAGCGCCGTTCGTGCATCCCATTGAATAACATGCTGATCCAGCTGTTTGGCCAATGCGGCAAGACAAAGTTCCGCAAGATCCGACTGCATGCGCATCAGGATTGGCTGTGCTTCCGGATCACCGAAACGGCAGTTGAATTCAAGCACATGTGGATTTCCCTGGGCGTCAATCATCAGGCCGGCATAGAGGAAGCCGAGATACGGGGTTCCTTGTTCGGCAAATCCCCGGACTGTGGGATAGATAACCTTGTCCAGAATGCGCTGGTGGAGTGTTTCATTCACGATCGGAGCAGGCGAGTAGGCCCCCATGCCGCCCGTGTTGGGCCCCGCATCGCCTATATCGCGCTTCTTGTGGTCTTGGGAGGTGGCCATCGACAAGGCATGCTCGCCATCCGCCATGCAAATGAAGCTGGCTTCTTCCCCCTGGATGAATTCTTCCACGACAATGCTCTTGCCCGCATCACCAAAACGTTCTCCGCTCAGCATCTGCCGCGCACTGTCAAGCGCATGGGCGTGGTCCTGCGCAATGATGACGCCCTTGCCTGCCGCCAGTCCGTCCGCCTTGACCACCATGGGGACGGGTCTGGATACGATATAGTCGTGAGCCTCTGCAAAATCCGAAAACACGGCATAGTCGGCCGTCGGAATCCGGTGCTTTTGCATGAACTGCTTGGCAAAGGACTTGGATCCCTCCAGCCGGGCTGCAGCTGCCACCGGGCCAAATATCGGCAAATGCTCGGCCTTGAACTGATCGACAATCCCTTCCACCAGCGGGGCTTCCGGCCCGACCAGGGTAAGGTCAATGCCCTGTCGTTTTGCAAAACCCAGCAAGGCGGAGATGTCTTCGGCGCCGATCTCGACATTCTTCGTCTTGGGTTCAGCCGCGGTCCCTGCATTTCCAGGGGCCACATACACCTTCGAGACATGCACCGACTGGCACAGTTTCCACGCCAGTGCATGTTCGCGCCCTCCTCCACCTACGACTAGAACTTTCATTGTGATATCCGGACCTTGATCAAAAAACCGATTGATGCCAGAAGGCGGGGATCAGCCCCTGTGCAAATCTAGTGGCAGAAATGGCGCATCCCCGTAAATACCATGGAAATCCCGTATTCGTCCGCTGCCGCAATCACGTCCTGGTCCTTGACGGAGCCCCCAGGCTGGATGATGGCAGTAATGCCATGCTCATGTGCCGTCTCAACCGCATCGCGAAACGGGAAAAATGCATCGGATGCCATCACTGAACCGGTAATGTCCATGCCTTCGTCACGCGCCTTGAGCGCAGCAATCCTCGCCGAGTATACCCGGCTCATCTGTCCTGCTCCGACTCCCACCGTGCACTGCTCACGCGCATACACAATCGCGTTGGACTTCACGAATTTGACCACCCTCCAGGCAAACAGCAAGTCTTCCAGTTCGCGCCTGGCGGGTGGACGAGCAGAGACAGTATCCATTTCTCCCTCGGTCACCACGCCCAGATCACGATCCTGGACCAGCAGACCGCCTGCCACCCGTTTGAAATCAAGGGAGGCGCCCGCTGGCCCCCAGGCTCCACATTCCAGAACACGGACATTCTTCTTGGCCTCCAGCACCTCACGTGCAGCCTTGGAGATCACGGGTGCGATCAACACCTCGACAAACTGCTTCTCGATGACCTGGCCCGCAGTCCCGGCATCAAGCTCTCGATTGAAGGCGATCACGCCGCCAAATGCGGAAGTCGGGTCGGTCTGGAAAGCGCGCTCATAGGCCTGCGAGATGTCCCGGGCTGCGGCCACTCCGCAGGGATTTGCATGCTTGACGATCACGCAAGCCGGGGCCTCGAACTGCTTCACGCACTCCAGGGCTGCATCGCTATCAGCAATATTGTTGTACGACAGCTTCTTGCCCTGAAGGAGCGCAGCACCTGCTATGCAGGACTCAGGAAGATTCCTTTCCCTGTAGAAGGCTCCGCGCTGATGCGGATTTTCTCCATAGCGCAACACCTGTTCGCGTTGAAACTGCAGATTGAGTGTGCGCGGAAACGCCGGGCTTTGATCGTCAAGCTGCTGCCCCAGATAGTTGGCGATCATGTCATCGTAACGGGCGGTGTACTCAAAGGCCTTCACCGCCAAGTCAAATCTCAGGGCTGCATCCAGCACACCGTCCGTTTCCTTCAAACGGGCAACAATGGCCGGGTAATCATCGGGGTCGACCACCACCGCTACATGTGCATTGTTTTTGGCCGCCCCGCGAATCATCGCAGGCCCCCCCACGTCGATGTTCTCAATGGCTTCCTCCAGCAGACAGCCGGGCCTGGCGGTCGTTTCGGCGAAGGGATAGAGATTGATGACCACCAAGTCGATTGGAGCGATGTCATGCTCACGCATGACCGGCTCGTCCTGACCGCGGCGCGCAAGAATTCCACCATGTATTCTGGGATGCAGTGTTTTGACACGCCCATCCATGATCTCCGGAAACCCCGTGTGGCTGGAAACTTCCGTTACGGGAAGTCCGTGCTGGTCGAGGAGTTTTGCCGTATTTCCGGTAGACAGGATCTCGATGCCCAGGCCATGCAGTTCGCGCGCCAGTTGTACGACACCGGATTTGTCGGAAACGCTGATCAGTGCACGGCAAACCGATTGCCGTTTGGGACTAGCCAAGGGAGTGATCCAAGGGGTAAGGGCGGCTAACTGAGCCCGTACATCTTGAGCTTCTTCCTGAGTGTACCGCGATTGATACCCAGGTATTTTGCAGCCTTTGTCTGGTTGCCCTTGCAATATTGCATGACCAGTTCGAGGAGCGGGCGCTCAACCTCCTCGATATACATCTTGTAAAGGCCCTCTGGCTCGTGACCACTCATCTGGTTGAAATAAAGATGCAGGGAACTGGTCACCGTTTCACGCAAGGAATGCTTGCTGCGTTCACGGCGCAGGTCTGTCACCTCAGCGGTAGAAGGCGATGCGCTCATGCAGTTAACTCCATATTTTAGGCCGGCCGGTGCCAGAAAGTCTTGTTAATACGGTTCGCTGTGCGGGACATGGTCCGGCTGCATCAAGATATTCTTTGATGTCACGATATGCGATTGTAGATGCCATGCGGTATTTGTCAGGCAGCGCAAATTCCAAGCTGCACCCGCCATGCCGTACAGCCACTGACGCGTGCTTCAACGCTTCTGATTTTTTCCAAGAGTGCGTGGGCAACGTCTTGTTATTTTTAAGGCAATTTGCCAGATTCGGTCCTGGAAATTCCCCGCGCTGCTTGGCCTCTAATGATCGCATTTGGCTTTGCAAATGCCAAGACTTTTTTACGTTTCGGGCAGCTTGCGGTGACACTTGGGACCGGGAAATGACCGCCCCGTCCAGTTTGCCGCAGGCACCTCTGCCGCGGGCTGCCCGGGCCAGAGGTCATGTACGCAGAAAAAGGAGCGGGCCGGCCCAAGACACCCTGCCTGCCGGCTCTAGCACTCAGCCCTTGAGCTTGTTCTCGAGGTAATGGATATTGTGCTCGGCGTTCATGTACACGGGATCCTGCATCAGCTCGAGCAGCAATGGGACATTGGTGGTAATGCCGTCAATGACAATTTCATGCAGGGCGCCTTTCATCCGGGTCAGCGCCCCTGAGCGACTGTGCCCCAGGGCCAGCAGCTTGCCGATCATCGAGTCGTAGTACGGGGGTACGGTATAGCCATTGTAGAGATGCGTATCCACCCGGATTCCCGGTCCTCCGGGACAGTGGAAATGGGTCACCTCGCCCGGGCACGGGATGAACGAGTAGGGGTCTTCTGCATTAATGCGGCACTCAATGGCATGCCCACGGATCTTGACATCATCCTGGGAAAAGGACAGGGGCTCCCCGGCGGCCACCAACAGTTGCTGTTTCACGATGTCGATTCCGGTAATCATTTCCGTCACCGGATGCTCGACCTGGACGCGTGTATTGATTTCGATGAAATAGAATTCGCCGTTCTCGTACAAAAATTCAAAGGTGCCGGCACTTCGGTAACCGATTTCGCGACAGGCCTGCTTGACACGCTCGCCGATGCTGTGGCGCTGCTCTTCACTGATCCCGAATGCAGGCGCCTCTTCCACGACTTTCTGGTTGCGGCGCTGCATGGAGCAATCACGCTCGCACAGATGGATCGCATTGCCCCGTGTGTCAGCCAGCACCTGAAATTCAACATGCCTGGGAGCCTGCAAGAACTTCTCCATGTACAAGCGGTCATCATTGAATGCCGCCTTGGCCTCCGTGCGAGTCAGTGAAATCGACTCGACCAGCTTGTCTTCCTCTTCCACCACGCGCATGCCGCGACCCCCGCCACCGCCTGCAGCCTTGATGATGACCGGATAGCCGATGTCCCGGGCCATCCGGGCATTTTCCTTTTCATCTTCACCGATGGGCTCCGTACCCCCCGGCACACAGGGGACTCCAGCCTCCTGCATGGCCCTTTTGGCGGTAATCTTGTCGCCCATCTGCCGGATGGTTTCTGCATTGGGCCCGATGAAAATAAAACCGCTGGACTCCACGATTTCAGCGAACTCGGCATTTTCTGCCAGGAAGCCGTAGCCTGGGTGTATGGCCGTGGCATTGGTCACTTCGGCTGCACTGATGATCGCCGGAATATCCAGGTAGCTCTCTGCCGAGGGTGCGGGACCCACACAAACCGACTCGTCGGCCATGCCCACGTGCATCAGGTCCCGGTCTGCTTCGGAATGGATGGCGACGGTCTTGATGCCCATGTCGCGGCATGCACGCAGTATGCGTAACGCAATTTCACCACGGTTGGCAATAACAACTTTATCCAGCATGTGGAAACTGCCTGAGCAGGAAATCAGTCAATGATGAACAAGGCCTGTCCGTACTCGACCGGTTGTGCGTTTTCAACCAGCTTGGCCTTGATCGTCCCGGCCTTGTCCGCTTCGATCTGGTTCAGCATTTTCATCGCTTCAATGATGCACAGGGTATCGCCTGCCTGCACGGAATCCCCCACCTCGACGAACGACTTCTGGCCCGGTGCAGGCGCTTCGTAAAACGTACCCACCATGGGCGAGTTGACCGCATGACCGCTGGGTAACTCGGGCTCTGGCTCGGGGGCGGCACCTGCGGGCGGAGGTGTTTCCGGTGCAGCCACCACGGACACCGGAGGTGCGGCCACTTGGCCGGGTGCAGCCATGGGCACACCGCGACTGATGCGAACGGACTCCTCACCCTCGTGGATCTCAATTTCTGCAATCCCGGACTCTTCCAGCAGCTCGACAAGTTTCTTTACTTTGCGTATGTCCATACCTAGCTCGCAGACAGTTGATGATGTGCAGCTTCGACCGCAAGGCTGTAGCCCTTGATCCCCAGCCCTGAGATCACGCCGGCGGCAATATCGGTCAGGAAAGAATGCTGCCTGAAGTCTTCCCGCGCAAATACATTGGACAGGTGCACTTCGATGAAGGGGATCGCCACTCCCAGCAGTGCGTCGCGCAGGGCGACACTGGTGTGGGTGAACGCGCCCGGGTTGAATATGATCATGGCGACACCCTCCTGGCTGGCCCGGTGAATCCGGTCCACCAGCTCGTGCTCTGCGTTGCTCTGGAAGTCGTCCAGTTGGTGACCCAGCTGCGTGGCGGTATCCAGTGCGCAACGAACCACTTCTTCCAGGGTCTCATGCCCGTATACTTCGGGCTCGCGCTGGCCGAGCAGATTGAGGTTGGGACCGTTCAGAAGCAAAATCTTGGCCATGGATGTATCCTGTTTCAGAATGCGTGGAAAGTGACGGCGGTGCACCTTGGGTACTTTCCGTTGAACTACACTATACGCAGATTCCTGCACTTTATCCAAAATTATATATTTCTATGAATTTAAAGAATTTTCCTAGCATGATAGACGCAAGATCAAGAAAATTAGTAAAATTTTCCGTCTATGGGGCCCTGGAGACCGGCGGGCAGGATAGCCGCAAGGGATTTGATGATATCGTTTAGTATGCATGACGCGCCACGCTGTTGAACCTGCCAGACATGGATGATACGAATCCCATCATTTCGGTCGCCGGGCTGTCCAAGGTCTATGGCAACGGGCACCGCGCACTTCACGACATCACCCTGAACATCCACACGGGCGAGATTCTCGCCCTGCTCGGACCCAACGGTGCGGGAAAGACGACCCTGATCTCCATCATCTGCGGGATCGTGAATCCGAGCGAAGGTTCCGTCAAAGTCAGCGGCTACGACATCGAACAGGATTACCGGGTCACGCGCGCCATGATCGGGCTAGTGCCCCAGGAACTGACGCTGCCCTCGTTCGACACGGTATGGCACACCGTGTGTTTCAGCCGGGGGCTGTTTGGCAAGGAGTCCGATCCCGCCTATCTGGAACAGCTCCTGCGGGACCTGTCCCTGTGGGAAAAAAAGGACAGCGCGATCCGCACCCTGTCGGGAGGCATGAAGCGGCGCGTGCTGATCGCCAAGGCGCTGTCCCACCAGCCCCTGGTCCTGTTTCTGGATGAACCGACCGCCGGGGTCGACGTGGAGTTGCGCAAGGGCATGTGGAACCTCGTTACGGGGCTCAAGAAACTGGGAGTCACCATCATCCTGACCACGCACTACATCGAAGAGGCTGAATCGATCGCAGACCGGGTGGGTGTCATCCACAAAAGTGAATTGCTGGTCATCGACGACAAGCAGGCCCTGAAACACAAGCTCGGCAAACGCCAGATGACCATAGAGCTGGAACAGCCGATCGCATCGGTGCCGCCCTCCCTGTCCGGCTGGTCGCTGGAGCTGTCCGGCGAAGGCCGGCATCTCGTCTACACCTACGACAGCCACAGCGAACATACCGGGATTTCCGGGTTGCTGGATGCGGTGAACAGCACCGGGCTGCTGCTCAAGGACGTGAGTACATCGCAAAGCTCGCTGGAAGACATTTTCATCAGCCTGGTGGGCACGGAATGATCAACACGCAGGCCGCCAAGACCATCTACAAGTACGAGATGCTGCGTGCCTGGAACACGATCATGCAAAGCTTTGTCTCGCCGATCATCTCCACAGTGCTGTATTTCGTCGTGTTCGGCTCTGCCATCGGGTCCCGCATTGAAACCGTTGAGGGGGTTTCCTACGGGGCATTCATCGTGCCGGGCCTGGTGATGCTTGCCCTGCTCACACAAAGTGTCGCAAATGCCTCGTTCGGCATCTATTTCCCGAGGTTCACCGGGACGATCTACGAGGTGCTCTCGGCCCCCATATCCATTGTGGAGATCCTGCTGGGCTATGTCGGAGCCGCCGCAACCAAGTCCTTCATCATCGGCATGATCATTCTCGCGACCTCCGGTTTTTTCGTCGACCTGAACATCAGCCATCCTTTCTGGATGCTCGGCTTTTTGATCCTGACCTGCATTTCCTTCAGCCTGCTCGGATTCATTATCGGGCTCTGGGCCGACAACTTCGAAAAGCTGCAGCTGATCCCGATGCTGGTGATCACACCCCTGGTATTCCTGGGAGGAAGCTTCTATACCATCGACATGCTGCCCCCCGCCTGGCAGACGGTCAGCCTGTTCAACCCGGTGGTCTACCTGGTCAGTGGTTTTCGCTGGAGTTTTTACGAAGTGGCCGATGTCGGTGTCGGAATCAGCCTGCTGATGGTCCTGCTGTTCACCGCCATCTGTCTGGCAATCATCTGGTGGATTTTCAAAACCGGCTATCGTCTGAAGCAGTGAACGATAAGGGCCTCGCCTAATTCATCGCGCCATATCGCAGGCGTGCATCCGGGCATTCCCTGAACGATGTACCAGAGCAGTTGAACCGGGCTTGAGGTGGAGTCTGGGTGTGTGCTGTCGCAGGTCAGGGGCGCGGCATGGTGGCCGGGCTGGCTTCAATTTCCCGTGTTAAGTGCCAGTGTTCCTGCATTTTTGAAGTGATCAATATGCGACGTGAACCGGGAGGCCCCCATGAACCCCACGATGCGGTAGTCCCTCATCTCCTGGCCGGTGTGGTCATAAAACAAGATGGCGGGTGGCCCAAACAGGCCCAGATGCTGCAACAGTGCCCGGTCCTGTTCATCGTTATCAGTGACATCGGCCTGCAGCAGCATGAAGTCGTCCAGTGCCGCCTGCACACCTGAATTGCTGAATGTGAAGGCCTCCATCTCCTTGCAGGAAATGCACCAGTCGGCATAAAAATCCAGCATCACGGGGCGACCCTGTTCCACGGCAAGTTGCACGGCCGTGTCCAGCTCTTCGATCCCCTTGATCTGCCGGAAGGCCAGGCTGTGTACCGGCTTCCCGCGGATGTTGGCGCCGTCCGTGACTGCATATTGGGCAAATATCCCCTGCAGGGGATGCAGCAGGCTGTGGCTGCCGCCTGCAGCACCAATGACCAGAATGCCTCCGTATACCAAAGCGATGAGCCCGAAGCCCTTCTGCAATCTGAGCCATCCGGAAGCTCCTTCCCGGACGGACTCCAGTGCGCCCATGTAAACCGAACAGGCGATGAGCAGGGCACCCGAAAGCAGCAGCACGATGGGGCCAGGGACGATTCGCTGCAGCATCCAGATCGCCAGGGCAAGCAGAAACACGCCTGTCACCGCCTTGATTGCGACCATCCAGGCCCCGGCCTTCGGCAATATCTTGCCAGCGGACGTGCCCACCACCAGCAAGGGAATTCCCATCCCCATGCTCAGGGCAAAAAGGGCAAGACCCCCGATGGTGGCATCGCCAACATCGGCAATGTAGATCAGCGCACCGATCAGGGGAGCATTCACACAGGGTCCTACGATCAGTGCAGACAGAAAACCCATCACCCCGGCACCGGTGTACGAGCCCTGGCGCTGGGAGGAACTGTAGGCGCTCAGTCTCGACTGGACGGCTTGCGGAATTTGCAACTCATACAGTCCGAACATGGACAGGGACAGCAACACCAGGATCCCCACGAAGGTGCTGATCACCCACGGGTTCTGAAACCAGACTTGTACGTTTTCTCCTGAAAGACCGACCACCACCCCGGCTGCGGTGTAGGTCAGCGCCATCGCCAGCACGTAGGCCAGAGACAGACCGAAGGCCCGGTTGGTCGATACATTTTCCCCTTGACCCACGATGATGCTGGACAAGATCGGGATCATCGGGAACACGCAGGGTGTGAAGGCCAGTAACAGGCCCAGACCCAGGAAGCTGGCCATGATCCACCAGAGTTTTCCCGAGGCAAGCATGGCTGCAAAGCGGTCCTGCTCGGACTGAAAGCCAGAGCCCCCCGGGGTGCTCCCCGAACCCGGTCCTGTAGAGGTGGCTGCAGCACCGGACGGGTTGCCGGTCGGGTCCAGCGAAACATGGAGAATCTTGGTAATGGGTGGATAGCAAAGACCGGCCTTGGCGCACCCCTGGTAGGTGACCTCCAGATCGAGTGTCCTGATGTTGCCGGCAATCTGTTGGATCGGGACGGGCGCCTCGAAATCGTGATCGATGGTCACCACGTTGCCGAAGAACTCGTCATGCATTTCTTTTCCGGCCGGCAGCTGCACAGCTCCCAGAACCACCTCGACCCCGTCCATGGGCTGAACTGCGATTTTGTCCTTGTACAGGTAGTGGCCTTCGACGACCCTCCAGTCCGTCAGGATGGTGTAAGCCTTCCCCTTGCGCGCTGTAACCTGAAAAGCCTCGTCGGGGTGAAGGAACTCGTCCTCGCCCATTCCCGTCACGAACGGTTCGAGCACGCCGGTTACGGACTCTGCATGGCTCGCAGAATGCCCGAATACGAGCAGTATCCAAAAAATGATACTGAGGCCTTTCATATGTTTACACTCTCGGTCACCCAGCCCAGATAGCGATCCAGGCCTTTAGTAATGGGAGTCGCGATAATCTCCGGAAGTTCATAAGGATGGTGGCTTTGTATGTAGGACTGCAGCTTCTCGTACCCGCTTTCAGTGGTTTTCATGAGCGCGATGCACTCCGTCTCCATGCACTGCTCACCTTGCCACATGTACACGGATCGTGCCTCAGGCAGGATATTCACGCAGGCTGCCAGCCGGCTCTGGACGATCTCTTTCGCCAGACGTGTCGCAATGTCCAGATCCGGGAAAGTCGTCAGTACCAATACATGTGGACTCATGTGCGCAACCCTTGTAAAAGCGGAGTTTCACGGCAAACCCGAAGGGGCAGATGGCCTTCAGGCAGCTGCCAGCGTCCCAAGTGATTTGGGGCCATGGCCTGCAAAATACACAAGCACAATTATACGAGTTTCTGAACCGGAAGGCCCGGTTTCTGAATTCACTCTGGATTTGACTGTCGACAACTGGCCTGCTTGATGAGCCAGTGCCATGATGAGTCGCGTTCTCAAATAATTACTGCATAAGCTGGATCACCACGCCTTCGGACTCCAACTTGTCGGCCCTGTCGTGGAGAAAAGGCTGAAACCCCGGGTAGGTCCTGTAGCTTCCTGTCAGCACGTAGTCAAAAGCCGTCTGCAGGTGGAACGCTTTCATGTACCCGTCCACACGAAAGACCTCGTTGCCGCTTCTGTCGAAGAACAATATCGTGGGGATGAACTGCACCTTTTTTTCTCGAACCCAGTCCTTGGATACATGGGTTCCTCCTGCCGGGGAAACGATTTCTTCTTCGCTATGTATATCGATCACCGCCAATGAGAATTTCTCCAGGAACTTCTTGGTCTCATCTCTTTGCAAGATGTCTCCATGCAACTCGTCGCAGTATGGACAGTTGGCCTCTTCAAAAAAGACAGCGACAGGCTTGGCTTCGGTCGCGATGGTTTTTTGCAGATCGAAGGGCGCGGTCTTGAATCTTCCGGCTAATGAACCCGTATCGAGTTGCCCGGGCTTGTCCTTGCTGCGGTAATCCGCAAGATAATCCAAGAACTTTACCCGGGTTTCCATCTTCTCCGCCAGGTAACTGAGCATGGCTGAAAATTTCTCCAGGTTGTAATAACCGTTCATTCGGAAAATGATTTTGCTGTTCTCATTGTAGACAAGCATGGTGGGGGTGAAGTTAACCCGCAGCTTTTTTGCAAACTCCTTCTCGCTCAAAACCTCGCCGTCGGTATCTGTCACATCCACTGAACCGAAGATGTCGATAGCAACGATCTCAAAGTTTTTCTGAGCATATTCGGATACCTCTGCCTGTCCCAGATTATGCTCGATGAGCTTTTTGCAATACGGACACCCGGCCTGGTAGAAATATACGATCAGTCGCTTGCCTTGTGCCTGCGCCTCTTGAATATCCTCGGATAGATCAAGAAACGAATGTTTGAACCAGTCAGGATGGAAGGTGGGTGCAGGGAACGTCACATGTTCCGCACCTGCATGGAGATCAGCTGGCGCTTGCTTTTCCGCGCACACATTGCCAGTAGCGGCCACTAGCACCAACAAGACAAATCCGAGAAACTGGTTGAACGACATGTGGCTACGTCCCTAATCACCGAACTCGATATCTTCTCGTATTGCATCGATACCGGCCTGGGCACAGACTTCATCATCCTTCGAGGTGGCTCCTGAAACTCCGACACCCCCATACAGGTAGCCGCCCAGATTGATGGGCAGGCCCCCTTGAACCGTGATCAGCCGATCTGCGAAGTTCAGGGTTCTTCGATCCGCCAGTTGTGCGGTGGGCACGCGGGTGCTGGCTGAGGTATAGGCCTTTTTCTGGCTGATATCGATCGTGTGGGGTCCCGACAACGGGTTTCGGAGAAACGCGACCAAATCACCATTGCGCCCGACGACGGCGACGCCGACCTGATAACCCATCTCATCACAGGCTTGCACGGCTGCAGCAGCCACCCGCTGCGCCATGTGCAGGCTCAGTACCTTGGTCTCGAGAACCTGCTTTTCATCTGCCTGCAGACCAGCGACCGACAGGAAAGCGAGGCAAATTACCCAAAAAGATGTAAACCGAACATCCATCCTGTGTTCCTTACGGGTTTCATTCGTACTGCTTTCATTATAGGGCATTGGAATCCCTGTATTGACCGGCACAGACCGCACTAGACGCCGTAATCACTGATGCCTGGGTTGTCTCCCAGATTTTTCAGTTTGGGCGTGTTCAGCCTGGATACCCTGATGCTCTTGTGTTCACGTATATATTGAGCGACAACATCCCACACGGGAGGACCGGGAGATTTTGACCCTACCGTCGCCCATCCGGCCACCTTGTAGGCTTTGTTCGCCTCAACTTTTTCTCCGCCGTCCAGGGTCATCTCTGAAATCCTGTTTCCGATTGAGGCGGTCGGGTCACACACATAGTTCATGCCGGCCAGGCGGACCATATCCCCTCCCTGCTGATAGTACGGGTCCGGATTGAACAGGTTGTCGCACACATCTTCAAGTATGAGCTTGATGGCTTCACCACTCATGTCGGTAGCATAGGTCTCGGGATACGTCATGCAGGTTTGTGCCAGCACATGCTCCATCGTGATGTCGTCACCTGGCAGCACGGACACTCCCCATCTGAAACCGGGCGACAATGATATCTGGGTGTCCAGCTGTTCAACCAGGGCATCGCAAATCACCTGGTCAAACGATCCATTGAAGTTCCCCCGCCGGTACAGCAGGGAATCCGCAACTCCCAGCTTTTCCTCCAATTCCCCGAGATAGGGCTGTCTGACTTTTTCGATATAGGCAAGCATCTCGGGATCGGCTTCCAGCAGGTTGGAAAATACCGGCAGCAGGTTGTAGCTGTAACCGGACACCTTGTTGTTTTTGATTTCGAGATCCATGACACCGAGAAACTTGCCGTTCGACCCTGCGTTGGTCACCAAAGTCACACCGCTCGCATTCTTCACCTCGATGGCCCGAGGCACTCCGTCATGCGTGTGGCCTCCAAGGATCGCGGTCAGTCCCGTCACACGGCTGGCCATCTTCAGGTCAACGTCCATCCCGTTATGGGAAATCAGTACAACGGCGGCCGGTCTTTCCTTCTCACGTACGGTGTCAATTACCTGCTGCATCTCGTCATCGCGAATGCCGAATGACCAGTAGGGAATAAACCGTTGAGGATTGGCGATGGGGGTATAAGGGAAGGCCTGTCCGATGACGGCAATGCGCATGCCGCCAAGTTCCTTGATCGTATAGGGCTTGAATATGTGTCCGGTATTTTCATCATAGGCAGGCTGGTCCTCGAAAAAACCGTCTTCGGTCAGCTTGACATTTTGTGCGACGAACTCACCGTGGAAATTTCGGATGTTGTCCATCACTTCCGCATCGTGATAAGTGAACTCCCAGTGGCCCGTCATCACGTCAACGCCCAGAAGGTTGCATGCGCCGACCATGTCCCTGCCACGGGTCCAGTAGGCCGTACCTGACCCCTGCCAGGTGTCGCCCCCATCCAGCAACAGGGTGCTCTCTTCGCCAAACTCGTGCCTCAGTTTTTTTACAAGCGTGGATAGATGCGCAAAGCCTCCCGCCTTTCCGTATTTCCTGGCGGCATCAACAAAGTCAAGAAAGGTGAAAGCATGTGCAGCCATGCCGTTTTCCGCACCCAGTCCAAACCGGTCCAGCAGGCGGGTGCCCACGAGATGAGGGGCTTTTCCGTAGGCTTCGCCTATACCGATGTTGACGCTGGGTTCGCGGAAATAAACGGGCAGGAGCTGGGCGTGGCAATCCGTAATGTGAAGGAGTCTCACATTGCCCCTTTTGGGAACCTCGTATACCCCGGCGTGCTTGGCGGCTTTCAGGCCCTGGGATACGGGCAATATCCCTGCCGCCGCCGCGGCGTTCAGTAATGACAGGAATTGACGGCGCGTTAAGTGCACTGCTTGGTTGCCGACCGGACCCGGACAAGCTTACTGCAAGTAGGATGGATGCCCCGCTTTTCCTTTTTGCGAAACGGCCTGCTCGTATCCGAGTTCGCACTGCAATTTGGCTTTCTGCGCGAGCTTGTTTGCTTTCCCGAAATCTCCGTCAGCCGCGGCTTGCTCCGCCTCTTTTATGAACTTCCCGACATCGCGCCATTCGCCCCCTACGGAACTGGCCTTTTTCTGTGCAGCCTTGGCCTCGCTCAGCAAGGCTGCAAATTCGGCATTACCTGCAGCGGATGCGTCAGCGAACAAGCCGGTGGACAACAGCATGCCCGCAGTGACAATCGAAATTAAAACGTATTTGAGCAGTACTCCCATGGCCTGGTTCTCCCGAATAGATCTACTGACTGGACACAAGGTTCACAAGCCCGTCATTTCCGTGAAGAGGGGCCATTCAATACGAACCCGTTGCTCATATGGGTGTGAAAGTATTCCAGGTTGCGGTATTCCTCACCCTGGGCGGCGAAGGGTTTAGCACGGACCTGCTTGTTACAGCCGATATAGCGGAAGTGCAGTGTTCCGGCAGCCCCCCACCGAGAACGATATACCGGCCAGCCCGTGGTCTGTCCCACGGCCGTACTCAAGACATCCGAACGCAAATTCATGCCGGCACTGCCGAAGTGACAGTGATCACAGGAAAAATTCAATTGCCCCCTGCGCGTGAAGTAGAACTCCTTGCCTTTTTCGTAGGCTTCCAGTGCGCGCGGATCATCTGCGGGTATTACTACATTGGTCACCTGCCCGCGGCTCTCAAAGGCCATGTAGGACAAAATGTCATTGATGGGTCCCTTCTTGTACTTCAGGGGCTTCTCCCCATTGGCTTCCCGGCATTGGTTGATCGCCAGCGCCAATGTAATCACCTTGCCCTGCTCCTTGCTCCATTGCGGGTACAGGTGATTGGAACCCGGTCCGTTCGGGAAGCAGTCGGCATAGGATTTTCCGTTCGCAAACTCCGTATTCCACATGGATTCGCCACGTTCGATGAACGGCTCATAAGGCGGAAATTCTTCAATCGCCTCCCAGTTTTCGCGCATCTGGGCACTGAGGGCATAGACACCATTCGCGAATTCCTGAAAATCGATATTTGGGAAGCGTTTTTTGAAGTAATCCTGGTATAGCCTGACATCGTCCTCAGGGCTTGCTGACAACGTTTGCACGAGGAATGAACCCACCAGCACCACGATGATTGCGATCAATGCATTTTTCATCTTACCCCCAGAACCATCACTTGATTACGGCCTCTTTCGAATCAGCATTGCCCATATTGTCGACCCAGCTGATCCTGACAGTGTCTCCTGAAGCCGCCCCTTTGAACTTGAATGCGAAGTACGGATTCTTTGCCACGCCCGCCCCGGTGTTTGCATGGAAAACCACTTTGCCGTGCGCCTCGGCTTTGACTTCCTGTATGAAGTGAGCCGGGACGAGCTTGTTGGTCTTGCTGTCTTTGCGCGTCCCGGTTTCCATGGGGTGCGTGACGAGCACCTGCACCGTGACAGTATCGCCCGTGCTCTTGGCGCGAATCCTGATCGTTTCTCCCATATCAATTCACCTTTAGTCTATGTGTTAACCGCCACAGCCGCCGATGGTCACCTTGACTTCCTTCGAGCCCTTGTACAGCTGGTTACCCGATTTCACCAAAGCGACCACATGGGACGTTTTTGCCATCTTGATGCGCACCGACACATACGGCTCACTGTCGGTCAGGTCAAAACTCGCGACCAGTGGCTGAGGATTATCCGGCACGATAATGGAAATGGATTCCGTATTGGCAATCTTGCTGGTCACAGAGATGGGCACGACGGCACCATTCTCGGCGATTTCAGGCGCCTTGATCACGATATCCCCTGCCGCCGATTCGGTCGTACCCAGCAGCGCATTCAGCGCATCGTCCATGGATTTTGCCTTGAAGGCCTTTTCCGGCCAGGCAGCCAGTAAAAGTTTCGGCAAGCCCGCCAGGGTCACCAAACCGCCAACAACTGCATTCTTGATCACTGCTCTTCGTGTAATGCTCATGGTTACGACCTCATGAAATCTCAAAATAGGGTGTGTGGGGTCACAGGGTGTACATATACTCGACAATGTTATCAATGTCTTGCTCACTGATAATCTTGTGCCTGCCAAACGGCGGCATCATCGTCTCCGGGCGTGATGCGGTGATATCCCAGATGATGTCCCGAAGCTTCTGCCTGTCCGGAAAGCGGGCTTTCATCGCGACCAGGGGCGGTCCCAGATTTCCGGTCGCCTCACCACCTTCAATCAAGTGGCAGGACAGACAGTTTCCCGCCTTGCGATCAAATGCAACTTTCTTGCCTTGCTCCACAGCATTTTCATCGGCTAAAACGACCGGCTGCAAAACGAACACACACATCGCAAGCATAGCCGCCAAAAGCACATAGACTGAATGATTGAATGCTGTCCCCATCGGCTCCTCCGCATCTAATTCTGGTCCAACGTTAATGCGTTTTCCCTTGCCACATGATTCAACGCATCATGGTCCCCCGCTTGGTTCCGGTTTCCTGCCTACCTGCCGGATATGTTTTTGCGTGAACCGGAATCACGGTTAATTGTATATGCCTAATGAAATCGGAACCAGCCGGATAAATCTACAATACACATGGCTTCCCTGCTTGCAATCCGTTCCGGATAACTGCTGATCCGCAGCCCATTCCACAGGGTACATCTGCTAAAATCAGTGGTTAAATCCTATAGCCTGCAAAGCCGCCCCACGAAAAGCGTCTTTCCTGACTCATGCCAAGAGGGAATAGTCGAGGGAGCTGATACCAAATGCCACGAATCCATGTGCGCCCTTTTCCACTCCTGTTTGCCGCCTTCGTGATCATCCCGATCGTCGAGGTCTACCTGCTGATCCAGGTCGGCGGCTTGATCGGCGCACTGCCGACCATCGGGCTGGTCGTGCTGACCGCCGTACTGGGCGTGGCCCTGCTGCGTGCCCAAGGCTGGCAGACCTACCTCAGGTTCCAGCAGTCCCTGTCCGAGGGCCGCTACCCTGCCACGGAGATCCTCGAGGGTGTGGCGTTACTCGTAGGCGGGGCCTTGCTTCTCACCCCGGGGTTTTTTACCGATTTCATCGGCTTTGTCTGCCTGCTGCCATGGACCCGCCGGGCCCTGATTTCGTGGTCCATGGTCCGTTACGTCCGGATCTATCCGAATACCCTTCACGGAGGACCCGGAGGAAGCATCTACGAAGGGGAAACCACCCATCGGGACGACTGAGTTTCAAGGCCGTTGACGGCGAAGAAACCGCTTGACATCACTCATTTCGTACGTACTATTAGCACTCTTTTGTGAGGAGTGCTAATACTTGCAGCCTCCGTAGATAAGAACAAACACGTTATCAACATCCAATTCAGTCGATATTTTTAAGGAGGCCATCCTGATGAAGTTACGTCCGTTGCATGACCGCGTGGTCGTCAAGCGTATGGAAGAAGAGCGCACGAGCCCCGGAGGAATCGTGATCCCGGATTCCGCTACCGAAAAACCGATCAAGGGTGAAGTGGTTGCCGTGGGGAATGGCAAGATTACGGAAAGCGGAGATGTTCGTCCGCTGGACCTGAAAGCGGGTGACAAGATCCTGTTCGGGAAATATTCCGGTACCGAGGTGAAGGTCGAAGGAGAAGAATTGCTCGTGATGCGCGAAGACGATGTCATGGCAGTGATCGAAGGCTAGTCTCTCACAATCAAAAAAGTTTCAACGCATTTAGGAAGGAATAATCATGAGTTCAAAAGAAGTACGTTTTGACGAAGATGCCAGACAACGCATGGCGCAGGGCGTCAATGTCCTGGCCAATGCAGTAAAGGCAACGCTGGGTCCCAAGGGGCGCAATGTGGTTTTGGACAAGTCGTTTGGCGCTCCCACGGTCACCAAGGACGGGGTCTCCGTTGCCAAGGAAATTGAACTGGAAGACAAGTTCGAGAACATGGGCGCACAAATGGTGAAAGAGGTCGCCTCGCAGACTTCCGACGTTGCCGGTGACGGCACCACGACCGCCACGCTGCTGGCCCAGGCCATCGTGCGCGAAGGCATGAAGGCGGTCGCCGCAGGCATGAACCCGATGGATCTCAAGCGGGGTCTGGACAAGGCGGTAAGTGCCGCGGTGTCCAGTCTGCAGGATCTTTCCAAGCCCTGCGAAGATTCCAAGGCCATCGCCCAGGTGGGCAGCATCTCGGCCAATGCAGACTCCTCCATCGGCGACATCATCGCCGACTCCATGGACAAGGTCGGCAAAGAGGGTGTCATCACTGTCGAGGAAGGCAATGCCCTGGAAAACGAACTGGAGGTGGTCGAAGGCATGCAGTTCGACCGTGGTTACCTGTCGCCCTACTTCGTCAACAATCAGGACAGCATGAGCGCGGACCTGGAAGATGCCTATGTCCTGCTGCACGACAAGAAGATATCCAACATCCGTGACCTGCTTCCCTTGCTCGAGGGCGTTGCCAAGGCGGGCAAGCCCCTGATGATCATTGCAGAAGACGTGGAGGGCGAGGCCCTCGCAACCCTGGTGGTCAACACCATTCGCGGCATCGTCAAAGTCTGTGCAGCCAAGGCACCCGGCTTTGGTGACCGGCGCAAGGCCATGCTACAGGACATCGCCGTACTGACCGGCGGCACGGTGATCTCCGAGGAAGTTGGACTTTCGCTGGAAAAAACCAGCCTGGACGATCTCGGCAACGCCAAGCGCATCATGGTTTCCAAGGAAAACACCACCATCGTGGATGGTGCGGGACAGGCGAACGACATCAAGGCGCGCATTGACCAGATCAAGGCCCAGATCGAGGAGGCGACCTCCGACTACGACAAGGAAAAACTGCAGGAGCGCATGGCGAAGCTCGCCGGCGGTGTTGCAGTCATCAAGGTCGGTGCCGCAACCGAAGTGGAAATGAAAGAAAAGAAAGCCCGCGTGGAAGATGCCCTGCATGCAACACGTGCGGCTGTTGAAGAAGGTGTCGTTCCAGGCGGCGGTGTGGCATTGCTGCGCGCATACAAGGTCCTGGACGATCTGAAAGGCGACAACCACGACCAGGACATGGGTATTGCAATTGCCCGCCGGGCGATGGAAGAGCCTTTGCGCCAGATCGTGACCAACTCCGGGGAAGAAGCCTCCGTGATCCTCGCCAAGGTTGATGAGGGAGACGGCAACTTCGGATACAACGCTGCAACCGGCGAGTTCGGCGACATGATCAAGATGGGCATACTCGATCCCACCAAGGTGGCACGTACTGCACTGCAAAATGCAGCCTCCATTGCCGGTCTGATGATCACGACACAGGCCATGGTCGCTGAAAAACCGAGCGAGGAAGCGCATGACCATCCGGGAGCCACGGACATGGCCGGCATGGGTGGCATGGGTGGCATGATGTAATCGACCACGCCGCTTTTCCCTGTTTAAAGGCCCCGCACCGCGGGGCCTTTTTTGTGGGGCATGGTTCGCGCATACTGCGCCTCATGCGTGTCGATCCAGCAAGCCACCTGATTGCCGGCGTGAATTTTATCGCTTCGCCGAACGCCAATGAACGCCCGGCAGGTTGCCAGGCTTCCGTGATCGTTCTTCACAACATCAGCCTGCCCCCCGGTGAGTTCGGAGGCCCCGGCATCGAGCAGCTGTTCACCAACCGGCTCGACCCGGACGCCCACCCGGATTACGCCCCGATTGCCGGGCAGAGGGTATCCGCCCATGTGCTGATACGACGCGACGGGAGCATCGTGCAGTTCGTACCCTTTCACCGCCGCGCCTGGCATGCAGGCGTCTCAAGTTACGACGGACGGGAGAACTGCAACGACTTCAGTATCGGGATCGAGCTGGAAGGCACGGATATCCTGCCCTATGAAAGCGCCCAGTACCGGGTGCTGGCCACGCTGATCGATGCATTGAGAATTGCCTACCCGTCGTTGAGCAAGCAAAGGATCGTGGGTCATTGCGAGATTGCCCCGGACCGCAAAACCGACCCGGGCGAGGCATTCGACTGGAACCGCCTGCATCGGGAACTGGCCTGATCCCGTTGCATCCATGCAGGACCCTCCATAGAGTGTGTAGAATGCCCGTGAAAAGATAAATCCAAAGGCTGAATGGACACTTCACAGGGCAAAAGGAAATCATCAGCCTCTCCGTATCAATGTACGACCAGCTACACAGCCATCTCGCCAGGATCACCCAGGACCGGCAGCAGAACGCATTATCCGGCGGCAGGATCGGCCTGGAAAAGGAGTCGTTACGGGTGGACAGCGAGGGGAAAATCTCCCAACGACCCCATCCGCCTTCGCTGGGTTCCGCACTGACCAACCCCTATATCACGACAGACTACTCGGAAGCACTGCTGGAGCTGATCACGCCGCCCATCCAGGGAATTTCCGAGACCCTGGGATTCCTGGAAAGGATCCACCAGTTTGTCTATGGCCAGCTGGAGCACGAGTCCCTGTGGGGCGCGAGCATGCCGTGCGTCATCGACGGCGAGTCGAGCATCCCGATTGCAGATTACGGCCCGTCCAACCTGGGCCTGATGAAGACGGTGTACCGCCGCGGTCTCGGCTACCGTTACGGCAAGATGATGCAGGTGATCGCCGGCATCCATTTCAACTATTCGCTGGCGGACCCGTTCTGGACGTACTACGGCGAATTCTTCCCGGACCATGGTTCGATGCGGGAATTCATTGACGACCGGTATTTTGCCCTGACCCGCAATCTGCAGCGTTACGGCTGGCTGGTCTACTACCTGTTCGGCGCCTCGCCCGCGGTCTGCAAATCCTTTGTCAACGGGCAACCCGGCGCACTGCAGCAGTTCGACGCCACCACATACTACCTTCCGCATGCGACGTCATTGCGCCTGGGAGATATCGGCTACAACAACAAGATAGAAAGCGAGATCGGCATCAAGGCTTGTTACGACAGCCTGGATTCGTATATCCAGTGCCTGACCCATGCGATCGAAACGTCCTGCCCCGAGTATGAAAGGATCGGTGTCCGGGTGGCAGGCGAATACCGGCAGCTCAATACCAATTTTTTGCAGATCGAAAATGAATACTACAGCACGGTCCGGCCCAAACAGCCTTCCGCAAACAATGAAAAACCGGTCCATGCCCTTCGATCGCGCGGTGTCCAGTACATCGAGCTGCGTTCCCTGGACCTGGACCTGTTCGAGCCGTTGGGGATCAGCAACGGTCAGCTTCATTTCCTGGAAGCCTTCATGATTTTTTGCCTGCTGCAGGAAAGTCCGCGCATCGATGCGGCGGAACGGCAGGCGATTGACAGCAACGAAATCAACACAGCGCACTACGGACGTGACCCGAAACTCAGGTTGACGCAGGGTCAACAACAGGTTCCGTTGCAAGCGTGGGGGCAGGAAATCCTGCACGAAATGCAAGCGATCTGTGAAGTACTGGATGAGGCGAACTCCTGCAGTGACTACGGTGCGGCGTTACGCCAGCAGAGCGCGGCCATGCAAGAGGCTGCCCTGACTCCTTCTGCAAGAATACTGCACGAGATGCGCACCACCGGGGAAGGATTCTTCGAGATGGCAAGCCGCCATTCAAAAATACATCAAACCCGTTTTTGCGAGCACGTACTGAGCCCGCAAGATGCGGAATTTTTCACCGATGCCGTGCAGCTCTCCATGCAGAGACAGCTCAGGATCGAAGCCTCCGACACGGTATCTTTTGATGAATTTCTGGAGAAATACTTCCAGGAGACATTTCCCGAAAAGGCCGTCACCGCATGAACCCGATCAACCACCGGGCCTGCAGGTCCATCTGAGTTGATCCAGGCAGGATAAGCTGTGCAAAAACCGAAAAGCAGTACGGTGATCAAGGACCTGGTGTTGATCGGGGGTGGCCACAGCCATGTCGCCGTACTCAAGAGATTCGGCATGAAACCCATCGCAGGCCTGCAGATCACCCTGATCAGCCGCGATGTTCACACCCCTTATTCGGGGATGTTGCCGGGCTACATCGCGGGCCATTACAGTTTTGACGAAAGCCATATCGATCTGCAGCCCCTGGCCCGGTTTGCCGGTGCACGCATGATTCACGCACAAGCCAGCGCTCTCGACCTGGAAAACAAGTGTGTGCTGTGTGGTGACCGCCCGCCCGTGCATTACGATGTGCTGTCCATCAACACTGGATCCACACCTTCGTTCACCGAGGTTCCCGGCTCACGCGAACACACATTGGGCGTCAAGCCCATCCACCGGTTTTTACGGGGATGGGATGCCATCATGGACGAGGTGCTCGCACGCAAGGGCGATTACCGGATCGCCGTGGTGGGTGCAGGGGCCGGCGGCGTCGAGGTCGCCCTGTCCACGCAGTATCACCTGCATGAGCTGTTGCGCGGCCAGGGCCTGCCCGCAGACAGGCTCCGCTTCCATCTCGTCTGCAGCAACGGCACCGTATTGCCTACCCATAACCGTTCTGTACGGCAGCGCTTCATGCGCATCCTGACCGAGCGCCAGATCACGGTACACAAGTCCTGCATGGTCACGGGAGTGGACACCCGTACCCTGCAGCTCGATAGCGGCGATTCCGTGCACGTGGACGCGACCATCTGGGCAACGCATGCATCCGCGCCAAGCTGGTACAGGGAATCCGGCTTGGCCGTGGATGAACGGGGTTTCATCGAGGTCAACAGTTCCCTGCAGTCGGTGTCTCACGGCGACGTTTTTGCAGCGGGCGACATTGCCGCGGTCACCGATTATCCGCGGCCCAAGTCCGGCGTGTTTGCCGTGCGCCAAGGGAAACCGCTGTACAAGAACCTGAAACGCGCACTGGAAAGCAGGCGCCTGAAAGAACACGTGCCGCAAATCAGCTTCCTGAGCCTGATCAGCACCGGCAACAAGTATGCGGTTGCCTCGCGTGGCGCGTTGGCCACGGAAGGGGCCTGGGTCTGGAGACTGAAGGACTGGATCGACCGCAGATTCATGCACAAGTACAACCGGCTTCCTGAAATGCAGGAAAAGCAGGACGACCTCGTTGACAGCCGACTGGCGAGCCGCGACACGCTGGAGGAAATCTCCGCCATTGCCATGCGCTGCGGCGGGTGCGGTGCGAAAATTGGCAGCAATGTCCTAAGCCGCGTCATCAACCGGCTTTCGCCCCACCTTCGTGAAGACGTGCTGCTTGGACTGGATGCGCCGGACGATGCCGCTGCAGTCACGGTACCGCCCGGCAAGGTACAGGTTCAGTCCGTCGATTATTTCCGTGCATTCATCGATGACCCGTTCGTGTTTGGACAGGTCACCGCGAACCACAGCCTGAGTGATGTATTCGCGATGGGCGCAGAGGCACAGGCAGCCATGGCCATTGCAACCATTCCGTACGGAAGAGAGAACGTGGTGGAACAGCAGCTTCTGCAAATCATGGATGGTGCGGTGCGGGTTCTGGACCAGCACGAGGCCGCGCTGGTCGGGGGGCACTCCAGCGAAGGCGCCGAACTTGCCTTTGGACTCAGTGTGACCGGACTGATCGAAAAAGAAAGGCTGCTGGCCAAGGGAGGGATGCAGGTTGACGATGCCATCATCATTACCAAACCGGTCGGCACGGGCACCTTGTTTGCAGCCGAGATGCGGGGCAAGGCCAAGGGGCGCTGGATCGTGGATGCCATCGATTGCATGCTTGTTTCAAACTACATGGCCGCGCAATGCCTGTACAAGTATGACGTGCACGCGTGCACCGACATCACGGGCTTTGGCGTGCTGGGCCACTTGCTGGAGATGGTGCGCGCAGCCCAGGCGGATATCACGATTGACCTGAATCGGCTGCCGGTGCTCGACGGTGCCGCCGAAACCATCGAGATGGGGATTTTCAGTTCCCTGCAGCCTTCCAATGTACGCCTGCGCCGTGCACTCAAGAACCCGCAGGCAGCCACCCGGCACCCGCACTACCCGTTACTGTTTGACCCGCAGACTTCCGGGGGCTTGCTCGCCACCCTGCCCGCCGGACAAGCCGATGCCTGCATCCGGGAATTGCATGATCTGGGCTACCGGCAGGCCTGTATCGTGGGGCAGGTACAACCCCAGAGCGACATGCTGGAATCCGTGCATATCGACCTCGACAACCACGCCGACGGGCCAGCGGCTGCGACCCCGTAAAATAAGAAAAGCCCGCACGCTGCGGGCTTTTCCGGCAGACCCATTTTACTGGTGATGTTTTATCGCACCGATTCGTACTTTGAGACGTCCAGCTTGTCCCCGCTTCGCAGTGGCCTGCGACCGGGACATGATTGTAAAGTTACGCCAAGTCGATCTGCGAACTGTTGTTTATCAGGCCTGCCAACAAAACAACAATAAAACATCCACGGTGCCTAGGCTACGTGGAGCCTTCCCCGGGCACAACTAAAACCTCATTATGGGAAAAATCAAATACTTTGATACGCATGCAACCGCCTGAACCTGCGGGCCTTTTGCGATTTTCCAGATCCGCACCCGCAGGATCGGGGGTATCGTGGTGCTCAGGCAGTACGGTCCAGCAACGCCCTCCAGCGGTCCTTTTCCCGCGCGTAGGAAAACAGCCCGGCTTTTCCCCGGCAGGCCGTTTGCAATTTCCCCAGCCAGGCGCGGTCGGCCTCCGCCCGAAGCAGCAGCTCGCGCAGCGCCCGGCTGTCGCCGGTCGCATAATAGCCCGGATAGGCTTCCCCCAGTAATCCGACCGAGCCGGCAATCTTGGAGGCAATGACCGGAAGACCGGCTACACAGGCCTCCGAGATTACATTGGCCCCGCCTTCCATCCTGGAACTGAGCACCATGACATCGGCGCTCGCATATACCCTGCGCACCTGCCAGTGCGGTACTTCACCATGCCAGCGGTAGCGGGGGTTTCCCTGCATCTCCTTTTCGGCCCGTTCCGCCCACACCCGGGTATGGGCCTTGCCGTACTGGTGGACGTGGATGCGGGATTCCGCCGGCAGCCTGCGCACCGCGTAGGCGGCGCGCAGCGGGTCCTTTTCCTCCCGCAAATGCCCGATCACGCAGACACTGAAGCGGTTTTTCCGACTGGCCTGCCTGCGCACCACCGGCTTGGCCGACTGGTGGATCACCGACACCTTGTCCCGGTACGCTGCAGGGATTGCCAAGGCCGCGAGATCGTGCAGGGTGACCAGCTGGTCCGCCGCGCGGATCGAATACAGCGTGGGTTCAGGGGAAGACCGGATGAACTTGTAGATGTCGGTGCCCGTCAGCGCCACGATCAGCGGCCGGTCGGGACATTGCGTGTGGAAGCGGCGGATGGAGACGGCGCTGCGCCATGCATGCAAGGCCACCATGGCATCATACCGGCCTCCGGCAAAGTCAACCTTCACATCCACCCGGTGTCCCAGTTCAGTCAGGATGTTTTTCCAGCGGCTGGCCGTGGCGCGGTTCCCGGAACGGGAACGGGGCAACGCCGGGGTGATCAGGACAATTTTCATGATATGTGCGGATGGTATTACGTTATTGTATGGGTAACAGGGTATATTGCATGATCCAAACGGGATGCACACGGAAAGCTGATGCACTACAAAGAAGCCACCGCGGAAAACCTGGAAGCCGCCCTGCGGAATACGCGCTCCAGGACCCTGGCCCTGATCGAGGGGCTGGACACACAGCAACTTCTAGGACCCCGGCTCCCCACCACCAACCCGCTGTGCTGGGAAATCGCCCACACCGCGTATTTTCACGAGTTTTGGGTGCTGCGCAATCTGGGACAGCGGCAGGAAATTCTTCCGGATTCGGACAGGCTGTTCGATTCCATTTCCATCCCCCACGAGACGCGATGGGATCTGCCCCTGCCCGGTATGGCGGACACGCTGCAGTACATGGAGGACGTGCTGTCGGCGGAGATTTCGCAACTCGGTGAAATCAGGCTGGATGATTCCGCGAAATATTTCTACCTGCTGGCGCTGTTCCATGAAGACATGCATGGCGAGGCACTGACCTATACCCGACAGACACTTGCCTACCCGGCACCGGCCTACCTGGGCCCTCCGGCCTCCGCGGACGACTCCAGCGCTCCCGAAAATGAAGACATCGAATCCGCAGGCGGACAGTTCTTGCTGGGCACGGAAAGAAACGGCGGGTTCACGTTTGACAACGAGAAGTGGGCGCACAGGGTGACCGTGGCCCCCTTTCGCATGGCCCGTCATGCAGTGAGCAACCAGGAGTTTGCCGAGTTCGTGGAAGCCCGTGGCTATACCACGCGGGAATACTGGTGCGAAGCCGGTTGGCAATGGCGCCGGGAACGGGGTCTCGAGTGCCCGGTGTACTGGAGCAGGGATTCCGATCACAGCTGGTATTTGAGAGAGTTTGACCAGTGGCGCGCACTGGCATTGGCCCGGCCCGTGATCCACGTCAGCTGGTACGAAGCCAAGGCGTTTTGCAGGTGGGCAAACCGACGCTTGCCGAGCGAGGCGGAATGGGAATTCGCGGCGGCCTGCAGCCCGGAGGATGTGACCCCGGACATGCCCTGCAAGAGACGGTTTCCCTGGGGAGACGAGCCCTGTGGGGACCGTGCCAACCTGGATGCCAGGGGATCCGGCCTGGCTGCAGTCCACGCGCATCCTGCGGGCGACAGTGCACTGGGCTGCCGTCAGATGCTCGGCAACGTGTGGGAGTGGACGGACTCGACTTTCCGGCCCTACCCGGGCTTCTCTCCGGATTGCTATACGGAATATTCCCGGCCGTTGTTCGGGCAGACCAAGGTGCTGCGCGGTGGCGCCTGGGCAACCCGCAGCCGCATGATCCACAACACATGGCGCAATTATTACGGCCCTGACCGCAACGATGTGTTTGCCGGGTTCAGGACCTGTGCCAGGTAAGTCCGGCGACCGGCACCGCATGCGGACACACCCGATGAAACTGTATTCCAGGTCGCAGACTCGCCCATGAGCTGGTGGGGAAAACTGGCCGGCGGCGGACTGGGATTTGCGCTGGGCGGGCCGCTCGGTGCAATGATCGGGGCCATGCTCGGCCACCAGCTGGACAAATCCTCTGACAGCAGGCAGGAGGGTTTCGGCTTTGACCTGGGCTCGCAGGAACGGACCCAGGCCGCCTTCTTTACCGCAACCTTTTCCGTCATGGGCCACATCGCCAAGGCGGATGGACAGGTTTCTCCGCAGGAAATCCAGCTCGCCGAACAGGTAATTTCGCAGATGCGGTTGAACAAATCGCAACGCAAGATTGCCGTGGCCCTGTTCAACCAGGGCAAGGAGGACGGATTCATGCTGGATGAGGTCCTCGAACAGTTCCGCAGGGAGTGCCATGGCAAAACCACGCTGATCCAGATGTTCATCGAGATCCAGCTGCAAGCCGCTTATGCGGACGGCATCAAGGACCCGGCCGAGGAGCGGGTGCTGCACCATATCTGCCACGTGTTGGGATATCCGCATGCATGGCTCGAGCAGCTGGAATCGATCACCTTTGGCCAGCAACGTCATTATCGGCACGGCGACCGCTCCGCCTTCGTATCGGCCGAGGAGATCGAAAATGCCTACAGGGTTCTCGGCGTTGACCCGCAGGCCTCCGAAGCCGAAATCAAGAGAGCCTACCGCCGGCTGATGAGCCAGCACCATCCCGACAAACTGATTTCCAAGGGCCTGCCCGAAGAGATGGTCGATATCGCCACGGAGAAAACCCAGGAGATTCGCAAGGCCTATGACATGATCAGGGAACAGCGCAAGAAAATGCACTAGCCACGGGTGCGGGACCGATTGCGGCATACCCGTCATAGCATGCTAACATGGCTGCCCTACAAGCCAACCATAGCCGATACGAATCATGACAAAACCTTACCCTGTCCTGGCATGGATGGTGGTTTTTGTGCTGGGGGCGGGCCTCGCCGTTCTGGCGGCCAACGACCCGATAATTTTTGCATTCAAGACCAATCCATGGTTCAACTCCCTGATCGTTCTCGTCCTGCTGGCAGGCCTGGGCTACAACTTCTTGCAGGTAGCCAGCCTGATCAAGGAAATTGAATGGATTGAGCGTTTCCGCAGCGCGAAAAAGGTCGACATGTCCGGCAGGGCGACCCCGTTGCTGGTGCCCATGGCACACATGCTGGCCCAGAAGACCAGTGACCGCCTGGCCTTGTCCACCTTGTCCATGCGTTCTCTGCTGGACAGCATCACCAGCCGCCTTGAGGAATCCCGGGATATATCGCGTTACCTGATCGGCCTGCTGATCTTCCTGGGACTGCTCGGCACATTCTGGGGACTGTTGACCACCGTCAGCTCTGCCAGCGATGTCATCAAGAACATGTCCGCGGACGGGGAGAACAGTTTGCTGCTGTTCGACAACCTGAAGCTCGGTCTACAGCAACCCCTGTCCGGAATGGGCATCGCCTTCAGTTCGTCTTTCTTCGGGCTGGCCGGCTCGCTGGTGCTCGGCTTCACGGACCTGCTGACCAGCCATGCGCAAAGGCGGTTTTTCAATGAACTGGAGGAATGGCTCTCCGGGGTCACGCGGCTGTCAACCGGTGCACTGGTTGACGATTCAAGCGTGCCGGCCTACGTGCAGGCCCTGCTGGAAAAAACCGCGGATGGCATCGAGAATCTCGAGCGGGCCTTGAGCGGCCACGCGGATGAACGCACCCGGCTCGATGACAACCTGCTGGAGCTCACTCGGCAACTGGCGGAATTGAGTGAATACCTGAAACGCAATCAGCAGCCGATGTCGGATGACCTGCGCAATGAACTTCGCATACTGACCCGCACCATCGCGACCTCGCTGGAACAGCGTAACTAATCCGGTTCACGTGCAGCTCTCCCACACACACCGTCGCAGTATCAATATCTGGCCCGGCTTTGTAGACGCGCTGTCTGCCCTGCTGATTGTGATCGTGTTCCTGCTGCTGATCTTCATGATTGGCCAGTTCTTCCTGAGTACGGCGCTGACGAGCAAGGAACAGACCATTACCGAACTGGACCAGGTCGCCGCGCGACTGGCCGAGTTGCTGGCCACGGAAAAATCGAACACTGCCGACCTGAGACAGCAACTGGAAACCGCCACCGCACAGCTGTCGGACCAGTCCGGTGAACTTGCAGCCCTGCAGGCGGATACAGAATTATTGATGAATTTGCGCCGGCAACTCGAACAGGAGATTGCCGCACTTTCCCGCGAACTCCAGAGCAGCCGGGAAAGCCTGGAATCGGAGAAACAGCTCTCCTCGCGCTCGCTTGCACAAATCGAATTGATCAACCGGCAGATCACGCGGCTGCGCGACCAGCTGGGATCGGTAGGACAGACCCTGGGCATTGAAATGGCCGCCGGTGATGATGACCTGGAGGCGTTTACCCGCAATATCAACCAGTCCCTGCTGCAGATGGTGCAGACGCTCGCACACTACCGTTCCGATTTTTTTGGCCGCCTGCGGGACGTGCTCGGGGACCATCCGAATATCCAGGTCGTCGGCGACCGGTTCATCCTGCAATCCGAGCTCCTGTTCGATACCGCTTCGGCCACCCTGGGCGCGCGGGGCAAGCGGCAGGTGGAAATGCTGGCCCGGACCATCAACGCCATGAGCGGGGAAATACCCGAGGACATCGACTGGGTGATACGCATCGACGGGCACACCGACCGAAGGCAGATCAACACTGCGGAATTTCCCTCCAACTGGGAATTGTCCACCGCGAGGGCACTGGCCATCGTGCAGTTCATGATCGCGCAGGGAGTCGCACCGGAACGTCTCGCGGCGACCGGCTTTGGCGAGTTCCATCCGCTGGACCCGGCATCCAGTCCGCAGGCCTATGCCCGAAACCGAAGGATCGAAATCAAACTCACCGCCCGGTAGACAGCGGCTCCAAAAGTGCGGCAATACCCTCAGGCCGGCGTGATTTCAGCGTCGCGGCCTGCGGGAGACGGAGCGCTGCTGCCGAGCTGCAGGAAGCTGGGCAGCAGGATCAGCGTGAACACGGTGCTGACCGCCATTCCACCGACGATGACCCCGGCGAATCCCTTGTAAAGCTCGGAGCCTGCACCCGGGATGACCAGCAGGGGCAGCATCCCGAAAATGCTGGTCAGCGTGCTCATGAAGATGGGCCGCAGGCGCACCCGTACGGATTCACGTACCGCAGCCGCTCGCGCCAGGCCCCGACGCTCCGCGGCGCGGGCCTGGTGGACCAGCAGGATCGCGTTGTTGACGACCAGCCCGAGCAGGACAATGAAGCCGAGCATGGTCAGCAGGTCTGCGGGAAGATTCAGCAGCTGCAACATGAGGACCCCGCCTACGGTGGCAAGCGGCAGGACCAAAATGACCAGGACCCCGTCGACAAAAGACCGGAACAGCGCGCTGATCAGCAAGTACAGGATGATCACGGCCAGCACGAAGCTGCTTGAAAAGCCCTGGATGGCCTTTTTCAGATTGTCGGCAGACCCGCTCAGGCGAACCGCCCCGCCCTCGGGCAGTTCCTGCTCTATGACCGGTATGATCTCCTGGTGAATCTTGTCGAGCACCACTTCCAGGGGAATCCCGGGGGGCGGGCGCAACTCCAGGGTCACGGTGCGTCGCCGGTCGAGACGGCGAATGAGGTCCGGGCCCGCGGTGCGCGTGATCTCGACCAGTTCGCTGACGGGCAGAACACCGCCTTGGGGCGTATACAGCGGGATGGCGGCCAGTTCTTCCGGCGTATCCCATGGCTGGACCCTGGCGACCACATCCAGTTTTTCATCGCCGTTGAAATAATCGCCGACGAACAGGCCCTGGCCCAAAAAGCGCGTCAGCAAGGCCATGGTCCCGCGCCCCCAGCCGACCTCGACCAGGCGGCTCTCCCGGGGCATCATTTGCAACTCGGGTTCTGCCAGCTGCAGCCCGGGCTTCGGGTTGGCCCGTATTCCGTAAAACACCGAGGGGATTTTGAAAAAGCCCGCCCGGGCGGCATGCAGCAGGCTTTCGATATCATTTCCCTGGATATTGATATCGACGGCGGTTCTCCCGCCGACACCGCTGAACAAGGACGCCTTCTGTACGATGGCAAAGGTGTCAGGGAAACCGCTGACCGCGCCTTCAACAACCTTCATGACCCTGTCGACTTCATCCTTGTGCGGGTTTCGTGCCCGCGCACCCAGGAACACCGCCCCGGGCCTGGCGACAAAGAAGTAATGCTCGATCTGCGGTGACCTCGTGCCGCCGAGATACGGCTGCAGACGTTGGGCAATCACTTCCCCCATTTCCTTCTCGACGTGATCGATATTGACGCCCGGAGGCGGGATCACGATGCCAAACACCAGGTTGCGATTTCCTTCCGGTAAATAGTTCAGCTTGGGGAAAGCCAGGTAGGTGATCGTGACGGCGGTCCCGATCAGGCCGAGGATCCAGATCCAGCGCATCTTCGGTGTGCCGGTGAGGTTCATGATCATCGAAGTGGCCCGGTCCAGCCAGGACTCCGGCCTGTCGGCAAGCTGCATTTGCGATGTGAACTCATGGGCAGCCACGGGGATCACGAGGCTGGCCACGAGCAATGACGTCACGGTGGCCACTGAAATCACGATGGCCAGATCCGAGAACAGCTGCCCGCTTTGATCCTTCAGGAAGATGATCGGCAGAAAAATAGCGACCGTCGTCACCGCAGAGGCGAACAGGGCCGGCCACACCTGCCAGGTCCCTGCAATCGCGGCATCCCTGGAGGGCATGCCCTGCTCGCGCATGCGCACGATGTTCTCCAGTACGATGATCGCGGCATCCATCACCATGCCGACCGCAAATGCCATGCCCGCCAGGGAAACGACATTGATGGTGCGGCCCGTCATGTTCATCATCACCAGGGCCATAAACAGGCACAGGGGTATCGTCAAGGTAACCACCAGCGTGGGCCGCAGTCTTCTCAGAAACCACCACAAAATGCCAATCGCCAGCAGCACGCCCAGGCTCAGGCTGTTGCGCAACAACTCGATCGCACTGTTGATGTAGTGGGTCTCGTCATAGACCTGTTCTATGTTCAGGCCCGCCCGTTCAAGGGGCCCCTGGTTGATCTCGCGGACCACTTCCCGGATCCTGCTCATGGTCTGCAACACGTTGACACCCGATTCCCGGTAGGCATTGACTGCGATCGACTGTCCGCCCTTGGTAATCACGAAGTTGTTGCGATCGACCGTAGCCAGTTCGACCCGGGCGATATCCCGCAACACGACGGCCCGGCCATCCCGCCACTCCAGGATCAGTTTATTGAGCTGCTGCACGTCCAGCGCGCCGGCATAGCGCAACGTGTAGCGCCGTTTGCCGACGCTTGCGGTGCCGCCGGAGATGTCCTCATTGCCGTTGACCAGGGCGGCGGCCTTGACCAGATCGATGCCCAACCCTGCCGCCTTGTAGGGATCCACGGTTATCCTGACTTCATGTTCATTGCCGCCACGGACCTCGGATAGCGCCACGCCGGGGATGCGTTCAAGGCGCGTCTGCACGACGTCCTCGACAAAATCCCGGTAGGTTTCTATGGGTCGGGGATTGCCCTCGTCAGGCCGAACGATGAACCAGGCGATCGGCCGTCCCCGGCCACCGGCCGTGCTGAGTACGGGCTCGTCTGCGTCTTCGGGATAGCTTGGAACACGGTTCAGCCGGTTGATCACATCGATCAGTGCGCGGTTCAGGTCGTGTTCCACCTCAAAGGAAAGCGTGATCTTGCCCCTGCCCGTGCTGGCTTCAGAAAGCAGTTCCGTCATGCCCGAAAGACCGCGCAGCTGCTTTTCCTGGGGCTCGATGATCTCGGACTCGACCTCTTCCGGGGCAGCCGCCCGCCAGCTGGTCGAGATCACGATCTCGGGCTGTTCCACGGCGGGAGTCAGCTGGATGGGGAGTTGGGTCAGGGTGACCGACCCAAACAGGATCACCAGCAGGCAGCCGACCAGGGTTGCAGTGGGATTGCCCAGTGCAAGTTTGATCGGGTTCATGGGTCCGCCAGCAGCGGTCGCACCTTGACTACCATGCCGGGCTGAAGGTTCTCACCACCGCGTGTGATGACCCGGTCACTTTCCCGGATTCCGCCCATCACTTCGATGCTGTCAGACTCGGCGATTCCGGTCTGCACAGCGACTTTTTCTGCCACCGATTGCTCGTTCACGCGAAACACGTACACCGCCTCCCTGCGCAGCACCAGGGCATCGCGCGGCACCAGCACCACTTCCCTGGGGTGCGCCGTCGGGATCGCGACACGCAGCAGGGTGCCCGCACTCAGGGACGCATCCGAGATGGAAATACGCAACTCATACAGGCGCGACAGGTCTCCACCGATCGGCACCAGGGTGCGCACCCGGCCCGTGCCGTTGAATTTTCCATGGCTGTAGGTCAACGGCGTGCCGACCGTCACAAAAGGCAGTGCACTGGACGGGACGTGCGTTTGAATCTCGAGGTTTTCGCTGCTGACCAGTCGCACGATGGCCTCCCCCTTGTCGGCCCACTCGCCGGCCTGCAGGCGCCGCTCCGATACGATGCCGTCAAACGGGGCGATGATCTGTGTGCGCCGCAAGTGCTCTTCGGCCTGGACCAGGCGGGCTTTGGCGGAGAGGATGTTGCTGTGTGCGACCGACTGGTCCCTGCGGGCCGCATCCACCTGGCTCAATGCAATATTGTCATCCGTCAGGAGTTTGCTGAAGCGTTCCACCTGGCGGGTGTGGTACTCGTACCTGGCCTTTTCGCTCTGGATGATGGACTGCTCTTCGATCAGTTGCTGGCGGATGAAGACGTCATCCAGTTTCGCCACCGTTTCACCTTTTCGAAAGCGGCTGCCGACATCGGCCACCCACGTCAGGTGCCCGGGGACCTCGCCCGCCAGATAGGCATCGTCCCGACTGATGAGCGTGCCGCTGTACAGGACGGTGGGCGAGACGCTTTTTTTCACGGCCGCCTCGGTGACCACGAACACGGGAGGCCGTTCCATCATCTCCTGTGCCTGAGCCGTCACCGCAAAAAGGGCCAGGGCAATGTGTACAAGCAAGATTCTCATGTCCGTGTGTGAGGCAGGGTACAGTCCTGCCGCTAGCTCAGCGAACCGCCGCAGCTGCTCCCCTGTCCGGCAGTACAGCCATAGCAGTGATCCGCCACGGCGATTTCGCTCCCCTCCAGGTCGACGCTCATCAACTCGGACAAGTGCGTTCGCACCTGGTCGTGGTACGGCAGCGGCAGGCCGAGCATCTGGTTGAAGTCACAGTCGTACACGTAGCCGCGCCAGTCCACGCTGATCAGGGAACGGCACATCACCGCCTGCAGGTTTTTTTCACAATAGGCATCCCTCAGCAACTGCATGTATTCGTCAAATTTTCCCTGGCTCACCAGCGTGCTGCCAAAGCGCTTGATCGGCATGTTGGTGATGGTGAACAGGTGGTCGAACCGGACGCCGTACCTGAGCAGGAATTCATGGTAGTCTCTTTCCAGGCCTTCCTGCGACGGCGGCAAGTCCGGGCCCTGCGGATTGTAGACCAGCGTGAGACCCAGGTCGGCATCACCGGTTCCGTAGCCGAGCGCATTCAGCCGTTGCAGTGCCCGTATGCTCTTCCGGAACACCCCCTTGCCGCGCTGGCGGTCGACATTTTCCTCAAGATAGCATGGCAGCGATGCCACGATCTCGACCCGCTGCTCGGCCAGGAACTGCGCAAGGGATTCCTGCCCGGGTTCCTCGAGGATCGTCAGGTTGCAGCGATCGATCACACGCTCGACCTGCCCGCGGGCCCGTTCCACCAGGCTTCTGAACTGCGGGTGCAGTTCCGGGGCCCCGCCGGTGATGTCCAGCACCTGCACATCCCGCGCCTGCAGGTAGTGCAGCACGGTATCTACCGTTTCCGCAGCCATCATCTCCTTGCGGTTCGGCCCGGCATTGACATGGCAATGCACACAACTCTGGTTGCACCGGTAGCCGAGGTTGATCTGCAGGGTCTCGAGCCGGGCCCGGTGAATTCCGGGGAAGTCGGATTGCTTCAGCAGGTGCAGGGTTTCATGCATATCCAGGGTGCTCTCAAATCAGGGCCGCATCAGCCGCGTTCAAAGGCATGATACCTCTTTACCCAGCTCAGCACTTTTTCGGGGGCATGCGCCTTCTTCCACGCGCCGGCAGCATACTTGTTGGCCTCGGCCAGGGTCGGGTAGATATGGATCGTACCGAGAATCTTGTTCATGCCCAGCTTGTGCTTCATGGCCGAGACATACTCGGAGATCAGGTCGCCGGCATGCTCGCCGACGATGGTGACTCCCAGGATCCGGTCCTTGCCCGGAACCGTCAGTACCTTGACCATCCCGTGCGCCTCTTCATCGGCAATGGCACGATCCAGATTGGAAATATCGTAGCACGACACCTCGTGATTGATCCCCTGACGCTGTGCCTCCTGTTGATTCAGACCGACCCGGGCCACTTCAGGTTCCGTGAACGTGCACCAGGGAATGACCGAATAGTCGACGCGAAATTTCCTGAAGCGCCCGAACAGCGCATTGACACTGGCATACCAGGCCTGGTGGGAAGCCGTGTGCGTGAACTGGTAAGGGCCGGCGAGATCGCCACAGGCATAGATGTTCGGGTAACTGGTTTGCAGGAATTCATTCAGCTCGGGCTGCCCGTTGCCCTGCACCTCGATCTGCAGATGCTTGTCCCAGGTGCGGTGGGAAGTCACCTTGCGCCCCACGGCAACCAGAATGGTATCGAACGGAATCCGGACCTCCTCGCCCTCGTGGCTGCAAATCAGCACCCTGGAATCCGGTTCCTGCACGATCTCCTGTGCGGCGTGTTCGGTCAGTATCTGCACGCCGTCACGCTGGAAACTTTCCGTGACCATGGCCGCAATTTCCAGATCTTCACGCGGCAGAATCCTGGACCTGCGCTGCACTTGGGTCACTTTGGAGCCGAGCCGCGCAAAGCACTGCGCCAGCTCGCATCCGATCGGACCCCCGCCGAGGACGACCAGGCGCTCGGGGAGGGCGTCGATGTCCCAGATGGTGTCCGAGGTATGGTAGCCCGCCTCCGCCAGGCCCGGCAGGTCCGGAACCAGGGGGCTGGCCCCGGTCGCCAGGACGATGCTCTTGCTCGTCAGCGTCGTTCCGTTCACGGCAACCGTCCACGGATCCTTCAGTTCCGCCTCGCCCCGGATGCACTCGACCCCCAGTTTCGTGTAGCGCTCCACGGAATCATGAGGCTCCACCGTCTGGATGACGCGGCGCACACGCTGCATGATCTTCTTGAAGTCGAATTCCACCTGTACCGGTTCACAGCCGTACTGCTCGGCCCGTTTGGCCTGCGCGATGAACTTTGCCGAACGAATGAGCGCCTTGGAAGGTACGCAACCGGTGTTCAGGCAGTCGCCCCCCATTTTGTTCTTCTCGACCAGCGTGACCCTGGCCTTGACGGTGGCGGCAATGAGTGCCGCGACCAGCCCGCCCGAGCCCGCCCCGATGACGATCAGGTTGCGGTCAAACCTTTCCGGCCGGCGGAAACCGGCATAGACCCGCCGGGCACGCAGAAGCTCCACGGCTTTCCTGGCAACCCACGGGAAGACCGCCAGCAGCAGCAGCGCGAACAGCAGGCCCGGCGTCAGGATCCCGCCGAGGGATTCCAGGCTGGCCAGCTGGGTGCCGACGTTCACGTAAATGATGCACCCGGCCACCATGCCGAGCAGGCTGGTCACGAAGAAGACGGAAGTGCGCATGGGGGTGAGGCCCATGACGAGGTTGATGATGAAAAACGGGAAGATCGGGATCAGCCGCAGCGTGAACAGGTAAAACGCCCCATCCTTCTCAATGCCGCGATTCACGGCGACCAGCTTGTCCCCGAAACGGCCCTGCACGAAATCGCGAAAGATATAGCGCGACAGCCAGAATGCGAGGGTGGCCCCGCAGGTGGCTGCAAGCAGCACGACCGCCGCGCCCACGGGCAAACCGAAGATCGCACCGGCCAGCAGGGAGAGCACGGCCGCACCCGGCAGGGACAGCCCGGTCACGACCAGGTAGATCAGGAAATAGATCAGTGCCGTCTTGACAGGATAGGCGTGGAAGTACTCGGTAAACTGGACCTGCTTGGACTTGATGTAGGAGAAATCGAGATAAAGGTGCAGATCAAGAATGAAAAAGACCGCGATCAGTGCGATGACAACAAGAAGGACCGCTATTTTTTTCATGGCAATTACTCCATGGCGCCTTGCGCCACGCTGCGCAAAATCTGGCTTCGGGCATCAGGCTGGGATTACAATACCCCTCCCACGAGAACCGTGACACCCCGTTATGAAGCTTGCAACCTGCAAACACGACAGTGAAGCGCATCTTGCTGTGGTGCAAGGTGATTCTATCCTGTTACCGGCAACCTGTCCCGGCTGGTCGCAGGAAATAGACAGCCTGCTGCAGGTCATCGATCAAGGTGACCGATTGCTGCCACAGCTGCGCGAGCTGGTGCGACAGTCCCGTCCGGAACAGTGGATGGCCCTGGCCTCGGTCGAACTGGCATCGCCCATCCCCAGACCGCGTCAGAACATGATGTGTCTGGGCTGGAACTACATGGATCATGTGGAGGAAACCACGCGCAAAATCGTCGAAGCGCCGAAACTGCCCAAATACCCCATCGTCTTCACCAAGTCCGTCTCCAGCATGAACGGTCCCTATTCTGACATTCCGGTGGATGCCGAAGTTTCCGACAAGATGGACTGGGAAGTGGAACTGGGTGTCGTGATCGGTCAAGGCGGTCGCGGTATCCGCCGTGAGGATGCCCTGCAGCATGTGTTCGGGTACACGGTGATCAACGATGTCTCTGCACGGGACCTGCAAAAACGTCACAAGCAGTTCTTCATCGGCAAGAGCCTGACCGGAGCCTGTCCCATGGGTCCCTGGATCGTTACCGCGGACGACATCCCGGACCCGCAGGCGCTGAACCTGACGTGTCGCGTCAACGGAGCGCTCAAGCAGGACTCGAACACGAAGTACCAGATCTTCGATATTGCCACGGTGATCGAGACCCTGTCCCGGAGCATGTCGCTTGAACCCGGGGATATCATCGCAACCGGCACCCCGAGCGGTGTCGGCTATGTACGCAACCCGCCCGAATACCTGTTTCCGGGGGATGTAGTAGAATGCGAAATCGAGTCGATTGGCACGATACGCAATACGGTCACTGCCGCGTGAATCATCGGAGCGGACTCGCACTACCTGCCCACAGTATCCGAATGTTCACAAAATCACTGCGACACCGGTGAGCACGCATTGAGTCCCTGGAGTTAGGTAGATGGATGTCAAAAAGCGCGTACGGGAAATTTTTGAGCGGGAAGCCGGGGCCATCGCTGCCATCCCGGTCACGGACAACTTCGAAAAAGCCGTGTCCCTGCTCAGGGACTGCCACGGCAAGGTGCTGACGACCGGCATGGGCAAGGCGGGTCATATCGCGAACAAGTTCTCCGCCACCCTGTCCTCGACCGGAACGCCGGCCTCTTTCCTGCATCCGGGTGAAGCCGCCCATGGGGATCTGGGACTGATCGAGGAAAACGATGCCATGGTCGCCTTCTCGACCAGCGGCAAGACGCGCGAGGTGCTGGAGGTGCTGGTGGCAGGACGCGAACTGGGCCTGCACACGGTCATTGGCATCACTTCACACCCGGACTCGAAACTGCGCGACCTGAGCGATGTCATCCTGGACATGGGCACGGTCCGCGAGGCGTGCCGGCTCGACCTGACCCCGACCTGCAGCATGGCGGTCATGCTGGCCATCAGTGATGCCCTGGCCCTGTTGCTGATGGAGCAGAAGGATTTCACCCGCGAGGACTACGGGATGCGCCACCACGGCGGGTATCTGGGGAAAAAAGCCCGCCGCGCAGGCTAAGACAAGCCGGTGGCGGCCATGACCCCGGACCGATTGCGAAGCCTCACCCTCATACGCCATGCGAAATCGAGCTGGGACCACCCCGGGCTGCAGGATTTTGACCGCCCCCTGAACCGGCGCGGACTTCAGAATGCACCGATGATGGGCCGGCGACTGGCCGCTGCAAACTACCGGGCAGATATGATCATTTCCAGCCCGGCCAAGCGTGCGATCACGACAGCCGAAAGCATTGCCGCACAAATCGGCTTCGACCCGGACGACATCACGCAGAACCCGCTCGTCTACGGCGCCAGCCCGGGAGCGCTCATGGAGGTGATCAGGGGAATCGATAACCGCGCCCGGCATGTAGTGCTCGTGGGACATAATCCGGGGATCACGCATCTGTGCAACTTTCTCGGGGACTCCGGGATCGACAATCTGCCCACTTGCGGCATTGCCCGGATGGAATTCGATGCACACAGCTGGGAAGACGTTTCCCGCCAAGAAGGCCACCTGGTCGAGTTTGATTACCCCAAGAAAAAGTAGCTGGGTCCAGGCGGTCAGAACTCGTACTCGACCTTTTTCATCTTCTGGCCCAAGGGATGGGCCGCCCACAGCTCTGCAATCGTGCATTTTTCCTGCGGATGCTGCACATCACCCGCGAGCTCGGCCAATGGCCTCAGCATGAAGTTGTAGCGAAGCACATCGGGGTGCGGCAGGCTCACGCCGTCCACTTGCAGGACCAGGTCATCGTACAGCAACTGGTCCAGGTCCAGCGTACGGGACACGAACGATTCCTTGCCGTGGGTACGATGGTGTTCCGACTCGATCCGTTTCAGTGTCTGGCTGATTTCCTGGGGGGATTGATCGGTGTGGAATCCGACGACCAGATTGTGAAAATCGTCCCCCTCGAAGCCGAAGGCCGGGGTCTCGTAGACATTGGAAATATCCAGGGGGCCGAAATGGGCACGCAGGGTGGCCACGGAGGAGGCAATGTTTTTTTCCTTATCGATATTGCTACCGATACCGATGAACACGCGTGCCATCAAGAGTTGCGCTTGCCACGCTCGATGGTGATTCCGACATCGCGTGCCCCGCGCACGGCCCGGGGCTTGCTGATCGTGATGCGCAGCCACGGGATGTTGAACTCCTGGATCAGCATGGCAGCCACTTTTTCGATCAGGCTCTCGATCAGCTCACAGTCGCTGGTTTCCACAAACTGCACGATGCGCTTGGCAACGGCCTTGTAGTCCAGGGTGTCGTCTATGGAATGTGAAGTGGCCGCCCGGCTGATGTCTGCGGCCATCTCAAGGTTGATGCATACCTTTTGCCGGATACGCTTCTCCCATTCATAGACACCGATGGTGGCATCGATTTCCAGGTCGCGCAAAAATATCGTGTCCTTTGCCATGTTCAGCTGTCCCATTGAGAGGATTGTCCATCCCGGGCTAAAGCCAGGTCAGCTTGTGCCCGAATAGTGATTCTGGTATCTTGCGCGCCCTACAGATTGACTGCATCCAGTACAGAAACCACAGCCATGTCACGCGTATGCCAGGTAACGGGAAAACGGCCGATGTCCGGCAACCACGTTTCCCATGCACATAATAAAACACGGCGTCGTTACATGCCTAATATACATACTCACCGCTTTTGGGTGAAGGGCGAGAACCGCTGGGTCAAGCTGCGCGTATCCTCGCAGGGCATGCGCATCATCGACAAGAAAGGCATCGAGGCAGTGCTTTCGGATATCCGGAAACAGGGAGTCAAGGTCTAGCGTCGAAAGACCGGCCCGGGAATCGAGATGGCAAAATCAGTACGTGAAAAAATCAAGCTGGTCTCCAGTGCCGGTACGGGCCACTACTACACGACCAGCAAGAACAAGCGGACCATGTCGGACAAGCTGGAAATGAAAAAGTACGACCCGGTCGTTCGCAAGCACGTTCCCTACAAGGAAGCCAAGATCAAGTAACCCTGCCCGGCTTCTCGGGCCGGATGCATCCTGCGATTGTTTCGCCTAGCCCACGGGAGTGGGCTGCAGTGCATAGCCTCTCAGGCCTTGTGCAAAGGTCTGCAGAACACGAATCCCGGTAGCCTCCGCTTCCCTGCACCATTCGGTGATGGCCTGGACCAGACGCTCGTGGCTGGCATAGGTCTCGTTCCACAATTGCTGCAGTCGCCCCTGGAACTCATACACCGTGTGCAAGGCCTCGCTGTCTTGCAAAAGCACCTGCAGGTGCTTGTGATGCAGCGGCTTGAGGCGGGATTTTTCACGGATCAGGGCAGTGCGCATCTGGCGCATCAGTTTTTTGCCGCGCGTCTTGTTGCCGGACAATTCACTGCGAAAAGTCGGCAGCGTGACGTGCTGGGCGTAGTCAGCCATGACGTGCAGCTTGCTGGAGATAATGGCCTTGGCCGTTTCGAGGTCAATTTTTTCCTTGATGGCGACGCGCACGGGTTGCGGTGCGCGCCGGCGGACCCTGGCCAGGCGCAGAAAGGACAGCATCCGGATGTACAGCCAGCCCGTGTCAACCTCCCAGCGCTTGCTGGAGAACTTTGCCGAACCCGGGTAGGCATGATGGTTGTTGTGCAACTCCTCACCGCCGATCAGGATGCCGAGATTCACGATGTTGGTGGAGCCGTCCGGTGTTTCGAAGTTGCGGTATCCCCAGTAATGGCCAAAGCCATTCACGACCCCCGCCGCGGTGACCGGTATCCAGGCCATCTGAACCGCCCAGATCACGATCCCGGCAAGCCCGAACAGGCCCAGGTTCAACGCCAGCATGAATACCACTCCCATGAAGGAAAAGCGCGTGTACAGCTTGCGCTCGATCCAGTCATCGGGAGTGCCATGGCCATAGTGCTCCAGGGTTTCTGCATTTCCGGCTTCTTCCCGGTACAGCTCCGAACCCTGCCAGAACACCGTGCCGATGCCCACCACGTGCGGGCTGTGCGGATCTTCCGCGGTCTCGGTCTTGGCGTGATGCTTCCTGTGAATGGCCACCCACTCCTTGGTCACCATGCCGGTGGTCAGCCAGAGCCAGAAACGGAACAGGTGCGCCGTCAGCGGGTGCAGGTCCAGGGCACAATGCGCCTGGCACCGGTGCAGATACACGGTGACCGACACGATGGTGAGATGGGTGAGTACGAGTGTGAGGACCACATATCCCCACCAGGGCAAAGCTACCAGTCCATCAAGCATGGGCGTTTCCTAATCCGGGTGTTTCTTTATTGTTTTTATGAGAACCCGCTTTTCGGTCCGTGCATCATACGTGTTGACAGGGGAAGGACACAAGCAAGCCCTGTACATGCCCGGCAGGCTCAGGGGGCATGCTGGCCGGTGTGTTCCAGCAAAAGGCTGCCCGAATCCTGCTGCGACGCCGTCCAGTCCGGGGCAATGTACAGGGTCGCCTGCGGCTCGACCACGATCGCCGGACCGCACAGCGCCTGGCCCCGGGCGATGTCGGCGCGCTTGAACACCGGGACTTCCCCGGCGAGCTCGTGCAGGCGGCTCGTCCCGCTCGGCGCACCCGGTTGCCTGCGGGCAATGCGGGGCAGGGGCAGTTCGGGCGTGTTCGTGCCCGTTGCCGTGAGCCGCAGGTTGACCAGCTCCACCGGCATATCCAGCGCATAGCCGTAACGCTCGCGATGACGTTCGTGAAAGGCCTGCCCGGCCAGGGACGGATCCTGCCAGGGCAGCCTCAACGTGGTCGACTGGCCCTGGTAACGCAGATCGAGTTCCCTTTTCAGCGTGTACGAGGAGGTGGACTCGGCTTCCAGGTCGGAGGCAATCCTGTGTTCAAGCCGGGCAAACGCCTCTTCCATCTCCTTTGCCCCGCATGCCTCCAGCAACCGGATGCGGCTTTGGGACACTTCCTTGCCGGATGGCGCCGCCAAGAGGCCCAGCGCGGACAACACCCCGGTATGGGCGGGAACCAGCGCCTGGTGAATGTGCAGACTCTCGGCGAGATCACACACGTGAAGGCCGCCCGCACCCCCGAAACTGACCAGCGTGAAGTCTTTCGGGTCATGCCCCCGGTACACCGACATCACGCGCAGGGCCTGTGTCATCTGTTCATTTGCAATCTGCACGATGCCCCTGGCGCAGGCCTCGGGTTCCAGGCCCAGGTGCCGGGCGAGGCGGGAGATGACGCTTCGGGAAGCGGCAGGGTCCAGTGCCAGGTTCCCGGCAAGCCTGCAACTGGCGGGCAGGCGTCCCAGTACCACATGGGCATCGGTCACGGTGGGGTGATCCCCACCCTGTCCATAACAGGCCGGGCCGGGCGAGGCCCCCGCGGAATCCGGGCCCACCTGCAGCAGTCCGCCTTCATCCACCCACGCGATCGAGCCGCCGCCGGCGCCGATGGTATGAATGTCCAGCATGGGTACGGCCACCGGAAGTCCTGCGATTTTGCCGCGACGGGTCAGTTCGAATTCCCCGTCGACGATGGAGACATCCGTGGAAGTTCCCCCCATGTCGAACGTCAGCAGCCGCGTACACCCGGCGTTTGCCCCCGTGTGCAGGCTCCCCCAGAGCCCGCCTGCGGGTCCGGACAGCAACAGGCGCACGGCATTGCGCTCGGCGACCGTCGTACTCAGGGTCAGACCGTCGCTTTGCATGACGGACAGCGGCGAGTCCGGCAATGCCTGGCCGAGGCGTGACAGGTAACCCTGCATGACCGGACCCAGATAGCTGTTGATCCAGGTCGCCAGCCCGCGTTCATATTCGCGGTACTCCGCCAGCACCTCGGATGAAATCGAAACGAAGTACCGCTCACCCAGGCGCGCCTTGAGTGCCTTCTCGAAGCGGTTGTCGACGAACGAGAACAGCAGGCAAACCGCAACGGACTCGGCATCGAGCTGACCGATGGAGTCGGCCAGCGCATCCAGTTCGCCAGCGGGCAACGGCAAGACCGTGTTTCCCTGCGGATCACTGCGCCCGCCGGTTTCCAGGCACAGTTCGGGCTCGATCAGCGTGGGTTTTTCCCGCGGCGTGAGGTTGTACAGTTCATCGCGTGTCTGGCGGCCGATCAGCAGCAGGTCCTTGAAGCCGCGGTTGGTGACAAACACCGTTCGCGCCCCCTTGCCCTCGAGCAGTGCGTTGGTAGCCACCGTGGTACCATGCACGATGTGCAGGCCGCGTGTGTCGATCCCCAGGGAGGCAATGCCCCGCAGGATGGCGCGCTCGGGCGCCTGCGGCGTAGACAGTTCCTTGTGCGTCTGCACGGATTGCCCATTAAAATAGACCAGGTCCGTAAAGGTTCCGCCTGTATCGACACCTAGCAAGCGCATGAAGTCATTCCGGTTGGATCCATCGGGTCACGTCTTCGCAAAAACACGCAACCGGGAGCAGCAAGAGGCCATAGCATGTCGGTTTTGAATTCTGTGATGGTGATGCCGTGGTGTAAGCCGGTACAAGCGCTGGCGGTCGCACCACACTTTAAACATCCTTGCCGGGGATTTAAAGCCGACCCGAATCCGTTGTGCGCCTTTTGTTCGCAAGGCCGCCATTCGCGGGGTACAGTAGCCTCATGAGCCCAGGTGATCCCAAGCCCGCCCCCTCCGCTGCGATGTCCGACCTGGAAGTTGCCGTCCATGAAAGCACGGATCCGGCGGTGGATCCCTCCATCCTGCTGGCACACGTGCATTTTGGAGATCCCGGGCAAACCCGGGCAAGAGGCTGGTCGGTCAAAAGCAACCTCGAGGTGCTGCAGGGTTCCGATTTCCGTTTTCAGGACTGGTACACGAGCCGCCCGGTCACGCAGGCAGAGCATGGCAACATACGGCACTCGGGCCACTCCCAGGTGCTGTTCGGCCACCTCCGGCTGGCCTGTCCGGAGCCCGGCGATTTCCAGGCGCTGGTCCGGCAGGCCTACAAGGAGATCTACGACTGCCTGCAACACGGCACCTGCAATCACCTGCTGCGCACCTGGAACTACTTTCCCGGCATCACGGCTCCGGCCGGCCACCAGTGCTGCCGCTACGACCTGTTCTGCAGTGCCCGCCTGCAGGCCATGCAGGCCTGCAACACCGAGAGCAGCATCTATCCTGCGGCCACCGTGATCGGCAGCCACGACCCATTCCTGCAGATTTATTTCCTGGCCGGGGATGCGCCCGGAATTGCCGTCGAGAACCCGCGGCAGACAAGTGCCTACGAGTATCCAACCACCAATGTGCACGCACCTCCCCTGTTTTCACGCGGCGTACTCAAGCCCTGGGGCGAGCGCATGCACTTTTATGTCTCGGGCACGGCCAGCATCGTCGGGCATGAAACCCAGCATCCGGGCGATGTCGGCGCGCAACTCAACGAATCCCTGAACAACGTCGAAACCCTGGTCGTGCATGCCAACGACCGGCACCAGACCCGGTTGAACGCACAGGACGACCTGTTGTGCATCAAGGTGTATGTACGCCATCGCCGTGACGTGCCCCACATCCAAAGGGGGCTGGCGGCACGCCTGCCCAGCACGACGCCCCGGATATTGCTGCTGGGGGAGATGTGCCGCACCGACCTGCTGGTGGAGATCGAGGCCCTCTACCAGTCCTGAGCCACGACCCGAATGCCTGAACTCCCGGAAGTGGAAACGACCTGTCGCGGCATCCGTCCGCACATCACCGGCAGGAGAATCACCGACCTCATCGTGCACCAGCGCCAGCTTCGCTGGCCCGTGCCGGGCCAGTTGAAGAGATCGTTAAAGGGCCAGCGGATCCATTCGGTCGGGCGACGTGCCAAGTACCTGCTGCTGGAAAGCGCCAACGGCTGCCTCATCGTACATCTCGGCATGTCCGGCAGCCTGCATATCGTCGCAAACGGCGTGCCGGCACAAAAGCACGACCAGGTGGATTTCGTGTTCGGCAGCAAGATTCTGCGGTTTCACGACCCGCGCCGCTTCGGGAGCATACACTGGACCCGCGGCGACCCCCTGCGACACAAGCTGTTGCGAAACCTCGGCCCGGAACCCTTCAGCGAGGCATTCAACGGCCGTTACCTGCATGACCGGGCTGCCTCCAGGAAGATCAGCATCAAGAATTTCATCATGAACAGCGGCATTGTCGCCGGTGTGGGGAACATCTATGCCAGCGAAGCCCTGTTTCTAAGCGGCATACACCCGCAGCGGGCCGCGGGCCGCATCTCGCTGCGCCGGTACGGGCAACTGGTCGCAAACATCAAGCGCGTGCTGGGCACCGCCATCGATGCGGGGGGCACCACCTTGCGCGACTTCACCCGTGAAGACGGCCGTCCCGGCTATTTCGCACAAAAACTCAATGTTTATAACCGCCGTGGAGAGCCCTGCCCGGTCTGCGGCCGTCCCATCCTGCTCCGGACCCTCGGCCAGCGCAGCAGTTTTTATTGCGGCCAGTGCCAGCATTGATGCAGGCCATCACCTGCCGACCTGCGCAAGGCCCATCCCCCGGGGATCGCTGGCCGCGCTCACCCGGCCGGTCTTTCGGTTCCAGATGACGGCATGCATGTCCCCGTAGCTGCGTGATGTGGCCTGCAGCGTGTGGCCCAGCGCAGCGAGCACCGCCAGGGTAGCCGCATCAAAGGCCTCGCTTTCATACTCGATGCGGTCCGGCATGAACTGGTGATGAAAGCGCGGACGCGAGACCATGGCGTTCGCATCCCCGCCGCGGGCAAACTCCAGCGCGGCGAGCAGCACCATGGTAGTGATCCGGCTGCCGCCCGGGGTCCCCAGGACCGCAATTCGCTCGCCGTCGTCCAGGAACGTGGGCGACATGCTCGAGAGCATGCGTTTGCCCGGCGCGATGGCATTCGCACGGCTGCCGGTCAGGCCGTACAGGTTGGGATGCCCCGGCTTGACCGCAAAGTCGTCCATTTCGTTATTCAGCAGGATGCCCGTGCCGGGCACCACGAACCCTGAGCCGAACGGGTAGTTGACGGAAAGCGTCGCGGCCACGTAGTTGCCGTCACGGTCGATGACGGAAAAATGCGTGGTGTTGCGGCCTTCTGCGGGTTCGCCGGGCGAGCCGACCTCCCGTTTCTCAAGCTGCGAGGCGCTCAGGGAAGCCCGTTGCGGGCTGAAATCCGCCAGCTTGCCGGAAGCATGCTGCACCGACAAAAGCCGCTCGACGGGCACCTCGACATGGTCCGTATCGCCGAGATAGCGCGCACGGTCCGCATACGCCCGGCGCATGACTTCGACCAACGCATGACTGCGCTGTGCGCCCTCCATCTGCGACAGGTCCAGCAAGGACAGCATGTTGAGCATCTGCACCAGCACGATCCCCCCCGAAGAAGGCAGTGCAGCGCTCGTGACCCTCATGTTCGCATAGCGCCCGTACACCGGCCGGCGTTCCCGGACCCGGTACCGGGCCAGGTCCTGCAGTTGCCAGATCCCCCCGGCCTGCTGCACGCCCCGCACCAGCGATTCCGCCACGTCCCCCCGGTAGAATCCGTCCGCACCCTCATCGCGGATGCGCTCCAGCACACGGGCCAATTGCGGTTGCCGGAGCACGTAGCCGGGTGCAGGCACGCTGCCCTGATCCAGAAAAACCGAAGTTCCCCCGGGGGACTCGCGCAAGCGATCGAGCACGGCCGTGGCCAGCCTTTGATAACGCGTGCTCACCTCGAAGCCCTCACGGGCATGCCGGATGGCCGCGTCCAGAGTACGATCGAGGGGCAGGCGTCCATACCGCTCCGACAGGTGAACGAGGGCGGCGGGGATCCCCGGGATGCCTGCAGCCAGGGGCCCTGCGACGGATGCCCGGGTGGGCCTGCCGGCATCGTCCAGGTACATGTCCCGGCTCGCCGCAAGCGGGGCCGTCTCCCTCCCGTCCAGCATGATCTCGCGCCCGTTCGAAGCCGTGTGCAACAGCCAGAAGCCACCCCCGCCGAGACCCGAGGCATAGGGCTCCACCACGGCCAGGCATGCCGTGACCGCAACGGCCGCATCGAAAGCGTTCCCGCCCTGCTCCAGGACATCGATGCCTGCCCGGGTGGCCAGCGGATGAGCACTGGCCACGGCAGGGTCCGCGGGGGTGGGCCGGGACGACGGGCCCGGCGCAGCCGATTCGCCGACCGGTGGCGTGGTGCAGGAGATCACTCCCCATGCCAGACACATGAAGACCAGGATTCGCATCGCCAACAGGTTAAATTCAGTTCGCCAGCTTGGTTTGCAGGGCCCCGGCCACCGGCGGGGAAACGAACCGCGACACGTCGCCGCCGAGGCTTGCGATCTCGCGCACCAGGCTCGAGGAGATGAAGGTATGTTCTTCCGAGGGCGTCATGAAAATGGTCTCGAACTGGTCATCCAGCCGGCGGTTCATGCTGGCCAGCTGAAATTCGAATTCGAAATCCGAAACCGCGCGCAATCCCCGCAAGATGGCCTTGGCCCCTTGCTGGCGGGCAAAATCCACCAGCAGGCCGTCAAAGCCGTGCACGCTGGCATTGGGAATCTGCGCCAGCGACTGCTGGGCAAGCTCGACCCGCTCGACCAGGTCAAAAAACGGCTGCTTGCCACCGCCGCGCACCGCCACCCCCACCACCACGCGATCAAACAGCACGCAGGCGCGGCGCACCAGGTCCGTATGACCGTTGGTAATCGGGTCAAAGGTACCCGGATAGACTGCCACGAGTGCCATGCGCGAATTCTATCATGAAGCGATCCCGGCACATCCCGCAGGGTCTGTCACGTGTTTTCCTCTTCCAGCGCGTACAGCCGGTAACGCACCTGTCCCGCGGTTTTCTCGCGGATGCAGTGCAGGGAGTCCGGGGACTCCGGGACCCGTCCTGACCGGGATTCGACATAGACCCGACCGTGCGGGGATAGCAGTCTGCGGGTCAGCAGTACCGGCAGCACCTGCCGGCCCAGGTCCGTTGCAAACGGGGGATCCAGAAACACGATATCGAACGGCTCGCTCGCCTGGTGCACATAGTCCAGCGCATCCTGGCACACGACCTCCACCTGCCGGGCCTTGAGGGCTTGTTTTTGCAGCTCCAGCATCGCCGCCACCGAAGCGTCGCGATCCACCTGGATGACCTGCGAAGCCCCTCGGGAGGCCGCCTCGAACCCCAGCGCACCGCTGCCGGCAAACAGGTCCAGACAGCGGGCACCCTCGATTGCACCGGCCAGCCAGTTGAACAGGGTCTCGCGCACCCGGTCGGGAGTGGGCCGGATATCCTGGCTGTCGGCAAACTGGATCCGACGGCTTCGCCAGGTGCCGCCGACGATGCGCAGGCTATTCTTTTTCGGGGCCACCAACGACGATCTTGACCATGCGGTCAGTATGCAGATGTCGACGGAACGCCGCACGAACGTCCGCCAGCGTCACCCCGGCAATGTGTGCCGTGAAGGTGTCGAGGTAGTCCAGGGGCAAGTCGTAGTAACCGATCAGCGACAGGTAGGCCAGGAGGTCGCTGTTCTGGTCCACCCGCAACGGAAAACCGCCGATGATGCTTTTCTTGGCAAGTTCCAGCTCTTCCTCGCTGGGTCCCTGGTCCACATAGTCCTGAACCAGCTGCTGTACCTGGTCGAGCGCCTGCTGTGCCTGATCGGCGCGGGTCTGCAGGCCCAGCATGAAGGGCCCCTTCTGCTGCAGGGGAAAAAAGTAACTGTAGACGCTGTAGGACAATCCCAGTTGCTTGCGGATTCTTTTCATCAAACGCGAGGTGAAGCCGCCTCCGCCCAGCACATGATTGCCGGTATACAGGATGAAATAATCCGGATCTCCGCGGGCAATGCCCAGTTGCCCCAGGAACACGTGCGACTGCTGGGAAGGATAGGGAATGTACCAGTACAGGGACGCACGCGCGGGCTGCGGGGGCTGGGCAGGTGCAGGCCTGGCGCCCCTGGGAAGACGGGATGCAATGGTTTCGGAAATCCTGCGGGCCTGGTCCGTGTCCAGGGCTCCGACAATCGCGATCACGGCATTTTCCGCAACCAGGTACTGGCGCTGGAACGCCTGGACGTCCGCCAACTCAATGGCCTGCACGCTGGCCTCGCTTCCCGAGACGGGCTGCGCATAGGGATGAACGCCATACACGGCCCGGTAGAACGCCTTGCCGGCGATCCGGTCCGGGCGCTGCTGCTCGTCGCGAATTGCCGTCAGCGCCTGGTTCTTCAGGCGCAGAAAGTCCTTTTGCGGAAAGTTGGGGCGGGCCAGGATCTCGACGAAGGTGGACAGGGCCTGCTCGAGCAGCCGCTCCTCGGTCAGGCTGCGCAGACTGACCCTGGAGTAATCCAGATTGACATCGTACCCGTAGCGGGCGCCGACCTCTTCGAATTTCTCGGCCACCGTATCGGCGTCCATGGCTTCGGTGCCGGCGCTCAGCAGGCCATGCGTCAGCTGCGAGAGGCCGCCCAGCTGTGCATCGCGGTCACTGCCGGCGCCAAAGGTCACGGCGATGTCCAGCATCGGCAACTCCGGGGCCGCGACGAACAGGGTGCGAACGCCCGGCCCGCTGGTCCACTGCTCGATCGAAGGCGCGGCCCTCGCAGTTCCCAGCAAGGCGGCGCAAAGCCACAGGGCGGCGCAGGCCCCTCTCCATGCGGTACTAGTGCGCGGCATCGGACACTTCGGCTTCACCGGCGGGCCCGGTGGCCGGCAGCGGTTCCAGTTCGGACACGGTCAGGCGATCCTCGATCAGGTAGCGGCGCGCCACCTGGCGCACCTGTTCGGCGCTGACCGCGTTGATCCGCGGGATGTATTCGTCCATCACGCGCCAGCCCAGTCCCGCGGATTCCAGACGGCCGATGACACCGGCCTGCGCGCGGATGGAATCCTGCGCGTACACCTCGCTGGCAATGACCTGCGCCTTGACGCGGGCGAGCTCTTGTTCACTGACCAGGTCTTCCTGCAGTGCCCGGATCTCGGCATACAGGGCCTGCTCGACGTCACCGAGGTCGTGCTGCGGTGCGGGTATGGCCTCCAGCAGGAACAGGGACGGATAGCGGGTGTACAGGCGGTAACCTGCGCCGGCACTGGCAGCCAGCTCCATTTCCCGCACCAGATGCTTGCTGAGCCGTGCGCTGCGACCGCCGTCGAGCACACCGGACAGGACCGACAGCGCGTACGGCTCCCAGTCCTGTTGCGCCGTGGTCAGGCTCGGCACCTTGTATCCCAGCAGGACGTACGGCAGCTTGGCGACCGCTTTCACCTTGATGCGGCGCGGCCCGGCCTGGGCGGGCTCGACCCGGGGCTTGCTGTCGTGGATGGGCCAGGACTCGATGGCGCCGAAGTACTTCCGGGCCAGGCCAAACACGGTTTCGGGATCGACATCTCCCACCACCACCAGGGTTGCATTGTTGGGCGCATACCAGCGCGCATACCAGTGGCTCAGGTCCTCGAGCTCGAGATGTTCCAGGTCGTTCATCCAGCCGATCACCGGGTGGTGGTACGGGCTGCTGGTGAAGGCGGCTGCACTCAGCTGCTCGTAGACGAGGGCATTCGGATCATCGTCGGTGCGCAGGCGCCGTTCCTCCTTGACGACCTCGCGTTCGCTGACGAAATCCTCCTGGGTCAGGATCAGGTTGATCATGCGGTCCGACTCGATGTCGAAACTCACCTCCAGGTGCTCGCGGCCCATCACCTGGAAGTAGGCGGTATAGTCGCGCCCCGTGAATGCATTATCGCGTGCGCCGATTTCCGCCAGGGCCGAGGTAAACTTCTCGGCAGGGTATTTTTCCGTGCCCTTGAACATCATGTGCTCCAGCAGATGTGAGATCCCGGTGATGCCGCTATGCTCCTGCGCGGACCCCACGCGGTACCAGATCTGGGAAACCACCACCGGTGCCCGGTGGTCTTCCTTGACGATGATCTTCAGGCCGTTGTCCAGCACCCGCTCATGGGTGTCGTCGGCACCGGCCTGAACATGGCAAAAGAGCGCCAGGCCCAGCCACAGTCCGGCAATTTTGGTGACTTTCATAAATGACCGGCGTCGGGATGTTAGGATTAGGATCGGATGCATTAGATGTTATGACCAGCAAACCTTACTATAACTGTTTGCCCGAAATCCATGCCTGAAACCGGAGTTTTTTCGCGCCTGCGCCAGGGCCTGCAAAAAACCAGGAATGCGCTGACCGGCGGCATCCCCGCGGCGGCCTGGCGGGGCAACAGCGAGGACCTGCTCGATGAACTGGAAGACCGCCTGCTGCTCGCGGACGTGGGGGTCGACACGACCACCCGGATCATCGATGACCTGAAATCGCGCCTGCGCCGCAGGCGCAGCGGCGACCCCCAGGGCGCGGATGCGCTCCTGCAGGAAAGCCTCGCGGAGATCATGTCCGCCTGCAACAAGCCCCTGCTGACCCGCGGCGCCAAGCCCTTCACCATGCTCGTGGTCGGCATCAACGGCGCCGGCAAGACCACCACCATCGGCAAGATCGCGCACCGCCTGACCGGGCAGGACCAGACCGTGATGCTGGCCGCCGGGGATACCTTTCGCGCGGCCGCGGTCGAACAGCTACAGTCCTGGGGGAAGGAAATCAAGGCGCCCGTGGTGGCGCAGAAAAGCGGGGCGGACAGTGCGGCCGTCGTCTTCGATGCCTACCAGTCCGCCAAGGCGCGCGGCATCGACGTGCTGATCGCCGATACGGCCGGGCGGCTTCATACCCAGCAGAACCTGATGGACGAACTGCTCAAGATCAAGCGGGCCATGCAGAAAATCGACCCCGAGGCCCCGCATGAAATCCTGCTGGTGATCGAAGCCGGCACCGGGCAAAATGCCCTGAAGCAGGCGCTGGGCTTTCACGAGGCGCTGGGCCTGACCGGCCTGTGCGTGACCAAGCTGGACGGCACGGCCAAGGGCGGCACCGTGATAGCCATCGCAGACAGGCTGGAGATCCCGATTCGCTATATCGGTGTGGGCGAGGGCATCGACGACTTGCGCGTGTTCGATGCCTACCGCTATGCGGAGGCCCTGCTGCACGGCTAGGCAGGGACGGGGCCAGGCACGGACCGATGATAGAACTGCAAAACGTCACCAAACGCTACCCGGGAAACCGCGAAGCCCTGACGCGACTGGACCTCGTACTCGAACGCGGCGAGATGGCCTTTCTCACCGGACCTTCGGGGGCGGGCAAAAGCACCTTGCTGAAACTGGTCGCGGCCATCGAGCGCCCGACCCGGGGCCGGGTCCTGATCAACCAGAACAACATCACGCACATCCCGAAACGCAAGATTCCGAACCTGCGAAGATTCATGGGCATCGTATTCCAGGATCATCACCTGCTGTATGACCGCAGCGTCTTCGACAACGTGTCATTGCCGCTGCAGATCGCAGGCTATGCACGCGCCGAGATCAGCCGCCGGGTACGGGCCGCGCTGGACAAGGTGGCGCTGCTGAACAGGGAAAAGGCCATGCCCATCACCTTGTCCGGGGGAGAACAGCAGCGTGTCGGCATTGCCCGCGCCGTGGTCCACAAGCCGGCCATCCTGCTGGCCGATGAACCGACCGGCAATCTGGACCCGGGATTGTCGGCCGAGATCATGCAGCTTTTTTCCGAGTTCAACCAGGTGGGTGTCACCGTGCTCATCGCCAGTCATGACCTGGACCTGATTTCGCGTCTCGGCAAGCGCATCATCCGCCTGCAGGACGGGCAATGCGTCAACGGACAGGCACTGCGGGCCTGATGACAGGCGATGCGGCGGCACACACCTTCACAGCGACATGCCGGCATCCAGACGTAGACCCTCGCCGAGCCGGCCGAACTCCCTGACGCGCTTTCGCGCACTGGTGCGCGAGCATCTGCGCAGCCTGGTGTTCAGCCTCGGCAAGCTGTACCGCCACCCGTTCGCATCGACGCTGACCATCCTCGTGATCGCCGTGGCCCTGGCATTGCCGGCCTGCATGTACCTGTTGCTGGACAACCTGCAGGCGGTTACGGAAAAATGGGACGACTCCGGGCAAATCACGCTGTTCCTGGACGTCGACAGCAGCGAAGCCGAGATCGAAAAACTGCGCACGCGCCTGGCCGCGCTCGAGGCGATCGAAAGCATCCGGTACGTGTCCGCCGAGCAGGCCCTGGCGGAGTTTCGCAATTTCAGCAAGCTCGAATACCTGATCGAAGGGCTAAAGGAAAACCCGCTGCCGCCCACCCTGACCCTGATCCCGTTTGAACACGCCAAGCAGGCCGGTCACCTCGACCGGCTGGTGCAGGAACTCGGCGCCTATCCGCAGGTCGAGCAGGTGCAGCTCGACATGCAATGGCTGCAGCGGCTGCAGGCCATCACCGAGGTGGTGCATCGTGCGATCATGATGCTGGGCATCACGCTGGCCATCTCCGTGCTGCTGGTGGTCGGCAACAGCATCCGCCTGGACATCGAGAACCGGCGCGAGGAAATCGAGGTCGCCAAGCTGATCGGTGCGACCAACCGCTTCGTGCGCAGGCCCTTTTTGTACGGCGGCATGTGGTATGGCCTGCTGGGCGGCGCCCTGGCGCTGGTGCTGGTGCTGCTCGTGATGTACGTGATCGAAGCGCCTGCACAACACCTGATCGGGCTGTACAACAGCAATTTCGAGCTGGTTTTTCCGGACCTCGGCCAGGGCCTGGCGCTGGTCGCGACCAGCATCGTGCTGGGCCTGCTGGGCTCATGGCTCGCGGTCGGACGCCATATCGTGCGGATCGAGCCCAGCTGAACCTCCGCACCCCCGACGGGTGCCGTCGCCCACACCGGGCGGCGAATCCGGCCGCGGGAGCTCTCCGGAATATCCCGCAGCATGCTGGCAGAACTGCAGCCATGATAATCTAAGCTGTTGATTTTAAAGTGCTAAAAGTATTAGCACTCTATATAAAAGAGTGCTAATATTAGCACTGAGGAAAATAGAACCGAATACTCCAACAGGGGAGAACCCGAGAATCGTGGCGACATCCATACAACCCTTGCAAGCTTCGACGGCGATATCCACGGCGAACCTGGACAGCTATATCGCCTCGACGCTGCAGATCCCGGTGCTGAGCGTGGAAGAGGAACACGCCCTGGCGCTGCGCCTGTATGAAGACCATGATCTGGATGCGGCGCGTACCCTGATCATTCACAACCTGCGGTTCGTGATCCACGTGGCGCGCGGCTACCTGGGATACGGCCTGCCGCTGGCCGACCTGGTCCAGGAAGGCAATGTCGGGCTGATGAAGGCCGTCAACCGCTTCGACCCGCACAAGGGGGTCCGCCTGGTCTCGTTTGCGGTGCACTGGATTCGTGCCGAGATCCATGAGTTCGTGCTGCGCAACTGGCGCATCGTCAAGGTTGCCACCACCAAGGCCCAGCGCAAGCTGTTCTTTAACCTGCGCAACTCCAAGAAGCGCCTGGCCTGGCTGAACCAGGAGGAAGTCGACACGGTCGCCAGGGAGCTGGGCGTCAAGCGCAGCGATGTGGTGGAGATGGAAAAGCGGCTCAGCAATCACGATCTCGGTTTTGACCAGGAACACGATGATCACGGCGAGGAGTCCGGCCACTTCGCACCGGCGGCCTACCTGAGCCACGAAGAAGACAACCCGGAACAGCAGGCGGAAGTCGAGGACTGGGAATCCCACCAGGCCCGGCAATTGCAAGCCGCACTGGGCGTACTGGACGAGCGCAGCCGGGACATCATCGCGCAACGCTGGCTGGGCGAGAAACGGGCCACCCTGCAGGAACTTGCCACCAGGTACAAGGTTTCGGCCGAGCGCATACGCCAGTTGGAGAGCAACGCCATCGAGGCGCTCAGGGCTGCGGTCGTCAGCTGATCACAGGCGTTACCACCGCGTCTCGCTGCGGGCGAGATACACCAGGGCTACCACACTGAGCAGCAGCAATGCGGCCCCGCCGTTGTGCATGACGGCCACCGCGATCGGCAGGTGCAAGACGATATTCGATACCCCCAGGGTCAACTGGATCAGCAGTAACAGCAGCGTCACCGCGCTGGCGATACGCAAGGAGACCGTGGCGCTGCTCGTGGCCAGCAGCCAGACCAGCAGCACCGCCCAGTAGGCGGCCACCACGACGGCCATGTACCGGTGGCTCAGGTGAATGGCCGTGCGTGCCGGGTTGTCCAGCACCCCGAACTCATAATTGGTGCCGATGCCCCGCCAGAACACGAAACCTTCCCTGAAATCCATGGGCGGCCACCACTGTCCCTGGCAGGTTGGAAAATCAGTACAGGCCAACGCAGCGTAATTGGCGCTGGTCCAGCCGCCGAGAATGATCTGACCGATCAGCAACAGCAACCCGATCACCAGGAGCGACAGGACCGCAGGGTCGAGGCGCTGGCGGTAGATCAGCCGTTCGGTACCGATCGCCAGGTACGTCCACCACAGGAGCGACAACACGGCGAAGCCCCCGATCAGATGCAGCATGACGATCACCGGCTTGAGCAACAGGGTCACCGTCCACATGCCGAGCAGGGACTGAAAAATCACCAAGAAGACCAGGAACACCGGCAAGACGACGGGCTGTCCGGGGTCCTTGCGGTTGCGCAGGGCCATGGCGGCGAGAAATACGATCAGGATGCCGAGTACACCCGCAGCGTAACGGTGAATCATCTCTTTCCAGGCCTTGTCCGCTTCCACTGCACGCTCAGGGAAGGCCTGGTTGGCCTGCAGGATTTCCTGGGTCGATTCCGGAACACCCAGCAGGTGGCCGTAACATCCCGGCCAGTCCGGACAGCCAAGCCCGGCATCGGAAAGACGCACATAGGCTCCCAGCACCACCACCACCAAGGCCAGTGCGCAACTGACCAGGGCCAGGGTGCGAAACCGGTTTATGCGCTTAATGTCCATCTGTCCCGTAACACTCATGCATGATGTCGTGGCGGTATTTTCCTTCGTCCAGTGTCCACAGCGGACAAGCTGCTCTTGCAGGCGCCTACCGCTTCCTGCCTTGCAGGTGCTCGACCGGCACCCTGATCTCGCGCTCGTCCGCAGCTTCAGGAACCGGGTTCGCCGACTTGCGGGCATAGCCGTAAATCACTTCGTAGCTTGCCGGCAGCATGCCGTTGTCCTGGCGGTAATCCTCGTAGGCCTGCATCAGCGAGTTGTATTTCTGTCGGCCCATCAACCCCGAAGCCGTGGGTTGAGCGGAACCGAATTTTCCACGGCTGCCGGTGTTTTTCAGATCCTGCAGCAGCTGCGACAGGGATTGATATTGAATATCGATCATCTCCATGTCAACGACCGGGTCCGCGAAATGTTCTGCCAGCAGCAGATCGCCGATGTGGTGCATGTCCACGAACTCGTGCACATGCCGGTAATCGTCCAGCCCTGCAAAACTGTCGCGCAACTGGTGCAGGGTATCGGGTCCGAACGTGGAAAATATCAGCACACCGTCGATGCGCAGTACGCGCATGCATTCTGAAAATACCCGTGACAGGTCCACACACCACTGAAATGTCGAAGAAGAAAAAATCAGGTCGACCGAGCCGTCGGCAAAGGGCAGCTGTTCGGCATCATTGCACACCAGTGCACCGGTGCACCCGGCATCCTGATGCCGGCGGCACCACAACAGCATGGGCAGGGCCAGATCACAGGCCACCATGGAGCTGTTCGGAAAACGTGCTGCCAGGCCCTTCAGGCTGCGGCCGGTTGCGGTACCGATGTCAAGCACAAGCCGGGGCTGCAGCTTGAGCATGTCCACGCGTTCAAGGGTACGTTCACAAACCTCGTGTTGCAGTACCGCAGCGGAATCGTAACTGGCGGCGGCCTTCGCGAAATCATCGCGTACACGCCGCTTTCTTATGTCCGCATGCTCACTCACGGAGTTTCCTTGCCCCCACCCATCTCAGAAACTGTGCCGGATGTGAAACAAACGGGGCATGCCCGGCCCGCGCGATGCGCTCGACTCGCGCCTGCGGCCACATCCGACCCGTAGCCTCGGCGGCCTCGACGGGCAGCACCCGGTCCTGCTCGCCGTGCAGCACATCGATGCGCAACTGCGAGAGCCTGCGGTCTGTGCGCAAATCGACCCGTTCCAGCCAGTCCAGACCCCAGGCGATACTCCCGGCAGGGTCCGGCGCAGCGGACAGGGCCCTGCGCAATGCCAAAAGCGTGGTTTTCGCACGTTCGCTGTTGACGGTCTGCAGCGAACAGAATCTTTGCAGGGTCTGGCGGGGCGCCTGTGCAAACCGGCGTGAAAAATCCCGCAGTGCCGCAGGCGCCATGGCATGGGGCCAGTCCTGCGTCGCGGTGAACCTCGGTGCGCTGGAGACCAGCATCACACGCTCGACCCGATCCGGGTGCCGGCTGGCATACAGCAAGGCCCACAGCCCCCCCAGGGACCAGCCCAGGAGACTGGCCGCAGGCGGCAACACCTCGCCAAGCAACTGTATACCCCGCTCGGCGCTGCCATCCCAGGGCATGGCGTGACTGTGTCCGTGCCCCGGCAGATCGATGCACCAGACCCGGTGCCGCAGGCCCAGTTCATCGACCACCTCGTGCCAGATTTTCGAACTCGATCCCCATCCATGTAACAATACAAGATTCGGACCCTGGCCGGATTTTGAACAATACAGCTTAGACACGGTACCTCGGATGGGCGTAATCCTTCTTCAGATCGCAGCGGTCATTGCGGCCTACCTGCTGGGCTCGATCAACAGTGCGGTCCTGTCCAGCAAGGCCCTGCACCTGACTGACCCGCGCACCGCCGGCTCCGGCAACCCCGGCGCCACCAACGTACTGCGCGTGGGCAACAAGTCCGCCGCGGCGATCACGCTGCTGGGCGACCTCCTGAAAGGCTATCTCCCGGTCCTGCTGACCGCCGTGCTCACGGACGACCCGCGGCTGGTGGCGGGCGTCGGTCTGGCGGCACTGCTGGGTCATATCTTCCCGGTCTATTATCACTTTCGCGGCGGCAAAGGGGTAGCGACCACATTGGGTGTCCTGCTGGCCATGGACTGGCTTCTCGGCATGTTCTGGGCCCTGGTCTGGCTGGCCACGGCCCTGCTGTTGCGGTATTCCTCCGTGGCCGCGCTGACCGCCATGACGGCCACCCTGGTCCTCGCGCTGGTCACCCCGTCCGAACAGATGTGGACCGCCGGTGTCCTCGTGATCATCACGGCCCTGGTCTTCTGGCGGCACACCAGCAACATCCGTGACCTGCTTGCAGGAAAGGAAGTCCGGCTGGATGAGGATTAGTCAGACCTCCTCGAGCGCCCAGCGCGGCTGAACCCGGATCGAGAGCGGCTCCCGGCTGCCGCTTTGCAGCCTCAACAGGCCGAGCTGTGCGACCATGGCGGCATTGTCCGTGCAGAATTCGGGGGCCGGAAAGATCACCTTCACATCCTGCTCGCCGAGCTGCTGCACCAGCTGCTGGCGAAGCTTCTGGTTCGCACCGACTCCACCGGCGACGACCAGCGTCCTGGCACCCGTATGCCCGATGGCGCGTGCGGACTTGATTCTCAGGGTGTCCACGACCGCATCCTCGAAGGCCCGCGCCACGTCGGCGCGGTCCTGGGGGCCCGGCTCGGCAAGGCCTTTCAGGGTGTTCAGCACGTGGGTTTTCAGCCCGCTGAAACTGAAATCGAGCCCTGCGCGGTTCACCATCGGGCGGGGAAACACGAACCGTTCCGGGTTCCCCTGCCGGGCCAGCCGCTGTATCTGCGGTCCGCCCGGGTAGCCGAGACCCAGCATCAGCGCCACCTTGTCGAAGGCCTCGCCGACGGCATCATCAACGCTCTCGCCCAGCACCTTGTAGCGTGCGACCGAGCGGACCTCGACCAGCAGGGTGTGGCCTCCCGAGACCAGCAGCGCCACGTACGGGCAGACGGGGGCGGCATCCTCCAGCAGGGGGGCCAGCAGGTGGGCCTCCATGTGATGCACCGCCACGGCCGGCTTGCCGAGTGCAAAGGCCAGGCTGCGGCCGAGCCCGGCGCCCACCATCAGGGCCCCCATCAGTCCCGGCCCCGAGGTATAGGCGATGGCGTCGATATCCTCGCCCAGAGACAGCTGCGCCGTGCGCATGGCGGTCTGGACCAAGGGGCCGAGCTTTCGAATATGGTCGCGCGAGGCCAGCTCCGGGACCACGCCCCCGTATTCGCTGTGCAGGGCCGACTGCGAGTACAGGTGGTGCGCCAGCAGCCCCCGGCGTTCGCAGATCACGGCAACGGCGGTTTCGTCGCAGGAGGTTTCAATGCCCAGTACTCGCATGCAGGCGCCCCGGTATGGTTCGTTCGGCAAACATAGCATGGATTTTTGCCGGGCGATCACTGAACCTGCGAAGCAGGCGTGAAAGAATACGGTTCACTTCGCCCAATCGGGTTTGCAGTCCGTCTCGCGCGTCATTAGCCTGCGGGTCATGAGGCGAATCGTGGCTCTTCTGAAGCAACTGCTTTCACTTGCTTTCGAAACTCTGATCAGGTGGTTCTCCTGGCGATTATCCTGCTCGGCATCTTCATGTTCCTTGCAACTCTGCCAAATCCCTGAGGCAACCGAATCCATTGTTTCTGCTCAAAATATATTTGAAATATAGGAACCTGCCGGTATAATCGCGGTTCTTTTTGGTTTGAGCATCCCAGGATCAGGACAGTATTGAATGCCCGGTGTACGCGTAAAAGAAAATGAACCGTTCGACTTTGCCTTGCGGCGATTTCGACGCTCCTGCGAAAAAGCGGGCATCATTACCGAAGTACGCAGACGCGAATACTATGAAAAGCCGACCGAGGTGCGCAAACGCAAGGCGGCCGCAGCCGTCAAACGCAACCTGAAGCGCGTGGCGCGAACCAGCCTGCGCCGCCGCCGGCTCTACTGAATCCCCTCCGGCCTGCCACCCGGGTGAACGGCCCGAAGTGCGGGCATGCCGAGGCGTGCAAGCGGGTCCGCTCTGGTGATAAATCCCTGTTTGCCGCTATACTCGATGCGCTATGCCGCCCCCCTTACGAAACGATCTCCTGATCCGGGCACTGCTCAAGAAACCGGTCCCCCGAACCCCCCTGTGGATCATGCGCCAGGCGGGGCGTTACCTGCCTGAATACCGCGCCACGCGAAAGCGTGCCGGCGGATTCCTGACCCTTTGCAAAACCCCGGAGCTGGCCTGCGAGGTCACGCTGCAGCCGGTCGAGCGCTTTGAACTCGATGCGGCGATCCTGTTCTCGGACATCCTGACCATTCCGGACGCGATGGGACTCGGCCTTGCCTTCAGCGAGGGGGAAGGACCCCGGTTTTCAAGACCCGTATCCTGCATGAAGGATGTCGAGCGCATCGAGCGCACCCGGCCCATGGACGGCCTGGAGTATGTCTGCGATGCCGTGCGCATGATCCGGCGTGAACTGGACGGGCGGGTCCCGCTGATCGGCTTCTCCGGCAGTCCATGGACCCTTGCGACCTACATGGTGGAAGGTGAGACCAGCCGCGAGTTCCGCAAGATCAAGAGCCTGCTCTACGCGCATCCGGAAGTCCTCGAGCGACTGCTCGAGATCCTGAGCCAGGCGGCGACCGACTACCTGGCGGCACAGGTGCGCGCCGGTGCACAGGCCGTGATGGTCTTTGACACCTGGGGCGGTGTGCTGTCCCGGGAAGCCTACCTGAAATACTCCCTGCGACCCATGCAGCACATTGTCTCGGAACTGTTGCAACTCGAAACCCCGCACACGGTCCCCGTCATCCTGTTCACCAAGGGGGTCGGGCCTGGACTCGTGGACCTGGCGGCCACCGGATGCCATGCGGTGGGACTGGACTGGACGACGGAACTGGACCAGGCCCGGGCGCAGATCGGCTCCAGGGTCGCGTTGCAAGGCAACCTCGACCCGGCGGTGCTGTATGCACCGGACCCGGTCATCCGGGCCGAGGTCCGCAAAGTGCTGGAGAAATACGGCCAGGGCAGCGGTCACGTCTTCAACCTGGGCCACGGAATCCAGCAGTACGTGGACCCGGAAAAAGTCACGGTCCTGGTGGATGCGGTCAGGGAGTTCAGTCCCGCCTTCCACTAGCCGGCCCGCAGAAGGTCCGGGATTGCAGGATCGGCGTAGCTCCGGACTTACGGCGCCTTGTCGTGGGCGTGCCCGAGCAGGCTGGCCAGCGCCTTGCCGTTCATCCTTTGTGCGCTGCGGTGATGCGTCTTGCTTTTCGGAGGCTGGTGCTGTTGGCGCAGGCTGAAGACGGTGATGTCGATTTCATGTTCGCGGTACGTGAACACCAAAACGGGCAGGCAGGTGTAGTGGCGCTGCTGCCTGAAATGCCGGTCAGCGAGGCGCACGGCCATGCCGCGACGCTGCAACAGCGCGAGGACCTCTTCGGTGCAGTCACACGAGACGTGCAGGCTGATCGGTGTTTCCGCACCCGCGGTACCTTCCAGCACGGGACCGGTCAGGTAGGGGCGATACGGGGTCAGCCAGTTCATCACGGTCAGGGCCGTGCAGCGCATGCTCCGAAGCACCCGTTCATGGTCCGGCAGGAAGGTCCGTGTGAATGAGCGGATGGCGGACTCGATCTCGACATTGCTGGGCAGCGCTACACCCTGCAGCGCATGCAGGCGCTCACGGGCCTTGCACTTGGCTTTCTGGTAGTCGCGCACCCCTTCGCTGACAATGATCCTGGCAGCCTCCTGGGCGAGCTTCAACCGAAGCCGGTCCTGTCTTTTTACAGCCACGATTCGTCAAAAAAGCTGTTCTGGAGTTTCCATCCCCTCGTCATTTTGCGGGTACGCCAGCTGCGTACCCGGTCCGGAACCTTCGGCCGGAACGTACCCCATGCGAAAGGTCTCCTCGATGCCGTGTTCACTGCCCGGGTCCACCCGTTGTCCCGTGGCAGGATCGATGCGCACGCTGACGATCGTCTCTGGTCGTCTCAGCTTGTTTTCCGGCTTGCCGTGAAGTGCGGCGCGCATGAACTCGATCCAGATCGGTAACGCCGTCACACTCCCGACCTCCTTGCGCCCAAGCGGCTTGTGCTGGTCAAATCCCACCCAGGCAATCGCAACGATATCACCATTGAAGCCGCAGAACCACGCATCCCGCTGTTCGTTCGTGGTACCGGTCTTGCCGGCAAGATCACCGCGTCCCAGCTGGCGCGCACGCCGGCCGGTGCCCCTTTGTATGACATCATGCATCATGCTCGCCATCTGGTAGGCATTCTCTCTGGACAACACGCGCTCGGCGACCCGGATGCCCAGGTCCGGAGTACCGTCCTCCCCGAGGATCTCCTCGCCACTGCGGTACAACTGCTGTTGCAAATCCAGGCAGTCTGCCTCGCAGACCATCAGGGGACTGGAGCGAGACAGGACCTCGCCCTGCACGTCCTCGATCCTTTCGATCACGAACGGTTCCACGTAGTAACCGCCATTGGCAAACACCGCGTAGCCGCGGGCCATCTCCAGCGGTGTCACCACACCGGAACCCAGCGCCAGGGACAGGCCCTCGGGCATTTGCTCCGGGCCAAACCCGAAGCTGGTGATATGCTCCTCGGTGTAGCGGTGGCCCACGCTTCGCAGCACCCGGATGGAGACCATGTTGCGGGACTTCACCAGGGCCTCGCGAAGGCGGGTGGGACCGAAAAACTTGCCGCTGTAGTTCTTCGGGCGCCAGTCGCTTTCCAGGCCGCTGCCGTCGTGCACCACCGGCGCATCGTTGACGATGCTGGCCGGAGTGAAGCCCGATTCGAGCGCCGCGGAATAGATAAACGGTTTGAAACTTGAGCCGGGCTGGCGTTTCGCCTGCGCGGCGCGGTTGAACTTGCTGTGCAGGTAATCGTATCCGCCGACCAAGGCCAGTACGCTGCCGTTTTGCGGGTCAATCGCGACGAAGGCCCCGGCCGCCTCGGGAACCTGGCTCAGGGTCCACTCGCCGGTGTCTTTGCGGGTGATCCGGATCACATCCCCCGGTGCCAGCAGGGCGGTGAAGTCCTTCGGTGTCGCTCCCATGGAATTGACGCCGAGGTAGGACCTGGCCCACCGGGCCTGCTCGATCGAGAGCACTGCGAACTGCTGCTCGCCCAGGTAGGCCTCGATTTCCCCGGGCTCGACCCGGGTCACCACGGCCGGCGTCAATCCCCCGGTCAACTCCATGTCCAGAATCGCCTCATCCAGGGTTTCATAGGCAATCTGGCCGGGGTCCTCCTCCGTGTACTCGAGCTCCAGATGACCTTCCGCACCGCGCCAGCCGTGACGCCGGTCGTAGGCGTGCAGCCCGTTTCTCAGGGCCAGCTGGGCCTCGCGCTGAAGCGTGCTGTTGATCGTCGTGTACACGCGGTAGCCCTTGGTATAGGCCTCGGAACCGTATTCCTCGACCATCTGCGCACGCGCCATCTCCCCGATGTACGGGGCGCTCATCTCGACCCGGGGGTAATGCATCGAGGCGCTCACCGGTGTCTCCAGCATCTCGCGGTACGTATAGTCGTCAATGAACTCCAGCTTGTGCATTCTGCCGAGCACGTAGTTGCGGCGGATAACGGCGCGCTCGGGATTGACGATCGGGTTGAACCTTGAAGGCGCCTTGGGCAGTCCCGCGATCATGGCGATCTGGGCAAGATTCAGATCCTGCACGCTGCGCCCGTAATACACCTCGGCCGCCGCACCCACCCCGTAGGCCCGGTTCCCCAGGTAAATCTTGTTCAGGTACAGCTCGAGGATTTCGTTCTTGTTGAACTCGTGTTCGATCCGCAGCGCCAGGAAAATTTCCTTGAACTTGCGTCGATAGGTGCGCTCGTTGTCCAAAAAGAAGTTCCTGGCCAACTGCATCGTGACGGTACTGCCGCCCTGTCGTTTTTCCCCGGTCAGCAGGACATGAAGCGCGGCGCGGGCCAGGCCCTGGTAATCGACCCCGAGGTGTTCGTAAAACCGGTCGTCCTCGGCGGCCAGGAATGCCTGCACCATGGATTCCGGAATCTCGTCCACGCCCAGGGGCTCGCGCCTTTGTTCCCCGTACACGGCAATCAGCTTGCCGTCCCGGCTGTATACCTTGAGCGGCACCTGCAGTTCCACGTCCCGCAGCACGGCCACGCCGGGCAGGGAGGGCGCCAGGTAGATATAGATCGCCAGTATCGCGATGACGATGGCGAGAAAAGCCCCCAGCGCAAGGCGTAAAAGCTTCAGGAGATGGGACATGAGCCCTGCAGGGGGAAATCGCCGCCTGAGACCATCGCGCGTGCAGCGGGGGTTGAAGCCGGACAGTCGGCTGAAGCCGTATGGCGTGCTTCCTCATTCACCGGTACAGACATGCTGACTCCCGCCAATCTCGACAATTCAGTTCAAACGGACTGCGCTCCCCGCCCGGGCAGTTTCCTGTCCTGTCATTGTAAGTCAAAGCCCCGGACAAGTCATGACGCACACAGGCGCTGCCGGGGAACGACCGTGCCTGTACAGGTATAGACGCGCACCGGAATGATCCGTTCAAAACTGCGCCAAAAAACATGCATGAATTCCGGACTCGCGCTCCGCATGGGGTATGGGCCGGCGGGTGCAGCCGCCAGGATCGGTTCCGCGATTTGCCCGCCCGGATTCGCCCATGATTCGCACACCCGCCCTTGTCTGGAAACGTGCCTGCACCTAGAATGTCATCCTAAGAGATCCTTGGGAACCAAATTAAAACAATCAGGAGAATTTCATCATGTCCTCAACAGAAGACCGCCTCATGGCACTCGCACGCGAAAACCTGGATATCGACAGGGAGCCGAACATGGATGCCGGCTTCGGTGACTCCGGCGTATCCTCGGTAGATGCCGTCGCCTTCATCAAGAAGGTCAGCCAGGAATTCGGATTGACGATCCCCCCTGAAGACTTCTCAAAGTTCCAGTCTCTGCGCGAACTGGCCGGCTATCTGGATTCGAACTCCGGATAAATATCCCCTGGTCCGGGGATGCAGGCTGAACAGCATTCGGGGACCCGGAAAACTGGAGTTACGAGCCTAGTCATGTGCAGCACGGGCGCAGCACATCGTGACTGGGCTCTGCACACTTGAATGTGAGTGCACGCAAGGCTTCGCCCTCCACAGCAGAAGACTGGTGGCATCCGTACAGGCAATCCCGGAATGTCACGGTATTTCATGTGGACCTGCAACCACACGAAACGCACGAAACCGAGGCACTGGAGTGGCTGGACCGCAAGGAACGGGCACGTTGGCACCGATTTCGCCATGCCCGCGCCCGCTATGAATTCAGCTTGTGCCGTGCGGCGCTGCGTGCCATTCTCTGTAACCATCTTGACTGCGGCAACGAACAGCTCGCCTTCGGGACATCGGAATACGGGAAACCCCATGCCCTGGTGGATGGAGAACCGGAGAATGTCGGCTTCAACGTAAGCCACAGCCACCAGCACGGGCTGGTTGCACTTGCACTGCACGGACGTGTCGGTGTGGATGTGGAAGAACGTAACATGCAACAGAAGCTGGACGGGGAGATTCAGTCGGTGTTTACCCCGAACGAACGTGCGGACCTGGCAGCGATCCGCGGCGCGCAAAAGATCCACCTTTTTTTCCGCCTCTGGACGATGAAAGAAGCCTTGCTCAAGGCATTGGGCACGGGATTCTCGCTGGACATGTCGAAAATTGAAATCCCGGAAACCCTGCGCCAGGGGATGAATGCCGGCGAATTCTGCTTCCCTCAATTGCCCGCAGTCCGATGGTGGCTTGAATCCCTGGATGACCCGAATTTTGCCGCGGCCCTGGTGCATGAACTCGGCCCGGTCCGCGCCAGGGAATCCGGATAAGTTATTCTGGCCGCCCCATCGAATCAGACAACCGAGGACACGATCCACATCAAAACGGCCATGTGGGAGATTCCCGAACCAATCTCGGTATGCGAGACCCGGCTGGACGAGAACACGGTCACGCTCTTGCGACAGCACGGCAATCCGTCGGGCCCCCGGCTCGTGCTGTGTCACGGCAACGGTCTTGCCATTGACCTGTACTACCCGTTCTGGTCGCGGCTTGCCGAGGACTTCGAACTGATCCTCTACGACCTTCGAAACCATGGCTGGAATTGCGTAGGCGAGCGCCGCGATCACAACGTTCCCGTGCTGATACAGGATTATGCCCTGATCCTGGAATCCATCGACCGCCACTATGGCAACAAACCTAAAATCGGGGTATTTCATTCCATCTCGGCCCTGATCTCACTGCTGGCGGAACCGCAGGCCAACAGCTGCGCTGCGCAGATCCTTTTCGACCCACCCGTATGCAAGCCCGGCGCCAGTCAAACTGAATTTGATGCGGCCGCCGAACATGCCGCATCGTTAACAAGGCGGCGCGGGTATCGATTCCAGACGGAAAAGGATTTTGCTGATTTCCTGAGCTACATCCCGACCTTCACGCACGTGGTTCCCGGGGTTTGCGAACTCATGGCCAGGACCACGCTGCGCAAGTCGGCCGACGGGCAGGGGTATGAGTTGCGCTGTCCGCGTGAATACGAGGCCCAGATCACGGATTACATCCGAAGCTTTTCGCCGCTGGTGGATTTTGAAACGCTTCCGTGCCCGACGAAGGTCATCGGGGCGGACCCGACCCTGCCTTATGCCTACCTGCCGGCGTTTGATCTCAGCGATGTTCTGACCGTCGATTATGATTTCATCCCCGAGACCACCCATCTCCTCCAACTGGAAAGGCCGGCCGACTGTGTATCCGTAGTGCGAGCCTTCCAGGCACAGCAACCGTTGTCCGGTGCCTGAAGGCATCTGCGGGAACCGGCGTCCGGTCAAGACCGACCGGTCGTTGCGGGGTGCCGTCAGGCCTTGACCCAAAAGCGCTGCCGTTCGAACGGATAGCCCGGCACGGAGATTCGCCGGCGCATCTCCCCTTCGAAAAGTGCTGCCAGCGAAACCGCGCCCCCTGCCTCGTAGGCATCCGCCACCTCCTGCATGAAGACCTGCGCTTCATCCGCCTGTGCATCCCCGGACACCGCCTTCGCCGCCTCCGCGGGCACCGCTGTGCCGGAGCCCTTGGCAAGTGACCGAAGTTGAGCCCGGAGCGTGGCCACGTCACTGAACAGGATGGCTGCCCGGTGCGCAAAGTGTGCACGCCCCGTGCTGGCCGTCCACGCCATATCCGAAAGCAGGGAACCGGGTGCGCCGCCATCCTCCGAAAGCTCGTTCGAGTGTGCATCGAGCCAGGCAAGATAGGCCTCGGCCAGTGCCCTCAGAACACCTTCGGACTTGCCCGAAAGCGGTAGCAGGCGGGTCTTTCGCATGGCCGGTGCGGGTACTTCAGGGGGGGGGTCCGATGGCGGCAAGGTGACCCGCCGTGCAGCCCCTGCGGGAGGGAACTGTCGACGATCCCAGTCTGGGATACCCTCGTGCCGCGGATTCCCTTCGACCACCACATGGGCGTTGGTTCCCGAGATTCCGAATGCACTGACCCCCGCACGTGCAGGCCGACCCTCGTGCCCGGGCCAGTCCATGGCCTCGGAGACCACTTTCACCGGCAACTGCTCCCAGTCCGTGTTCGGGTTCGGGTCATGGAAATGCAGGTGTCGCGGAATCCTCCCCCGGTCCAGCGCCAGCACCGTCTTGATGAGTGCGGCGATGCCGGCGGCGGATTCCAGGTGCCCGAGGTTCGTCTTCACCGAGCCGATCAGCAGGGGATTGTCCGCCTCGCGCTCGCGCCCGTAGACCCGGGCGGAAGCATTGACCTCGATGGAGTCGCCCAGCTCCGAGCCGCCTCCGTGCGCCTCGAGATAGTCCACTTCGCGTGGTGCGACACCGGCCCCGGCCAGCGCCTCCTCGATGACCCGTTCCTTGGCCGGACCCGTCGGTACCGTAGGCCCGGCACTCGCCCCGCTGTGGTTGACGGCCGAGCCGCGGATGACGCCCCAGATCCGGTCACCATCCGCCTGCGCCTCCTGAAGACGCTTGAGAACGATCATTCCACAGCCTTCGCTGCGTACGAACCCGTCTGCCTGGGCGTTGAACGTCTTGCAACGCCCGTCACGCGACAGCATCCCGAGTTCGGCGAGTTCGCGGGTCAGCCCGTTCGAAAGGATCGCGTTGACGCCCCCGGCCAGCGCCAGGTCCACCTCGCCCCGGCGCAAGCCTGCTACGGCATGATGGATGGAGACCAGGGAGGAAGCGCAGTTGAGCATGACCGGCATGGTCGGCCCTTCCAGGCCCAAGCAAAACGAGACACGCCCGACCGCCATGCTCCCGGCCGTGCCGAGGTAGCTGGGGCCGCCGCTGTCCATCATCAGGTCCCGGTATTCGCTGGAGGCGATGCCGGCATAGACCCCGGTGGAGCTGCCCCGCAAACGTTCGGGATCCATACCGGCATCCTCGAGAGCATGCCAGCTCGTCTCGAGCAGCAGCCGTTGTTGCGGGTCCATGCCGTGGGCTTCAATCGGCCGGATACCGAAAAAACGTGCATCGAAGCGATCGATCTCCTCGATGAACCCGCCGCGCTGGTAGCCGGAATCGTGCATGGCAGGATCCCCCAACACCCCGTCCCACAAACCGGTGTCCTCGCGCCCGTCACTCACGGTTTCGCGCCCCTCATCGAGCACCTGCCAGAATTCGGCAAGATCACGGGCGCCCGGGAACCGGCAGGCCATGCCGATGATCGCAATGCCGTCTTCGGTCGACGTCCCTTCTGACACTGACACCGACGCCGGGGCGGGCTGGACCCGGGCGGTGGGGGGCGGGCTGGACCCGGGCGGCGGGGCCGCCTCGACATCGCCCAGTTCCTCGCACAGGTGGCGGGCCAGCGAATTGATGTCCGGGTAGTCGAACACCACCGTGTTGGATGCCGTGTACTCGTCCGAAAAGGCCCGGTTCAGCCGGTTTCGCAGTTCCACCGCCATCAGCGAATCCATGCCCAGATCGAAGAACCCGACCGAGGACTCCGGGGCCGACGGCAAGCGCAGCACGGCCTGCACCTCCGTCTGCAGGTAGGATTCCAGCAAGCGGTCGCGTTCCGAGGCCGGGGTTTCGCGCAGCCGTTCCATCACATCCGCAGACGAAGCCGGGACCGCAGCTTCGTCGTCATCGCCCGTGGCAAGAAGATCCTCCAGAAAGGGCGGGCGGGCATCGACGGCCTGTTCGAACACCGACCAGTCCATCGACATCACCACGGAGGTGGTCACGTCCTGGCGGACCAGTTGCTCAAAGGCCTTGAGACCCTGCTGCGGGGTGAACCAGCGACCTCCCAGCGCGGCGCGCTGGCGTTCAATCCGGTCTTTTTGCTCGGCGGCTTCGCCGATCTCGGACCACGCACCCCAGGCAATCGCCTGGCCTGCAAGCCCGATGGCACGGCGGTGACCGGCCAGCTGGTCGAGGAAAGCATTGGCGGCCGCGTGGTTCGCCTGGCCCGGGTTGCCCATCACCCCCACACGGCTCGAGAAGAGGATAAAGAAATCGAGGTCCCGGTCCCGGGTCGCACGGTGCAGATGCCAGGCCCCCAGGATCTTCGGTCCGAGCACCTGCTCGAATCGCTCCCAGCTCTGGTTCGTCAGTGCACCGTCGGACAGGGCCCCGACACTGTGGATCACCCCGGCGAGCGGCGGCAGTTTCCGGTCGATATCCGCCATCATCCGGTCCATCGCGGCGGCATCCGTCACGTCCGCCACTTCCACGTGGACCGAGGTTCCGCGCTCGTGCAGCGTGCGGATTGCCTCCTCAGCGAGCGCATCCGGGTCCCGGCGCCCGTTCAGCACGATGGTCCCGGCGCCGTGATCGGCCAGCCAGCCGGCGACGGCGACGCCGATCCCGCCCAGGCCGCCGGTCACAAGGTAGGTCGCATCCCGGCGCAGCCGCCCGCCCGCCAGCGGCGGCGTGGTGACCACGATCTTGCCCAGATGCCGGGCCGAGCGCATGAAGCGCAACGCGGCACCCGCTTCGGCCAGCGGCCAGCGGCTATGCACGATAGGCCCGATTTCACGGCTTGCGAGCTGCTTCGTGACCTCGTCCAGTACCCGTCCCACCCAGCCCGGATCGGTCTTTTTCAGGACATCCAGCTCCAGGATGGCGTAGGCAACATCCGGGCGCACTTCAGCCATTTCCTCCTCGCTCAGGATATCCCGCCGGGCCAGTTCCACGAACCGCCCGCCCGGTCGCAGGCAGGACAGGCTGGCATCGATGAATCCCTCGCTGGTCAGGCTGTTCAACACCACGTCGACCCCTGCGCCATCAGTGACTTCGAGAATCTGCTCCCCGAACGCCGTGGTGCGGCTGTCGAACAGGTGCGTCACACCCTGCGACCTGAGATAGGCCTGTTTCGGGGCGCTGGCCGTCGCAAAGACCTCTGCACCTGCGGCCTGTGCGAGCTGGATGGCAGCCAGGCCGACGCCGCCGGCTCCGGCATGGATGAGGACGCGTTCACCGGCCTGCAGTCCGGAAAGTTCATAGGAGAGTGCCGCCGAGACGTAGGCGCTCGGCACCGTGGCCAGCTCGGTCGTGGTAAATCCCGGGGGTGCAGGCGAGACGAGTTCCTCGCGCGTGACCATCTGCGGACCGAATGCACCGAATCCCAGCCCGATCACCCGGTCGCCGACACTCACGGAGCTCACTTCGGATCCGGTCTCCAGAATGCGCCCGCACATCTCCCGGCCAAGCAGGCCTTCCCGGATGAATCCGAGTGAACGGAACACGTCCCAGAAGTTCAGGCCTGCGGCATCGACTCCGACCCGCACCTGCCTGGGCTCCAGCGGCTCGGCGGCCAGCGGCTGCACATACGGGCGGTCGAAGGTCCCCTCGGGGTCCGGGGCTAGGACCCAGTCCGGCGAATCCGGCAATACCAGCCGCTCAGGGGCTTCTGCCGAGCGAAGCAGGCGGGCCACCTGCCGGCGTCCCGAACGGTAGGCAATGTGGTTTTTATCATCGGGATACAGAAGTTCGTTGGCGAGATCCGGCGGTGGGGCCGCAGGCTGAGGGTCCAGGTCGATCATGCGCGGGCGCAGGTGCGCCGCCTCCCGGTCCACCGCCTTTCCGAATCCCCACAGAACCGCACCGGCAAGTTCTCCACGGTGCTCGCGTTCGAGAATCTGCGCACCGCGCGTGAGGAACCAGATGCCCTTGGCAGGCACCCGGTCCGAATCGATCACGCCCTGGACCAGGGCCAGCGAGCTCGCCCCGGCCTGCTGGATGTCCTCGGCAATTTCTGCCGTACTGGCCTGCGTACCGTGACCATCCAGGCCTGCAAGGTGTACGACTCCACTGAAGGGGATATCCTCCGGCAGCTGTTCCAGCAGCTGCTGCCAGGCTTCGCGCCGGACCCCGTCCACACCCACCTCATGTACTCCGGGGCCCGCCATGGACCCGTCGGCTGCCTGTGCCGAACCGGATCTCGCCAGCCAGACCGTCTGGTTGCGTGCCGCAAGCGTATGCGCCAGGCTGGAGGCGGCACCGCCCCGGTCGGCCAGCAGCACCCACACGCCCGGATCCTCGTACACCTGTGCCGGACCCCGTGCCACGATCACGCCACGGTCCGGCATCTTGTGCTCATCAGACACATCCACACCAAGGATTTCAACCTCTTCAAAACCGCTGTCAGCGAGTGCCTGGCGCCATACCGAGGGGCTGGCCAGGGCGTGGTGCGGGCGGTAGTCATCGGCAAAGCGCCACCAGCCATCCAGTTGCCCGAAGGTCAGGTCCATCCAGCCCTGGCCGCGAAGGTTCTCCAGTGCGATCAACTGGCCCGAAGGGGCAAGCAGTTGCAGGCAGTGGGCCAGCGTCTCCGGCAAGTAGCGGGTCGCATGCAACACGTTGGAGGCCACCAGCAAGTCATAGCCATGCACCTCGAAGCCCTGTTCCTGCGGGTCTTTCTCGATGTCCAGCGGCCGGTAGTCAATGACCCCGCCGGCATCGCCGAAGCGCGCTTCCGCTTCCGAGAAAAAGCCGGCCGAAATGTCCGTGTAGGTGTACTCGAACTGCCCCTGCGGCAACTCCGGCAATACCGAGGCCGTCGCGGAACCCGTGCCCGCACCCACCTCGATGACGCGCAAACGCCGGCCCTTGGGCAAGGCGACCACGAGGGTGCGAACCGCTTCCGCCAGCATCCGGTTCGCCGCGCGGGCCACCGGTGCCCGAAGGTACAGGTCGGCCGCCGTGGGCTCCCCGCTGCTGAACAACAGCGTCAAGGCATCGGCCTGGCCCCGAAGCACGTCGGCCAGTGCACTTCCGGAACGGCGGAACAATCCCACCTCGGTGAGCCCGTGCGGGTAAAGCCCGGCCATTTTTTCCGCATGCGCCTCCGGATCCTCGGCGAGTCCTTGCGGCCACGCATCGCCGGATCCCGACAGTACGAGGAAGCCATCGTCAACCTCCTCCAGCACCCCGCACCGGGTCAGCATCTCGAGCATTCGGCGAAACAGGCGCCTGTGATCCGCACTCACATTGAGTTGCTCACGCAACTCGTCGGGATCGACGGTCTCGCCGGCACGGCGCTGCCAGCCGAGCCGGTCCAGGTTTGCGATCGCATACGCCCACGACCAGCGCTCGAGATCCAGGAGCAAGGCGTCGCGGTCCTCGGGCTCGACGCCTGCATCCTTCAGGTACTCGGAGAACAGCCGGGTGCGCTCCATGACGGCAGCCGGTGCGGGGAAAAACCCTGCTGCTTGCAGCCCCGAGGCCAAGGCCGCTTCGCGCCACACCACCTCGTACAGCAAGTCATCGGTCCCTTCCAGGGCAGAAAGCAGCGCCGCGCGCTCGGCCCGCTTGACGGTGTAGCCGCCCAGCACACCGATCAGTACCCCATCCGCGTCGTAGATACGCAGTTCACCGCTTTGCACCTCGGGCGCCGCGTCCGCCCCGGATTCTGCGCCGACGTCTTTCATGCGTACATGGCAATACACCGTGTGCGGTAGCGGCCCCGACAGCCACAGCCGCTGCCAGCCAAACGGCAGGTAGGTCGTTGCGCCCTGCACGCCGGTCAGGCCGCGCGCCGCACCCACGACCTGGAAGCAGCCATCGAGAATCAGCGGTTGCACGTCGAGCGTGGCTCCGGCCAGGTCTTTTGGGACGGACACTTCGGCCAGGGCCTCACCGGGAGCGGACCAGATTTTCCTGAGCGTGCGAAACGACGGACCCAGATCGATTCCGGTCTCCGCGCGGGCCCGGTAGTAGGCCGAAGGCTCCATCGCAGACAGGTTTGTGGCCAGGGCCTCGGGGTCGATGCGCTCCGGAGCTTGCGGTGTTGAACCCGCCGTTGCGATGCGGCCTTCCACATGCAGGATCCAGTCGCCCTCCTTGACCCTGCTGAATACACGCATGGATCGTGCAGCGGCCTCTTCCGGGCCCAGCCACACCTGCAGCGTCGCACCGGAATCCTCATGACCATCTTCGCTGTCCGCCTCCGGTACGATCATCGCGCTGTGCAGCTGCAAGTCCTCCACCACGGCATGCCCACTCCCTTCTGCCAGAGAGGCCAGGGCCGCCATGGTGCCATACACGGCACCGGGGACGACGATACGCTCGAACACCCGGTGATCACCCAGCCATGCGGGTTCCGAAGCAAACAGCTGCGTCTCATAGGTAATCTCGCCAGTGGCCGACTCGTGGCGCACACCCAGCAGCGGATGGCCGCGCTCGTGCCGTCGCTGCCTGGGTGCTTCCATCCAGTGGTGTTCTCGCTGAAACGGATACCCGGGCACCGAAATCCTGGACCGGGCCTCCGCCGCGAACAGTCCCTCGAAGCGTATCGGCAACCCGGCTTCATAGGCCGCGGCGACCGCCTGCATGAACCCTGCATCCGAATTCGAATCGGGCCCGGAATCAGGGGCCGTGGATGAAGGGGGCTGCAGGCTCGATATCGCAACCGGTGCGGACCGTGCCGAGTCCGGCCAGGCCGAGGCCAGCATCGGGGCCAGTATCTTGCGTGGGCCCAGTTCCACCACCAGATCCACATCAAGACCGGACAGGGTGCGGATCCCGTCGGCGAACGCCACCGGCTCGCGGGCATGGCGCCTCCAGTAGGTCCCGTCCAGGGTGGTCCCGGGTTCCAGGACCTGGCCGGTCAGGTTGCTGATCACCGTCAGGGAAGGCGGGCCGAACGCCACACCCTCCAGGGAAGCTTCCAGGTCATCGAGCACGGGCTCCACCAAGGCGCTGTGAAAGGCCCGGGTCGTGTTCAAGCGCCGGGCTCGAAGGCCTTCGGACTCGAATTCCCCAAGCAGGGATTCCACTTCCGCAACCGGGCCGCTGACGACCTGGTGGGCCCCGTTGTATCCCGAGATGCAGAGCCTTCCTCCGCCGCTCTCCTCGTTTCGTCTCGTCACTGCGGAGACCACCCGCTGGGCCGGCGCAAATACCGCGGCCATGGCCCCTTCCCCGGTTTCGGAAAGCAACCGGCCCCTGGCCTCGGCGAAGCGCATGCCGTCTTCGAGGCTGAACACTCCGCCAGCCTGTGCGGCCGCAAGCTCCCCGATGCTGTGCCCGAACACGATGTCCGGGCGAACCCCGAGGCTCGACCACAGCGCCGTCAGCGCACACTCGAGCGCATACAGTGCCGGCTGCTCCCACGCGGTGTCTTCCAGGGACCCTGCCGCGCCGGGGCGGTTGAACATCACATCCAGCAGCGAGGTGCCCCGTTGCCCGACAAAGACGCTCTCGCAACGGTCCAGTATGGCCCGCGCCACGGGTTCACGTTCGTGGAGGGCCCGCCCCATGCCGGCCCATTGGCTGCCCTGGCCGGTATAGGCGAAGGCAACCTTGAGCGCACGCCCTCGCACAGGCGTGCACTCGCCCGCCTGCGCCACGTCCTGCAACTGCTCGGACAGGGTACCCGCATCCCTGAACACGAGGCCGGCACGGTAATCGAAGTGGCTGCGCCCCACGGACGCGGTCCATGCGAGGTTGGACAGCAGCTCGTCGGCCGTTTCAGGATCCGGCATGCCCGCTTCCTGTTCATTGAGCCAGCCGAGATAGTGTGTGGACAGTTCCTGCAGTGCCGGGGCGCTTTTGGCCGAGAGCGGCAGCAGGCGCACGGTGCGCCGCGCAAACGACTGCCCGGCAGGTTCGGGCACCGCTTCCGGCAAGGCTGCGGTCACCGTCTGTGCCGGACCCACGGGTTGCAGCCCGGATTCGGGCGCCGCATGCGGTGCATGGTGTTGCTCGAGAACAATATGGGCATTGGTCCCGGAAATCCCGAAGGAGTTCACCCCGGCGCGCCGGGGCTCATCGTCACCATACGGCCATTCCAGATGATCCGTGATCACGCGCACCGGCAGACGTTCCCAGTCCAGGCTCGGGTTCGGGTCATGGAAATGCAGGTGCTTCGGGATCACGCCGCGGTGTACCACCAGGGCCGCCTTGATCAGCCCGGCGACCCCGGCGGCGGCTTCCAGGTGTCCGATGTTGGTCTTGACCGAGCCGACAAGCAGCGGGCGGTCGGGGCGGCGGTCGCGACCGTAGGCGGCGGACGCGGCATTGATTTCGATCGGGTCCCCCACCGTGGTGCCGGTGCCATGGGCTTCCAGGTAGTCCACCTTCGATGCGGGCAGCCCGGCATGCGACAGCGCGGCTTCGATGACGGCCTCCAGCGCCGGCGTATTCGGCACCGTCAGTCCCGAACTGGCTCCACCGTGGTTGACTGCAGCGCCCCGGATCACCGCCCAGATCCGGTCGCCGTCGGCTTGCGCCTCGTCCAGGCGCTTCAGGATCACGACACCGCATCCCTCGCCGCGCACGTAGCCGTTGGCAGCGGCATCGAAGGCCTTGCACTGGCCATCCGGGGACAGCATCATCGAATCTGCCCGCAATTCGTATACGCGCCCGTTGAGCATGGTATGGACTCCGCCTGCGATCGCGAGGTCCGCTTTTCCCTGCTGCAGGTCCGCCACCGCATCGTGCACGGACACCAGCGAAGAGGCGCAGGCCGCATCCACGGCCTTGGCAGGACCCATCAATCCGAGCACGAAGGAAACCCGCCCGGCAGCCCCGTTCATGTTGGTGCCGCTCAGGGCGTAGAGACACCCGGCGGCCTCGCCCGGCCTGGCCGAGTCGAGCACCATCATCCGGTACTCGTCGGTACTGATCCCGGTATAGACCCCGGTGCGACTGCCCTTCAACCGCTCAGGGTCGATGCCCGCATCCTCAAGGGCATGCCAGCTCGTCTCGAGCATCATCCGCTGCTGCGGGTCAAGCATCTGCGCTTCCACGGGCGAGATGCGGAAAAACGCGGCATCGAAAAGGTCGATGTCCTCCACGAATCCCCCGAACTGGCAGGCCGGGCTGCGGTCCGCATCTTCGGGGAAAAGCGCATCCACGCGATCCACCCCGGTGCCGGGCACGGCCCGGGTAATGGCATTCCCGCCGCTCTCGAGCAGACGCCAGAAGGCTGCCAGGTCCGGGGCCGCCGGGAACCGGCAGGCCATGCCGATGATCGCAATCGGCGGACTGGGCTCCAGGGACTCGGGTCGTTGCAAATCGCCCTCGGTACCAGATGCGGCAGGAGGGGCGTGCGGGCTATCCAGTTTCACGGTTTAAATCCTGTTTTTCTAGGTGACGAAAGGCCCACAGGCATGGTAGTCCGAGGCTGTCCCGATGGCAAATTCCCGGGCTGGAACCGGCATCGGCGGGCCCGGTGCCAGCCGTCGTGCGGGGGTGGCCTCGTGTATAATGGGCGTGCCCGTGATTACCCGTATGTCCCGCACCGAACGCCCGAGCGCCTGCCTTCGCATGCCGCCACGTGACCCCAACCCGTGAAGGCAAAGCACATCATCCTGATCGGCGCCATGGGCGTCGGCAAGTCGTCGGTCGGGCGAAAGCTCGCCAGAAAGCTGAACCGGCCCTTTTATGACAGTGACCAGGTCATCGAGGAGAAGACCGGCGTCGATATCGCGACCATTTTCGAGTACGAGGGCGAATCCGGCTTCCGGGTGCGCGAGCAGAAGGCCATCGACGAGCTGTGCCGCCGGCAAGCCATGGTGCTGGCCACCGGAGGCGGTGCCGTGCTCGCGGCATCCACCCGCAACCTCCTGATGAGCCGTGGCACGGTCATCTACCTGAAGGCCTCGGTCGACATGCTGCTCAAGCGAACCCGCCACAGCGATCACCGGCCCCTGCTGAACGTGCCGGACAAGCGCCAGGTGATCACCGATCTGCTGCAGCAAAGAGAACCCTTGTATTTGCAAACCGCGGCCCATACCATCGACACGGACCGGCGCACTGTGAGCTGGACGGCCAACCAGGTGCTGCAGCTCCTGGACCTGACGACGGAGTCCTGAATCCCTGCCCGACGATGATTCAATTCGAAGTACAACTCGGCACGCGCACCTACCCGATCTACATCGGAGCCGGACTTCTGGGCGACCCCGGCACGCTGAAGCGGTACATCCGGGGAAACCACGTCTTCATTCTCAGCAACGAGCGGGTGGCCCCGCTGTACCTGGAAGCCATCCGCCGGGCACTGCAACCGCTGGACGTCCTGCACCTCGCGCTGGCAGAAGGCGAGAACACCAAGTCCCTGCAGACCCTGGAGCAGGTGTATACCTGCCTGCTGGAGAACCGTTGCAGCCGCGACACGACCCTGGTGGCCCTCGGCGGCGGGGTGATCGGCGACATCGCGGGTTTTGCCGCGGCCACCTATTTGCGCGGCGTGGACTTCATCCAGATTCCGACCACGCTGGTCGCCCAGGTGGATTCCTCGGTGGGCGGCAAGACCGGCGTCAACCATGCGCTCGGCAAGAACATGATCGGCGCCTTCTACCAGCCGCGGTGCGTGATCGCAGACCCGCAGTGCCTGCACACCCTCCCGGACCGTGAACTGCGCGCGGGAATCGCCGAAATCATCAAGTACGGGCTGATCCGCGATGCGGAGTTTTTCGCCTGGCTGGAAGACAATGTCGAGCGCCTGCTGGCACGGGAGGACGACGCCCTGACCCACGCGGTGCACCGCTCCTGCAAGAACAAGGCCGAGGTCGTGGCCGAGGACGAGCTGGAAATCTCGGGGGCCCGCGCCCTGCTGAACCTCGGGCATACTTTCGGTCACGCCATTGAGACCGGGCTGGGTTATGGACAGTGGCTACACGGTGAAGCGGTGGCCTGCGGCATGCTGATGGCGGCGCGCATGTCGACGCGGCTGGGCTGGCTCAACGAGGAAGCCGGTGAACGCACCCGGGCGCTGCTGCAACGTGCGCAACTGCCTCTCACCCTGCCGGAAACGCTGCAGGCCGACACCCTGCTGGAACACATGGCGCGCGACAAGAAGGTACGCGCCGGCCAGCTGCACCTGGTGCTGCTTGAGGACATCGGCCAGGCCGTGCTCACGGGCGATTTCTCGGCATCGACCCTGAAAGACACCCTGCAGGAATTTTGCGGATCCTGAACGGTGCGTGGTATCCCGGCATCCGAACCCGAACCCGGGGTCCTGTCCGCCAAGCTGGCTTCCTACGGCGCACACGAGTCCGACAGCCGCGGGCGCATCCATGCCGAGGCCCCGGCTTCGCACCGCGGGGAATACCGGCGCGACCGCGAACGGATCATTCACAGCACGGCCTTTCGTAGGCTGGAGTACAAGACCCAGCTGTTCGTCAATCACGAGGGGGACCTGTACCGCACCCGCCTGACCCATTCCATCGAAGTGGCCCAGGTGGCGCGCAGCACCGCCTACCGCCTCGGGCTCAACGAGCCGCTTTGCGAGGCCATCGCGCTGGCTCACGACCTGGGCCATACACCGTTCGGCCATGCCGGCCAGGACGCGCTCAACCACTGTATGCAGGCGCACGGCGGCTTCGAACACAACCTGCAGTCCCTGCGGGTGGTCGATCGGCTGGAACTGAAGTACCCGCAGTTCCCGGGACTGAACCTGACGTTCGAGACCCGTGAAGGCATCCTCAAGCACTGCTCTAAAAAGAATGCACGCGAACTGGGCCCGGTGGCACAGCGCTTCCTGCAGCGCACGCAGCCGGGCCTGGAAGCCCAGCTGGCCAATATCGCCGATGAGATCGCCTACACCAGTCACGACATCGACGACGGCCTGCGCGCCCACCTGATCACCGTGCCCCGGCTCAGGGAGGTCGAACTGTTTGGCCAGCACTTCGATGCCGTCGAGCGTGAGTTTCCGCAGCTGGAACCCCGCCGCAAAACCTACGAGACCATCCGCCGGATCCGCAAGCGGCTGGCGGCGGACCTGATCGAGGCGAGCCAGGCGGCCATTGACGAGGCCTGCGTGGACAGCATCGATGCGGTGCGCGAGCACCCAGGCACCCTGGTCCGGTTCAGCGAATCCATGCGTGAGAAAAACCAGGCCCTGAAGAACTTCCTGCGCGAGCACCTGTACCGTCACGAGCGGGTACACCGCATGAACCGCAAGGCCGCCAAGGTGGTCGCGGACCTGTATGGCGCGTTTTTCGAGGATGCCCGCCGGATGCCGGGCGAATACCAGGGGATGGCCAGCGAGGCCGCGGCGCGGGACGGTGACAGCGGGCGGGCCCGGGTGGTCTCCGATTACATCGCCGGCATGACCGACCGCTACGCGATCTCCGAGCACCGGCGCATCTTCAACGAAAAGATTTTCTAGGCGCCTGCCGGTACTGCCTGGTCTTGACCCTGTCCTTGCGCAAGGCGCATCATGGAACGAGCACACGCCATCGGGGCGACCGTGGACGACGGCCCGGGCGTGAACAAGAACGAACCCCGCACCGCAGTGCCTATTGATCCGCCGTGGCGACCCGAATCCCGCAATCCTTCATCGATGAACTGATCACGCGCACGGATATCGTCGAGCTCATCGGCGCCCACGTATCCCTGAAAAAGAAGGGCCGTGAGTACATGGCCTGCTGCCCCTTCCACAACGAGAAAACCCCTTCGTTCACGGTCAGCCCGGAGAAGCAGTTCTACCACTGTTTCGGTTGCGGTGCGCACGGTACGGCGCTCGGTTTCCTGATGGACTACGAACGCCTCGAATTCCTGGAGGCGGTCGAGGTCCTGGCGCAGCGGGCGGGCCTGCAGGTGCCCCGCGATGCCGGCGCCCCGGCCCCGCAGAGCCACCACAAGCTGCTGGCCCTGATGGAGCGCGCCCATGCCCACTTTCGCGCCTGCTTGCGCGCCGAGCCCGCGGCGAGCGGGTACCTGAAAGAACGCGGACTGAGCGGCGAGGTGGCGGCACGCTTCGGACTCGGTTTCGCACCGGACCGTTTCGACAGCCTGCTGAAGGCGCTCCAGGGCGAGGCCAGTGAAGCGGAGCTTCTGCAAAGCGGGCTGGTCAAGAAAAGCGACCGCGGCAAGGTGTATGACCGCTTTCGAAACCGCATCATGTTCGCGATCCGCGACCGGCGCGGGCGGGTGATCGGCTTCGGCGGGCGGGTCCTGGACGATACCGTCCCCAAGTACATGAACTCTCCCGAAACCCCGGTATTTCACAAGAGCGACGTGCTGTACGGCATGTACGAGGCGCGCAAGGCCAGGGGCGCGCCACGCAACCTGGTGGTGGTGGAAGGCTACATGGACGTGCTCGCCCTGGCCCAGCACGGCATCGAGAACACCGTGGCCACGCTCGGCACGGCGACCACCTCGCAGCATGTCCAGCAACTGTTCCGGTACACCCAGGAGATCATCTTCTGCTTCGACGGCGACCGTGCCGGTCGCGAGGCGGCCTGGCGCGCCGCCGAGCACACCGTACCGGTGTTTCGCGACGGGCTGGAAGCGAAGTTCCTGTTTCTGCCGCAAGGGGAGGATCCGGACAGCCTGATTCGCACGCGCGGCAAGGAGATCTTCCTGCAGTACGTGAAGGACGGCATGCCGCTGTCCGAGTTCATCCTGGACAAGCTGAGCCGCGATTCGGACATTCGCACCCCGGCCGGCAAGGCCCGGCTGGCCCAGCAGGCCAAGCCACTGCTGTCCAAGCTTCCGGACGGCGTGTTCAAGAAACTCGTGTTCGAGGAACTGGAAAAAATGGTCGGCGCACCGGTGCACTACACCGTCGCCAAGCCGGCGCCGGCGAACGCCCACCGATTCAAGGCGGCCGACGCCCTGACCCGCGCCACCCCGGTACGGCTTGCGATCTCGGCCCTGTTGCACCAGCCCGAACTGGCGAAGACGGTTACGGCGATGGATTCCCTGCAGGAGTCGCCGGTCCCGGGGGTGACACTGCTTGCCAGCCTCCTGCAGATCTGGCAGCAGGAACCCGAACTCGGCCATGCGGCGCTGATCGAGCGCTTTCGCGGCCGGGAAGAGGCCCAGCAACTGCAAAAGCTGATGACCTGGGAGCCGCCGCAACTGCAACAGCCCGGGCAGGCCTTTGAAGACGCCATGAAATGGATCTGCCGCAAGACCGATCAGGCGCGCGCGCAGGCCCTGATCGACAAGGAACAGACCGACGGGCTCAGCGATGCGGAGAAGCAGCAGCTTCGGAACCTGCTCCACGACAAAGTGTCATAAGGACATCGGGGCGGCCGGCGTACGAGAATCCCGTGGGTCATGGAAGGAGCGCAAGACAAGTTAAGTCCTTGATTTTAATCAGGGTACTACCCACACCGCCCTGATCCTGTTATACTGTGGTGTTTGGTTCACGGAACTCCCGGATCCGGGAGGCAGGGGTTAACTTGGACGAAAATCAGCAGCAATCCAGCAGTATCAAGCAACTCATCGCAAAGGGTAAGGAGCAGGGCTTTTTGACCTACGCGGAAGTCAACGATCACCTGCCAAGCGGCATCGTCGATCCCGAACAGATCGAGGACATCGTCGGCATGATCAACGACATGGGCATCAACGTCCATGAGCAGGCCCCCGACACCGACAGCCTGGTGCTGACCGACAGCGCCGCCACCGACGACGATGTCGAGGAAGCGGCCGCTGCCCTGGCGACCGTGGACAGCGAGTTCGGCCGCACCACGGACCCGGTGCGCATGTACATGCGCGAGATGGGGATCGTCAACCTGCTGACCCGCGAGGGGGAAATCAAGATTGCCAAGCGTATCGAAGAGGGGCTGCGCCAGGTGCTGCTCGCGATCGGCCACTACCCGTCCACCATCGAGAAGCTGCTGGCCTTCCATGACAAGGTCAAGTCCGAGGAGTTGCGCCTGACGGACCTGATCGTCGGCTTCGTGGATCTCGACGAGGACACGGATGCCATTCCTCCGCCCGCCGCACAGGTCACCCAGGAAAGCAAGAATGGCGAGGATGACGATGTCGATGAGAAAGAGGTGGACACCGGGCCCGACCCGAAGGAGGTCCAGGCCTATTTCAGGAAACTGCAGCGGCTGTACAAGAAGTTCTCATCCGCCAACAGCGATGCCAAGAAACGTCTCAAGGCCCGTGAAGACCTGGCCAACGAGTTCACCCTGATCAAGCTCACGCCCAAGACGGTGGAGATCCTGACCACGGACTTCAAGAAAATGGTCGGCAGGATCCGCATCCATGAAGCCCGTATCCGCAAGCTGTGCATCACCGATGCCAAGATGCCGCGTGACCGGTTCATGAAGGTCTTCGTCGGCAACGAATCCTGTACCGACTGGCTGGGCACCCTGAACCGCTCCCGGGCCAAGTACGCGAAACCCCTGCTGGCCCTGAAACCGGATATCGCCAAGGAACAGGACAAGCTGTTCCTGATCGAGCAGGAAGCCGGCCTGACCATCAGCGAGATCCGCGACATCAACCGGCGCATGTCGATCGGCGAGGCCAAGGCCAGCCGGGCCAAGAAAGAGATGGTGGAAGCCAACCTGCGCCTGGTCATTTCCATCGCCAAGAAATACACCAACCGCGGACTGCAGTTCCTGGACCTGATCCAGGAAGGCAACATCGGCCTGATGAAAGCAGTGGACAAGTTCGAGTACCGCCGCGGCTACAAGTTCTCGACCTACGCCACCTGGTGGATCCGCCAGGCCATTACCCGCTCGATCGCGGACCAGGCCCGCACGATACGCATCCCCGTACACATGATCGAGACCATCAACAAGCTGAACCGGATCTCGCGGCAGATGCTGCAGGAGAAGGGACGCGAACCGACCCCGGATGAACTGGCCGAGCGCATGGAGATGCCCGAGGAAAAGGTGCGCAAGGTACTGAAGATCGCCAAGGAACCGATCTCGATGGAAACCCCGATCGGCGACGACGAGGACTCGCACCTGGGGGACTTCATCGAGGACGTCATCATCGAGTCTCCGGTGGACTCCGCCTCCTCCGAGGGCCTCGGCGAAGCCACGCGCGAAATACTGGCCTCGCTCACTCCCCGGGAAGCCAAGGTGCTGCGCATGCGTTTCGGCATCGACATGAATACCGATCACACCCTGGAGGAAGTGGGCAAGCAGTTCGACGTGACGCGCGAGCGCATTCGCCAGATCGAGGCCAAGGCCCTGCGCAAGCTTCGCCATCCCAGCCGGTCCGAACAGCTACGCAGCTTTCTCGAAATCGAATAAAATCCTTTTCGAGACAAACCGTCCGGGGCCTGTAGCTCAGTTGGTTAGAGCAGAGGACTCATAATCCTTTGGTCGTAGGTTCGAGTCCTACCGGGCCCACCATATTTATCAATAGGTTATATATCTACCCTTTTCAATCCCTGTGTCATACAGTACAATTTCGGTACACTACTACAGGAATTGACATATGGCCACGATCACGAAAACCCCCTCCAACACCTGGAAGGCGATGATCCGCAAGCAAGGCTGGCCGACCACCATCAAGACATTTCGCACCAAACGTGATGCCCAGGACTGGGCCAGACGCACCGAGGATGAGATGGTGCGTGGTGTATATATCGACCGGGCCGGTTCGGATCGTCTTTTACTAGCCCACGCACTGGAACGCTATCTGCGTGAAGTATCTTCCACCAAGCGTGCGACCACAGCCTATGCCGAGATGCACAAGGCCAAGGCATTGAAGGAATGTCTGGGGGCATACAGCCTAGCCGCAGTTACTCCAGATCTTGTTGCCCGGTATCGGGATGAAAGACTAGAGGCTGGCAAGTCCAACAACACCGTGCGGCTGGAGTTAGCCCTGCTTTCGCATATGTTCACCATTGCGATCAAGGAATGGAGGGTGGGCTTGTTCTACAACCCTGTGGCCAATATCCGCAAACCCAGCCCTGGAAAGGGCCGAGACCGGAGATTAACTGCAGAAGAGGAAATTGCCCTGTTCAGAGCTTGCGACAGCCACTCCAATCCCATGTTGGGATGGATGGCTCGCATCGCACTGTATACCGGTATGCGTGCTGGGGAGATCAAGTCCCTGACCCGTTCACAGGTGAACATGGACAAACGCACCGTACACCTTACGGAAACTAAGAACGGATCGTCCCGAATCGTACCCCTAACGAAACAAGCCACAAATGTCTTTCGTGCGGCCCTTGGCAATCCAGTGAGGCCACTAGACACGAACCTGATTTTCTGGGGCGAACCCGGACGTGACGGTATCCGTCGTCCATATGAGTTTCGCCCAGCCTGGAGCCGTACTCTGAAGAAAGCCGGCATCGAGGAGCTTCGTTTTCATGACCTACGCCATGAAGCAGTCTCACGCCTGGTCGAGGCAGGCTTAGGAGACCAAGAGGTTTCTGCAATCTCTGGGCATAAGTCTATGCAGATGCTCAAACGTTACACGCACTTGCGGGCAGAAGATCTAGTGAAACGATTAGACCAAGTTCTTACCTAAAATTATGACCTAACGTAATACATGACTCCTGTTATCTTCTTTATATGATCTATGATGCTGCATTGCACACAGCCAAAAATTGAGAGAGTACTGCATCGACAGATGCTGCTCAGATGCGGATGTTATCTACCTTGGACTACTACTTTCACCTCGACGACGCAACCCTGATCTAAGCAGCCTAGCGGATAACAATAGAATTTCAGAGAAAGCTACGCTACGCTGCCAGATAGGCAATGGTAAACTCCTGATGGGATTAGACCAGTGCAACCCCTCCATCTACCTTGGGTCCTGCTCTAAAAAGGCAACGTAGACGAAGTCGCGAGCCCTTTGGACTCACGGTGTTTCCAAGCGGGTATATTGCATGAGCCTAGAAGACGTTCGTCGCATACTAGTGGACCGCCTTAACGAGGGAGACCGGGGCGATCGCGGCTGGTTTATTATCACACGCATCCATGTTTCGATATCTTGGTTAAAAGGTATAGCCGAATATTTGGAGAACAGAAGCGGTAGGGGTGTCATTGAGCTGACTGGGCACGACTATCAGAGACTCGCGAAAATCATTGGCACGGAAGTTGATGATCCTGGTATGCAACTACGGCGTCATCACCTGTTGGTCATGGACAAGCCGTTACAGCTTCTGCGGCGTGTGAACGGCCGGTTCTGGAACCAAATTACCCTTACAAATCGAGGACGCGATCTCGCCTATACAAGCGATCCCTTAGCGGTGCTTGAAGAATCCCTGTCCGCGATCCGGTTTGCAGTCGAGCCCTGGACACCACCCAACCGAGTAAGACAGTACAATGATTTTAACCTGCAGGTTTACAAGGTTACTAAACAGGTTCTCCAGCGCTGCAATGGATATATCGACCGAAACGAGTTCGACTTCTTTGTCTCTCGTATACGACGCAGGAATGAGATACCAGAGACAGTCGCTGCGATCATGGCTTATCGCGCGCTTACACCTGAGGAACAGGGTACGCTTCATATCGAGGTCCGCAACCGGATACAGGGGAACAAAGCGTATTTGAACTGGCGCGATGTTGGGCCGCATACATTCTCGCTATTCTCGCTCGGCACTAGCATGGTACGCGAAGAAACGCGACTTCTTCTGACAACTGAGTGGGCCGGAGCTTATGCTATACCTGCCGCTGCACCAGATATTCTTGAAGCTCCTGCAGCACCTGCACTGATGGAAGCTGCACCCGCACCACAACTTCGAATACCGGAACCCCCAGAAGTCGAAGAACTGCTTTCGCCCCCCACAAAGCGTGCAAGCAATGATGGTACAGATGCAGAAAGCTTCGTCGCAAAGGTGCTCCGTTCGCAAGGTTGGGAGGTCGCGTTTTACACCAATCGTCGTGGGTACGGTTTTGACCTTTGGGCACGGCGAGAAAATCGAGCAATGATGGTTGAGGTGAAAAGTAGTTTTGCTGCGTTAGGCAATGTTAGTCTTACGGCAACGGAATACCAGGCAGCCTCGGAATACCGTGACAGTTACGTTCTCGCACTTGTCGAACGCATGGACAGTATCTCACCGAGCCTGTACATGATCCAAAATCCTGTGGAGGCGCTCCAAATTGAGGAACGTATATCAGCTAGTTACATGATTGCCCGCGCTGAATGGCTACAGGCGGCTGACGGAATCGCATGAGCCGAAAATAGCCTATACCTCTCCCTCTCTCAAACTGGATCCTTCGGTGGATCAACCAGCACTTGATACTAACTACCATAGTATGGTAGTTAGTATCAAACAAAAGCCATTCAGATCGAAGGGCTATGACACAATCGTACAAGAACATTTATTTCAGGGATTGCCCAAAATCGGCATCCGGACGATCCAGTTTGACTCTCGCTTTTGGCAAAAGAGACGAGAATATTTACAAAGCGGTACGCCATCTCTCTAGCGACTCGCTTCGAAATGCTCTCGGCTATGAGAGCTTCGTGGCTCTCCAAGCAGTTGCTCAGACGAAGGATAAGTCTCTTAACGCATTCTGCCTCTCGATTCTCCGCAGTCATTTAGAAACCAACGGACAGTCATCCACCGCGTGGCTGCCGGGCTTTGAGTCCCATAGCCCCATTGTTATTGATCCAATTCAGGCAACCTTCAACGGAGGTCGTCACGAGCCGCTACACGAATGGTATCCCTGGCTGGAGGGATACTCCCCTGCGTTTGTCGAGTCAGTAATCGGCAGGTACTGCCCAAACGCAAAAAGTGTGCTTGACCCTTTCAGCGGCACGGGCACAACAGCGCTTACTGCATCCCGTCTCGGCAAAAAGGCGTATCACGCAGAGATCAACCCGGTTCTCCAGTTCCTCACAGCTTCAAAGGTTATTGCCCTTCGATTACGTGACCGCCAGCGCAGTGAGCTCGTGCACGAGCTCACTGCGCTCGGCGAGACATTGAATGAACGGATTGACACTACCAAGCAAGATATTCGGTTGAAGAAAATCTACAGTGCAGTGTTTGGTGACAGTGTGTTTTTTGATAGCGACGTGTTCGCCGATGTATTGCGCTGCCGCACATTAATTGACGATATCGGATGCGCTACTCCGCTACTAGCTCGTTTCCTGACCATCGCAGTACTTCGCGCTCTGGTCCCAGCGTCTCGATTAATTCGCCGAGGCGACCTGAGGTTCAAGACCGAGAAGGAACTGGCTCGTGGGCGCATCGAGTTACGAAATGAAATTCAAACGGCACTGGCTATGATAGCCCGTGATATTGAAGACCTTTCACCAATCGAGCAAGCGCCAATCATGCTGCTAGAGAACGCTAAAAACTTGGACCGAATTCCCACTCTTTCTGTCGACACGGTCATAACAAGCCCGCCTTATCTAAACGGCACTAATTATTTTAGGAATACGAAGGTCGAACTGTGGTTCCTGCGCTGCCTGAAAAGGCGGGAAGATTTGGCCCGATTCCGTTTCAGCTCGATGACAGTTGGGATTAACGATGTGACCGTGGTTAAGCCTGTTGGTGAAATGCCGACTGATGCTGCACCGGTCGTGGAGGCCCTTAAAGCTGATGCTTACGATATGCGAATACCTCGTATGGTCGCGTGTTTCGCTTCAGAAATGCACATGATTCTCCATGCGTTAGCTTTGCATACTAGGAAGGGCGGCACGATCATTATCGATATCGGCGATTCCGCCTATGCCGGAGTACATGTTCCTACGGACCAATTTATTGTGCAGTCGCTGGCCGCTGCTGGGTTCAATCTTAGCGACGAAGTAACATTGCGTCAGCGTTACTCGCGCAGCCAAGCAAAACTGACACAGAAGTTGCTTTTATTCGCTTCAAAGCCTAGGAAACGTGGGGTCACCCGACACACGATAAAACAATCGAATAGTTGGTCGCCAGCGTGGTCAGATTTCAAGAAATTTTTGCCGCACCAGCAGGGCGAATTTGCAAAACGTAACTGGGGACATCCACGCCATTCACTCTGCTCCTACCAAGGCAAGATGAAGCCGTCATTAGCGGCACATCTTGTGCAGACTTTCACAACATCTGGTGGCCGATTGCTGGACCCATTCTCAGGGGTCGGCACGATCCCGTTTGAGGCTGCGCTCCATGGTGTCGAATGTTGGGGTTTTGACATCTCGCCGCCTGCGGTTCACATTACGGCCGGAAAGATTGGTAGGTGCGACGTTGCTGTATGCGAGAGAACGGTTAAGAGGCTCGAACAGTACTTGCAAACCCAAAAGGTGAAAGCGGGCGAACGTGAGTCTGCAGAGTCGATCCGCTTCAATGGCGTTTTGACTTCCTATTTTCACAAAAGGACACTTGAAGATATACTGCTGGCGCGCAGATATTTCCTTGACAATCCACCAGCAAACGCCTCACAGTCTCTCGTCTTTGCTTGCCTGCTACATATCCTTCACGGCAATCGCCCATATGCGCTCAGTCGCCGTTCGCACCCTATCACACCGTTCGCACCAAGCGGCATTGCGGAATACCGTGCATTAATTCCTAGGCTTCGCGACAAAGTGGAACGTAGCCTGATGGCACCGATAACGGACAACTTCACCCCTGGCTACTCGATTTTCCAAGACGCAACGACATGGTGGCCCGCTGATATTGAAGATCTGGACGCTGTAATCACCTCCCCGCCTTTCTTTGCCAGCACGCGGTTCTATCTTGGGAACTGGATGCGCCTATGGTTCTGTGGATGGGAGGCGAATGATTTTCGAGAACGGCCACTCGCATTCGTCGACGAACGGCAAAAACGCAGCTTTGAGGTTTACCATCCTATCCTGCGCCAGTGTCGAGAAAGGTTAAAATCAAATGGTGTAGCCGTGTTTCATCTAGGAGCAAGCAAGAAGTGTGATATGGCAAAAGAGTTGGCCCGTATCGCCAAAACATGGTTCCGAGTGACTGACATATTCACAGAATGTGTTACCCACTGTGAAAGCCACGGTATTCGCGATAAGGGAGCCGTGGTGGATCATCAATTCCTGATATTGCAATAGCTGAAACCCATAGTCAGAAAAGTCATCAACCATTCATAGGTCTTTAGAAATCGAAACCATAGTCGAAATAGTTTTCCATAGTATTCGCTTGACACCTTATGCAGTCTTGTGTGTGCAAATTGTCTACTAGGAGAAGAAGAACTATGCAAGATACCGAGAGCCCACCTGCAGTCACATTAGAAAACCAACTGACCGAACGTTTCGGCCTGCTGCTGTCTCAGACACAGCTGGCCCAGCTGCTCGGACGCACCACCGGCGGCCTGCGCTACAGCCTGAGCTATCCCAGCGACCGCCAGACCCGCGCCCTGAAGGCCTGCGGGCGCAAGATCGGGAGACGCGTCTATTACCCGGCCGGCGAGGTCGCCCAGATCATCCTCGAGCCGAGCGAAGAATGAAGGATATCGCCGTATACAAGCCTGAGCTGTGAGCATCACCGCCCGGGACTGGGCCCTGGCCCAGTCCCTTGCACCGGGGCCGAAGTTCGTCCTGGTCGTGCTGGCCGATGCCGCGGATGACCAAGGTGTCTGTTGGCCCAGGATCTCCACGGTCGCGGAGAAGGTCGGGGTCTCCAGGCGCACGGTGCAGCGCGCCATCCAGTACCTGGTCCAGCGAAAGCTGGTGATGGTCGAGCCGCGCCTGCGCCCGGACGGCTCGAGTTCCTCGAATCGATATCGGTTAAAGCTGAAGGAGGGTGTCAAATTGTCACCCCCTCCTGACAATTTGACACCACTCCCTGACGCCACTGTCACCCACCCCCGACACCAGTGTCATGGGGAGGGTGACACCCGTGTCACCCCTTTAACCGAAAGAAGAACCGAAAGAGAACCACCACTACCACCACAAGAGCCAAAGCAAAAAATCAAATCCGGTTCACTCGACCGTGGTGGTGGAGATGGTTCTGGACTTCACTTGCCGAGGGAACTGCTGCCCTCGGAACGGGAATGGGCGAGGGAGATGATCGAGGCGCTGGATGCACCCCTCGACCAGCAGGTCCTCGATGAATGGGCTGCCATCATCGCTGCAGGCGACATCCGGGCTTCGCCCCTGGGTTGCCTTCGGGCATTGATCGAACGTGCCCGGGAAGGCAAATTTACGCCGGAGCGGGGCCTGCGCGTGGCACAGGCTCGCCTGGCGAAGCGTAGGACGGAGGCACAGGTGGCGAAGCTGCCCGAGCTGGCCCCGGCCGATCCGGACAGTCCGCTGGTGCAGCGCGTGCAGCAGATGGCGAGCCGCCAGGGCAAGGGATAGCTTCGTGCTGAGGACTCCGTATCCGTCTCTGCCTCAAACAGGCTGCAGGCGTACTGGTCACCTCGTGCAAGTCTGCCACGCAACTGTAGATCACGTAGCTCAGGATTACGGGTCGGAGAGCCACGCACGGACTCCGCGTCACTCCCCAGGGCGCGCAGCAAACGCGGGAGTGACGCGGGGGCATTCGGGGTGCGGGGCAAGGCAGGAACTTTGGGTTCGGGCTGCGGGCCTGAATGCCCCACGAATTACACCGTCCCCGGATCCGGTCGCATGCGATTTTTTTGGCCCCGGACCGGTATTTCTCCGGGCTGGATATTCATCGCATGCTATACTTGTCCCGTATTGATTTTGTACCGGCGCCGCTACGGTATATCAGCGGCAACCGAGGCACCGCCCGGACCGTGCAACCGGTGCATCAGCGCAAGCTGCGGTCCATCTTGTAAGTAACGTCCTCTAGGGACCCAGGGCATGTCTGTCACAGGACTTGTCCACCTTCAACACAGGCATCCGCCTGTACTACTCACAACGTGCTTGTGATCTTTTGCCATGCAGTTGCGTGCGCTATGCGCAGGTAGGCCCTGACCTTTAGGGTCCTGGCCACCCTGGGCTGCGCATCCGGCCGTTTTTTAATCCCGCGGAGCGATCCGCACAATTCGAAAGGAGGTGTAACCATCTTTGAACTATCGCCCCTCTGGGGCATCTGGACCTGCACAGGGGTCGGTCTTCTGCAGGAGACAACCTGTGCTGCCTGGACTGAGGCACATTCAAGTCATTAGGGAGTCGTGTCCCACAGAGCCGTATCGCGCAAGCGAACCTGAGCCGCCCAGGCGGCCAGAAGGCTAGAAACACTCACCGGATAAGGAGAACACACGATGAGAAGCTTGAACTACCAGTTGAAACAGCTCTGCCGGCACTGCCGGGAGGGCAGCTATGCCACGCAGAACAACAGAGAGCGGATGCTCACGCTGATCGCCAACGAGCTGCATGCCATGGGCTATCGCAAGATGCAGTCAAAATCACTCAAGCCCAAGCACATCGAGGCCCTGGTCCAGAAATGGCAGGACAACCACCTCTCGATCGGGACCATCAAGAACCGCATGGCCGCCCTGCGATGGTGGGCCCACAAGGTTGACAAGCAGAACGTCATCGCGAGGTCCAATGAACATTACGGCATTCCGGACCGACGCTTTGTCACCAATGAGAACAAGGCCAAAGATCTCACCCAAACCCAACTCAGCAAGGTCAAGGACATCCACGTTCGCATGAGCCTGGAACTGCAGCGGGCCTTTGGCTTGAGACGCGAAGAGGCCATGAAGTTCAACCCCAGCTATGCCGACCAGGGTAATCACATCCAACTGAAATCCAGCTGGACCAAGGGCGGCAAGCCACGAACGATTCCGGTTCGAACGGAACACCAGCGAAACGTCCTGGACCGTGCACGGGCACTGGCCGGCTTCGAGTCCCTGATCCCATCCCATCGAAGCTACGTGCAGCAGTTGAGGATCTACGAGGGCAATACCACCCGGGCTGGGCTCTCAAGCATGCACGGGTTGCGCCATGCATATGCCCAGGAACGCTACGAGGAACTGACGGGCTGGAAGTGTCCCGTCATGGGAGGGCCGGACAACAAATCATTCACCTCAGAGCAGCGGGCACTGGATCAGGAAGCCCGGCTGACCATCAGCCAGGAACTGGGACATGAACGGGAGCAGGTGGTAACAGCTTATCTTGGGCGATAATACTTTAGTATTAATATAATACGCGGGTAAGGTAGGCGATCACGTGTATATTGCTATCCTAGTGCAGCGTACAGTGCTATATTATGAGGGTCTTGAAGCCTAAAGGGGGCGGTATGGCTAAGGAAGATATACAAGAAGAAGGAAAACTTACCGAAAAAGAGCAATGGGAGAACCTCAACTGGAAAGTTAGTACGGCTTTCACGCCCGCTGTTCCAATAAGCGAGAATGATCTTTTTGCAGGACGTAGGGGAGAATTAAACAAAGTAATCGACGCTATAAACCAAACAGGCCAACATGTAGCAATTTACGGTGAGCGTGGCGTTGGGAAAACGTCTCTTGCAAACGTCATTGCTTCCCGTGTGATCTCTAGGACAGGTGTCCAAGCGATATCACCACGAGTAAACTGTGATGTCACCGATACATTTCAAGGTCTGTGGAAGAAGGTCTTCTCGAATATCCAGATGGTTGTTGAGGGACGGGTAGCTGGATTTAGGAGAGAAACAGAGGAACGAACTGAATCGGCCTTGAATATGTTGCCAAGCGAATCCGAAATTACCCCTGACACTGTTCGAGCTATTCTTTCGAGTATTGGGCGAAACAATGTTCTCTTGGTCATTTTGGACGAATTCGATCGTCTACCACAAGGAAATGACCGGCGAGCTGTTGCTGACACAATCAAAAGTCTTTCAGACAATGCAGTTCCAGCTACGCTCATCGTAGTCGGTGTGGCTGAAACTATAGGGGGTTTGATAGCTGATCATCAGTCTATTGAGCGTGCACTGACCCAAGTCCCAATGCCTCGCATGGAACCCGACGAGTTACATGAGATCCTTGAAACAGGAACCCAAAAACTAGGCATGAGCATTGATTCCGAGGCAAAATCAAAGATTGCAGTCTTGTCGCAGGGATTCCCCAGCTATACACACCGGCTAGGCTTACATGCTGCCCGCATAGCTCTAGAGGACAGACGTTTGGAAATTGCAGTAAGCGATGTGAATCCCGCTATCAGAGAAGCGGTAGACAATGCTCAACAGAGTCTTCTAGATGGTTATAGGAAAGCTGTTACTTCACCGCAAACAAACAATTTGTATGCCCAGGTTTTACTAGCATGCGCCTTGGCCAAGAATGATCAGTTCGGTTATTTTAAAGCTGCAGATGTAAAAGAACCGATGTCGCGGATCATGCATAAGAGATACGAAATTCCCAGCTTTTCTAAGCATTTGAACGATTTCTGTGGCCAAGATCATGGCTGCGTTCTAAAGAAAGAAGGAGTGAAACGCAAATATCTTTATCGCTTCACCAGCCCCTTAATGCAGCCCTTTGTCGTAATGAAGGGAATCTTAGACGGCAGGGTCGGTGAGGATGAATCGCTGTCTATTTTTCTTTCATCCTCCAACGGGCATTCACAGCCTTCTTAGCCATTTTTCTTCTATTTCTTCAGTAGCAATTTTTGATAACTGAGTCGTTGAATCCATTAGGCAGTACGGAACTCCTAGGTCAGAACAGTGGCCTACAGCTGGCACAGTTGCTGCAGATGACGTGATAAAACAACTCTTAATAAGAAGCTACCGACCTGGAGGCACCCAGTCACCTATCTTCAGTCATCAGATCTTAACCGTACATAGGTAGCTTTAACCAATTCCTCGAGTGCAGTCGAAGCATCATCATTTAGATTAGGATCTTGGTGTATTATGGTCGATATCTGAGCCAAAGGGCTTGCTGATCCAAACGCTTCAGTCGCATGATTCCCCAAGAAGTGGTCTGCCGACATTCCAAGCCATCTGACTAGAACAGAAAAACTGTTTACATCTGGTTGACGTCCTTGCGATAAACGCGTCAGCGTAGATGCACTAACCCCTGATTCCATCGCGACGTCCTTCCAAGCTAAGCGTCTAGCATGGCGTTCTGAATCGAGAGCAGCATGTAGGGCCGACACGTCAAAATTGGTCGAGTCTTGTTTTTTTAATTTCATACTTGCAATCCAATTTCATATATGCAATATTTCAATATAGGAATTATACACTACATCTGAAAGGAGGTCCAAGAATGGCCGAAGACACTAAAACCAAACCTGACGTTACTGACGGCAAAGTCAATGTTTTAGTCAATGACAAGCCCGTTACGTTAGAGAGCTCTAAACAAAATGGTTCAAGTATAAAGAAAGCTGCTATCGAGCAGGCCGTCGACATCAAGCATGACTTTGTACTCAGTATCGAAAGAGGTGGAGGAAAGACTGACTTGATTGGTGACAATGAGGAGATTGTTGTCAAGGAAAATGATCGTTTTTTAGCGATTGCCAACGATGATAACTCATGACTGCAATTAATCCTCCAGTTGCCCGAGCAATCGATGAGATTCGGTCTACCTTTGACCGATGTTTGGTTAAGATCGAACCAGATGGGTCGGGTGGTGCATTTGTCCGAGTTGAAAACGTTCCACTCGGTCCTCCGTACCAACAGTCTAGCGTGTGGGTCGGCTTCCAGATTACGTACCAGTATCCATACGCTGATGTTTACCCACACTTTACAGACCCGAACCTAGTCCGAGTTGATGGTAAAGACTTAGGGAGTGGATTTGGGTCGGCTCAGTTCCAAAATGAACCTGCCATTCAAATTTCCCGTCGCTCAAACGGCCTAAATCCTGCAACAGACACGGCAGCACTTAAGCTTCTAAAGGTTATCCAATGGCTCCTACACCAACAGTGACGCCCTGGCGCCTCACCATACCGCAAAGTCTCTATAGTTCTTTACAAGATCACCTTTTCCCTGGAGATAGCGATGAACATGGCGCCATTATTCTAGCAGGCACTTGTCAATCAGATCGTGGCCTCCGGCTTATTGCCCGAGAACTTCACTTGGCAGAAGATGGTAAAGATTACGTGCAAGGACAACGTGGCTATCGTATGTTGCGGGCTGAATTTATTCAGAGCCGCATACTACGTGCCAGAGATATGAAACTTGCTTATCTCGCTGTTCACAATCATGGTGGTATGGATCATGTCAGCTTTTCTGCTGATGACATGGCTTCTCACGAGCGTGGTTACCCTGCGCTTCTGGATATAGCTAGAGGCATGCCCGTTGGAGCACTTGTCTTTGCCAAGTCAGCAATAGCTGGAGATCTATGGTTTCCTGGATCAATTCGAGCTGAACTCAGCTACGCAGCCATTGTCGGCAATCGCCGAAGCTTATTGCGTCCTGACCCGCTAACTAACGCTACTATCAGCCGAGAATACAATCGTCAAAGTCTCCTGTTTGGCAATACAGGCCAGAAGCTTCTCCTTGAGGCTCGTGTAGGGATAATAGGCCTAGGAGGAGCCGGTTCCATTTTGGCTGAATTGCTCGGCAGGCTGGGCGTGGGGGAGTTCATTCTTGCTGATCCCGACAAGGCAGAGATCACAAACCTCCCGCGATTGGTTGCTGCGCGGCACATTGATGCCTATTCACCCTCATGGGTTCCCTGCAAGATCAAGCATTGGTTCCGCAAGCATAAGGTTCACTTAGCGGCACGCAACATACGTCGAGCGAACCCAGATGCGCGAATAGAATCAATTCCTGAGGACTTTCTCCATGAGGACGTTGCAGCACGGTTCATCGATTGTGACTACATTTTCCTTGCTGCTGACACAATGGCAGCTCGACTACTCTTCAATGCCATAGTGCACCAATACGGAGTTCCTGGGACGCAAGTTGGCGCTAAGATCCCTGTGAGTGAAGCTGGAGAAGTTGGAAATGTTTTTTGTGTCAGCCGACCTATAACGCCTGATCACGGCTGTCTATGGTGCAATGGCCTTATCAACCCGGTGAGGCTTCAAGACGAAGCAGTTCCCTCTCAAGCTAAACGCGGATACGCTTACATCGACGACCCAGAGGTGACTGCACCAAGTGTCATTACCATGAATGCAATTGCTTGCGCCCATGCCGCTGATAATTTTCTCTTTTTTATGACCGGGTTGAAGTATCCAGATGTGGAGCCGCACTGGTTTCGCTGGAATTCCCGTCAAGGCCTAGCTGGATATGACAGACCACGATCTGATTCAGATTGTTTAGAGTGTTCTCAGAATTTGCAAAGCCGCTTTGGACTTGGTGACCACGCAGTTCTCCCGACAAGACCACGAAAATCTTAAAATCGTTTTTCCCTACACTCATAGAGCTTGTCATTTTCTATGATTGCGTACTTTTCAGCCTTTTTAGGACTAGCATTGACGTCGTTCGTCACAACAATGCCTGGAAGGTGCAAGAGCAATAGCCCACTCCTATCCTTCCCCGTCGAAGTCGCATCAAGTACCGCATGTCCATAAATACGACGCATGCCGGGTGATTGTTGGTTGTACGAGCCTATCGTAGAAATTTCTGTTACCCATGTGAAGTGGGGCAGGTGTAGGGACAGTAATATTTCTTTCAGGTTTTCACATGCAGTTCCTTGCACGATATGGCGTCTATACCCTGCTGCCGAGGTTAGGTATGTTCGTAATACAACTTCTTTTGATCTATATGCCAATTCGAGTTCATCCATGAGAAGTTCATTTACACTGATTTTTTTTCGAACATTCGACATTGTTTCCAAAACTGCTTTGATTCGGTCCCAGGCTGTGTATTCTGCAGACCTGGCAGTAGAGAACACTTTGCGTGGCATTAATGCCACGGCAAAAACAGCATGATCATGCATGTTTAAATCGACTATTCGACCATTTAGAGCGTGCCTTATAAAGTCTTCGGATTTAAATTTTTTGTTTGCCCTAATTCCTTTTTTCATTGGCACCAACATATATGGACCAGCCTGGTCGTCATGAGCAATGTAGGAGGAAACATAATCAATAGCACGATTACTTGGGGTCTCTAGTTTGGAAAAAACTCGACCGATCACAGTCACTGCATGACCTAGAGCCCCACCATCACTCAAGCCTACTATTACGGGAATACCGGATTCCACGTAAGGCAAGATTGCTTCTCCGATCAGATTTTTTCCTCTGAAACAAAGCGGCTGGAATCCGATTTCATCGATTGCTCGAATCATTCTTTCTGAAGTTAGGAAGTCTGAGCCGGCGGGCAAAGAAGTGGCTTCTGAAGCGGTTGTCGGAGCAGCGAGCCTTGTAATGTCTGCAACAGAAACCCAGTTGTATTTGTGTCTCGCATGCATATGACGGATGCCAGCCCATACGGCAACTTGAGCACAAGCTCCCACACGAGCATCCTGCTGCAGAAAAGCAGTTCCGGTGACTTTGAGATCAACACCAAACAGATTCGCATCGTATTCGGCGTGACACGTTACAATTGTTTCTGTATCCGAAGGCTCTCGAGGTTTGGCAGCAAGTACAGTTCGTCCAATTGGAGCATTTGCCAGTGGTCTAACAACACAAAAACCGCAGTAGTTTGTTCGTATGAGCTTTCGGAGCTTTGCTAAATGATTCGGGGTTTGTGGTCCCGTAAACGCATCTGATATATCTGCAGATAAAAAGTGCAGTCGTTTGCAGTGCCTGCCATGAGAACGAAAGGTTTGGGCGTAAAATCTCAAATAATCTGACGAATAGTCTCGATCGATATATCGGCTTTCCAATACGTAGCATGCAGCATTGATTGTTCGTAGGTGGCGGACGACACCCCTCACTACAAGAATATGATCTCCACCTAGAATACTACTCAGTTCAGCCCAAGCCGCGTCATTGTCCAACTGTCGGACTATATATTCGACATTCATGGTGCCCAGACTTTCTGGCGGGTACTACGTGGATTTGTGTAAGACTTAAGGGTCTTAGCTAATTAGCGCCATGCAAATTTTTGGTGCTCTTGTGCAGCTTTAATTGTTTCTTCCTGAATATCATCGAGCGTTTTCAAAGTCTCTTCATCAACCCGAAGAGTGATACCAATTTCACTGGCACTTGTCATGCTCACTTCCTTGAAGACTTGTATACCCTCCTGTGCGGAAGCTAACTTTTTGTGCTTCTTTTCAGCCTTCAAGTTGAAATCTCCTATTCACTTTTGAGTGGCGAATTGTTACCTAGGCGTCGATTCGTGCTCTCCCACGATGGAGCGTACAAATCACAAGACGTTCGGATACAATGATGACTAGCCATTGGCGGCTATAGTTGACGTGAACGCATTTGACGTTATCTGCAGTTGTTAAGAAGGCTTCAAACCTTCTTATGCACGCATGCATATTTTATTTCCAAATATAGTGTCTGTACAAGTCTTTTTGCAAGAATGCTCCATTTGGAGCACCTACATACTCAAAAGCTAGGAAACTGTACACTTTGACGATTAAGACAAAGTCTGTTTTCCGGAACAATCTCGGTACATTGCTCAGTTTTTACTACTAGCTCTAAACTGTGTTAACACATTGTGCTAACACAATTTTTACTCACTGTGCCAAAAATTCCCCACCCCAAGATAATCAACAAGTTGTCGGTTTTACTAAATCTCATAATCCTTTGGTCGTAGGTTCGAGTCCTACCGGGCCCATCAGTTCAATATTCAAAGCCATCCCTATAAATCTATTTTTATTTCCTTAATCAGTAGTTTACCTGAAATTATCGTTCCTCAAGGTACTATAAAGTTCATTGACATATAGGGGCAACTGGGGGCAAAATTAGGGGCAATTTCTCACTAGCAAAAAGGAGTTGCCCCCATGCCATTGACAAATACTGCGATTCGCAACGCCAAGCCTGGCGAAAAAAACCGGAAAATATTTGATGGCCGAGGCCTCTATCTGGAGATCTCTCCGAGAGGCGGCAAGTGGTGGAGGCTCAAATACCGCTTTGACGGCAAGGACAAGCGGATCTCGCTGGGTACCTATCCCGACGTCTCCCTAAAAGATGCTCGTGAGCGCCGTGAATCGGCCAGGCAGCAGATCGCCAACCATATCGACCCGAGCGAGGTGCGCAAGCTGGAGAAGGCTGCCCGGGTAGAAAGCCTAGCCAACAGCTTTGAGGCCGTGGCCTGTGAATGGTATGCCAAGCATCAGCCGAACTGGAAAAGAAGCCATGCCGACCGGGTGATCAGCCGACTCAAAAAGGACGTATTCCCCTGGATTGGAAACAAGCCGATCGCTGAGATCACCGCGCCGCTCATGCTGGATACGGTTCGACGGATCGAGGCACGAGGTGCACTGGAGACAGCCCATCGGGTATTAGGGATCTGCAGCCAGGTATTTCGTTATGCCATCGCCACGGGCCGGGCCCAATACAATCCGTCCGGGGACTTGCGGGGTGCATTGCCGCCGACGAAAAAAATCCACTTCGCATCCGTGACGGAACCCAGACAGGTCGCTGAGGTGCTGCGGGCCCTGGACGGCTACGAAGGCACACTGGTGGTCAAATGTGCACTTCGCTTGGCCCCTTTGGTGTTTGTCCGCCCAGGAGAGCTACGCCATGCCCAGTGGAAGGATATCGACCTGGACAATGCCGAGTGGCGTTTTCTGGTTACTAAAACTGAAACTCAGCACATTGTCCCTTTGTCCAGACAGGCCGTGGATATCCTGAAAGAGCTACAGCCACTGACTGGACGTGGCCGCTATGTCTTTCCGAGTGCCCGGGATCATAAAGGGGACCGGGCAATGAGCGACAATGCTATTCTTGCCGCGATGCGACGTATGGGGATCAGCAAGGAGGAAATGAGCGGTCACGGCTTTCGGGCCATGGCACGCACGATCCTGGATGAAGTACTGGGATTTCGGCCGGATTTCATCGAGCACCAGCTTGCCCACCGGGTACGCGACCCGAACGGGCGTGCGTATAACCGCACCGCACATCTGCCTGAGCGCAGGAAGATGATGCAAGCGTGGGCAGACCACCTGGACGAATTGAAGGTTAATGTCTGATGCTCCTGAGCAGGCAGACTGATTCAGTGGCTCTCAACATCAATATGCTGTGGAGTAGTCTATATCAGATGAAAGCGTAGATCGTAGAGCAAGCAAGGTTGGTGCACTGCCCAAGTTGGGTTAACAACATGAAAACCCCGTACTGTGTCGCTCCGGCAGGTAGCAGGATTATCGTAGTCTGGGTGGTAACCTTCGTGTACTACGCAATCTGCTGCAGGTGCATAGAAATACATCTGCCGAATCCGTTACAGGTCAAAATCTTTGCAACTGAATTAATCAGAGGTCACTCAATAACATGGAAGCACGCACAAAAACAGTAGAAGATTGGTTTGCAATGATCCGTAATGGCCAGATCACCCTGCCCAGATTTCAGAGATTTGAAGCATGGAGGCCATACCAGATTGAGGGCCTGCTTGAGAACATATTGCGTCAGCCGTCGTTGCCAATAGGTGCGCTACTGATTCTTGAAGTAGGCGACAAAGAACTTTTTTTTTCACGCCCGATATCAGGGGCCCCGGAGCCGAAAATCAAGCCCCAGATGAATCTCCTGGATGGCCAGCAACGGATAACAGCACTCTGGCGTGCACTCACGGACAACTATGAAGATTTCAAAGTTTTTGTCTCTTTGAAAAGAGAGGGGCATCCTGAAATAGAGATTTGTCGGCGATACTTGTCAAAATATGAGAAGCGCATGCCTCTTTGGGCAGATGATCCAGCGGGAACCCTTGAACGAAAGTATTTTCCAGTATCACTGCTTTGTCCTGGCGCAAAAGGTGAGCAGGGAATGGATACTTGGACGGAGAAAGCAGGGACAGATAAGGCAGCTGAAAAACTCATCATGAAGTTGCGTCAGCGACTCGCTTCATATTCGATCCCCTTTCTTTCTCTTCCAGTCAGCACCGAGCAGGAAACGGCCCTCGATGTTTTTATCAAGATGAATACTTCTGCGACACCATTAAAAGATTTTGACATTGTCGTTGCTCAACTCGAGGGGGCTATTGGGGACTCTCTCCATGACATGATTGAAGACCTTTACGAAAAAGTGCCGAACATTCGTGCTTATGGCAAAGCAGAAGATATTGCTTTAGCTGTTGGCGCCCTCCTCAATGACAAACCTCCATTAAAGCGCACCTACCTGGAGCCAGTATTTGGCAGTGAGCTCGCAAATGTTTGGGATGAGGTTGTTTCAGGCCTGTCCAGAGGGATTGCGTTTTTACGTGACGAAGCGATTTTCAATGAGAAGCTCCTGCCAACAGAAGTTATCGTATATTTGACAGCTGCACTCTGGGCAAACGTGCCAGTTGATGGAGCAGACAAAGAAGGGCATGCCCGGACTCAAATTCGCAAGACGATATGGAGAGCAAGCTTTACTGACCGCTATCTTAAAACGGCAACAACAAGAGCATTTGCGGACTATAAAGCGATTACTAGCTTGATCGAAAGTCCGCACTCGCAGTCATTACCAGATCTTTTCGACGAATCAAAAAATGCACTCCCTACTCCAGATGAATTGCGGAGAGGTGGCTGGCCAGCACGAAAAGATCGGCTTGGCCGCGCGATTGTAGCAGTCTCCTTGTATGGTGGCGGTTATGATTTTGCTGATGGAGCAATGGCAACCGCCGACAAAGTTGGATCCAGAGAATTTCACCACATCTTTCCCAGAAGTTTGATTGAGGGTGACTTTCCAGACCATATCGTAAACTCAGCACTTAACTGCGCACTCATCTCGTGGAAGACCAATCGAAAAATTGCTGCAAAAACGCCCAAACAGTACCTTGAAGAACGGGCCACGGATGCTAATGCAAGTGAAGCTGAAGTCAGGCATCGCTTAGAAAGCCACTTAGTTCCATATGACGAGTTACTGAATGGTGATTTCAATGCTTTCGTTCACGCACGATCCAAGCAGATTCATGCAAGCATGGAGAGACTTTGTCAGGGTAGATTGATTCCACCAAATAGGCGATAGAATGATGTCTTGTTGCTAACTTTCTGCAAAGAAGTATGACATGGGGAGAGCTGCACAATGACTTTAAAACACTTCGCGATCAGGCAATCCATCTGCATCAAGTTGTAACGTAAAAGAAAGGCCGAACAGTGCCACGCATATTTGACAATATTGATAATCATCTGAGACCCGCTTTGGTTGAAACCATGAAGGTTTCTGACCGGGGGGATTTCTGCGTAGGGTACTTCAATCTACGTGGCTGGAAATTGATTGATAAATATATAGAGGAGTGGGATGGCGGTGAGGGGCATTGCTGTCGTCTTCTTGTTGGCATGCAACGGTTGCCGCATGAGGAATTGAGAAAAGAACGAAGTTTGTCTGGCGATGGCTCGGTGCTTGACAATCAGACTGCACTTCAATTCAGGAGGAAACTGGCAGAGGAATTCCGGGAACAACTGATTCTGGGAACTCCCACCAATGAGGATGAAAAGAGCTTGCAAAGGCTGGCGCGACAAATCAAAGAACAAAAGGTCAAAGTTAAGCTGTTTCTTCGATATTCACTTCACGCCAAGCTCTATCTTCTGTTTCGTTCTGACCCTGTAAACCCGATTGTTGGATACCTAGGAAGTAGCAACCTTACCCAACCAGGTCTTTCCAAGCAGGGTGAGCTGAACATTGATGTGATGGATCATGATGCCTGCCAGAAGCTCTCAAAGTGGTTCGAAGACAAATGGAGCAATCGCTGGTGCATCGATATTTCGGAGGAACTTGTAAAAATTATTGATGAGAGCTGGGCACGGGAGACACCGATTCCCCCATATTACATCTACATCAAAATCGCGTACCACCTGTCTCGGGAAGCGCGGGCAGGTTTGACCGAGTATCGCATCCCGAAGGACTTTGGCAATAGGCTGCTGGATTTTCAGACGGCCGCTGTAAAAATTGCCGCGCACCATTTGAACAAGCGTGGTGGCGTCATGATTGGTGATGTTGTGGGACTTGGCAAGACGCTCATGGCGACTGCTGTTGCGCGAATATTCGAGGATGACCACGGTCTTGAAACATTGATCATTTGCCCAAGAAATCTTGTCTCCATGTGGGAAGATTATCGTGAGCGGTACCGCCTACGTGCCCGCGTGCTGTCTGTTACCCGTGTTATCAAAGAACTACCAAACATGCGTCGTTACCGTCTGGTGATGATTGATGAAAGCCATAACCTGAGGAATCGTGAGGGCAAACAGTACCGGGCTCTTCAGGAGTATATCCAGGAGAACGAAAGCAAGTGCATTTTGTTGTCAGCAACACCCTACAACAAGACCTACATGGATTTGTCCAGCCAGCTCCGCCTGTTCGTATCTGAAAACGAGGATTTGGGGATTCGGCCTGAGTGCTTGCTGCGCGAGATAGGCGAGACGGAGTTTTTGCGCCGACATCAGGCGCCGGTTCGCTCTCTAGCTGCATTTGAGAAATCTGAGTATGCCGATGACTGGCGAGAGTTAATGCGCTTATACCTTGTTCGTCGGACACGAAGTTTCATTCAGGAAAATTATGCTGCCACGGATGAAACTAATGGACGGAAATATCTGACATTCGAGGATGGTGAGCGTTCTTATTTTCCAAAGCGGATTCCGAAAACAGTCAAGTTTGAAATCAATGACCAGTATGCACAGCTTTTTGCAGATGATGTGGTCCATGCCATCAATGATCTGGAACTGCCACGCTATGGACTTGGGAATTATGTGATCACCATGAATGCTGCTCCCACCCAGGACGAAGCCAAGATCCTGGATGACTTGTCACGTGCAGGTAGACGGTTGATGGGCTTTTGCCGCACGAATCTGTTCAAGCGGCTTGAAAGCAGCGGGCATACATTCATGTTGTCGGTTGAGCGACACATTCTGCGCAACTTCATTTTTTTGCATGCAATAGAAAATAACTTGCCGCTTCCGATTGGAGCCATTGATACAGGACTTCTGGATACATCCTCATTTGATGAGGATGCTGATCAGCATGGTGGCGATATTTTTGCTGCGGAGGACGATGAAAAGAGTGAGAAATCCAAAGAGTTGACTTTGCTGAGGACAGAAGACGACTTCCGTGCGCATGCAGCCAAGGTCTATACACTTTATTTTAGGCTATATCAGGAACGTTTTCGCTGGGTAGCTTCACGCTACTTTGCTGCAGAGCTTCATGAAGATCTTTTGTCAGATGCGGAAATCTTGCGCTCGCTACTGGTCCGGTTCGGGGAATGGCAGGCGGCACAGGATGTGAAACTGCAAGCGCTTAGAAATCTGCTCGCACAGGTACATGCGGATAGCAAGATCCTGGTCTTTACACAATTCGCAGATACGGTGCGTTATCTGGAAAATGGACTCAAGGGCCTGGGGATACGGAATATCGAAGCCGTGACGGGCGATACGCCTGATCCAACATCACTGGCGCAGCGCTTCAGCCCGAAGAGCAATGAAAAAGAGAACCGCATTTCAGCTGACCAGGAGATTCGCATTCTGGTGGCCACTGATGTCCTTAGTGAGGGGCAAAACCTTCAGGATTGTGCCATCGTCGTAAATTACGATTTGCCGTGGGCAATCATACGTCTGATTCAACGGGCGGGGCGTATCGACCGTATCGGGCAACAGGCAAGTGAAATCTTATGCTATTCCTTCCTTCCCGCAGACGGAATCGATCGCCTGATCCGGCTTCGCAATCGTGTGTACATGCGTCTTGCCCAGAATGCTGAGGTGGTAGGAACGGATGAAGCATTCTTTGAAGATGAGGGCAAACAGGTTGTGCTTGATCTTTATAATGAGAAGGCAGGCATTCTCGATGGTGATGATGACTCCGAAGTGGACCTTTCCTCCTACGCTTATCAGATCTGGAAGAACGCTACGACAAATGACGCATCACTCAAGAAAATAATCGAAAGCATGCCGCCTGTAGTTTATTCCTCAAAGGCCCATGTGCCGAGTCAGGATCGACCGGATGGGGTGTTGGTATTCATGCGCACTTCACAAGAATATGACGCACTGGCGTGGGTTAACCGCGATGGAAAAAGTGTGACCGAGAGCCAGTTTGAGGTTTTACGTGCAGCGGAATGTTTGCCCAGTACCCAGGCCCAGCCCCGTCACGATAATCATCACGACATGGTCTGCAAGGCAGCCAAATATATTGTTCAAGAGGAAAAGCAGGTTGGGGGGCAGCTTGGGCGTCCTTCGGGAGCTCGATTTCGCACCTACGAACGACTCAAGAGCTATGCCCAGGACGTTGAAAATACGCTGTTGGACGATAAGGCACTGCATTTTGTGATTGACGATATTTACAAGTATCCCTTGCGTCAAGCTGCCGTGGACACGCTGAATCGCCAGTTAAGAAGTGGTATTTCTGACCAGGATCTCGCTGAACTGGTCATTGTGCTCAGGGATGAAGACCGACTTTGCATTGTGCACGAGAAAGACGAGTACCATGAGCCTCGCATCATCTGTTCCATGGGCCTGATTGAACAGGGAAATAGCTGAAATGCCGACGCCTCTGAACCGAGAGAGGATCAGAAAACATCTGAAAAATTTTGATCTCCAATCTCTGTTTATCGATGAGCTTGGCTGGGATCAGGGCGGGGTCAATACTGAAGCCCAGGTTTCAAACAACACGTACGTGTTAGAGGCTGTAGCCCAAAAGCGAGGCATGGTTGTATACCAGCATGTTGCAGACAATGAAGAGGTCTTTCCAGATTACCCAACCCGCCAGAAAATCGAGAAAAACATTGCCAAGGAAGTGCGTGAGCACCTTGTTGTTTACACCCCGCATAACAAAACTGCCCAATACTGGCAATGGGTGAAACGTGAGCCAGGCCAATCGGCCCGGACCCGTCAACATATCTGGCATCAACACCATCCTGGCGAGGCGCTGGTGCAGAAGCTGGAGCAGCTTGTTTTTACATTGGAGGAGGAAGAGGACCTGACTATTGTCGATGTCTCAGATCGGGTGCGTGCAGCCTTTGATGTCGAAAAAGTCACCAAGAAATTTTATGAGCGTTTCAAGGAAGAGCATGGAAATTTTTTAAAGTTCATTGAAGGAGTTGAAAGTCTGGCTGACAGGGAATGGTATGCATCGCTCATGTTGAACCGGATGATGTTCATCTACTTCATCCAAAAGCAGAGGTTCCTCGACAGTAATACAAATTATCTTCGTGATCGCTTGGAAAAGGTTCAACGAGAGCAAGGAGAGAACAAGTTTGCTGGTTTCTATCGCCTGTTTCTTTTGAGACTGTTTCACGAAGGGCTGGGCAGGCCTGAGGCTGATCGTTCTCCAGAGTTAGCAAAGTTATTAGGCAAAGTCCCATATCTCAATGGGGGCCTGTTTGATGTACATGAACTGGAACGCGACAACCAGGAGATACATATTCCTGATGAGGCATTTGAGAAAATCTTCACATTTTTCGATACATATCAATGGCACTTGGAGGATCGAGCGCTTCGCAAAGATACTGAAATTAACCCCGATGTTTTGGGTTATATTTTTGAAAGATACGTCAATCAAAAGCAGATGGGGGCTTACTACACCAAGGAAGATGTCACAGGCTATATCAGTCGCAACAGCATCATTCCGTTTTTGTTTGATCAAGCGAAAAAGGATTGCCCCATCGCCTTCACGCCTGGCAGCGGAGTTTGGCGCCTCTTGTCAGACAATCCGGATCGGTATTTTTATGATGCGGTTCGGCATGGTATAACTTTCGACATACGCGAAAGACAGGATTTAAAGGAAACACGTCAGTTACCTTCCCGGATAGCTGCTGGTTTGAAGGATGTATCCAGCCGTAATGACTGGAACAAGCTAGCCTCATCTGAATATGCCCTGCCAACAGAAACCTGGCGCGAGCATGTAGCCCGTCGCCAGCACTACGAAGAAGTCTACGCCAAACTTGCTGCTGGCGAAGTTACATCTGTTAATGATCTGATTACCTATAATCTGAATATCGAGAAGTTCACTGAAGATGTGATACTTGGGAGCGAAGGACCGGAGCTCGTTCGTGCTTTTTGGCAAGCTCTCACCAAGGTTTCCATTCTTGATCCAACATGTGGCTCAGGTGCTTTTTTATTTGCTGCGCTGAATATCCTGGAGCCAATCTATGCTGCTTGCTTGGAGACCATGCATGGTCTCCTTGATGATCTAAAGCACTCGAAACGTAAACACAACTTGGAGAAAATGAGCGATTTCCGCAAGGTGCTAGGGCAAGTTTCCAGCCATGCCAGTGAGCACTATTTCGTTCTAAAGTCTATCATCGTTAATAATCTCTACGGCGTCGATATCATGGAGGAGGCAGTGGAGATCTGTAAACTGAGGTTATTCCTGAAGCTTGTTGCCCAGTTGGAAAGCTATGAGCAAATTGAACCCTTGCCAGACATTGATTTTAATATTCGTACAGGCAATACGCTTGTTGGCTTCGCTTCCATAGATGCGCTGAAACAGGCACTAGAGGGTGATTTAGTCAAGCTTCTTTCTCTTCCTAACATCGAACAAAGCGCAGAGGCAGCAGACCAGGCTTTTTACACGTTTCGTAAAATGCAAGCTAAACCTGATATTGACGCTCATGCAATTGCTAAAACCAAATCGGAGTTGCAGGAGCGCCTTGAAGGCTTGAGGGCAGAACTAGATCATAGCTTAGCGCGTGAATACGGTATTAGGCTTGATGACCAAAAGGCGTACGAACAATGGAGTGCAAGTCACCAGCCCTTCCATTGGCTTGTTGAATTTTATGGAATCATGCTTAAAGGAGGATTTGATGTAGTAATTGGGAACCCACCTTATCTTGAATCTAGAGGGGTTCCATACTCGGCCAAATTCTTTTCAACCGAAAGCAGCAGCGCAATACATGCAATGTGTATCGAGCGCAGTCTCAGTCTTTGCAAAAGAAACGGTAATTTGAGCATGATCGTCCCATTGGCCTTGGTGTCTACCCAGCGCATGACAGCTCTTCAGAAAATGTTGGAACATGGTCGTGATTGTTGGTACTCAAATTTTGCATGGCGACCTAGCAAGTTGTTCGATACAGTTAATCGCGCTCTGACAATTTTTTTGGCGACCAAACCACGAGATAACGGTGCAACATTCTCAACTGCATACCTTAAGTGGAACTCGGATACACGGGATCATTTGATCCCATGCCTCCGGTATACTAGATGCCCTAGAGATCGTCATGATTTCTGGGTTCCAAAACTTGGGCATCATCTCGAGGTCTCATTGCTCAAGAAATATATGTCGGTTCGCACAACAATGGCTGATTTTACGGGCCGAACACAGAATACAGTGTTTTACCGAACTACAGGTGGCCTATATTGGAAAATATTTACTGATTTCGCACCAGCCTTTTTTGTCAACGGTGTTTCTAGCAGTTCCTCAAGAGAAGCGTGTTTCACATTGGTAGATTCGCAACACGTGAAACCGTCAGTGGCAATCTTAAGTAGTGATTTTTTCTGGTGGTGGTACACGATCACATCCAACCTAAGAGATTTGAATCCTTCAGACTGGAAGAGTTTCCCTGTACCAGAGTCGGCTATGAATGATCCAAAACTTCACGAATTGGGGACACAATTTATTGCTAGTTTACGTTCTAATAGTAAAATGCAGGTACGTATTCAAAAGAACATTGGAAGAACAGAAACACAGTCCTTCAAGGCGAAGAAGTCCAAGAAAATAATTGACGAAATAGATAAGGTGTTAGCTATGCATTACTGCTGTAATGATGAAGAAATAGACTATCTTGTCAATTACGACATTAAATTCAGAGTTGGTATAACCGGTGGAGTTCTTTCTGCCAGGTGAGACTGTACTAAGGTTCGTATTCTGGAAGTTTGCCATCCATCGGAGCGTAGCGACGCGGGCTTTCCCCTACCTTGCCTTGCGTTTACACGCAGACAACCTCTTCGCTGGCATCTTCACCTCTTCCTGTTAGGAAGGGCACTAAATACCCTTCAGTTATCCCGCATCGGACAACTCTAGGCAGTGCTCCTAGGCATAATCGGTCTGGAAATGATAAGAAACCCGAGAATCGGGTATACTGACTCTTGCCTGTAACCCCCGCGTCCGGCTCGTAACCACGCGGTGGGGACTTGGCATGGAAAGATGTCTCTAGGTTTTAACTATACCTGGGGGCTTCTGGTATGTCTATCACAAAATCTGATACAAGTAAGCAGGCAGTTTCTGCCCAGTCCTTATCACCCGAATCTAAAAGTGAAGCAGGTTGCGAAAGGCATTTAGCTGCTGCCTCTGGCAAGAAATTCAAAAAAAAGAGTACTAATAACAAGCTCAGTGTCAAGCCACTGGCTGAGCGACCGCGTGGAAAATCGAAGTCAGATGATCCTTTTGCGTGGGAAAATTACAGGACCTCGGATAGGCGCGCGATTCGATTATGGGGGCTTCTGACAGACTTGGTGAATGACCCCATGAAGATACCAATGAGTGAGTACCTGGATATGGAGATCTCCGACGTTGTCCGAAAAGACCTTGAGCAATTGCCACAGGTTATTATAAAGTGGCTCTCCAATGAGCCCTAAAGTCACCGAGTTAATCCGGAAGGAAATCCTGTTTAGGCAGGGAGATTCGATTATAGCTATCGCGGACATCGTAAACTCCGTGATGGAGGGACTGGATCCCGAAAAATTGTCGAATCTAGAGGTGCGCTCTCTTGCTTTGGCATCACTTAAGGAGATGGTCAGGCGTGAGCTCAACAAAATACATGGCCGGCCCAAGGACGCGCAGGGTAACTTACTCCAGAGTCTCCAGCCATATTACCCATGGGCTGCTGACACGCAAACCTACATACGACTGGACCAGATGAGTGAGGACGACCTTGTTTACAATATCCATCGCTTGCATGAAGAGGGTAAAACGAAAATCGAGCACGCAAAGGATTTGGATGAATACAGAAGAAGCAAGTTTCCTGATACGAACGTATCTATCATTTGACTGGTAGCTTGCTATCTGTGCCCTGTCGGCTGGCTCGGCTTTGGGATTTTAATCGGTGTTAAAGTGTCTCGAATTATTTGCTTTCCTTTCCATCCAAACCCAACTGTGAAATTGGTTAGTTACGGTTGGATTTAATTTCCTCTTCTATTTTCTTAAGTAAATTCCTAAAGGAATCCATAGTTCTCCTTATATCCTTGCGTTAAGTTACTTAGCATTCGGCCGTATAAGTGCATTTACGACCAGGAGTCCCGTCTCCAAACTGCATGAGGAATATTAGAGAGCTTCACTTTATAGCGTCCTCCACCAGCATAAGAGCATCGCCCTCACGGATATTCCGACCACCGACTTACGCACTACCACTAGCATATCGAGCAGATACGCACCGTCACATCGCATAGATGACCTCAGCGGACTCCAGAATTTTTTTCTGGCGAATGTAGTTCCAGCTTTGCTCTACGGACGAGCGTGTCAGGATATCCATCTCCCTGCCAAGCGATTCCGAAAATTCAGAAGTAATATCAAAAATCTTCAATCCGATTGTACTGCTTGGTGAGAACTCGACTGGTATATCAATGTCACTCTCTGCCCCAAAATCCTCTCGTACTGCCGAACCAAATATGGCGAGCTGGGCAATGCCGTTTGCACGACAGAATGCCAGCCATACGATCCCTTGGAGTATGGTAGTTTGGATAGTTCCCTTTCGCTAGGCTACCCTAAAATACCCAGAAGAATGGTGCCTTATCTTGCAGGCCGTTGTTGCAGTCATGCTAGTCCACCTGATCCTCACCGGTCCCTTATACGGCCTACAATCCCTTTAAAATTCTTTGTTAAGTTATACATATAATTTTTTCAAAAGAACTACAGATCATGAGTAATCAAGCTAAAGCAGATGTCCTCTTCCTTTTAACTTCCGATTGTCTCGCTGTCGCAAATCAGGGTGACCCTTTCACACGCGAAGGACTAAGAGCTATCTGTGGTACCCACTTGAGCTCTAAGCCCGAATCGTATGCAACTCCGATCAAGGACAAAGGGGATGCTGACAAGTTGTTACGAGAGATTCGCAAAAAACGGCTTGATACTTACAAGATAGACTCAAGTTATATTAAGGAACATGGCCGTGCGGAAGATGCGTTCCGCAATGAATATCGTGGCCGCATTTTGCTTGAGATTTTACAAAATGCTCACGATGCGGCCGCCAGCCGGCAGATCGGTGCCAAGGGAGTCGGTTTCAAGGCGGTACTGAACGTATGTAAGGGGGTCCGTATCTACTCTGGCCCCTTGCATTGCTGCTTTGACTACGAGCGATCCCGGGAGGAGCTAAATGGTGTGGGTCTGATTAGAAATAGCGAGCCTGTACCGCTCATGCGCCTCCCGTTTGTGGCACGAGAAGCAGACGAGCCGGAATACATACGTGATCTTGTCGGCAGGTACGATACTGTCATTGTTCTTTCACTTATTGACCGGAGTGCCCACGACAGTCTTCTAAAGGAATGGCAGGCATGTTCAGATGACGACACGTTGCTGCTCTTTCTTCCGGGCCTAGATCGCATCACTTGGGAATATCGCAACGGAAGTAAAAGTGATTCAAAGTCGTGGAGTCTGGAAAGGCAGGACGATATTGTCAGGGTATATAACGACAAGAACATGGGCTCTGCTTTGCGTTGGCATGTCTCCTGGTCGGAATCGGAACGCGCCGCTGTGGCATTTCAGTTGACTGATGACGACACACTGAAGCCCCGATGGGATTACCCAAACCTGAGAGCTTTCTTCAAGACCGAAGAGAGATCGCCACTTCCGGTTCTCCTTCATGCAGACTTCCCACTCAAGGTGGGCCGTGATCATGTCTTGACTGAGGGCGAGAGCAATAGTGATCATGTCGATCAGATCATCAAGGAACTCGCGAATGTGATGCGATCTGCACTCACGAGAGTGTCGGATGCCGGATTGTTGATCGACCTGCTAAGTCCCCGCATAGACCCGGAACAGATGGGAACACTGAAAATGAGGATATGGCGGGAGGTACGAGAAGGTGTCGTTGATCTTAATGTTCCGGGTACGACTGACCTGAAGCTTGGTAGCGTTCGACTGCGCCCTTCGAAAGAGAGCCTTCCTGCTTCGTGGTGGTTCAGTTGTGCACTGTGGAATACGTTCAAGCAGGTGCTGTCTGATCATCGTACCGGACAGTTGTCAGGGCTTCCGCTGTTCCCTCCCGGAGTGGAGACTGACAAGCGTGAAGAGACTATTTTGTACATTAATCCCAGCGCCAGTTTGTCTAAGGAGGAACTCCAAAAATTACCCCTGCTGCCCGTTGGCGGACGTGATGTGCCAGTGCCATCTGACGAAACAAATATCTTTATGTCATTAGAGAAGATCCCTGCTTCTGCGCCTGCGGGTATTGATGTATGGTTTCTGAAAGAGGGTTTCGTGCATGCAATCGAGGAACATCCTGCACACGATAACCTACGCAGGATAGTGAGCGATCTGCTGGGTGTTTCCGAATTTAAGCCACAGAGTCTGATTGACAGAGTAATTCTCCCGGTGCTTCGGACGGAAGGTCAGCCGGATGGCCTGATTGATTTCCTATACAGAGTCATCGAACCTGCACTCTCCAGTGATAACCTGATCTTCGATTGGCGCGATCCTGTCCGGCGTGAACTTGCGGAACGCTTGCGAGTCCCTCTGCGCAATGGTGGGCTACTGCCTGCAGCACAGGTTTATGCAGGCGAGGAATGGACGGGCAATGACTTCCTTGATCGAATGTACTTAAACCGAACTGATCGAGGATTCCTCGCACCACCACCGGAAGATTTGAAAAAACAGGAGTGTTGGGGGAGGTTCTATCGCTATGTCGGGGTTAGCTGGTGCCCGAAAGTGCTGCCTGTTGTTTGCTTTGAGGACAAGGAACTTACCCGGAAAGGCCCACGATGGGAGCAAGGGATTTTTCCGGTTGAGCACCCACCAGAGTATTGGTGTGAGTATTGTGGAAGCCTTGATGATTTCGAGATGGAGCCGCGCAAAGCCCGCCTGCGTCAAAACTGGACTTTAGATGGCGGCACCGATGTTCTCCTGCAAGACAATGCATTTGCGGTCGTCAATAGTAACTGGCAGTACTACTCGAAGTACTGCGATGCTGTAATTTACCGCTCCTCCAATCGACAATACGATAACGACAACCGAAAACCTAAATGCCCCTCATACTTGGCCTATCTGCTTCGTACCAGTGTTTGGGTTCCTGTAAAGGGAGTAGAAGTAAAGCAGCGACCGGAGGATGTATTCTTGCGATCTGAAATCATCCAGGGGTTGGGAGGGTTCGCCTATGAGCTTGACGGCTCTGCGGATGATGACTTTCTTAAGAAAGTAGGTGTGCGTTCCGGTTGGCGCCAGGTAACGAATGAGGACTGGTGCAGGTGGCTTCAGCAAGCTACGGAGTACAGTAAGGAAACGCTTAATCAGAGCCATAAACTGCAAAACGCCATATACAGGCTCTATGAAGCTGCGCTTCTGCATTGGGCCGATCAAGACCGACATTCAACTGATTCAGCCACTAGATGGCACAAAGATATCTGGTCCATAGAACGCTACGCTGACAATACAGAATTTTGGCGGCTGAGCCACGAGCGTGATCGTATCTATTATGTTGATCGCCCGGAACTTGAAGAGCTTCGGCTTCCGGGAATCCAGCTTTTCCCTGTTCGGCTTGCTCGTCTGGAGACAGCAGCACAAAAACGATTTGGTTTGCGATTGCTGTCAAAATGCCTCCAAGGCACACCGCATAAAGCCAGGGTTGTCGATGATGCTGCAAATAGGGTCAAACAGAGAATGAAAGACCGCCTGAAAATTGTGAATGCCTATTTTCAGGTCGCGGGTTCTGAGAGTCCTGCAAAGGTCGAGGAGGCAGACCTTCCAGATGTGAGTGTGGTGGATAGTCTCCAGGTCCGGTTCCGTTTGCGTGATCAAGTCTTGGAAGATGGTATGAAACTTGACCGTTATCATTCACATACCGATAACGGCTATACGCTTTGGCTGGATGTCACTTGCTTCGACAAGGAGAAAAGGCCAACCCCGAGTGTCTGGGAGTATGTTGCGAGCGCTCTCGTTCATGCCGCAGATCTTTCCCTGGACAAACAGCCAGTGCTGAAAGACCTGCTCCTATACGAAGGCGATCCTCTTCGGCGCAAGCTTCTCATGCTAGGTGTGACCGAACAAACAGTAGAAAAAGTCACATCGGGATCGCTACCAACTTCTGAACCTGTCAGAGAACCTTCACCAGCGCCCGAGCCACGAGATCCACCTGACCCTGTGCCAAGATTTCCTGATGATGGGGGGCGTCCTGGAGGTATTGGGTCAGAAGCTGATGGTACTTTGCCACCACGAAACCCAAATGCCGGACAACAAGCTCAAGAGTGGTTGCGCGGAAAGCTGAAGGAGCAGTTGGAATGTGAAGGATGGCGGGTAAGCGATAAACCAACCTATGATGAAAAACAACGGGAAACGGATATCGAACTACATTCGGATAGATATGGCAGCTTTCATGTCGAAGTAAAACACTGTGAGTCAGGCATTATCTACTGGTCTGAAAATGAGGTCCGAAAGGCGCAGAGCAACCCGACTCGATATGCAATCGCCATCTTGATTCGCAGTCAAGGAGAGGACTTCAGGCAATACTGGATTCGTGATCCATTGCAAAAGCTGGCTGAACTTCCGCGTAAAGGAGTATGGGAATGGAAGGGCCGCAAAGAAGGGGTAGGGTTGAATGCTGGAGAGGCATCTTGGGATGTCCCTGTCCCGAAGCCAACACGTCCAGCAAATTTTACGTTCAAAATTGAAGTTAAGGATATGTGGCTTGACCAGCATGCCCTTACATTTGATGAAATTAACTCTGAAATTCTCTCTTTAGGAAAAATTCATTAGAGAAAGAGCGTATATCACTGCAACTGGTGCAAGTCTCGTAGTGAGACTAAAAAGGAATTCCTCCATGGAGTAGGAACAACTTTTTTTATCAGCCACTGGTGAATACGGTAGAATGACTACTCTATCGAAAAGCAGGCAACTCGATGTTGACGATGTGTCAACACTTCAACATCACGGCTTCGGGTTTGGCGCGGGAGGTTTGATTTTCACCATCCTGCTGGTCTTGCTATTGATTTGGTGGTTTTACTAGGCGTCTTTGGAATTCAAGCAGGTTTCAACCATTCTGCCATTCCCACGGCCATGAACCTTCCGGTCTGTTTTGCACCTACAGCCGAATCATAAATGAGAAACTAAAGGGCTTCACTCTTGCTTAAACGACCTATCAGAATCGTGAGTTGGAACATCGATAAGCGCACGGAACCGTGGCATGGGCTAGTGGAGATGGCAAATAAGAGTGATACGGATGTCGCGCTGTTACAGGAAACTGGAAGTCCGCCAAGTGACCTTGTTCATTGCTTTGGGTGACAAACCTCTAGTCCGGGATTCCCGCTTTACTGGTTGTTGTGTGTCTTTTCAAAATTTTGGCATTGGTCGAATCACACTCGGCCTCTGGTTTTTGATGCCAAGGAGGCGATATGACTGTAAATGAAACTTTATTATACGCCGTATGGTCAAAAGGTCACCTCGCGGATGGTTATTCCCCGGCAGAATACAGGGAAGATGGTTTCGGTAATCTCATGCGTTATCAGGATTACGGGATTCGCAGCTCAGTCGTTGGTTGGGAGATCGATTACATTCTTCCTAAATGCCGTGGTGGTTCTGACCACCTCTCCAATTTACGTCCTCTCAACAGGTGGGCTGACGTAGGAAATGTATGTAGCAAAACCCGTGAAAGGTGAATTGTAAATCTACGACAGCGATCTTCTTTGCCGAGTTACCCATTGTCATGTCTGTTTTAGTAACGCTTGTGAAGTACCAGATGCAGGCTCCTCAAATGACAAAGGGGACCAGCCAGGCAACATGCCCTGTCCCCAAAGAGAAAAAGAAAAGAACGCATATCACTGCAACGGGTACAAATCTCGTATCGGTTCTAAAAAGTAATTCCTCCATACAGTAGGATCTACTCTTTTCATCAACCACTGATGAATCATACCCGGTCGCTTCCATGTCCAGTCGTCGATTTCCGAGGCGGTCCGGGGGTAGTACCACCCATACTTAACTCCCCTCGCCGTTTTGGACGTGTAATCTATCGTTGTGAGTTCACGGATCGAGAGCGATCCCAGCCACTCCCAGACAGGCTTGCCCACGTCCTTTCGGGTTACCCCTACCCCGAACCTCCCAAACGTTGCATCGACATGCCCAGTGTTGTACGTGGCCTGATACAGCTCCAGATAGACCTTGATAGCGATGTCCATGTGGACGGCAGCCCTCAAACTGATCCTTTTCAGGATATTGCGGGCGATCACGTCTGCGCGATCTTGGTGGACGGCAGCCCTCAAACTGATCCTTTTCAGGATGCTTGAAAATACATCCTTTTTTCTTGAACGCATCCGATCCCAGCAGCGTACATGGCGCCATGGTATATAAAAGCCATTCCTGTCTGAGTCTGATTGCTTGATGGATCCCCAAATCTCCTTCAGTATGGTATGTGCCTTTTCCAGATAGTACTCCCGCAATGTATCGGCCACTTCCCGGTCCAGCCATGGCCAAGCTTCCTGACCAAATTTCTCGGCGATGGCCTGTTCCATTCGGGCCGCTTCCACAGGTGTGGCGTCCCTGCCTTCCTCGGTCGCTTCCCACTCCTCAAACAGCAGGAGTTTCACGTTTTCCTTCAGTGCCGAGCCGCTGCAATACTGGGTTGGACAGCGATGCATCGACAGCAGGGGATAAGGTTCTCGTCCGAACCATTCACTCAAGGATTCGAATAGACTAGACGTCTTCGTGATTTCCAGAGAGTCACGCCGCATAGATGATCTCGGCAGACTCCAGAATTGCTTTGCGGCGGATGTGGTTTCGGCTTTGCTCCACGGACGAACGGGTCAGGATGTCCACCTCCCTGCCAGGCGATTCCGACAATTCAGAGGCTTTATCATCACATACACCGCACTCAATTTCAGACCTGGGTAACCACATTGTGATACATGGGATAACACTTTCCCATTTAATGTACAGTAAAGTCCCATATAATCCTAGCAAGTCGATTTTAAGTAGGCAGACTCGCGGTCCCATGCAACCGCCTGGCGAGCTAAATTCTGTACAGATAGTGTGCTAACGATCTGGAAAAACACTGAATGAGTCACTGTTACAACTTGTTGGATGAATTGACTAGAGAATTTTTGTAATGAAAGTGCAACCGTCGCCTTCGGCCCACACGAAAGGCTATGCCCCCGCCCGGCTGCATGACCTTGCTGTTGTGGATAACTACATAAAGCACACCCGATCGGTGACCCCGAGCTGGACCCGGTCATGGAGAACCTGGCAGACCTATCGCCGGACGATCATCACCGGTTCATCGCAGCCGGCATTGAGAAGCACGATAAGACCTTGCACACTGCGCCTCAGGCATCGATGAGCTGCCCCATATCCACACTGCGGGATGAGCTACCGCCTCAGTTGCCATATCCTTTCATGCCTGCTGGTCATGCTCGAAAAAACAAGACGCTTTTAGGGTGCTGTAATCCGGGTAGTGCTTACTGATGCGTCTTTCCTGGAACGAGGTCCGGGCACGCGCCGCCGCCTTCGCCAAGGAATGGCAGGACACGCACTACGAGAAGGGCGAGACGCAAAGCTTCTATAACGAATTTTTTGAAGTATTTGGGGTACGGCGAAGAAGCGTTGCTCGCTATGAAGAGCATGTAAAGAAACTGGACGACAGTTCCGGCTTTATTGACCTTTTCTGGCCAGGCGTGCTCATTGTCGAGCAGAAGAGTAAGGGACGTGATCTTGAGAAGGCGCATGGTCAGGCAGGAGAATATTTTGACGCATTGTCTGAGCACGAACGGCCTGACTATATTTTGGCAAGCGATTTTCAGACCTTTGAGCTCTATGACCCAAGTGAGCGGCGCAAGATCGCTTTCCCACTGGCTGATCTGCCTGCCCATGTTGAGGCGTTCGGCTTCATCATGGGCATACAGCGCCGGAGTTTCCGAGACCAGGATCCTGTCAATATCAAAGCTGCGGAGTTGGTTGGTCGGCTACACGATGCGCTTGCTGACGCGGGCCACAGTGGACACGATCTGGAACGCTTCCTCGTGCGCCTCGTCTTCTGCATGTTCGCGGACGACACTGGGATATTTGAGCCACGCGATATCTTCCTTGACTTCATCGAGGAGCGCACAAGCGAAGATGGGGCTGATATGGGACCGTGGCTTGCACAGCTATTTGAGGTACTCAATACGCCAGAGGACAAACGCACGGCAACCCTTGATGAGGATCTTGCACGTTTTCCCTATGTTAACGGTGATCTGTTCGAGGGCCACCTGCAGACCTTTTCATTTAATACAAAGATGCGTAGTGCCCTACAGGATGCTTGTCGCTTCGACTGGTCGAACATCTCGCCCGCGATTTTCGGAGCATTGTTCCAGTCGGTGATGGACTCAGAGGAACGGCGTGCTCAGGGCGCGCACTATACGACCGAGAAAAACATTCTCAAGGTGATTGAGCCGCTGTTCATGGATGACCTGCGTGCTGAGTTCAAGCGATTGAAGGCTCGCAAGGACAGTCGGCGCCTGGCTGAACTTCGGCGGTTTCAGGCAAAGCTCGGACAGTTGACGTTCTTCGACCCGGCCTGTGGCTGCGGCAACTTCCTCATCATCGCTTACCGGGAATTGCGTGAACTTGAGATTGAAGTCCTGAAGGAAATTCACCAAAAGCTTCTGGTCCGCATGAGCCATTTGAAGGGCGGTTCCAACCTTCCTTCAGACCAGCTTTCCTGCATCGATGTTAATCAGTTTTTTGGTATCGAGCTTGGTGAATTCCCTTCCCGCATTGCGGAGACCGCGCTGTGGATGATGGATCACATCATGAACAACCGGCTGAGCCTTGAGTTCGGCCAGACCTTCGTTCGCATCCCGCTTGAAAAGTCTCCGCATATTATCCACGGCGATTCTCTAGAAATTGACTGGTCCGAATTGCTGCTGCCAAACGATTGCTCCTTTGTTTTCGGCAATCCGCCCTTCAGGGGGGCAAAGTTCCAGAAGGAAGAACAGCGCGCCCAGGTGCGTAGAATTGCAGCATTGGGTAGGAGTGGAGGTACTCTGGATTATGTCTGCGCATGGTTCATCAAAGCGGGGGAGTATGTGCAAGACAGCGATGCCCGGATTGGTTTCGTTGCGACCAACTCCATCACACAGGGGGAGCAGGTTGCTCAACTTTGGCCGGTTCTGTTCGAGCGCTACAAGCTCGAGATCGCGTTCGCACATCGCACGTTCGCCTGGGGATCAGATGCGCGCGGCAAGGCCCATGTGCATGTAGTGATTCTCGGCCTTGATCGAAGGGAGGTAGTACGACCTAAGAAGCGCCTACTCAGCTATCCCGATATCCATAGCGACCCAGAGGAAAGCGGCCACGCGGCGCTGTCTCCGTACCTGTTCGATGTGGGCGGGTTATTAAACCCGCATCTAGTGGTTTGCGGGGAAAGCAAACCAATCAATGGGATGAGGAAGCTGATCACTGGCTCCAAACCTATTGACGGTGGGCAGTACATTTTCACTTCGGAAGAACGGGACGCGTTTCTGGAAATGGAGCCTGAAGCTGCGCAATACCTATATCCTTTTATCGGTGCTCGGGAGCATATACAAGGTGGCAACCGCTGGATTCTGGCACTGCACGACGTTCCGCCTGAAAAACTAGCCAAGCTACCGCGTGTGCGGGAACGGATTGCCGCCGTTCGTGCCTATCGCAAGGCTAGCAGGAGTATACCTACGCGGAAGCTGGCCGGGACTCCGACTCTTTATCATGTGAACGTGATTCCTAAGGCATCGTACCTTGTGATTCCGCAGGTCAGTTCGGAACGGAGGGAGTACGCGCCCATCGGTTGGTTGGAGCCGCCCTCAATCCCCAGTGACAAGTTACGTTTACTTCCAGATGCGACGCTCTCAGATTTTGCTTTACTCACCTCTGCCATGCACATGGCCTGGATGCGAACTGTGACAGGACGTATGAAGAGTGATTACATGTATTCCGTTGCTGTTGTCTACAACACCTTTCCGATGCCGTCCAAAGGGAGCAGCCTGTCCAAGCTGAAGCCGCTGGCAAAGGCAGTACTTGATGCCCGTGCAGGTTATCCGAACGCTACGCTTGCCGATCTCTATGATCCCGATTTGATGCCTCCAACTCTTCGTAAGGCACATCTCGCGCTCGACCATGCAGTGGACCGGCTCTATCGGCGGACAGGGTTTAGCTCTGAACGAGAGCGTGTTGAGCATCTATTTATGCTTTATGAACGGATGCGTGCTCCATTGGAGTCAAAAATTAAAAAAAAGAGAAAACGCAGGCAATGATCGCATGAACAACAAGGAAATTTGTATCCAGCAAGTCGAGGAAATCGTCAAAGAAATCGGTCCAATTTCACTGGGTGCAGACAATGAGATAGAGGCTTTTATCTCACCCAGGATTAGCAAGATGGTTTCTCTACTTTCCAAGTCTGTCATGGAGACGGACTTTTACGCTAACAGATCTGACTTCACTCACTCAGAGTGGCATCGTATGGTGCAGCATGCGTTTGAAGAGGCTCTTGTCCCTCAGAGCAATGAGATGAGGACTAAGAAGAATGCTGAAGCTATTTTAAAAGTAGTGATCAATAGACTTCATGATTGGATTGATGAGATACCGGAGCGTGAATATGTTTTCGCTTGCCATCTCTGTAATATTCACGATTTCGAAGCTCTGTCCATAGGCCCTGTTCGGCTCGAGACTAAGTACGTATGGCTCTCTAGGTTGAGAAGGAATGGCAATATATCGAAAGTATCATCGTCACGTATAGAACGGTCATGGCGGGGTGATCAGCTTCGCAAGAGAAAGGCTTCCGAGGATGAAATGCGTGAGACGGAGATTCTTGATGCCATTGGAAAGAGTGAATTCGTTTGCAGTGTTGCTGTTCCAAAGATCGGAGCGGAGGTAGGTTCTCAGAAAGCGTTGACGGCCGCTCGACTTGCCACGACGGTGATTTCTCTGGTGTGGAGAAAACCATCATTGGCCTTGGACGTGATAACACTCCCTTTCGACCGACAACCGTATCTGCAGAATTACTTAGTTGCTATTCCGGATAGGCTGTGTGGGTGGCAAAGCTCATGGTCTTACCTTCCAGGTGGAGTTACTTACCTGAAAAAGGAAGATTGGGCCAAGTTACGAATGGACTACGATGAAATATGGCATTGTGCTGGAGAAGTCATAAGATGTTTTATACATGGGGAAGATTTTGTGGAACAGCCCAAGATGTTAAATTCACTTTTTTGGGCAATTCTTTGGTTTCATGAGGGCTGTAGGGAGCAGGTTGATCCTATAGCGATTGTCAAATTCTGTTCATCGATGGAAGCTTTAGCTGGTGGTGAAAGAATGAGAGGTATCCAAAATTTGATAAAGGCTCGCTTAATCGTCAAGGATAAAGACAAACTCTGCGAGCAAATCAAGAAAATCTACATTAAAGGACGCAGTCAAATTATTCATGGCAAAAATGACAAGTTGGGATATGAGTTGAGCAATACAAGAAATCATGCAGAGGATTTGGCACGGAAATGCCTTATCAGCTGCATACAATTTACGATCAAATATCGAGCAGTGGATGATCCTAGGCTTTTTTCAAAGCCGATGTGAACTTGAATGCTAATTACAGCGTTTAGAATTCCGAAGCGGTCTGCAGGCGCACCTCTAATTCACAATTCGAGATGTCTCTAAGCCACTTCTGGATCGAACTTCACGCCATAGATCGAGTGACGGGTACCCTACAGGTATTGTCTTGTTGCTGAACTTCCATACGGCAGCCTCAGGGTCATCGATCAGGATAAATACCCGCTCAAAGGGATTTTCCCAGTTCGGGCCGAATACCTGCTTGCCAAGACCTTCTCTGTCTATGCGCTCATGCTGGGGAGCAGGACTCAGGTTGTCATAGATAAGCAACCAGTTGTTGTCATACTTTCTAAAGCCAGATTTCTGAAATGTATCTGCTTTTTTTTGTGAACAATCCAGTATCGCCTTTATCCAGTTCTGTTCTCTAGAGTCGCCCATGCAGGGAGGGCGGTTAGTCGCTTCTATAGTCGCTGTAATGCCCTTGTGTTCCCTATATGCATCCTCCCGAGCTATCTTTTCGGAGACCGCTTCGACAACTTCTATACCAATGCTTCCAGATGGCATACAAAGCTCAAAGTCTGGACGGTCTATATGCTTGATCTGCAGTGGGTATTCAAGCAGGGCGGTCTTACTAATAGCTGTAAGGAAGTGGCAAATTATCCGGGTTTCACACTGTTTTGTGGTCCGACCCTTTGTGCGAGGGGGAACCAAAATATTGGTTCTTCGCAATATCTGTAGCAAATCACTGACAGATGCCGCTTTTATATCATCCATAATCAATTTCCCCTTAGAAATTTGTATGTATCGATCGATTGGCTAACGAGAATAAATCCAAGTGTTCAACGCACTTGAAGGGTGTACACATGGGCGATGCCTTTAACGCAACGAAGTGTAGCCACACGACTTTTAGAAGCACGGAAGTTTGGATGCATATTTAAAAACTCTCACTTATCACAAGGCACAGGCCAACCCGGCCAATCCTAATTTCGATGGCTCATCGAGTGTCAGAGCACTATTCAATGAGTGCCAACATGTCATGGTGAATTTTGTGCCAGTCCTGAGCAAGATTTATGCTTCTGGCATGGATTGAGAAGCCCTCCAGGCAAACATCGACCAAAACATGCTGATCAACTGTTGGGTACAGGAGGATTCCTTCGTGTTTTGCCCCTGGCGTTTCTGTGGCCTCACGATTTCGCAGGTAAGCTAGAAGCTGGTAGAGATGGTCAGAACGCAACTTCTCCTTCCCTTCATAACGTCTATTAAAGGCTTCCGGATAATACTTGGCATCCATGATGATACGTCGAGTTAGTGATTCAAAAATGACATCTGCTTCCATTTGCGGTAGTTTTGATCGGTGATGCTCGGATGTACCTTCGCTAGCCCATGGAATCCCCCGGCCTGGATGGTTGACGTGGTAGTGGTTTTGTTCACAGCGATAGAATTCGATGATGAAGTCTTCATATAGTTCCCACATCTTCTTTTCGCTGATCTCCAGGAACCGGGTTTCCCCTGAATTTTCATCGACCAGCAACTGCTCATGGATGAGCTGGCATACGGACAGCAAGAACCGGTAGTGTCCACGGTTTCGATCAAGGTGTACCCGCTGAAAGAGCCGGCGACTCAAGGGAACCACGGTCACGCCGGCGAGCTTCAAATAGGCGCTGCGCACATCCGCCCGCACTTCTTTGTGCAACTCGGGGAGCTGCATCAGAGATTTAAGGGTGGAGCGCAAAATCCGATTGTGCACTACGTCATGTGACATCTCCTCGAAGGTACAAGCTACCTTGCCTTGGGCACGTAGCGCCTGTTTCACGGTCTTGCCCATATCAATCTTTCCACGGATACCAGCGAGATTCTCGTGCACATCACGATAGTCACGATCCAGGCCTCTTCGAATCAGCAGGAATGTGCCCTGCGAGAGCACTTTTCCCAAGAGGTCTTGAACCCGTTCCAGTCCTTCCAGTTCACTCACCTGTACCACATCGCTCTCCTCAACATGGCGCCAGGCATAGCACAGGAGGTAATAAATATTGGCAATGGGGATTTTCCGGCTGTTCACCGCCGTAATATCTCGGTCAGTTTATCCACATGTGAAGGCCGGTCGAACCAGTATTCGCGGAGCAGGGGCACTATCTGCGTTTCAACGATACCCAGGTACCATTGTTCATCTGCCTGCTCCTCAGGCACGAAATAGCTGTGTCCAATCTGAAACCCTGGGCCAAGATCTTTGTCATCAGTAATAAGGTTATTGATCTCCGATAGGTTTCTTTCAATTCGATCAACAAGGTCCCGGTCAATGTCCGCTTCGAGCAGGTGCTCTCGAAATTTCTCCGTGCCGTACGCAGGCTCAAGCGTCTCGAATGCGAACCGGCGGCGCAATGCATAATCTACGATTGCCAGAGAGCGATCCGCAGTATTCATGAGGCCGAGAAGATACACATTTTCTGGAACGCTGAACTTATCTCCCGATGCACTGTATGTCAGTGTGATTGCGTGCTCCGGACCACGTTTGTCTGCCTCGATGAGCATGAGCAGCTCACCAAAAATCCTGGACAGGTTACCCCGGTTAATCTCGTCGATAATGAATACGAAAGGCTTCTCAGGATATTCCTCCGCGAGCTTGCAGAATTTATAGAACACGCCATCCCGCAAAGTGAACCCGCCAGTTTCCGTAGGTCTCCAGCCTTGCACAAAGTCTTCGTAAGAATAGGATTGATGAAACTGCACCATGCCGATGGACCGAGTGTCCTTGCGTCTCATCAGGCACCACGCGATCCGTCGAGCAATGAATGTCTTGCCGACGCCTGGCGAGCCCTGAAGGATAAGGTTCTTGCGAAGTGCGATCGAATCCAGGATACGGCGAAACTTGGCCTCTTCCATGAACAGATCGCGCACGGCGGTCTCCAGATCATACGACTCATCTCCTGTCCCCTCTGAACTTGCGTCTTCCTTTCCTGACTCTGTCCCTTCATCTGAATCTATTGATTTGCAGACGGATCTCAACCAATTCTTGTAAGCAGTGGCTCGAGTCAGGGTCTTGGTGGGCATCAGATCGTCGAGCGTGATTGGTGCATGGCAAGGGTGCCAATCTATGGATCGGATGTTCTGGTACTCAGCCCGTTCTGCCTTGTAAGCATAATTGCCGGTCACCTGGCCCCAGCCAAGAATGATCCTGCGACCTTTCTTCGCAAAAACGAAGTCTCCAATCTTCATCTCATGGGCAAATTCCCATGCAGCCAGTGACTGGTTTATGGGATTGAGGCCCACGCCGTTCTCGATCAATGCATCATTGATCGCCTCTTTGGATTCGTATTCGCTGAGATCGCCGAGATGATCATGGCCGATTGCCACAATACCGGACTCAAGAAACTCCCCCCACAAGCGAGCGCCCTCAGCGGGGGCGATCATCCATACATCAACCGTGCCAAAACGTTCCTTGTACCACGCTTCATCCGCTGCTTCATCTACGTCATTGGTGAACTCCGGTAAGCTGTCTTGCCAACGTTCCTTCCAGGGAGAGCGGTAGAAGTCAAATTCTTTCCCAGGATGCCTGTCCTCCAATTGCCCCCTGATTGCCAGCAGTGCCATGTCGAGTTCGACAAGGTCTCTGTTGTCAAATGGATAAGACTTGCCGATTTCATTACAAAACTGTTTAGCGATGTTCTTTTTGTGAGATAACGTCATGATGGGTTCGAATTCGGCTGGGAACAGCAGGAACAGCAGAGCATGGGGAAGTTGGCGTCGATGAGCGTCTTCTTGCTGATAAATCCATTCAGCAAAGCTCCAGGGATCGCTCAGCAGTTGTTCCCGATCTTCTGCAGCTTTGAAACTCCACCATTTGAGCATGATCCTGATGATGAAGCGGTGTTCACGCCACTGGTGCCCCGAATAGCCCCTGCCTGGACGCACAAATCCTTTATCGAGTACTTCACCCAATGCCCAGTGAGATTCAGGCAGCACCGCTCCTGACCACTCCCAGACCTTTCTGATCTTATCGAGCTTTGTGACCCCTTTAATGGATCCCACAATGAGGTAATACACCCACATGATTTCCGCAAACAAATGTTTTGCTTCCGGGGATGAAGGTGCCAGTTGAACCTGCAGCTTCTCTATGAACGAACCGCTCCCCGCATCAGGGTTTTCTACGAAATATCTTTGAAGTTCATCGAAGCATTCCTTTGTCCAGAGCATTTCGTTACTGAATAACGAACCCCCATCAAGCAGGCATTGTCTTTTCCACTTCTCGGCAGAATCGAGGATGGTCGTGGCACTTTTCAATCGACTCATGGAATTGTTCTGGGGACAGCTGACATCAGCGTTTCAACTTCCTGTAAGTGCCTCGCTGTAGCTAGCATCGGTTTTACTTAGGACAAAATAGTTTGCAATCGCTAATCTCTTAGCTCAGCAATGCCCTGTAATGTACAGTAAAGTCCCATATAATCCCAGAAGTCGATTACTGAAGCAGAGAAACCAGCAATTCCATGAAGGCATCCACGGAAACCAAACCCTGCACAGATCTGACGGCACTTTATACCGTCTATTCGATCCCCCAGGCCGCCGCGCTCTGGTGCGGTGTGCCTGAAGACCAGGTTGAAGAGTTCATTCAGGAGGCAACGGCATTATCAGATATGGGTTTGGGGAAACACATCCTAGTTCATCCGACCAATACACTTCTTGAGTTTACGAGCCGTGCGATAGTTTTTGCCTTGAACGACAAGGCATTGCCAGAGGTGGTGGAAGATGGATTCGGGCCCTATGCGTCTGTGCCTATGGAGTATACGAAAATTCTTGGCCGTGACCTGAAACAATGGATGGAAAAGGAATTCCCAAACGACAAGCCCACGTTCCTTTTCGGCGATATCAAAAATGATACAGACTCGACAGTCAGCGCCGAGGAGTTTCAGGCTTTGCAAGAGGAATGTGCTGTATTGAAGGCGAAGTTAGCCGAAAAGGCACGGCCTGACGAACGGTCCAAAAGAACCTATCTGAACATCATTGGCGCGCTGCTCCAATGCATTAGGGGTGAGATTCAAGGGGTAGACCCGCACCCTTCCTTTGCCAATCAAGCCCAACTGATCGACATTATTACCGGGCATTTCCTCCGGCACGAAGGGCTATCGGAAAGTACACTTCTGCGCAAGTTTCCCGAGGCGCGGCGCGCTCTCAAGTCCTAACGGTACTGCAATTGCAGTACTGTCAAACTGCAATTGCAGTGCTTTATTCTCTCCATATCCTGAAAATCGGCTGTCATGTGTAACGGGAATCCTTGAGGTCCAACTAGACATGAAAAACACAATCCTGAGGCTTCCGGCGGTCATGGCACGCACCGGACTGTCCAGAAGCGCAATTTATCTGCGTGTCAGTCAAGGGCGCTTTCCGAAATCCATCCCTTTGGGCGGCCGGGCGATTGGTTGGATTGAGGCGGAAATTGATGAATGGGTAGATCAGCAAATCAGGCGCAGTCGTGAAACTGTCAACTGAGTCCAAGTGTGGTAGGTGTGAACCCATTTTGAGTTGAGCTTGTGCAAACGAGGAGCAACTCGTCCTTCAAGCAGTTGTAGTTTAGGGAGCCTATGTTGAATTGGAAGAGGCCAAGCCCCCTCCGTAAAAACCTGCGAAGCCCACCAAACACAAGTTATCCACTGAACTCACTGCCACGAATGGCTGACAGGGAGAACTAGACGAGCTGCAGTACAAGCACAGCTATCACCCGTTATGGATGGCAAGGATAGCAAGTACCTACTCTGGATGAACTGGACATGAAAATGTCGTTACTACAGGCCCTGCTGAAGGAAGACGGGATTACCCTGCCACAATCCGATTGGGCAGAGAAACTTATCAAGTGTTTCATGCCAAGCCATGATGATAATACGCCGTCCATGTCCGTCAATGTTGCCAAGGACGTGTATTTCTGCCACGGGTGCAACGCGACGGGCAATCCCTACACGTATCTCACGGAGGTTCGCGGGTGCAGCAAGCAGGAAGCCTTGCAAATCCTCGAACAGCGCGGAGCCACAAAACAGAACATGGGCTACTACCAGGCTAAGGACAGTGAGCACAAGAAAGAACGCAAGCGGGAGCGCAAGGGTGTGCCTAAATGCGTCAAGACACCGTATACCTCGCTTGGCCCGAAATACAAGGGCAACCTAGCGGCTACCTACCATTACTACCGTCCAGACGATATTGAACTCAAGAATCCTATCATCGTCCAGCGATGGGAGGAAAAGGTCGAGGACAGGAAGACGGGGAAACCCCGGGCCAAGAAAACTCTGCTGACCTTTGTGCCGAGCAAGCAAAGCGGCTACTGGGTCACTCACCCCGACAATGAGAATCTGCCTAGAGAGGATCGTGTATCTCCCGTGCCCTTGTATGGTATCCATGAATATCTGGATTTCATCAAAAAGATGAATGCCCGTCCTGATGCAACGAAGCGCCAGATCTGGGTGGTCGAGGGGGAAAAATGCCGTGATGCCGTCGTGGCGGCTACCCAGTTCTTAAAAGAAGAAAACAAGTACCAGCCTTTGTGCGTCTCTCCGTACGGAGGATCAAGTAAAGCCGTTGCAAAAACAGACTGGTCGCCCCTGTACGGGCAACGTGTTGTGTTGTTTGCGGATGCTGATAATGCAGGCCGCAAATTCATGAAGGCAATCGGCCGGCACCTGCACGACAACGGAGCGGAGGTGCGTTACTTCCTGCCCAAAGGCGACACTGGCTATGACATCTTCGATGCCGCGCAGAAAGATGGCTGGAGATCCATAAAGGAGTGGATTGATGAGCATGGGGGTGTGCAGGCTTACGAGGACGTGCACCCACAGGACGAGGAAGAGGACGAGATTAACGTTCCGCCGTTGGACGACTGCCAGTTTTTCACCGTCCTTGGCTATGAGGGCGAGAACGTGGTCATTCAGAACAAAACGACATATTACGTACACACGATCAAGGGTTCCTCGCTGACCACTGAAGGGCAACTGATCTACCTTGCACCGCTGGAGTTTTGGCGCGCTCGTGCACCGAACAGGGTTCTTACCCAGAAGGTCAGAACGGTATGGGCTGACAAGATCATACGCGCTGCTCAAGCCAAGGGGGCAATCTCCACTAACAACATGAAGCAGTACGAGAGGGGTGCGGCCATCACGGAAGACAAGGAGATTGTTTACAACGTGGGCGATGAGTTGCTCTTGGAGGATGACAAAGGGCTTATGACAGTCACGCGTCCCTTGCTGTTTTCAGGTCAGGGGCGCGAGATCTACCGGCCTGGACCCAAGATCAGGATGGAAGATCACCTCGACGCACGGAAATGGGCAGGCGAGATGGCGAGTGCCGTGTTGCGGTATCGGTGGGAGAGCGAGGAAGATGCCTGCTCGTTCCTTGGCTGGATCGTCACGTCACTCACAGGCGGTGCGCTGGGCTTTCGCCCGATGATCTGGATGATTGGTGGTGCTGGCTCGGGCAAGACGTTTTTGCTCGACGAGGTGCTGAAAAAACTGATGGGAACGCTGCTGACGGACGTGGGCTCGGGATCCGAGGCGGGACTCGCGGCCATGTCAGGCAATGCGTCTCTGCCTTTCTATATCGACGAGTTCGAGCCCGAGAAGGCCAAGGAGACGACCATCAACCAGATATTGAGCCTGATGCGGATTGCTTCTTCGGGCGGGCAGGCGAGGGTGAGGGGTACAGCATCCGGGGGAAAGATCATACGCCGGCCCCGCTTCTCGCTGCTGGTGTCCAGCATTAACAAATCCGAACTGGATTCAGCCTCACAGTCACGGATTGTCACGATCAAACTGTCCGAGACTCCCGTCGCGAACTGGCCAAACGTGCGCGACAGCATTTATGGATCGCTGACCAATGAGCGTGCGCTTGCGATCCGCACGTACATCATCCGCAATACGGCTCACGTGGTCCGAAAGGCAAAGCAGCTTGAGGACAAGATGATCGAGCGCAACATCGATTCCCGCACAGCCAAGACACGGGCTGCCTTGGCTGCGGGCTACTCGTTACTAAGTGGTAAAGAAACGGAGGTAGCTATGAAAAAAAGAGAGGAAGCAAACAATTTGGCCCCACTCATGGCCATGATGAGTAAGATGATCAAGGTAGATCATCGCGAAAGGGTGCTTGCCGAATGTTTGCATTCAGCATATTACAAGGAAGACGGACAATGGACTACTTTCAAAAACGACGACCAGAAAAATCTTCGGAAAATATGCTGGCAATACGGTTTCGGATTTATCGGGGAAGATAAATTACACATCGCTTTAAATTACACTAATACAAAACGACTGCTAGATCGCACAAAATATCAGAACATTGATGTAGACGAGTACATACTGAATCTCCCGGGTGTAGAACGTGAAAAGACAACAAGCGGAAACTACCAACGGAAACGGATTTTGCCGGGTGTACAGGTGTATGTTGTCCAGATACCAGATGAAATCAGGAGAAAAATAGGTTTCATCCAGGATGGCAATGATCATGCACCCGTTGAATACGAAAATGACGGAGATATTCCATTTTGATCATCAACACAGACTTCTGGAATCAAGCTTGTGGATTGCTTTGTTTGTTTTGTAAAAGTTGTCAGGTCTTTCTTGCCTGCCAGAAAAAGGCTGTTGCTCCAATCTTAGTAACTACTTGCTGTAAGCTGACAGGAAGGCCAAGCATTACCAGATTTCTCGATCAAATGAAAATCAAATCTTCTAGCCATGAGATTGCGAAGGCATGAATCCTCCTGTTTGTTTCAGGCCTCGCAAGCGCGAACGTGGTGCTGGACTCGGCCTCGCCCGTGGATGAGGCCCGCGGACAGGATGCTGCCCGTGCCCTGAAGCACACCCCGGCGGTGCTGTACTTGGTAAGCAGGCGCGACTCGTCGCGTAAATACCAACGGGGGAGTTGGGGTCAGGTTCTGCTTCTTTGGTCCCTTTCTTCTCCGGTTACACTGCCAGCAACCGTCAGCCCGGCTTTATACTTTACATTCTTGTCGGTTAGTCGGGCTGGTCCCCCATAAGGCCGACGAATTGCTTTGGTACGTTGTTGCGATTGGCTACGGGTGGCGGGTGCGAATGCTTGGGCTTGTGCGTTCCCGGCTATCCTCGTAACGCTGGTTCACCGCATCCAGCCTGGCGGCGCTGCGCTGGTCGCTCTTGTGGCGGCGCTGGCGCAGTTTTTCCGGTGTCTTGCCTTTCGGCATGCCTTGATGTACAGAATTCGCCATGCTGGAAGTCCATCAGGCCAGCCCAGGATAACCCGCCAAAACTACCCATACGGGTTGTCGCTCATGAACCAAAGATAGCACACTACCTTGTGGTTTACAGAGCTGTGATTGTGGTAGATACTTGAACTGCTAACGGACTCCATAGGCTCCCGCTGAGTCGGGTTGCCTGTCGAATACAACAGTCTTGTACCGGAGGGACTAATTACCCCTCTTAGGCAAATAGGCAGGGACATTCTTCCTATGAAGTTGTTAGCACGACCCGGCACCCTTGCCGGTCTCCATAACAACAAAGGAGGTCTTTCATGAGATCCGTGTTCGTCTGTCTATTGTCCCTGTATGTCTTGTCCGCCTGCGGCGGTGGAGGTGGAGGCAGCGATCCTGACGCGCCATCATTCATGCCAATAATGGATGCCGATATTGACAGGACTGATGTGTTTGTTACCGAGATCTTTGCCATGCCCCTGAATAACAGCAATCCCGGTTTCACGGCCACATGGACCGGCCAGATGATGGGAGAGTGGGGTACGGACGAGTTCAGTGATGACATCATAGGCGATACGACCATTGTCTTCGATCTAGCAAACAGCCAGGTGGACATCCTGTTCGACAACATTCGCGGCAAGCGTGATTTAGCCTATGGGCGCTGGCAAATGCTCAACATCCCGGTCACCAATGGGAGCTTCGAGGAGAGACGCGGGGAAACCACCAGCGTAGCTGATGTGAACAATGGCATTTCTCCTCACAGCGTGATATCAGGCCGCTTCCGTGGCCCGAACCATGAGGGTATCACGGGCTATCACAGATCACATACGAATGAGGGGCTCCACTCAGGGGCCGACGTGATTTTCGGAGCGCGTCGGCAGTGAGGCACTCGCTAGGCTACTAGACCCTTGTACTCAAGATGTCGAATCAATGACCGGGATGCGATTTTGCGCACGCTATGGAGGGCCATCAGGAGTCTCCGGAATGGCCAGATCAACTTAGCCGCTACACTGCCAACAATCGTCAGTCCGGCTTTATATTTAGTTCTTTGTTATTCAGCCGGACTGGCACTTGTGCAGGGGAATCCAAAAAGACCTTTGCCTTCCTATCTTTCGCAAGTGTCCGCATTCACGCGCTGGTACTTGACGATGAAGCGATCCGTCAACCACGAAATCCACCTCAGGATATCATCCTCGACATCGGCTACCTGCGCATAGTGCACATAGTCCCTCTTGAGGGTGCCAAAGTCCCACGTATCGGCCACAAAAAGGCCAGGTAGTTGTCGGTACCGGGCTTTTATGTATTTGATATTCGTGGACGAGTACACCCTCGCCCAATCCACCTGGACATACAGATAGGTGTCAGCATCGTCATCGTAGAGGCGTGCGGCCTGGAGACGGTTGCGAATGATGCCCTCGACATTAGTTTTCATTCGCTGGCTTTCTTCACGGGATGGGCCAAACATTTCGACGATGGGCTCCATCGGGGCGCAGTGGTTCCACAACGGGAATCTGTCCAGACTCGTACTGCCTTGGGCATCCTCCGCCAGGCCGGGCACCGTGATGGCCAGCAAGACACAGGCGACCCGCACACGTCGCATCAGACTCGGGCCGGTTCGCCGATCACAGGGTCAGTGTTTGGAGGTTCCATCGCTGCGGATTCACGAGGACGGAGCATCATCGGCGGGTGTTCCGGTCCTGCTGAATCTTGTTGTAGATTTCCTCGCGGTGCACGGGCAGGTCCCTCGGTGCGGCAATCCCCACACGGGCCTGATTGCCCTGTATGCTCAGGATGTGCACGACGATGTCATCCCCGATCCGCAGCCGCTCTCCGGCTCTCCTGTTCAGTATCAGCATATCCCTGACTCTCCTTTGGCCGTTGCCCAACGATCCGGCAAGCGGCCTGGTTTTACACCTTATCCCAAGGTTTTGTTTTCAAGTGATGTAAATACACTGTATGCGGTTCAGTCCCGGTTCGCTACTGAAATGTCACGGGCCATCCCGGAATGCGATGAGCGCAACCACAATCCAGCTCACGCTTGCGCAGCCATGAAACACGAGGGGTGCAGGCTCGGTATGCACCCGGAAATCCGCTCAAAATGCTATCCCGTGTTTTGGGACTGGAGCTTTCAGTCACACGAGCATCAACAAGGAAATCATCGGGAGAATAACAATAAACGTTCAATGGAGCTGGCCTGCGGGCACTTTAATCCTTTTCCTGCTTGCGCCTTTGGTCTCTGCCGAAGGCTTTTGCGACGAGTACATCAATCCGGGTTACGCCAATACCGTCGCCGGGGGCGAACGGCGGGACTGTACGGGGCCTCGTGCCGGCGATCAGCAAACCGTGGAGAAGCTGCAAAAGGAGATCACGACAGCGACTGTGCACGTCGGCAACGTCGAATCCCACAACCTGTTTGCCAACCTGTACCTCGACTTTGCCAGGAGCTGCACTTGTGTGGCACCGCAATATAAACCCTTCCAGCCACTGGATAACCCCGAGAAGGAGGGTGGGTTGCCAGATAACGTAAGAAAAGAAGCGGTTAGATATATCTGTAGAGCCCAGAGGCGGCCCGGGCCAGATTTCTAGAGAGACTGATGGAGGAGAGTTGGTTTATTGAGATGGCTGAGAGTTTGGGCCTTGACCTGATTCCCAAGGATTATTAAGTTTGAAGGCCAGTGTGCTCATGCTCAAAGAATCACAACATGGTAGATCCTGATAAACCCAACAAGTCATACTCTGGCTGTGGAAAGATTTCACAAGTTAGCAGCATGAGTTTTAATGCTTGTATGACAAGTAAATTGGAAAAAAGATACTTACCTTGGAGTATCTTCTTTGCAGCAAGCATTGAAAAAAATAGTATGGTCCCCTGAGGATTAACTATCTAGAGGTAGAAAGGACACTAACACTGCATTATTTGCTGCAAAAAATTTCGCACGAAATGATTGGGATGCAATGCACCGCTGGTGGCCAATAATGCCAAGCATCGATTGACCCAAGAATCGCCAAAATTAAGCTTCTACTCACAAGTAAGGTTGGCTTTTCTTTGATTAGAATGCCGCGACACATACGATTCATTTGATGAAACACTAGGGTTACACGTGGAATCAAAAGTCACCGTACTATCAGCCTGTACACTGGCTGCATTTTGGATCATGGGATGCTCCCCTGCAAAGGTCGACTGTGCAAGGTGGAACTCAATAGAATTTTTCAGTGAAGCAACGCCTCATATGGTTAAGGGTTGCATGGACTCAGGGGCAAGCCCAAACGTCCGAGGTGAAGCTGGAATTACCCCTTTACATTGGGCAGCAGGAGTTAATAGTGATCCTAAAATAGTGGGCATGCTACTTGAGTCAGGAGCTGATCTAAATGCGCGGACTAAGAAAAGTAAAACAGCTAAGTTTCGACTCGCGCTGGCTAAGATTGGAGTCAGTCCAGTAATTTCCGAGTTTGACGAAAAAGCAGGTGAAACTCCTTTGCATTGGGCAACTGGGTTCAATGAAAACCCCGAAGTGACTTCTGCACTGGTTAAGGCCGGGCCTGACCTGCACGCACGAACTTCAGAGTATGGTCTGATGCCCTTACATATGGCAGCAACGTTCAATCGCAACCCTGAGATAATCACGAAATTACTAGAAGCAGGCGCTGATTTGAAGGCATATGATAAACAAGATGCGACACCTCTTCACTTAGCGGCAGCTTTTAATGCCAATCCTGCAGTGACTAAAACATTGATTGATGCTGGAGCCGATCTGAATGCAGGGAAAAATGGTTGGACAGCCTTGCACGCTGCTGCAGAGGAAAGCAATAGTCCGGCTGTAGTTCAGGTTTTGATTGATGCAGGTGCTGATTTAGAAGCTAGACATGATAGAGGTTACGGTGGTACTGCTTTGTATAGCGCAGTGAGTGCAAATACTAATCCTGCTGTCATCAAAGTATTGATTGAAGCTGAGTCCAATGCAGGGATCTTGAGCAGGGAACGCTTAACAAATTTGCTGTTGCCTGCGACAAGGGAAAATCGCAGCCCCTCAGTGATTGAAACGCTTATAAAGGCAGGGGCAGACCCAAAGGTTCGATATGAAATTCAAGGTACGCCCTTGCACCTTGCAGTGCAGCTCAAAGGAAATCTCGCTGTCGTCAATCTGCTACTTGAAACAGGAATCGATTTGAATTCACGAAACGTCTTAGGAGAGACACCCCTTGATATTGCTGCGAGTGCTAACAATCCTGAGATTGTTAGAGCATTAATCAAGGCAGGAGCCAATCTAGACACCAGGGACAAATATGGCAGCACACCTTTACATTCAGCCGTGAACGGAACAAATGCAAATCCCGAAATTGTCGCTGAACTAATTGAAGCTGGGGCTGACCTAAACGCACGAACTGTGTATGGCAGAACACCGCTTCACTGGGCTGCGGGTTCTGGTCTAAGTGCTCTGGAAATCTCAATTATGAAAGCTGAGCGACGCGGTCAAATAACTGCTAACAGAGTTGCCATTATCAAAATGCTGCTGGATGCAGGTGCAGAACCTAAGGCACGGGATGAAAATGGCGAAACACCTTGGGATGGTGCCAGAGACAACTCTTTACTAAAAGGAACTGAAGTTTGGGGGCGTTTGAACGATGCTAGATTTTGAAACTTTCAGTGCGCCTTTGTAAATTGCCCTGAAGTTAAGGGCAAATAGAAGTTTTGCCTTTGCATGATTTTTCAAACGCCCAATGCAGGGCACTGAATCTAGTAAATCTTATTATTGTTGGAGGGGGTTGTAGAGTTTCCGGTATTGACTTGCCAATTTTTGCCCTTTGGATATTTCGGCATGAGTCAAAAATTCGGCAATCTTATCTTGCCATAGCTTAGCTGGCTCATAACCTTGTACATTTGCAACGCTGGCCCAAGCGTAGGCTTCTACACCATCCTGAAGGATTCCCTTGCCAAAAAAATACATGATGCCAAGCCGTACTTGTGCTCGTGCTGATCCCTGTTCTGAAGCTTTGCGATACCAATCCACAGCCTGAACATCATCCTCAGGAACACCGTTGCCTTCATCATAGAAGCGACCAAGACGGAATTGGGATTCAGCATGACCCTGTTCTGCAGCCTTCCTGTACCAGCCCACAGCCTCTGTATAGTCTTGAGGTACCCCTATCCCTTGCTCATACATACTCCCCAGATGGTATTGCCCTCGGATTGCCCCTTGCTCAGCAGCTTTCCGATGCCAGTAGACAGCCTGGATTTCATCTTTTGGAATCCCTTGACCACTTGTGTACAGCACACCTAGATTGGTCTGCGCCCCGGTATGCTCCTGTTCGGCGGCTTTTTGATACCAGATCGCAGCCTCAGCATGATTCTGGGGCACCTTTCCTTTCCCACGGTGGTGTATAAAGCCAAGCCTGTATTGCCCCACGACCTCTCCTTGCTCAGCGGCCTTTCTATACCAGTAAGCTGCCTGAGTTTCGTCCTTGGGAGTTCCCCGACCAAATTCGTACATGATACCGAGATTAGTTTGCGCATAAACTAAGCCTTGCTCAGCAGCTTTTTGATACCAGCGCACAGCTTCAGCATCATCTTTGGGTACTCCTTTCCCATGCTCATACATCACACCGAGGTTGTACTGGCCCAGGTCCGCTCCATCTTCTGCAGCCTTGCGGTACCAGTGGACTGCCATGGCATCATCTTCAGGAGTTCCTAGACCATTTTCGAACATATGGGCGAGAGACACCTGAGCATCGATATCTCCCTGTTCAGCAGCTTTATGCCACCAGTGCACGGCTTGGACATCATCCTTGGGAATTCCTTTACTACCTTGATGAAACATGCGACCTAACATGTTTTGCGCCAAGTAATCTCCCTGCTTACCGGATTTTTTCCACCAGTGCATGGCTTGTTGGGTGTCTGTAGATACCCCTTCACCCGTGGCATACATAACACCGATATGGTACTGCGCCCGGGCCTGCCCCTGTTCTGCAGCCTTGAGAATCCACTGAAAAGCTTGAGCATCGTTTTCAGTCACTCCTTTGCCATCACGATACATGGCACCAACCATAATCTGCGATCCAGCATGGCCCTGTTCTGCGGCCTCGTGAAACCAGCGAAAAGCTTGGACATCATCCTTAGGGTCGCATGCCCCTACGTAATAAATAGAAGCCAAGTCAGCCTGAGCCTCGATATCTCCCTGTTCAGCACTCTTTCTCAAAGCATTTAACTCGCACGTTGCATGTGCTGAACATGCAAGCAACATCAAACAAATCAGCAAGGGTTTGAGCATGGCTGGACTATAACATGCCTGCGCTACGCCAATTAGGACGTATGGCACCCTGTGTAAGGCAGTGCAGCACGCTTCTATTAAGGGTTGCCTGATGCGACGGTATGCAATCTACGTTTTGACATCGATCGTCAACGAGCTGCATGTCTCCTATCAAAGCAATTGAGTCAAGCCTTGCCAAGTTCATCAGGCCCACAATATCACTAGAGGAACAAGTTAGAAGATCGGTGGCAACGTACAAATACGAACTATCATTTGCTGGAGCAGCGTAGACGCGGCATTCATCGCTGAAGTCCCGGAATTGCCGGGGTGTATGGCTCATGGTGATGCCTGCAGGAGGCCTTGTCCAACGCTGCGAAGCCATGGAATTGTGGCTTGATACGGTCCAGGAGCTTGGTGACCTAATCCCTGAGCCTAAAGGCCAGCGACTGATGTATGTATGAAGACTCTTGATGCAGGGTATTTCCTGATCTGCCGTCCGGCTCCAACAAGAGTAAGCATTCTCGGATCGAGACAATCACTCTACACACGACCAGGACAGCAGAATATAACCATCGAGTTTAAGGTATTTCAGTGATTCGGTTCTTGTTGCATTTATTTCCAGACAAGAACATCATAGTCCCCGCAACTACTCAGCGTAGCCCGAGTCGGGTTACTCGTGAATACAACAGTCTGTGAAAGGTATGGGTCGCTCCTGTACCTGGATGAATAAACGGGGCTATCTCTCTACGCTGAGCATAGTTGCAAATGGCCCGGCGCCTTTGCAGCAACGGGCTCCCTTGTCACCGCATCCTCGGGGCCTGGAACATGCCAGCCAAAATAGCGGTAGGGGTTATTACCCAGCGTAGACCGCAACAGTTCGCCGCATTGCTGGCCAAATTGGCCGAGCAAAACACGCCTGCAGGGATGGAACTGCATTTCATTTTCGTTGAGAACGACAGTGCGATTTCAGTGCAGCCATCCGTTGACCGGTTCAAATCTGCACTGAGTTCGACAGGAGGGAATGTCCATCTGGAGCTTGAACCCGAGATCGGTATTTCCTTTGCCCGCAATCGTGTGCTGGATATTGCAAAGCGTCTCGATATGGATTGGCTGGCCTTGGTTGACGATGACGACCTGCCCACCAACAAAGACTGGGTTTGCAGGCTTTATCAGGGATGCAAAAACCAGGGGCTGACTGCTGGCTATGGAGTCAATGTCTATCCAGACAGCCGTAAGCCGTCAAAACATAGATTGCTACATCAGGGTTCCAACGTCATTTTTGAAATGGCATTCTTAAGAAAAAACGGCATTCGCTACAACGTCCATCTGCCCGTAGGGGAAGATGTCCAGTTTGGTCTTGAGTGTATTGCAAAGGGAGCTTCGGCAAATGTGATTGCGGATGCCATCGTGCAAATTGGGGGCAGGGAGCGATTTGATGATGCCCGATTCCGTTTCAGGCGCGCGATGGATGAGGGCATGGTCAAGTACGGGCTTCATTTCAGGCATTTGCACGTCTCGAACTTCCATCCCATAAGAACTCCTGCGGGCGTCATGTTCAAGCTGCTGACAGCCGTCCTGAACCTGCTGCTTGCCGCCCTGTTTGTCCCTAAGGCAAAAATACGGGCAGCGCGCCATGCGGGAATTGTTGCCGGGGCCGTCAAAGGGTGCCTTCCCCGGTACAGGAAGGTCAGTCTTCCGTGATGACGCTTATGAGAGTCAGCCCTGCCATTGCAGTGAACAACAGCCGCCACACCTTTCACCGAAGCGCTACCTTGGCGGCTTTTTGTCCAATTTCAGGAAATTGACCCTTTTGTGAAAGTTGAATCCACCGGAACTCCAGAAGCTCAACACATGCTGCCAGTAGGTCCTGTAGTCTTCATTTCAGGTACAAGCGCAACAACTCCTGCTTTGGAATTTCGCAGATGCTGAATCTTGCCAGGCACTTGATGTCAAAAAACCGCTTTAGCGAAGGGTTCACGGTGCGTGAAAATGTACAGCGGTCATTGTCAATCAAGGTGAATCTGGCTTTCATGATGTCTTCTACGCTGAGTTTGGCGATGTCCTGGTGCGTTAGGTCGGTCAGTATGTTGCGGTCGTGCGGATCGTCATGGCGTATGTTGCCCGCATGGATTTTCCTGACGATTTCGACACACCGGTTTGCAATCGCCTCAATCAGAACATCTCTGTTCTTCCGTCCAGACTGCAGGATATGCCTGCACAGCTCAGATACGGTGAGTTCGCTTTCGACCTTTTGGTATAGAAGGTAGCTCTTTCGATTCAGCCAGGATGATCTGAAAGTCCAGTGCGCGATAGGTTTTATGGTGTCGATCCCGGCCTGCTTGAGGCGCAGGCTGCCGATGTAACTTCTGTAGTTATAGTCTTTGAACAAGCCCGTCAGAAAGAGATTGATTTTCCTGCTGAACTTATAGTGCCTGCTGATCTGGGAAACTTTCATGACCACACTGCAGTTCTCAGGCTCGTAGTCAAAGCAATACAGCCGGTTTCTTTTCCTGCTTTTCTTGCCAAGCTGGAATTGGGCCTTCTCGTACTCCAAGAACTGCTCTCCCTGAATCCATTTCTCGGTCAGCCGGCTGGACGAGAAAGCATCATTGATCAGTACTTTGCCATGCGGATAGGACTGCTGCTTCATGCTGGAGCGGTGTTGTGGGTGCGTGTTGAATCTTACAATCCTGCCCATACAAGATCAAAAGATGCCAGCCCATCATGATCAAGTCGAAAAGAACAAGTATCCTGAAGGCACGCGAGGTGGAGATGCAGCAGGCTATCTTTTTGCCGGATGAAGTACGGGTGGGAGACTTCCTTGACAGGGGGCGACGCTCTTTCTCTTACAGGGGCGAATACGAGGACAAGAATGTTGTCATCAAGGTATACAGAAAAGAATTTGTTGAAAAGTATCAACGGAAAGGCAGCATCGATATCGCAGAGTTTGAATTTGACCGTAACGCAGCTTTATACAATGTTGATGAGATCAGGCCTTACATTGCAGCACCGTACAGGGTCTTCTCACACCATAGCGGTTTCACGCATTCCTTTGTACAGGAATATATCGAAGGCATCACACTCAGGCAGTTAATTACCCAGGCAGGGTATCTCCCGGATGAAGTGCTGCAGGCTGGCTACAAAATTGTCCGGGTTGCCGAGGCGCATGGAATCCATGATATGGACATCTTTGAAGAGAATGTTTTGGTGGTCAAGGATGAGGATGCAGGAATTTGGACGCCAAAGCTGTACGATTTCAATTTGCTGCCTCAGCACATGAGTCCGCCCAATCCGTTCATTGCATTGGGCATCAAGATGGGATTGCGGAGAAAGTCGCGCAGGGACTATAGGAATCTGAGAAACTGGAAGCGGGCGGGTGAGCGGCAGAGGTCATCCGGCAAGAATTGAATTACAAAATGAAAAGGCCGCCTCTTGGCAGCCTTAGTCACCGAGATTTGAAGTCAGTCCGCAACTCATTACATCAGCATCTGTCGAAAATGACATTGCGGAGATCCGGAGATGCCTTGGGGCGTGCTGTAAACCCAAGTTCTTTCATCAACGTCATGATTTCCCTGTTTCTGGGCGAAGCCAGGTCTCCTTCGATTTCAATGATCATGGAGGCGGTCTTTCGGAGAGTCTCCGAACCACCTCGAAGGATGTCGGCTTCCAGGCCGTCCACGTCAATCTTGATGTGAGTTGGCTGCTGCGGGGCAAACCTCTTCATAAAGTCATCCATGGAAAAACCCACGGCACCCTGACAAAACTTGGTATCGATCACTTCATCAAATTGATTGATTTTGGTGCCGAATCCGTGCATGTCCGACCCTGCCACGGTGCTGTCCATATTGAGTACGTCCAGCTTCGTTTCTTTTGAGAATGCCAGGCAATACGCCAAAATGCGCTTTGACAAATGGTTCATCTCAATGTTCTTGTTGAGCGCGGCAAAGCTGCTCCCCGCAGGCTCAAATGCGAGAACGTGTACCAAGGGGTTGAGCGCAGCGTAAAGGCTGTAAATTCCCACATTGGCACCGACATCCCAGAAACAGGCACCATCGGGCATCCCGCCAATCCATTCCAGGGTATCAGGTTCGTTTTTATGAAAGTTCCAAGCAGCACGGACACAAAGACGAGAACTTGCATCCAGAAGCAACTCTCCTTTTTGGGTTATTATGGGGTTTGGCGTTACCAGGAGGTCACGGGCGATGGCTCTTGTCTCGCTACGTCGCATGGGGTTCATCGGAAGCGTGATGAGGCCGCCAAACGCAGCGATTACTCTTGCAAACAGCCTTTTAGTGCTCATCGTGGATTTTCCATGGACTTCATCGTGGAGTGTCTGAACTTACCACGCAAGCCAGGACATTGAAACGCCCTTGATTTTGGGAGTCACACGGCAAGGAACGCAGCCAGGATGCCTCCTCGTGCAGTGCAGGAGAAACTATGGAGTTTCTGGGTCTGCCGACTTCCGGGTTCGTTGATGGCGCTTTGCTCTAGCAGCCACTGCGGGGCTCGTGCACCTCAAAACTCCCATGGTGAGATCCAGCGGAGAGGGTAAGTCATCTGCGCCGGGATGGCCTGATTAATAAAGGGGATTGTTGGATGACAGTGGATTTTACGGTATCTTATGGGATATTGATGAGAATGGCCTGCGCGGGCGACGGTTGAAGGGCTGTACAGCGTACAGGGGCTTAAATAATTACAGGGAGCAGTACCATCCCCTGACACACTTCAGGAACCCGGACGTACGATTCCGGGGCGTGCGTGGTGCTGGACCCGCTGCATTGAACAGATCATGGAGGGAGACCCAACCATGCAATCAGCATTTGCTTCATCCGAGAGAACCGCCACTGCGACCGGGCAGTATGCTACACTGGGGCAGAGCGTCGAGCGTCGAGCGTCGAGCGTCGAGCGTCGAGCGTCGAGCGTCGAGCGTCGAGCGTCGAGCGTCGAGCGTCGAGCGTCGAGCGTCGAGCGTCGAGCGTCGAGCGTCGAGCGTCGAGCGTCGAGCGTCGAGCGTCGAGCGTCGAGCGTCGAGCGTCGAGCGTCGAGCGTCTTATGATGTGTGTGCTGCGACGGGCCGGACTGTACACGCCGACTTCCCCGACTCCTTCAGATTCCCCGCACAAGCCTGACCCACTATCCGCCGCCCCTCGCGCGGGTTCGCGCCGGGAAGCGTCCTCATGGCACCGCACCGCCCTTCTCTGCGTCCTCGCGCTGGCGCTTCTGCCCGGCGCGCTGCTTGGCCTGTTTGCCGCTGCGCCCGCCTGGGCGCAGGCGAGCAACGACGCGACGCTGAGCCTGCTGCGGGTAAGGCTGACGGATGCCGAGCAAACGATCGTGCCCCTCACGCCGAGCTGGGGACAGCAACGGACGAAGTTCCTCGTGCGGCTGGATGCGGACGTGACGGCGGTGAAGGTGTGGGCGACGCCTAAAGAGAGCGGTGCGTCCGCCTCCATCGACGGGACGACCGCTCCCAGCAAGGAGATCAGCCTCGACTACGGCGACAACCTGGTGAAGGTCGTGGTGACGGCGCAGGACGGCACGACCACCAAGGAGTACAGCATCACGTTGAAGCGGGCCTACCCGGTTCCCGGCATTACCTCCGTTACCTCGGGCGCGGCCAGCGGCGGCCCTACCGTCACTGTCGTCACCACCAATCCCTCCACAACGGACTATGACGTGGTGATCCAGATCAGGAAGGCGTCCGCCCAGTGGCCGGCGAGCCGTGGGACGTCCCACCAGTTGCCGAGCGGGGTGAGCCGGGACGCAACGGCCAGCAGCGCCGGTTCCGATGTCTTCACCGGCTTTGCAAAGGGCACGGCCTACACGGTGCGCGCCCACCTGAAGACCAAGGCGGCCACGCCGGCCGCCATCGATGACTCCAGCTCTTCCAGGGCGGTGACGACCTGGAATGTGCCGGGCGCGCCCACTGCGCCGCCGGGCACCGTCAGCGCCATCTGGACGGCCACGCTGACCGTGGATGTGGACGGCAGCCTCAAGGGCTGCGACAACGACCAGGGCGGGCTGGACGACTGCGGCAACTACCGGTTCAACTTCGGCGGCAAGAGCTACCGGGTGCCCTACCTCTACGTGGACGGCAGCGGCAGACTGAACCTGCGGTTGGCCGTGAGCGGCAACCCGTCATCGGCCCTGCGGCGTGGCAGCCTGCGGATCGGCGGGAGCAACGGCACCACTTATGCCTTGTCGTCGGGCTTCCGGGGGAACTACATCTGGAGCGGCGGCCCGTCCTGGAGCGACGGCGCGGAGGTAACCGTCGAGATCGTGATGCCGGCGACCGGCCTTAGGGTAACGGCGGGCACCGGCCAACTGGCGCTGGCCTGGGCCGCGTCCGGGGACTCGGGCGGGCGGGGTGCGAGCGTCACCGGCTACCAAGTGCAGTACAAGACGACCTCAGCAACGAACTGGACGGACGTTACCCACAGCGGCACGACCACCAGCGCGACGATCTCGGGCCTGACGGCGGCCACGTCCTACGATGTGCGGGTGCGGGCGCTGAACGGCATCAGTCCGGGTAGCGCCTGGGCCACCGGCCAAGGCACGACCACCCAGACAACACCGCCCAACAACAACAACGCGCCCTTGAAGCCCTCGGCGCCGACGGTGTCCGGGGCCTCGACCACGAGCGTGAACGTGAGCTGGAGCGCGCCGACCAACACCGGCAGGCCGGCCATCACGAGCTACGACCTGCGATACCGGGCGGGCAGCAGCGGCCAGTGGAGCAACGGTCCCCAGGATCAGACCGGCACCACGGCGACGATCTCGGGCCTGACGGCGGGCACGTCCTACCAGGTGCAGGTGCGCGCGACCAACGCCGCGGGCGACAGCGACTGGTCCGACGCCGGCACAGGCAGCACCAACACACAGTCCACGACCGCGCCCGGCGCCCCGCAGAATGTGCAGGCCACGCCGGGGAACAACAAGTGCACGCTGACCTGGCAGGCGCCGTCGTCCTGGGGTTCCATCCAGGCAGCTGGATACTTCATCGAATTCAACCAGGGTACTGGGTACGTAGCCTCCCTAGCACAGACCGTCGTCGGAACCTACGGCCCCACGGCGACCAGCGCCGTGCTGGAGGGCCTGTACGGCAATCATGAAATTGCCAACGGGGAGACTTACACGCTGCGGATTCTGGCGTATTCCCTGAATCCCGACGACAACACCCAAGGTTTTAACGGCCCCGCTGTGGTGAAGTCCTGCACGCCGGGCCCGCCCTCGCTGGGCCGCGAGGGCAGGATGAGAGTCGATGTCGACGACCCATGGGAACCGGTGACGATCAACGAGGGCGAATCGATCAACTACTACATCGCGCTCAACCAGCCGCCCACCGACAGGCTGACCATCACGCCGCGAGCCCAAAACGCCCACGACGGACTGCTCACGATCCACAACGGGGTCACCTGGGAAGCCGCCGAATCCGTCCTCCTGATTAAGGGGATACCCATCTTCCAGCATCCCAACAGTCATGGTTTCACCGGCGAGGAGTACTGGTTGGATTCCAAAGAGGTCAGGCTCACCGCCGTGAACGACAACGAGTGCAAGTCTCCGCCCGAGCGCCGGTTCTGGATCAGACACCACGGCAGCGGCGGCGGTCCCGACTGGGGAGGCTGGGGCAACCAAAGCCGACACCATGGCCTGAGGATCCGTGTCCAGATCATCGACGACGACTGCACCTACCTGGCCCCTTCTACGGCTCAAGTGTCGGTGGAAGAGGGCGGCAGCGCGACCTACACCGTCCATCTGAAGAAGCCGCTTGAGGACACCGCATACATTGTCCCGCGCATCAGCGCCGCCGGCGACAGCGACCCCGACGCGATCACGGTCTCTCCCGAGCGGATCCGGGTCGAAGCGGGAGACACGAGCCCGAAGACGTTCACGGTCAGCGCCGGAAGGGACGCGGACTCCCGTAACGAGGTCCTGCACGTCAACCACAGCGTTGACTCGCCGGAGGTCCCGGCGGATTACCTGAGCGCCCGGGTGACCGTCGTTGTCCAGGACGCCCAGAAAGCGGCGGGCAGGGAGGAGCGCGACCCGCTGAGCGTGACCGGGCTCGCGCTCACGGCCGGTTCGGAGGCGGTGGCGCTGAGCCCGGCCTTTGCGCCGGGAGTGCTGTCGTACCGGGCGGAGGTCCCGGCGGGGACGCGCCGGGTGAGCCTGACCCCGACCTGGGGCGGGACGTCGGGCGGCGTGTTCGCGGGGGCGGTCGCACCCGGGGACTCGTCGCGCACGTACACGAAACCGACGCGGATGCGGACCTCGGGCACAGCGGTGGAACTGGACCTCGCTGCGAGCGGGCGCGGGACCGAACTGGTGGTCCTGGTGATCGATTCGAGCGGGATGAGGGAATACAAGATCGATGTGACCGAGGAGCGGACCACGCCGGTGGCGTTCAGCAACGTCCCGTCGGAGCATGACGGTCGGACGGCGTTCGCGCTGGACGTGCAGTCGGGCTCGAAGCCCGCTCCCGAGGCGTTCACGGTGACGAACGGGAAGGTCACGGGCGTGGAGTCGCTGGACCCGGTGCTGTGGCGGGTGCGCGTCATGCCGAAGTCCTGGAAGGACGTGAAGATAGCGCTCGGCGAGGCGTCGGCGACGGTCCCGGGCCCGGTGCGCATCCGGGTTGCGGACACCCGCGCGAAGGAAGGCAAGGACGCGAGCCTCGACTTCGCAGTGACGCTGAACCGTGCAGCGGTGCAGGCGGTCTCGGTGGATTACGCCACCGCCGACGGCACGGCGACGGCCAGCGAGGACTACACGGCCACATCGGGCACGCTGACCTTCGCCGTGGGCGAGACGGCGAAGACGGTCTCGGTGGCGCTGCTCGACGACGCCATCGACGAGGGCAAGGAGACGTTCAAGCTGAAGCTCTCGAACCCGCAGGGGGTGTATCTGCGCAAGATGCACCGCGAGGCGAAGGGGGTCATCAAGAACGACGATCCGCTGCAGGCGATGTGGCTGTCGCGCTTCGGGCGCACCATCGCCACGCAGGTCACGGAAGCGGTCTCGGAGCGCTTCGGCGGACTGGCGCCGGGGGCCCACGCCACGCTGGCGGGGGTGGCGCTTGATCTCTCGGATACCGAAGACGGCGACGTGCTGGCGCAGGCCCTCACCGGCCTGGCGCAGGCATACGGCACGCCCGCTTCGAACGACGGGGATGACCTGTTCGCGCAGGCGCGCGGCTTTGGCGAGGCCCGCCACGGGGAACCCGTCACGTCTTCGCGCGACCTCGGTCCACGCGACCTGCTGCTCGGCAGCGCCTTCCACGTCGCCTCCGGGAGCCGCGCCTCGGGTCCGGGCCTGGCGGCCTGGGGCCGGGTGGCGCACGGCGACTTCGACGGCGAGGACTCGACCGGTGACGGTGCGCTGCGCCTCGACGGCGAGGTGACCACCGGCATGCTCGGCATGGATGCCGAATGGGACCGCTGGCTGGCGGGCGTGGCGGTGAGCCTGAGCGAGGGCGACGGCAGCTTCAACAACCCCGGGGTGGACTCCGGCGACCTGGAGAGCACCATGACCACGGTGAACCCCTATGCGAGGGTCCGGCTGAGCCCACGGGTCTCGGCCTGGGCACTGGCCGGCTGGGGCACCGGGTCGATGACCATGAAACAGGACGCACGCGGGGACCGGGAACGGATCGAGACGAAGACCGACATCGACCTGCGCATGGCGGCCCTCGGGGCACGCGGTGCGCTGCTCGAACCCGGTGAGGCGGGCGGTGTGGATCTCGCGCTCAAGGCCGATGCGTTCTTCGTGCGCACCGAGTGGGACCGTATCTCGGGCGAGTCGGATACCGAGACGGATGCCAGCCGCGTGCGCCTTGTGCTGGAGGGCGGTCGCAGCTACGACTTCGGCTCCGGTGCGACGCTGCGGCCGTCGCTGGAACTGGGCGTGCGCCATGACGGCGGCGACGCCGAGACCGGCACGGGCGGTGAGATCGGTGCAGGCCTGAACTATATGAACCCGGATACCGGCCTGTCGGTCGATGCGAAGGCGCGCATGCTGGTTGCGCACGCCGACTCGGATTACGAGGAATGGGGCGCGAGCGCCTCGATCCTCCTGGATCCCGGCACCCACGGGCGCGGCCTGTCGTTCAGGCTGTCGCCCACCCTGGGAGTGGCATCGAGCACGACGCAGCAGTTGTGGGGGGCACAGCGCCCGCACGGCTTCGTGACGGCGGGCGACGGCGGGTTCGAAGCGCAGCGAAGCCTGCACAGTGAGGTAGGCTACGGCCTGCCCGCCTTCAACGGGCAGTTCACCGGCACGCCCAATGCCGGGCTCGAACTCTCGGATGACGTGCGCAACTACCGCCTCGGCTGGCGTCTGAACTCCACCCAGCCGGGCGAATCCTTCGGGCTGCGCCTCGACGTGATCCGCCGCGAGAGCGCCGCATCCGACGTGCTGCCCGAGCATGCGCTGACGCTGCAGGGCCGCTACCACTGGTAGACCGGCCTGCCGTGGCCTGTGCGGATCGTCCTCCCGGTCCGCACAGGGTGCGGGCACACACTGAGGGAGTTTTAGGCCATGTGAATCAGGGGTACTGGTGTACCCCTGACGTGCTGCCTTTGATCTGCCAGCGTGTCTCTCAATGCTCGTGCACGACCAGGAAGAGGCACAGAAGACAGGATAGGATTCCCCAGGCTGGATTCTTGATGACTCGATCCGCTTTGCCGTTATAAGGAAGCATGTCAGCGTCCTGCAAGGCTTTTCCCGGTAATTTGTACAAGGCAGGATGGCCAGCTTCATGTCTGCGATCATGTCTCACTGTCACATGGCCTTCCTGTTTTCGAACTCCAAAGTTAGGGGCTTATATACGAAAGTTACCAAGACTAATTGTCACGTCTAGAGTGCCACCAAGTAGTGGCACTTTTTGTCCCAGTAAGAACCCCTGTAATTACAAGCCAAGAAAATGCCGCCCAGAAAAATGTATAAATTACAAAGCCAGAATATTTCATCCCTAAACAAATATTCATTATCTGCGACTCAGGTAAGTTAACATTGCCAGGCAGTTTGATAAGATCACCACATTCATATACCCATATAGTGCCACTGCTCAAATCAGCACCACCAGCTACTGTAACGCCGATCATAAAGGAAATTAACAAAACTGGAATTTGTTTTTGCATGGCTTCAAATAATGCAACATCATCAAAATAGGCTTACTTGGCTTTTCGCTTAACGGGCTTATCCATTTAAGAGAGTGCCATAGACTGTAACAGACCATCCCATACAGAAAAAAGGCCGCGATTATGGTACGTCAAGATATCCCTTGCAATGCTTTGTAACATGGCCTGCCATTTCTGAAAGTTGTTCAAGCATTTCACTAAGGGTTAGCCCCTTTGCTGGCTGCCATGTATACATCCTGCCTGCTGCTACTGTAAGCATTTCAGAAGCTGCCAAGCAATAACCTCTTATCGAAAAATTTACCGCTGCTGCAATTTTTGCATGGCTCCCAACAGTGCGTCCGGCTCTTGCTTTTCCTGTTTCACCTATAGTTCTAAAATAATCATTCATCCATGCTTCATCCGGGTTAGGCGGGTTTTCATTGGCATGACTGGATACGGCCAAGGCAAGCAATACAATTCCTAGTGTCCTGATAGTCACAATTCCTCCCCTTTTAATGTTTATGTGTCTAACTAGGGTAACACTACAAAGGAGGCAATAAAGAGCTTGCTATAACCGAGCTTCACACAATGGAGAATGACAAATGAACCGAATTACAAAGAGCATTGCAGCAGCAGTATTTTTTGCATGTATCACACATACCCCGGCAAACACTCCAAAAATGAGTTTCGAAAAGGCAACAGAATTAGCCATAAATGATCCCGTATTTCTCGAACAATATTTGATGATTGGCAAGAGCCCGTGCGATGTTGATTTGCTTTTTGTTCTACTCAAAAAAGACTGGTATATCATTTGCCAAGGCTGCAGGGATTTTGAGCATATGGCAAAAGATTACTTGCCGCCTGAATTGATGCAGAAACTAAAATCCCCTGGACCTTGGTTATTCCAGGATTTGACTTATCAAGCGGGTATTTGTCCGTGATTCTTCCAGTTATGAAAATGGAGACTAGCAAATGAAAATCGCAATTCCTGGAATTGTCCTGCTACTGAGTGTGGGTACAGTTCAAGCGCATGGCATCGAAGTTGAACACGTAGAGCTTCTAACGAATAAGACGCTAGAACTCCATAACAGTCAGCACAAGCAAATACAAGAACTTAATGACGCTGTGAATGTATCTATGGATGTGATTAACAAAGCAATGGTTAACCTACACAACATGCAAGCTGTACTTATCTTAGAAACTCAACTTTCACATTTTCGCAAACATGAAAAGGGGCTATGCCTAACTAATGACGAGTTTAATGAGATAATGATAGATATGGAAAACGTGCAATCTAAATCAGGAGTAGATGAAAACAAGATTGATGCCTTGCAAAAGGTATATAAAATGCTAACTAATATCTGTACAGAATGACCAAACAAATCACATTCCTGCTAATGGCAAGCCTGTCTGTTTGCAGCTGCACCAAGAACCAGGATTTGCTAAAACAGATCACTACGAATCAAGATGCGTGGTGAAACAATCGGGAATTTCTCTACATCTAAGCAATCCATCCTGCTATAACGGACCTAGTTCTCCTGTCGGCCGCAATACTCCACTGCCAACCTTCGCAGTTTGCCGCCCGTCGCGATTAGTATGTCATCATAGGTCCAGTAGGGATTGACGCCGTTTCCCTTCACTAGTGGCTGCATGATGATCAGGTCGGTATCCTCGAATCTCACCCCACCATGCCAACAGCACTTGAGGATTGTGGCTTGCATCGATCCAGTTTCTTTTTCGCTATACGCTCAATGCGACTTGCGACCTTCGCAACCGTGTCGAGTGAGACGTTGGCCGGTAAATGACCGTTGGGCAGGTACCTGGATATATAGCCTGCGCTGCCCCCCTGAAGTCCGAAACGGGTCGTTACGACATAGGCGACTGCTTCCGCTTCAATCTCTTTTGTACTTGTGTCCAAGTAAGCACGGCTTGGCCACCATTGATCCTGATCGCAGCCCAGATGACCCAAAAAGATGTGAGCGAGCTCATGACACAACACACCGAAACGGCTTGGTGGATCCAGACCCTCATGAATCACAATATGCATCTTCCCGTCAGTCAGACGGTCATCGAACGTCGCAAATCCGCCATGGGTCGGTGAAAGTTCCTTGAAATCAACCCGAACGCTGTCATGGCGGGCAGCATTGTTTACCATCCTCTTAAGCCATTTAGGGTTCCAATCCCCCTCAAAGTGTGCAAATCTTTTCAGCTCTTTGGGTAAGGTGTCGCCCTCAGTCTGATCCAGGTCATACACCAGAATGACCGGATGCATCGGGGCCAGAATGACCATAGGTCGGGTATCTTCCTTGAGCGTGTACCCGAACCGGGCATACCAGGTCTTTTGAGTAGCAAAGAAACTGCAACTTGGGTTCTGGATTTTCACCAGCATGTTGTTGAAAGGGGAATACTGGCGAAAGCGGGCCATGAAGCTGACCATCTCCTGAAACTTCTCTGTAGACCGATACACCCCACTGGCTCGCAGCAATGCATCAATGCTCGACTCGACTTCCAGACGCGGGGGTGCTTCATGCTGGAGTGCAAAATACAGATCATCGGAACTGAGCAGCGATGTATGTATGATCGATGGTGGAGTCTCAGGGTCTTATCCCCTTCCAGCCTGTCCAGAACATCCTTAATAACCCAGCGTGACTTGAGCCCAACTTTCTGTTCTACCTGTTCAAGCAGTTCCCAAGGGGCAGGTTGTGCAGGCTGGTCTATCAACTCCAGTACCGCCTCTCTCACACGCTGGTTAAGCGGCTCCAACAGGCAGGCAGACAGGTCGATCTGTTCAGTCATGAACTCATAGTCAAGTTGGAGGTATCCTTATCTCTCGTGTGCATAGCACTCTCAACTCATGATGATTTGAATTTCTCAACGGATCGCTTGGAATCCTTGCGTTTTACTCGTCATGGGGCTTTGACGACCGTGCCCCGGTGCCTGGCTTGTCCAAGTTGCGCCAAGACCAGATACCCCACGCGACAAAGGGAAATGCCCACCCCCAGCCGCCGGTCACCGAAGCCAGCCACATTGTGAAAAAGAGAAACATCACGATGCCCGCAATAATGAATATGGTCTGAAAGAATTCCTGCATCCATATCTCCCTAGATTTTTGTTTGTAGGGGCACACATTCAATACAGTAGCCGGACCCAAGACTCCTGGAAGCTTGTCAAGGTCCGTTTTGCAATAGCAACACCCCTAGGGTAATACTTTCAAACCTTACACTTCTCGGTCTTTACCCCGGTGCGAGCGCCGACCAGAGATCCTGAATCAGGTTTTCCGGTGTCATCGTCTCGTTCATCGCGTGTGACGGCATCACGCTCTGGTCCTCTGCCCACAGGAGGTTGTACAGTACCAGCACGTACTTCTCCAGACTTAGGGCTTCCAGCAGAAGACTCTCCGCGTTTTCCAGGGCGCTGTCCTAGCCTTCTGGATCCCGGTAGTTTGGTAGTTCCTGTTGCAGGTACGCCAGCGTCGACAGTGGTGTCTCCTCCGGGACCAGGGGCCGGAACTGTTTCTCGATCGCCATCTCCTTCCACGGATCCGCCTTTATCAGCTTCAGTTCCTTCTGCGGCAAGTGTGCCAGTTCGTCCAGGTAAAATCGTTCGCTCATCTCTAACTCCTTTCAGTGCCCGCAGCAGATCCGGTATAGGGAGTGACCTCGAGTTGCGCATCGGACAGTGCGCCACTGGTAATGACTTCCTCAGGCAGGTTCGGCACGTAATCGATATCGGGCGGATCCACTGACGCCATGGCGATGAATTCAACAAGGTCTACCGGGTGCGGCTTGGCGCCCTTGACGCTGATCTTGGGGTGGTATTTCGAGAACGCGGTACCTTCCACTTCCTAGACGCCCTTGCGTTTTTTCGTCTTCAGTTGAAATGGGCTAACAGTTCCGCTATCAGTTGGTCCGGTGTCCTTAACGTCTCGTTCATTGCGACCGACGGCATCGTCTCCTCTGGGCCGCTCCACAGGATGTTGATCAGGGCTAGGAGATACCTCTCCAGACTGAGGGCTTCCATCAGGGCTTCTTCCGCCCGACTCATGGGTCCCATCATCTCGTTTGCTATCAGTCCCGGGCTGTCCAGCACCCATTTGTGTCCCTCCTCCTGGAGATACACCAGTGTCGCCGGGCCGTCCCACGGCGTCTCCTCCGGGACCAGGGGCCGGAACTGTTTCTCGATCGCCATCTCCTTCCAAGGGTCCGCCTTTATCAGCTTCAGCTCCTTCGGGGGCAGGTGTTCCGGTATCTCTAGGTAGTATTCGCCCATTTCGTGTACCCTCCAGTGCCCGCAGCAGGTCCGGCGCAGGTAATAGCCTCAAGCTTCGCATCGGACAGAGCACCGCTGGTGATTACCTCCCTTGGACAGGTTCGGCGCATAATCGGTGTCAGGCGGTTGTACCGAGGCCATGGCTGTGGATTCGACCAAGTTGGCGGGGGGTGCCTTTGACCTTGATCGAGGAGCCGGTATTTTGCAAATGCCGTGCCTTCTTCCTCTTTCACACCTTCAGACTTGCTTTTCTGCGTTTTTACCTCGGTGCGAACTGGGCGCCCAGTTCCTGTATCAGGACCCCCGGCGGGCTCAGTGTCCGGCTCATCGCGTCCGACGGCATCGTCTCCTCTGGGCCGCTCCACAGGATGTTGATCAGGGCCAGGAGATACCTTCCCTGGTGTAGCCTTGCCAGAAGGTACTTTTCCGCGTCCGCCAGCCTTCCCTCCGGGTCTTCGTACTCCCCACTCTCCTGTTCCAGGTACGCGAGTGTCGCCGGCAACTCCCACGGCGTCTCCTCCGGGACCAGGGGCCGGAACTGTTTCTCGATCGCCATCTCCTTCCAAGGGTCCGCCTTTATCAGCTTCAACTCCTTGGGCGGCAGAACTATCTTGTCGTCGCTCATTTCCTGTGCCCTGAATCAAATCAATCCGCAATCCGGTTATCCTGTTTGTGTCTCTTCCTGGCTCTTCTTCTCATATGGAGAGGCATCCTTCTTTCCTCGCACCCCTCCCACAGCAAATAAACCACCCGAAAACCGATGACCATCAGGATCATCCACATCAAAATATCGAAGACTTCCTTCCATTCTCTTGTGAGTGTGTTACGAAGCTCCCCGTGGCATACGTGAGACGTAATCCACCGTGACGCTCATGGGCGGTTACGGAATCCCCAAAAAGCAGGTTCGTTGTGCGGCCGGGCTTCCCTGGATCATGTTGCAGGCATTGATCGCACGCTGGCGGTGGGCCTGGCTGGCCGAGGTCGCCTGGCGGGCATTCCTGCGCTCCTGGCGCTCAATGCGGTCCATCGATCGCTGCAGGGCACCGCTGGAATAGCTGCTGGCGTAGGGAGCGCCGCCCCGGTACGACTGGTACGGGCCTTCGTCCGCCCATGCCAGGTGAATAAATGCCATCAGGATGGAGGCGATCAGCACTGAAAGATATCTACGCTCGTACACGGTTTGTCTCCTTCCGCTTTCTGCGGTGTCCTATTTTTGAATAATCCACGACCTTGATACCGCTGGGCAGGACCTTCACGGCATCAGGCTTCACTTTCTCGACATCCTGGGCCATCACGCCCATTTCGGTGGTCGGGTGTCCCTTGAACTTGTAGGTATACACGGCCAGGCCGTCCCGGGTCTCCCCCACCTTCTTGATGTCTTTCTTCACGCGCCGGTCACTCATGGCATAGGCCATGTAGCCAGCGACGCCCAACCCGCCCAGGTTCAGGAGGTTGTTGAAGCTGCTCTGCTTGGCGTTGGAACGGGCCTGTGCGACCCCGACCTCTCCGGCCCCAAGGGCGCTCGCCCCCACGCCGAGCTGGTGGGCACCCCGGGCCGCAAAATGATTTCATACCGGATTCCTCCAGATTGCTGCAACTTCCGGCCAAGGTAAGGTGCCGGGCCATTGCAAACATTACTCAGTACGAGGAAGTCCCTGCCTATTCATCTTAAGTACAAGGAGCGACCCTGTACCGGTAATAAGACTGTCGTATTCAGCAGGTAACCCGACTTAGCGGGACTACTGAGATAATGTCTGCAGGTGCTAATATAGCAAGGTGGTTATAGATTCATCAACATTATGTGGTCATCTGGCACAGGTTCCAGACGAGGTTAAATTTAGGAAATTAAGGAAATGCTTATTTTGATGAGGCGATCTGGAGAAAAAATCAGGATCGGTGACGAGATCAAAGTGGAGATACTGGGGATTCAGGGCAATCACGTACGGATTGGCACTCACGCGCCCCGACATGTGAAAGTCCATTGAGCGAAGGTACACCAGAAATCCATGAAGAACAATCAATGTGAGCGATAAAGAAACTACAGCTCAAGCATTGGACGTGTTTGCTCATATCTCTTTGATTCAAAAAATTCTGCTAGCTAATTGCGAAGTTAAAACACGGGCTTGAGTGACTGACTGCCAGAAAACGAATGGGCAGAAAATTCACGTTGGCCTTGAAGATGGCAGAAGAATTAAGATCTGGCTGCCTGGACTCCGAACCCCTGTTGCAGAAAATCCGGAATTATCTCTAGTGAACTCCAGCAGGCCAACTGCAATTCGGACATCAGTTCAGCACCTAAAGGCTCTTGGAGGGCAGTAGCTTCGGATGCACCCGCGATAGCACCCTCAGGCCTGACTTCGCTAATTGGAGATCTAATAATGAAGACTCCATTCTCTCATGGCTCCTCACACAACTTAATCGACTCTGTGTGTGATTTTTCGACACCATTCATTACCGGGTAAAAACTGGTGTCCTAGGTGGCTAGAATCTGCCCAGTCAGACAAATGTGTCGTTGCGGCCTCCGACAACAAAAAAGGAGAACTTGAAATGGTGGAGAACCAAGAGACCATAACTATGAGCAAGATTTTGGCGGAGTTTCCCGACCTTGAGATAATAGAGACCTTAGACGTTCGACACTTTCGCGAGGTATCCGATAATGGAAAGACTTTTCAGTTTGTAGTAGTACATGGAAGTTGTCTGAATCCTTCTTCTTCGCCAAAGGGGTCTTTTGCTCTTGCCCTGGAGCTTCATCATCTGGTGAATTTTGCGAGGGATATTCTTCGCAATTATGAGGATTACGTATAGCTTTGCTTTGACACACGACGACCTCCTGCACTAAAATTAAAAGTGCAGTGGCTGTAGTGTGTCCGAGGCTCAACTGCCACGAAAGCCTCTCCACACACCTGACCTTAACTGCATTCCCAGCCCGGCGCAACCGCCCTAGCTCCACACTCCGGATTCCCAAAAATTTCGGAAAATTTTTTTGAAAACCCACAATCCACTTCGTGGAAACCACCGGCAAGTCCCTCACCGGCCGAAATCGTCAATATCCGGGTAAATTTCAGCTCGTAGCAGACCGAAGCTACAGACAAGTGAGGCCTTCCGATCCCCCGTACGGGTGACCAGGACAGGCTTCCCCAGCACACCCCATCCTTAACCAAGCCCAAAGGCCAGGATATTCATTTCCGAGGAAAAATTTTTTTTTGGGGTTTCGAATGTACGGGTACTACCCTGTAAGTACTATGGGGCCGCCCCCTCATCCATGGCCGGGTATACCCCCGCGCGACCGCGAACATTAGGCGTACGATCCGCCTCCCGCCGGCTCCAAGTCCCAGCTCCAAGTCCCGGCTCCAAGTCCCGGCTCCAACTCGCACGCCCACGCCGGCCCTGCTTGCAGGCCCTGATCGGTGGCGGCCGTGAATGGCTGTGAACGTCTGTGAATGGCCTCGGAAACCTATTTGGTTGCTCCCATATCAACCGAACAGATATTCTAACTGACTGATATTATTGGATATAGATCAATTGCGGCAACAAAGTTGCCCCTACAGTTGCCCCTAACTACCGATTGAAAACCGCAATCACAGACCAAAGCCGGAAAGGGTTCGAGCGGGTAAGTAAGCCACTGCATCCAAGTTGGCATTTTTCATTTTCATGTGATCGGCCATTCCCAGTCATGACCCAGACACTGGTAGCGGATAATCCCGCAGATCCTGTCCGCAGACATGCCGAAATGCTGTCCCAATTGCCTCCAGCTCAGCCCTGCCCTGCGCAGGCGTACTGCTTCCGTTACCTGCTCGTGGCTAAGCGAATGGCTTGCAGGCCCATACATGGACCTGTACATACTGAGACCCAGACAGCCTGCACGGTACAACTGTCCACGCACTACCGCTGGGCTGACGCCATGCCGCCTGGCTACCTGTTTGACAATTTGGCCTTCCTCGTAAATCTGGCGCTTCCATTCGTCTACAGGGTAATGATCGGCTCTGCCCATACGTGCCCCCACTGGTTAGTAAGATCATGATCGTGCGGCCTTGGGCTGGTTCAAGAATAAACCGGCCTGATCCGCTCCGTCTTGGTCAAATCACTATGCCGAAATTCAGGGATTTATCAAGCCTGCAGAACCGAAAATAACTCCCGGTATAAACACGATCGACGGCGGGCATCCATCGCTTGCCCAAAATGCCGGACAAGGCTCCAGTCGGGCAATGCCGGGAAGTCCTGGCCCTGAATGAGACTGCTGAAGGCTCACTTTGGGCTGCCCAGTCTCAACCCCGCCCCCGCAGTCTCAAAATCCTTTGGAGTAGTCTCACAAAAATGGCAAATCGTCTCACTGCTATCTCACAATAACAGTAATATATTCATGTAGTTACGCAGTTTCCGGCAATTTTTGCCCCGATAATTCTCCAGAAATTGAACGCATTTAATTTCCGCGCAGAGATATCTATGTGTAGTTGCCTTGGAAGACCCTCTTAACCGGCGTATTTGAGGGTATAGGTGATGACAGACTTTCTTGCTCGCACGCACGTATATATGTGTATATACCACATTGTCCTAATAATAATAATAAATATCTTATAAGTATTTATATTATATAGGATTATGCATGAGATAATGGTGAGACTAAATCGCTATTTTGTGAGACTAAATCGCTATTTCCTGAGACTGGGAACACTTTTTCAACCCACATTGAGACAGATTCTTCACGATTGAGACCGTGAAAAATGTCACTAACGCCTGATCCTGATCGGTTCACGATGCCGTTTCAGCTGGACCTCGCGTCGGCTGAGATTACCCCTGGCTATGTATCCAAGACACGCCCTGCGGCCGTGAAAAAGCTTCGGCTGCCCAAATTTGAGGGTTCAGACGGCCCCCAGCCCGACATGCTGACGCGCTGCTGCCGGCAATGATCTTGGCTGACTGACGCCTCGATCACTCGCATGACGATGCAGCTCTTTTCCTAAATCTCGATCCGCAAGAGAGGGTTTACATATAGGACATAATGTCCTATACTATGCAATACTAACCATGGGTCTGATCCCACTTGAATGAGCAAGGAGAAACTCATATGAAAAAACTCTCAAGCATGACGAGCAAGCAAAAGGACGAGACCGTCCAGCTTGCCATCAAGATTCTCTCTTACCGACATCGCGCAGGCCAAACCCTTGGCAGTCCCGATGAAACCTGCAACTACCTTTGCCTTCGGATGGCCGAATACCGCAATGAAGTGTTTGGCGCACTGTACCTAGACAACCTTTGCCGCATCATCGCGATCAAGGAGCTTTTCCAAGGCACAGTCAACTCGGCATCCGTGCATCCCCGTGTCGTGGTGCAAGAGGCCATGGAAGCGAATGCGGCAGCCGTCGTGTTCTTCCATAACCATCCTTCGGGAGTCGCCGAACCATCCCGAGCCGATGAAATGATTACCCGCAGACTCAAGGAAGCCTTGGCATTGGTCGATGTTCGAGTACTCGACCATTTTGTCGTGAGTGCGGGCGAGTCCGTTTCATTCGCGGAACGGGGATTGCTCTGAGACTTCCCAAATGTGCAGCTTCCCCGCGAGGCTGCGCACTTGGGAGGCCACAGGGGCTGACCGCAACGAGAAGGAGACGACATGCCAGAAGAGTACACAAGCGAGTTTCACGAGCAGCTATGCGCGACCTGCGCCGAGGCGGACCCGGATCAGCCGATCACGACCGCCCGCGAGATCGTCGCTGCTGCCCGCCAGATGAGCTACACCGACGAGGAGATTCACTGGAATGCCGGGGACGTGTTCAAGAACGTGTCCCTGACCGCACAGGAGGCGCGAGTCTGCCTGTACGTGAAGAACATGACCAAGGGGGGCGCTGCCCCCCTGTCCGATGAACACCGCGACCGTGCGGACGTCATCGCCCGTGAGAACGTGGAATACACCACCGATGACAACGGTATCACGACCGGGTACGTGGCATGGGGGGCCGGAGGCTTCGAGGCTGCGGGCAGCAGCGAGGCCGAAGTGCTCAACCACCTTGCCGAACAGATCGCCATCGAACTGAGAGACACAGGGATATGAGACAGGAACTCAAGCATGCCCTGATCCAGTTCGGGGGCGTGGTGTTTGCGATCTGCATCCACCTCGCGCCCATCGCGCTGATCTGGCTGTTCACGGGCGAATTGCCGCCCATCTTCCAATCACAGGAGACACAACCATGACCACCGAATACAAAACCCTGCACGCAGGGACCATGACCTTTGACAATGTCGAACCGGCCCGCCTCGTCGAGTTCAAGTGCGACACCGACGCTGTGAGCTTCAGTGCCGTGGACGATACCGGGACCATCGAGAAGATCGAAAAGGAGATCCGCCTGATGGTCTCCAGCGCCCTGTGCGGTGCCAAGGACAGCGGAGCCTTCGACATGGCATTCCAGCGCGGCTTCTGGGGCACCGTCGAGGTGTTCGTGACATGGCGCGTCATGCCGTCCACCGACGAGGCGACGCCCGCCCCTGAAGAGGACCACCAACTCCAGCAACAGGTCTGTGAGGATCTGGAGAAGGTACTTGAAGTGCTTGAGTTCTTTATCCAGCACGACATGACCCTGCGTCTGGTTCCGGCACAGGCCATCGTCTGGAAAAACGCGATCGAGACCGCGCACGACGTCCTGTTCAGCTAGGCGGATGCGGATATGCCCCTTCTCACGAGGGGGCATTCCGGATCGGCATCGGCCTATCCATAACGAAGACAGGAGACAGAACCATGACCTATGAATTCACACCCGACCAGCTTGCATGGATTGAGGCGCTGGAGTCCGGCAAGTACAAGCAGGGCACCGGCGTCCTGAAACAAAACGATCAGGACGGCACAGCATGCTACTGCTGTCTCGGACTGGCCTGCGAAATACTCGACCCCGCCGGCTTCACCCCGCAAGCCCAGACCATCCCGCTCAAGGATGGCAGCAAACGCGACGCCTATCCCTATGTCGGGCTCGCCAGCTTCCTCGATGAAAGCATGGTGACACGCCTGCAACTGAACGGCACCGCCGGGGACTGCCTGGACACCGACGGCAAGCAGGTCGAGGGCCGCGACCTGGCCCACCTGAACGACAACGGCAGCAGCTTCGCTGAAATCGCGCAGCTGCTGCGCCAGCGCCCGGAACGCTACTTCGACAAGGTCGTCAGCTAGAAGCTGTCCGGATATGCCTGTCGCAAGGCAGGCATATCCGGCTGGACTTCAGCCGATAACAAGACAGGAGACACAACCATGACCACTTACTACCCCCCTCAACCGAGCATCCAGCACTCCCCATGGGGACGGGTGCAGAACGAGATCACGCTGGCCGAAGGCATCACCTTCGTCGATACCGCAAGCCATGGCGGGATCAAGCTTTCCGCCGAGCGCGTCGCCCAGATGCCCCGAGGCGCACGCAAGACGTCTGGCTGGTACGAGGAAGACTGTGAGTCTCTCTGGCCCCTGAGCAAGTTCTGGGACGAGCTTGACCACGCCGCTCTGTTCGGGGCTGACGAGAAGGCCATCCAGAAGGCCCATGACTCGATTCAGGCAGGACTTGACCACTACGACAACGACTTCTCGCGGGTACGAATGCACACCTAGAGACTACCCGGATATGCCTGTCGCAAGGCAGGCATATCCGGCTGGACTTCAGCCGATAACTACACAGGAGATAGAAAACCATGACAGACGCAAGAGACATTACGGAGCGAGGACAAGCCATTGACTGGGTCGAGTCCACGCTGGAAAGCAATGCCCACTACGAACACGGCAGCGAGTACCTGGAGAACTTCATCAAGCAGGTCGTGACAGGCATCAAGGCGCCTATGCACGACACCAACACGTTGCAGGCGATCGTCGAGGCCCTGGACGATCCGAAGGTCGAGGCCAGTGAAATCGTATCCGAGCACAGCTGGGTGTTGCTGGCCGAAGCCCTCGACAACTACTCGGTGGACCAGCTCATCAATGACGCGCTGGAGAAAGGCGTGGACGCCTACCGGGCGCACCATGTGTGCAGCGCCGACGTCAGTGAGCAGATGGGCACGGAGCTCATGGGGCACGGGCGCACGGACCTGGTCGCCGGCCGCGAGGTCAACATGCCGCGGGAGGACGACTGAGGCTGTCCGGCGATGCCTGTGCTGCAAGGGGCAGGCATCCCCGGCTGGACTTCAGCCGATACCAAGACAAGGAGACACCCTTATGAAAATGAAAACGACCAAGATCGCCGGCGGGTTCCAGACCGTCATTGAACCGGACCGGCCCGCAGCTGCGGACGGCCAGCGCTACACGCTGCTGTACGAGACTGACACCGGATGCGCCGAGGCCGATACGCAGGCCCGCGGCATCAGTGAGGCCATCCGCAACTTTCGCCGCGACGTGCCCGATGAGTACCACGGCGCAGACGCCTATATCACGGACGAGGACGGCTGCGAATACCCCATGGACTGGTAACCCTTAACGAGACAGGAGTAAGCCATGAATAAAGAGAGACTGATGGAGCTGGCAGACCACATCGAGGCCGTGGGATACCAGCGGATCGTCAAGCGCAAGGGCACCAACCCTGAAGCGCAGTTCGACATGCGCCAATGGGTGCACGAGTGCGGCGCACCTGGCTGCATCGCGGGCCATGGCGTGAACCACTTCGAGCCCGACACCTATCAGGAGTGCCTGAAGCTGCAGGAAGGTCCGGACGAGGACGTGAATGCCATGCAGACGGCGATATCCAGGGAAGCCCAGAGGATCCTGGACCTGGACTACCTGACCGCATGCCGCCTGTTCAATCCGCATGCCATTGATAACGTGTACGACAGCGGACCCGATAAGGCGGCGGATGTGCTGCGCAAGCTGGCCGCCGGCCAGGGCGTCACCTGGTTTTCCCCCAGGGTGCGGGCGGAATTCGGAGTTTGACCATGGCCCGCCGGAAATACACGATCAAGTCCAGCCCGAACATCCGCATGTTCGAGGTGCAGATGCGCGACCGCTCGGAGCGGTTCGTGCTGGCCCGCATCGGCCACGCTAAGGTGCGGATCTGCACGCTCGGCATGTGGACGAAGCTTTACCACGACCGGCGCTTCTTCGAGCGCGTGGTGGTGCGCGAGCTCGAGCTGGACGCCGACATGCGGGCGCGGGTGCGCAAGGCCATGAGCCCGCACATGCGCCGGCACAAACCCACCAGATTCACGGACCAGGTCATTGCGACCGTACAGGAGAACGCCGCATGAACGACATCGACGCACGGATCACGCTCAGCAGCTCGAAATGCCGCATCGAGCCGGTATCGGATACCGCCAGGGACTGGCTGGAACAGCACGTGTTCCGCATGACCACCGGCTACGAGTTCGGCCCCGTGCAGGGCAAGCGCGTACACGACGACATGCTCAAAGTCGGCATGACCCTGCATATCGTGGAGGTGACCCACCACTTCGAGTGAGGCGCACCGGCATAGCCTGTGCAGGCTGCAGGCTATCCCGGCCAGCTTCGGCCGAAACTGAGAAACCCAAAATACAGGAGAAAACCATGACCAATACATCCACCACCCACCCGCAGCTCGAATCCGACTTCGGGCCCGTCATTCACACGTATACACGCGCACAGGCCATCGAGGACGGTGTGCTCATCGATGTGTCCAAAACCGCACGAGAGGCCGGATTTACCCTGCCTGTGGCCATAACCGCGGCTGCCTATGCCGACACCGTGGAATGGACGAAAGCGGATAGTGAGCGGCAACGCGTCTACCAAGACCAGAGCGGGCGCCTTTGGGATGCCCTTTACATGGCGGTTTTTGCAATACGAGCGCGAAGCGCCAGACCAAACGATACCACGATGGAATACGAGTTTTACCGAGTGCCGTGTGGCGGCAGGGCCACCAAGCCGCGTCGAGTCACTCTCAAGCTGGTGATCGGTCCGGGCGATGATGCAGAGCCGGTCGTCACAATCATGATGCCGGACGAGGACTGACCGGGGCAGCCAGGGGCACAGGGATCGTGCCCGCCGTCTGCGGGTGTGTTTGCCCGTACCGATGAAGGGGGAACCCAGAAACGGCAACCAAAGAAGGAGACCAAACCATGACCACAGAAGACAAGTATTTCGACCTGCAGACGACCGGCGTGGGCTACCTGCGCAAGGTGGACGACCACGAGCCGCCGACGATCACCATCGCCGCCCTTCGCGGCAGAACCGGAGATGTCCAGTACACACACTTCGAGTGCGGGGTCGTGGGCAGCAAGGCACAGGCCACCGTTAAGGAGCTCCGGGGAGCCGTTGACGACGGACTGAGAGTCCTGATCGGCTTCACGCTCAGCGATCTGCATCTGGAGCTCAGCACCTATCAGGGCGGCGAGCGCGACGGCCAGACCAAGGCTCGGCTGAAAGGACGCTTGCTGCGAATTTCCTATACGAAGGTGGAAGGACAACCATTCATCCCGAACGCCGCATAAAGCAGCAGGAAACGGCCCTCTGGGATTCCAGGGGGCCCGGCACCAATCACAACACAGGAGAACCAAAACCATGAGAACGATGAGCACACGGCTCGACGACCACAAAACCAGTGGCATGGTAAACACCACGCCATCTGACTGGTACACGAGTCACCTGACACACCAGCCCACCATAACCACGCACCTGAGCGCGGACGAGAAGGGCGTGGCGTTCAAGACCCTGCGGAACAACGACGTGATCGAGGATGGCTACATTGCACTCGATGAGGTGAGGACGGCCGGCAAGCGCCGCAACCTGATCCGCCGCATGACCCGCGAGAGCAACCAGTTGCTGATCGACGGTCCGGAATCCGAGCTAAAGCTGTTGGGCATCATGCAATCGGCCAAGAGCTGCCAGATCGGACTGAAGCGCCAACATGTAGTAGTGGTATAGGCCCAACGGGCCGGGCATCGCCGAGCCCCAGCTCAAACAGATTGCCCGGCCCCGAAGGCCATCAAACCTAATGGAGGTAAACATGCCCGATGACATCTATACCCGAAACGGCTACCGCGACCGCCGCGACTACCTAGGCACCCTGGCTGACCAGTATGGCGTAGACTTCCATACCGTGGCGGCCATGGCCGAGATCCTGGGCAAGGACGAGGACTTTGATGGCTTGGTCACAGAACTGGAGAACTTCTAGGGCAGTCTTTGAACGGGACACGGGGCACAGGGAAGTGCCCCGGCTATCTACGGGTGTGTTACCCGTACTGATATAGGTGAAAGCCAGAAACAGGTAACGTAACGGAAGCCAACCATGAATGTGAATGACGACTCCACCAGCATAGAGCGGGTGAAGCTCTGCAAGGCGGTGAATTTCGCCACAAAGGAGGCACTCCACGTTATCCTGAATGACGAGTGCCACAAACCTTGGAAGGTGCCAAAATGGCTAAATCATGCACATTAGCTAAAAAACGGCTTACGAGGATGGCCTGTAAGCGACGATCTCGACCTTGGCCGTATCCTAGTACCCCTGAAATCCGCATGGTTTTTGTACAATTGGATGAGCGCAGGAACAGGGAATCCGATGCACACAGCCCTAACGTTCGGGCCTTTTTCCGGCCCTCAGTGGATCCCCATGGAAGCCATGTGCAATGCTGTAACGCCGCTCGGGGAGTATGATGAGATCACACCACGAGCTTTAGGAATCTTCAGTATGAAATCAACATCACGTATAAGGCCCTTGGACAGGGAAGAACTGAAGCGAATCCGAAAACGCACGGGGAAGTCCCTGGCCGAATTTGCTCCCCTGCTGGGCATGACTGGCCAAGGTGCCCGCCGTACTGTCCGCCGCTTTGAATCGGGAAAAGAACTTCCGCGTGATTCTGTTCTGGAGCGGTATCACGCGCTGCGTGAAGGAAAATTGTAACTGCGCGAGCTGTCCGAATTATCTGGAGTACACATGAAATCAGAACCAGACATTGAGCCCCTGACTACAGAGGAACTCCGCCAAATCAGAGAGGATTCAGGATTAACTAAAGCAGAGCTTGCCTGCCTGTTCGGTCTGTCGGACAGACGCGTCATCCGTCGCTATGAATCGGAATTGGGAGATTTCTGCCCGTCACGACCTGTGCAGAGACTGTACCATCTGTTGCGCGAAGGGAAACTGAATCATCTGGTGCGAAAAGTGAAGAAACTGCGCAAGGCGTAAATGGTAGGAACATGAGAAATGGAGATGATGCACCGTTTCTCGATCAGGGTGATTGTGCCGTACAGCCACAGATTGACGCACAAATGATGAGTGACCTCGCCAAATTCTTTCATCCTGAATAATCTGCGTTGTACTGGCAGATCCGGTCTTGTCCATGAGTTGAAGACGCTGAGGTCTCCAACCTCAGACTTGCAGCATCCGAGATGTATGGTCAACTCAACGAGCAGCTAGTCATATCGGACTAGTCCAGACCTCGCTGCAGACGCAACGGATCATGTTGACAACCTTTTCCCGTTTCTAGTGCATGGATGCGTAACTCAGTGCCTTATCTGAAAAGTATCTGGTCCGCACGGAATTGGTTCGAACTAACCAAAATTTCATCAAGGAGAGTGGGGTTTTATGAAACGCTTTGAGCGGGACATAATTTTGCAACTGAACATACATTTGCTGCAATACATCCGCTAATTCGAGTCCGAGATTAATGATCTTCGCTTGCAGGTGGATCGCATGCAGCGGGCACCCAGCCCACATTTCGATAACGGGGCAAGGCTGTAAATGGAAAACAGTCTGATAACCAAGCATGATACCAAGGACCTGGGCCTCAAGGCTGGTGAAAAAGGAGAGAATCCAGGCTGTATCCACGCTCGAATCATGCGTATGCTAGGGTATTCTGTGGAACGTCCTGATACCTCGTTGGATAGTTGACTGAAGACAGCCATAGCACTCACAGGGGCAACAATGGGGGCAACTGAGCAAACCACACAATAGTAAATTCATATATATTAGGTAGTTATTAACGCTATTCGGTGGTTACCGGGCCCATCAAATCCGTCACAAAATACCGCACGGCGGGCGCGCAGCGCACCATGGGCGCGACGGAATTCCGTTGGAGGCGACCGCCGGGCATTGTAGAGTAACAGCCTTTGATTTGCAGGTTGCGAGGATGCCAAGGAAAATTGCAATTATCGGTGCGGGAGTCTCGGGGCTGGGCACGGCCTGGGCGCTGCATCACCACCCCGAGCGGTTCGATTTTCGAATCTACGAGGCCCAGTCGCGCATCGGCGGCAACGCCATCACGGTGGACATGCCGCAGGAGGACGGCAGCTCGATCCCGTTCGACATCTCCGTCACCGCCTGCATCCCCTCGGCCTACCACCATATCGTGCTGCTCATGCAGCAGTACGGCATCGACCTGGTCGACACCCGCTTCAGCTACAGCGTGAAGTACAAGGGCGGGGTCTACGCGCACGATTACGACTCCGACATCCGCCGACAGCTGCTGCCGGAGATCGAGAAATTCCAGAAGCTGCTGCGGCGCCTGCAGTGGTTCGGCCGGCTCAACCACACGAAGTCCGCCCTGCTCAATGCGCTGAATCCGTTCAACTACGTCCGCATGGGCACGCTGCTCAACCTCGGGCGCTTCTCGGGCGACTTCCGCTACAAGATCCTCAAGCCGATGTTCGTCAATTTCCTGATGGCCACCAACGTGTTCGACATGCCGGCCGCGCTGTTCTCCCGCTACCTGGAGTTCTTCGACATCGAGTCCGCCACGCCGATGCAGTCCTGGGACCAAGGCACGCGGCGCATCTACCAGAACCTGTCGGCGGAGTTCGAGGACAAGATCTACCTGGAGCGCCCGGTCCGCAAGGTGTACCGGCGCGAGAACGAGGTCGTGGTCGAGGACGAGAACGGTGAAAGAGAGGCCTACGACGACGTGGTGTTCGCATGCAACGCAAACCAGACCCTGATGATGCTGGACCAGCCCACCCTCCTGGAAACCTCGATGCTGTCCTCGGTCCGCTACGAGAGCGAACTGCACAACCACACGATCGTGCACTCGGACGCCTCGTTGCTGCCGGACACGGAGGTCCGGGAACTTGATACCCGCAGCAACCACATCGAGCAGTACGGGGTGCGCCCGGACAACTACGAGATCACCTACATCATGCACAACCAGCAGCCCTGGGCGAAGCACTCCGACAAGCCCTGCCTGGTAACCTACAACCCGATCAGCCGCATCGACGAGGCCAAGGTCATCAAGAAGTGGTGGTTCCAGCACATCGTCCACGACGTACGCCAGGTGGCCCTGCTCGTTTTGATGTTCCGTTTCATCCAGGGCAAGAGGCGAACCTGGCACTGTGGCGCACACACGCTGATCAACAGCCAGGAGACCTGTTTCGTGACCGGCCTGGTGACCGCGAAACAACTCGGCGCCGACTATCCGTTCCAGGACAGCGAGGCGAGAAAGTGGTTCAACTTCTACGGGCGCATGATGTACGGCTGGCGTTTCAAGAAAGCCTGAACCGGAACACGGCGGAGACTGCCGGTCACGGGCTCCGGACAGGCTGAGATTTCCCCCGAACCTGGCCATTCGGGCATGTCTGTCTGTGGGCAAGCCGGAAAATTCATGTAACTATAGGCCATGGGCAGCACAAACACTCAATCCTCCACGCGGCGTAAGCCCCTGGATACGATCCCGTCCGAACTGGCAGCACCGTGCGATTTCGAGCGGCTGGCCCCCGAATTCATCGAGGCCACAGCCTGGGCACATGTTGCCGGGGGCACCGGGGGCGAGCAATCCCTGCAGGCGAACATCCGGGCGCTGGCCAGCATTGAGCTGCACAGCCGCATCCTGCAAGATCTCGAGGCAGCCTCGACCCGGACCACGCTGCTGGGGCAGGCGTTTCGACACCCCGTGCTGCTCGCGCCGATGAATGCGCAGTCCCTGGTCCACCCGCAAGGTGAGCTTGCCACGGCTGCCGGTGCCGCAGCACAGGAAGCGTGCCTCGTCGTCAGCACCCAGGCCTCCAAGCCAATGGAGGAGATCGCCGCTCAAACCGATGCGCCGAAGTGGTTTCAACTCTACATCCAGCCCGAGCGCAAACACACCCGGGCATTGATCGAGCGTGCAGAAAACGCAGGCTTCGGCGCCCTCATGGTGACCCTGAACGTGCCCATCCTGGTCCCCGTCTACCGTGCAGTGAGAGCCGGCTTCGCCCTGCCCGATCATGCACGCCCGGCACACGTGTTCGGATCGCCCAAACGAGCGCAGGCCGAGCTGAGGCCCGATCAAAGCCCGATCTTCCAGGGCAAGATGCGCGAGGCGCCGGACTGGGACGAGTTGGCCTGGGTGCTTGAACAGACCTCGCTGCCTACGATTGCGAAGGGTGTGACGCATCCGGACGATGCCAGGCGCCTGATCGACATGGGCATCGACTGCATTGCCGTGTCCAACCACGGCGGTCGGGCCCTAGATGCCATGCCGGCCAGCATTCACTGCCTGCCCGGAATCCGGCAGGCGATCGGCGATGATTTCCCGCTGCTCATGGATGGCGGGATTCGAAGCGGGTATGACGTGTTCAAGGCCATCGCCATGGGCGCCGATGCCGTGATGATCGGCCGATTGCAACTCTATGCGCTGGCCGTCGCAGGCAGCCTGGGCGTGGCGCACCTCATCAAGCTGGTTCGCGAGGAACTGGAACTCGCCATGTCGTTCGCCGGCTGCACGTCGGTCGAGCGCATCAACCGGGATTGCCTGTTTGCGGGAACAGGTTCCTGAAATTCTGAATCCAGCGGGCGATCCCTAGCTGCCCATCAACCGGTCCCCGTCATGGGAAATGGCCACGATGGCCGGTCGCGGCGGCATGCCTCCATCGAAATCGGGCCACCGGGTTGAGGGGGCATCGAATCCCGACCCTTCACCGGGGTGCTGCACGCAACAGAACATCGTTTTGTAATCCGGAGTAAAACACGGACTGCAGATCTCCGCCCCGCGGGGAGTGCTCAGGAAGTGTCGCGGCAAGGCACGCTTGCTTCCCTGGGTGCCGCTGACCCAGATGCCGTCCGCGATGCCCTGTCTTCCGAAGCCGTCGGTGGCAATCCACAAATTGCCTGAGCGATCAAATGTGCCGTTGTCCGGACAGGAAAACCAGCCCGGTGCGCTGGTGTCCGGGTGGTAGCGAGCCTGGTCCACCGGGCTTTGCGGATCACCGGCCAGTATGAAGATCTCCCACGTGAATTGTGCAGCAGCGTGATCACCGCCGGGTGCAACGAACTCAAGGATATGACCATGGCGATTGAATCCTCTCGGGTTGGCAGGATTGTCTGACAGCGGCTCGCGCATGACGTTGTTCGTGAGGATCGCAAAGACATGGCCCGTGACCGGGTTGACCTTGATTTCCTCGGGCCGGTCCATCGGCGTCGCCCCTGCAAGATCGGCCGCGCCTCGCATGTCGATGACCACATCCGCCTGGCTGGAAAAGCCGTTCGCCGGTGTACAGGCGCCCTGCCCCCACACCAGGGGGTGCCAGACGAGCATGCCCTGTTCGGTGAACTCGGCCACCGACAGCTCACCTTCGTCCAGCAAGCTACGGTTATGCCCGGCATCCCCCGGGCGATAGCGCTGCCTGCTGACAAACCGGTAGATGTACTCGAAGGCCTGGTCATCACCCATGTACACCACCACCCGTCCATCCGGGTTGATCACCACATCGCAGCCTTCGTGCTTGCAGCGCCCGAGCGCCGTTCGCTTCACCGGCACGGAGTTCGGATCGTACGGGTCGATCTCGACAATCCAGCCGGCGTGCATGCCCGCCTGCGGGTGCAGGTCCAGGTTCCAGGACTCGTGAAACATCCCCCAGGCCGAGCGGGCAACGTCGCTGCCGTGCATGCCAAAGCGCTTGTAGCTGGCCATCTCCTCCGTCAGCCTCGCCTCGCCCATGAAATAGGATTGCACGTTTTCCTCAGCCGTGAGCACCGTACCCCACGGCGTGACCTGCCCGGCGCAGTTGCCGAACGTACCCATGGACTTCACGCCCTCGGGGGAGAACGCGGTCTTGAGCCTGCGGTGCCCGCGGGCAGGGCCTGAGAATCGCATCCCGGTCCGCGGCGTGATGCGCCGGTTGTAGCCGGAGGCGAGGTGGGCCTTCCAGGTGCCCTCTCTGCGATGTACCTCGACGATGGACAGGCCGTGGGCCTGCATCTCGACATCGACCTGCTCGCGACTCAGCCCAAAGGGGTCCGGCGAGCCCGGGTGCATCATGGCGCTGCTCACATACTCGTGGTTGACCGCCAGCAGGCCGGACTCCGATAGGTGGGCGGCGCCCGGCAGGGGCAGCCAGCCGAGAAAATCGTTGTTGTAGCCGAACTGTCTGGCCTGGGCCCCTGGCGTTTGCCGGTACGGATCGAAGCCCGGGGCATCGGTGAACAAGGGGTCGCCCCAGGCGAGCACCACCTGCCAGGCATAGCCTTGCGGCACGTGCAGGGTGTCATCGAGCCCGTGGGGCAACTCCTTGAACGCGGGCGGGGACGCTGGCGAGGCCAGCGCCGGGCCCATCCACATCGACTGCGCGCCGGCGAGTGCGGAGCCTTTCAGGAAAGTGCGCCGGGCGATGCGGCGCTCGAGAATTTCGCCAAACGGGGTGGCGTGGTGTTCGCGCGGTGCCGGCAGATCATCTACATCCAGGCTGCTCATTGTCCGTCGAACCCCCGATCCTTACCCAGCGAAGTCGTGATCCGGAGTGTAGCAGGCCTTTGCTGCGGACCCGTGACAGGGCTGCCTGACCGATGGCCCTCAGGTCGAGCTCGGCAGGTCCGGGAAGGCACTGGCCACGCCCGCATGAGTGATCTGCCCGCCGTGGATGTTGAGCGCTTCTCGCACACCGGCCTCATGTTCGAGAAACGCCTCCAGACCCAGTCCGGCCAGCTTTCGGATATAGGGCAGCGTGGCGTTGCAGTAGGCCTGGGTGCTGGTGCGGCTGACCGCACCGGGCATGTTCGGCACGCAGTAGTGCACGATGTCGTCGACCAGGTACACCGGGTCACTGTGCGAGGTGCGCCGGCTGGTCTCGAAGCACCCGCCCTGGTCGATGGATACGTCCACGAGCACCGCACCCCGCTTCATCTCGGTGAGCATCGCGCGGTGGATCAGCCTCGGTGAGCGTGCCCCCGGGATCAGCAAGGCGCCGACGATCAGGTCGGAGCGTACGGCGAACTCGTGTACGGCGTGCGGATCGCAATAAATCGTCGTGACGTTGGCCGGCATGACCTCATCGAGGCAGCGGAGCCTTTCGATGTCGATGTCCATGATCGTGACGTTGGCGCCGAGTCCTGCCGCCACCCGCGCGGCATTGGCGCCCACCACGCCGGCGCCGAGCACCAGCACGTTGGCCGGGGCCACCCCGGCCACCCCTCCGAGCAGGATGCCGCGCCCCTTCAGTGGCGTCTCCAGGCACTTCGCGCCTTCCTGGATCGCCATCTTGCCGGCCACCTCGCTCATGGGTTTCAAGAGCGGGCGCTCGCCCTTGGGATTGCCCAGCGTCTCGCAGGCCAGCGCCGAGATGTTTTTCTCGATACAGGCCTCGACCAGGGGCCTGGAGACCGCCAGGTGAAAGTAGCCGAAGACGATCATGGAATTCGCGTAGTCTCCGATCTCGTCCATCTGCGGCTCCTTGACCTTGAGTAGCAGCTCGCAGTCCGCATGGATGGCATCTGCCGAGTCGACGATGCGGGCGCCGGCCTTCTCGTATTCCTCATCCAGGTAGCCGCTGCCGTGACCGGCCTGGGCCTGCACCCACACCTCGTGGCCGTCCTCGACCAGCAACTGCGCGCCGACCGGCAACAGCGCTATGCGGTACTCGTCGACCATCGTCTCCTTCGGTATTCCGATCTTCATGATGGCGATTATCCCAGAACCAGCTTCCAGATGTCTTCCAGTATAGCCTTCAGATGAAGACAGAAACGCGCGGCCTCAGCTCCATTGATGACCCTGTGATCATACGACAGCGACAGCGGCAGGAAATTCTGCCCGTTGCGCACGATCATGCGAGACAACCCCAGGATGGCCACCTCGGGCGGGTTGATGATCGGCGTGAAGGCCTGCCCACCGATATGCCCGAGGCTGGTGACCGTCATGCTCGCACCGCCCATCTCGTCGGGCTTCAGCTTGCGCTCGCGGGCACGCTGGCCGAGATCCGCCACCCCGGCGGCCACTTCGGCCAGGGTCATCCTGTCCACATTGCGCAGCACCGGCACCAGCAGGCCGTGCGGGGTGTCCACGGCGATGCCGATGTGGAAGTACTTCTTCAGCACGATGCGCTCGCCCGCCGCGTCAAAGGAGGCATTGAAGCGCGGAAACTCGGCCAGGGTGCCGGCCAGGGCCTTGATGACGAAGATCGGGGGCGTGAGGCGCAGTCCGCGGGCTCCGGCCTCCTCGGCCAGCTGCGCACGATGGGTCTCGAGGGCGGTCACATCGGCACGCTCGAAATGGGTCACGTGCGGGATGGACTGCCAGGCCGAAAGCAGGTTCTCTGCCGTCAGGCGCTGGATCTTGGTCAGTGGCTCTTCCTCGGTGTCCCCGTACCTGGAAAAGTCCGGCAGGGGGACCGGGGTGGCTGCCGTGCGGGCGGGCGGAGCCTGCAGGCGGGTGCGCACATGCTGCTCGATATCCTCCTTCAGCACCCGCAGTCCGCGCCCGCTGCCCTGCACGTGCTCGAGCGAGACCCCGAGTTCGCGGGCATAGCGGTACATCGCCGGGCTGGCGTACGCCTGGGTGCCCGACCCGGGTGGTGTCGATACGGGTTCGGGGTCCGATGAGGGTTCAGGAGCCAGCGTAGATTCAGGATCCGGTGTGGGGTCGCGGGATACGGGAGCCGGCGCCTCCTCGGGTGTGTCCGACTTCGAATCCGGGGCGGACCCGGCAAGTTCCAGGGCAAGCAAGGCGTCGCCTTGCACCATCTGGTCGCCGGGCTGCACGTGAATCTTGCCCACCACCCCGGCATGCGGGGACGGGAACTCCACCAGGGCCTTGTCGGTCTCCAGCGTGGCCAGGGGCTGGTCGACCTCGACGCGCTCGCCAGGCTGCACCAGGATCTCAACCACGTCCACCGGGGCATCGTCTTCGAGCTCGGCGATGCGAATGTCCCTGATCTCGGCCATCTGCGATCAGTTGTGCACCGGGGGTGGTTTTTCGGGGTCCAGCCTGTACTTCTTCATGGCGGCCCCGATGTTCTTGCGCTCGATGACGCCCTGCTCGGCCAGCGTGTGCAGGGTCGCCACGGTGATGGACTCGGCATCGACCTCGAAGTAGCGGCGCAGGCTGCGGCGGGTGTCGCTTCGTCCGAACCCGTCGGTGCCCAGCACGGCATAGGGGGCCTTCACGTAGGGGCGGATCTGGTCGGCGTAGATCTTCATGTAGTCGGTAGCCGCCACCACGGGCGCATCACAGCCGTCGAGGCATTGCTCGACGTAGGACCTTCGCGCCTTTTTCCTCGGATGCAGCCGGTTCCAGCGCTCGCCCTCCATGCCTTCCCGGCGCAGCCGATTGAAGCTCGTCACGCTCCAGACCTCGGCGCCGACTCCGAAGTCCTCGGACAGCAGGTCCGCCGCGCGTAGGACTTCACGCAGGATCGCCCCGCTGCCGAGCAGTCGCACCTGCACCTCGCTTCCGGGAGCTTCCCGCAGGCGGTACATGCCCTGGATGATGCCGGACTCGCAGCCTTTCGGAAGCGCCGGGTGCTCATAGTTCTCGTTGGTCACCGTGATGTAGTAGTACCAGTCCTTCTGTTCCACGTACATGGCTTCGAGACCATGGTGGATGATGACGGCAAGCTCGTAGGCGAAGGCTGGATCGTAGGCGCGGCAGTTGGGGATGGTGGAGGCCAGCACGTGGCTGTGCCCGTCCTGGTGCTGCAGCCCTTCACCGGCCAGGGTGGTGCGCCCGGAGGTGCCGCCGATCAGAAAGCCGCGTGCCCGGCTGTCCCCGGCCGCCCAGGCCAGGTCGCCGACGCGCTGGAAGCCGAACATGGAGTAGAAGATGTAGAACGGGATCATCGGCATGTTGTGGATGCAAAAGGAGGTCGCCGCGGCAATCCAGGAGGACATGGCGCCGGCCTCGGTAATGCCTTCCTCGAGGATCTGACCCGCGCGGTCCTCGCGGTAGACCAGCACCTGGTCGGAATCCACCGGGTCGTACTGCTGGCCGCGGTGCGCGTAAATGCCGAGGCTTCGAAACAGGCCCTCCATGCCGAAGGTGCGCGCCTCGTCCGGCACGATCGGCACGATGTGGCGGGCCAGCGCCTCGTCGCGGACCAGGGTCAGCAGGATGCGAACGAAGGCCATGGTGGTGGAGTACGAGCGCCCCTTGCTGCCGTCCAGCAGTTCCTTGAAGGCCGCGAGCTTCGGAATCTTCAGCTCGATTGTCGGGCTCTCGCGCCGCGGCATCTCGCCGTGCAGTTTCTCGCGCAGGCGTTTCAGGTAGCGCATCTCGGGACTGTCCTCGGGCGGCTTGTAGAACGGCACGTCCTCGAGTTCGGCATCCGAGATCGGGATGCGGTAGCGGTCGCGAAACGCGACCAGGGATTCGCGCGCCGGTTTTTTCAGTTGGTGGGCGATGTTCAGGCTCTCGCCGCTCTTGCCTAGGCCATAGCCCTTGACGGTCTTGGCGAGGATCACGGTCGGCTGGCCGGTGTGCGCCACGGCGCGCGCATACGCGGCATAGATCTTCTGCTGGTCGTGGCCGCCGCGGTTCAGCCGCCAGATGTCGTCGTCGGTCATGTGCTCGGTCATTTTCACCAGTTCCGGGTACTTGCCGAAGAAGTGCTCGCGCACGTAGGCGCCGCCCCTGGCGCGGTAGTTCTGGTAGTCGCCGTCGACCGCCTCTTCCATGCGCTTGCGGAGGATGCCCTCCTTGTCGCGGGCGAACAGCGGGTCCCAGTTGCCGCCCCACAGCACCTTGATGACGTTCCAGCCGGCGCCGCGGAAATTCCCCTCGAGTTCCTGGATGATCTTGCTGTTGCCGCGCACCGGGCCGTCCAGGCGCTGCAGGTTGCAGTTGATGACGAAGATCAGGTGGTCGAGTTCCTCGCGCGCGGCCAGCGAGATGGCGCCCAGCGATTCCGGCTCGTCCATCTCGCCGTCGCCGGTGAATACCCACACCTTGCGCGAGCCCTTGTCGATCAGGCCGCGGTCGTGCAGGTAGTTCATGAAGCGCGCCTGGTAGATGCCCATGATCGGGGCGAGGCCCATGGACACCGTCGGGAACTGCCAGAAGTCCGGCATCAGCCAGGGATGCGGATAGGAGGACAGGCCCTCGCCTTCGACCTCGCGGCGAAAGTTCACCAGTTGCGACTCGCTCAGGCGCCCGTCGAGGAAGGCGCGCGCATACACGCCGGGAGCGGCGTGGCCCTGGAAGTACACCAGGTCGCCGGCAAACTCGCCGTTGGCCGGACGAAAGAAGTGGTTGAAGCCGATGCTGATCAGGGTGGCCGCCGAGGCATAGGTGGAGATGTGCCCGCCGAGCTCGGGGTGTTTCAGGTTCGCCTTGACGACCATGGCGAGCGCGTTCCAGCGCTCCAGCGAGCGCACCCGGTGTTCCATGCGCGGATCGCCCGGCAGGCGCGCCTCCTCCTCGACTGGGATGGTGTTGACGTAGGCCGTGGTGTTTCGAAACGGCAGGTTCACGCCACGGATGCGCGCACTGTGGATGAGCTCCTCGATCAGGTGGTGGGCGCGCTCGGCCCCGTCCCGCTCGAGCACCGCATCGAGTGCCGCCAGCCATTCGCGGGTCTCCTGCGGGTCGATGTCCTGCCCGGAGGATTGCGCCTGCGAAGTGGGCGGGGTCTCGGGTTTTTGGGGGCGCGGCTCGGACATGGCGATACGGTATACTCGGGATTCAACGCTACTGTAATTGTAGACCGGATACGCGGCTCATGCGTACTTTGTCCGCAATCCCCCGAAGGCTGCGGACGCGCACCGCACCGGTCCACCCAAACCAGGATGGGACATGCCAGATGCCACCCGCTCGCAGCTTGGCCTTGCAATGACCGGCGGCGGGGCCCGCGCCGCCTACCAGGTCGGCGTGTTGCGCCAGATCTGCCGGCAGTTCGGGGATTTCCACCCGCCCATCCTGACCGGCGTATCGGCCGGCGCCCTCAATGCCGTGCACCTGGCCTCGCATCCGGGCAGCTTCGCCGAGGCGGTCGAGCACCTCGCCGGCATCTGGACGGACCTGGATGCGGACCAAGTCTTTCGCACCGACAGCCGCTATTTCCTCGGCAACTTCCTGCGCTGGGGCCTGAGCCTGGTGCTCGGCGGGCGGCGCATCGGCACGGGCAGGCGAAGCCTGCTCGACAACGACCCGCTTCGCAGGCTGCTGGAGCGAAACCTCGGCACTCCCGCGGGACAGCCCATCGCCGGCATCCAGGAGAACATCGATCACGGCACGCTGCGCGTGCTCGGCATCACCGCCACGAACTACGGCACCGGGGTGTCCACCACCTGGGTCCAGGGGCACGTCGGCGAGCACTGGCGCAGGCCCCGCCGGCGCAGTGAAAACGCCTACATCACCATCGAGCACGTGATGGCCTCGACGGCCCTGCCGCTGATCTTCCCGGCCATCCGGATCAACGACGGCTGGCACGGTGACGGCGGCATCCGCTCGATCGCCCCGCTGTCCCCGGCCATGCACCTCGGCGCCGAGCGCATCCTCGCCATCTCCACCCGCTTCCAGGACGCACACCGGGGTGTCGAGGAATCCATGATCCAGGGCTACGTGCCGGTCGCACAGATCATCGGCATCCTGCTGGACTCGATGTTCCTCGATCTGCTCGATTACGATGCCGCCAACATGAGCCGCATCAACGACGTCTACGAGCAGCTCGGTGAAGCCTCGCGCGCGCAGTACAAGAAGGTCCGGGTGCTGGTGCTTCGCCCGAGCGAGGACATCGGCAAGCTGGCCGGGCACTACGAGATCAACCTGCCGCAGCCCTTCCGGTATTTCACGCGCGGCTTCGGCACCAAGGACACGAAAAGCCCGGATTCGCTGTCCCTGCTGATGTTCCAGCCCGACTACCTGCGCTACCTGGTCGAGCTCGGCGAGCGCGATGCGAGACGCCACGCCGGGGAAATCGAAAAATTCCTGCGCGCTCCCACCGCGCATTGAATGCGGGGCTTGCACGCGGGCGCGACTGCGCTAAGCTTGATGACCCCGCCACGATCAAGCCATCAGGCAGGACTCAGTACACAGACGACATGACAAGCGAGAACCCGGACAAAGCCGCAGGTCGACTGGTCGTGCAGATCAACGGCGAGCCCGTGCTCGAGTATGATCGCGCCCGGGCATTGAGTCCGAAGCAGCGCGCCTCGCTCATGATGCTCGACGAGAAGCTCGATGGCGGCATCCTGCTGAACGGCGAGTTCATCACCTCCCCGAGCGAGCAGGAACGCGTGGAATTCATGGCGGGGCACCTGGTGTCGGCGCTGCTAGAGGACGATGAGGGGATCGCGGCGGCAAGCTGTGCCTACCTGGCCAAGGTGCTGCCCGAACTCAAGCAGGTGAAGGCCGGTGAAAAGGACGGGGTCGTATCGATCGAACTGGTCTTCGATCGCGATTACCAGGAAGAGTCACAGATGAAGTTCGTGCCGCTCGATGAACTTCGCTCACGGCACTGAGCACCCCTAGCGCTTCATCGCGTCGAAGAAATCCTCGTTGGTCTTGGTCGACTGCATGCGCCCGAGCATGAAGTCCATGGCCTCGATCTCGTCCATCGGGTGCAGGAACTTGCGCAGCACCCAGATCTTCTGCAGTTCCTCCTTGTCGGTGATCAGCTCCTCGCGGCGGGTGCCGGAGCGGTTGATGTTGATGGCCGGGAAGACGCGTTTCTCCGCGATGCGCCGGTCCATGTGGATTTCCATGTTGCCGGTGCCCTTGAATTCCTCGTAAATGACCTCGTCCATCTTCGAGCCGGTCTCCACCAGGGCGGTGGCGACGATGGTCAGGCTGCCGCCCTCTTCGATGTTGCGCGCCGCACCGAAAAACCGTTTCGGGCGCTGCAGGGCGTTGGCGTCCACGCCGCCGGTGAGCACCTTGCCGGAGGCCGGCGCCACCGTGTTGTAGGCGCGCGCCAGGCGAGTGATGGAATCCAGCAGGATGACCACGTCCATCTTGTGCTCGACCAGGCGCTTGGCCTTCTCGATCACCATTTCCGCGACCTGCACGTGGCGGCTCGCGGGTTCGTCGAACGTACTCGAGACCACCTCGCCCTGCACCATGCGCTCCATCTCGGTGACTTCCTCGGGCCGCTCGTCGATCAGCAGCACGATCAGATAGGTCTCCGGGTGGTTGGAGGTGATGCTCTGCGCGATGTTTTGCAGCATCAGGGTCTTGCCGGCCTTGGGTGGGGAGACGATCAGGCCGCGCTGGCCCTTGCCGATCGGCGCGCAGATGTCGATGATGCGCGCGGTGATGTCCTCGGTGGAGCCGTTGCCCCTGGAGAGCTTCAGGCGCTCGTCCGGATGCAGCGGGGTGAGGTTCTCGAACAATACCTTGCGCTTGGCGTTCTCGGGCTTGTCGAAATTGATCTCGTCCACCTTGAGCATGGCGAAGTAGCGCTCGCTGTCCTTCGGCGGGCGGATCTTGCCGGACACGGTGTCGCCGGTGCGCAGGCCGAAGCGCCGGATCTGGCTGGGCGAGACGTAGATGTCGTCGAGGCCGGCGAGGTAGGAGCCCTCGGCCGAGCGCAGGAAGCCGAAGCCGTCCTGCAGGATCTCGAGCACGCCGTCGCCGAAGATGTCCTCGCCGTTTTTCGCATGCGCCTTGAGAATGGAGAAGATGATGTCCTGCTTGCGCGAGCGCGCCAGGTTCTCGACGCCCATCTCCGCAGCCGTGTCCACCAGGTCAGCGGCCGGCTTCTTTTTCAGTTCCGTCAGGTTCATAGTCGTTCACACTCGTCGTGTTCAAAGGTTGCAGTGGGTTGTGCACGGGACGGACAGGGTCCGCCAGGACCGCGCAAAAAAATGTCGTTTACACCGGGATACAGCGCCGGCAGTATTCAGGGAGTTCGGATGTGACTGGCCTGTATCGTCGTGTACTGTTTATTAAAGTTCGTGCGTTCTGATCGTGGTTGCCGGAGCCTGTGGGTATGGTTTTGTCTAGAGGCTCTGGTCAATGAATGCAGTTAACTGTGATTTTGACAGCGCGCCGACCTTGGTCGCCTCGGCATTGCCGTTCTTGAAAATCATCAGTGTCGGTATTCCGCGCACCCCGTACTTCGGGGGGGTGTCCGGGTTGTCGTCCACGTTAAGCTTGGCGACTTTCAGCTTGCCCTGGTATTCCACGGCGATTTCATCGAGGATCGGGGCCACCATCTTGCACGGGCCGCACCACTGCGCCCAGTAGTCCACCAGCACCGGTTCCTCGGAGCGCAGCACTTCCTGCTCGAAAGTACTGTCCGTTATGTGACTGATCGCCTCACTCACTCGACTGTTTCTCCCTATCCAAAAATAATAAAGTGATGTTCGTGAAGGCATGCGCACGGGACGGCGCATTCGGGATCCTGCAGACATTGCCTGCGCCCCTAATTTTATGCATTCCTGACAGGATTACAAGCCCGGACCTTCAATCCATGCGAACGGCCCGCTATCACGAGCGGTGCGATCCCATCCGGACGGTCGACTAGATGGCTGTCACGGCCTCCGACGGCCAGTCCAGTTCGTCCTCCTCGACATGATGGGTTTCCTTCAGGGCCAGGCCGATCCACTCGCGAATGGAGGGACACTTGTCCATGGTGCGGCGGTAGTCGGTGGCAATGTCATCGAGTTCCACCTCGACGCTTCGAAAGCGCATCAGCGCCGGAGCGGACAGGGTGTCGGCGACCGTCGGTTTTCCGAACAGCCAGGGGCCGCCCTCGCCGAAATTCTCTCTGCAGTAGCGCCACACCTCCTGGATGCGGCGAACGTCCGCAAGGGCCGCCTCGCTAAGGGTATAGCCGGGAAACCGCTTGCGCAGGTTCATGGGCGCCTCGGCTCGCAATGCCTCGAAGCTGGAATGAAATTCCGCACATACGGAACGTGCCACCGCACGGGCCTTGCGGTCCCCGGGCCAGGCGTGCGACTCGGGAAAGCGCTCACCCAGGTATTCCAGGATGGCCAGCGAATCCCAGACCTCGGTCTCCCCGTCGAGCAGGACCGGCACCTTGTCGCCGGAGAACCGCTTCGAGAGCACCTGGTTGAACTTGTCGCTGTTCAGGTCGTAGCACTTCACCTCGACCGGCAACTCGTGGCGGTGCACGAACAGCCAGGCAACCATCGACCAGGTGGAGTAGTTGTAGTTACCAATGATCAGCTTCATAACGGGATGCAACCTGTACGGGAGTTCAGTCGGGGCACGGAGTGTACCCGTTTCGGGCCGGTCAATCACGGCCTGACCGATCTTTTTTTCGCACCCGGTTTTTCGCGCCTCGACGAGACCGGGAACAGCGCCTGAAGATTGGCTATAGTGGTGCCTATCCTCAAAGAAATCGCAAGGAGCCGACTGTCATGCTTGAACTCAGACCGAACTGTGAAGTGTGCGACAGGGACCTGCCGCCCGCCTCGATGGATGCCCGCATCTGCTCCTATGAATGCACGTACTGCCGGGACTGTGCAGATCACGTACTCTATAACGTTTGCCCCAACTGCGGCGGCGGACTCGTGCCGCGCCCGATCCGGCCCGCCACGGCGCGAAGAAGCGGGGTCGGCCTCGCGCACCAGCCGGCCTCCACCCGCCGCGTGCATTCAAAATACAGTGCCGAAGAGATCCAGGACTTCACCGGCCCGATCCGGGACATCCGCCCCGAGGACCGCTAGGCGCCTGAACTAGGGCCACTTGCGGGGCGGTTCTCCTTGCAGTATGTACTGATTAGTATATATTGTACTGTTTAGTACACTTAAAGGAGAATAAAGATGTCAGAAGAACGCCCTCCCTTTCCCCCTTTTACCTATGAAGAGGCCGTACAGAAGGTGCGCGCGGCCGAAAACGCCTGGAACCTTCGCGACCCGGTGAAGATCTCGCTGGCCTATTCCAAGGACAGCCGCTGGCGCAACCGTGCCGAGTTTTTCCAGGGCCGCGAGGCGATCGTCGAGTTTCTGACGCGCAAGTGGGCACGTGAACTCGACTACCACCTGATCAAGGAGATCTGGACCCACCAGGACAACCGTATCGCGGTCCGTTTCCAGTACGAGTACCGCGACGACTCCGACAACTGGTTTCGTGCCCACGGCAATGAAAACTGGGAATTCAACGAAAAGGGCCTGATGCAGCGGCGCGAAGCCAGCATCAACGATGTGCCGATCCAGAAATCGGACCGCAAGTTCCTCTGGGGCGAGGGGCCCCGCCCGGACGACTACCCCGGCCTGACCGAGCTCGGGCTGTAGGCGCATGCCACGGGAAGTCGCCGAGCGCCGCGATGCCATCGCCGAGGTGGCCGAGGTGTTCCGCGAACACGGCTATGCCGGCAGCTCGCTGGCCACCATCACGCAGCAGACCGGCCTCGGCAAGGGCAGCCTGTACCACTTTTTTCCGAACGGCAAGCAGGAGATGGCCGTGGCCGTGCTCAAGGACGTCAGCCGCTGGTTCGAGGAACACGTGTTCACGGCCCTGCGCGATGCCGGGGCGCCGGCCCGCAGCATCGAGCACATGTTCGAGGCCGTCGAGGCGTATTTCCAGTCCGGGGAGCGCATCTGCCTGCTCGGGGCCTTCGCGCTGGGGGACGGGCAGGAGGCGTTCGAGGGCGTGATCGACGGGTATTTCAGTGCCTGGACCGAGGCTCTGGCCGCCGCCCTGCAGCGCACCGGTTTCACGCCGCCGAAGGCGGCGGAGATGGCCGAGGAGGTGGTGGTCGGCATCCAGGGCGCGCTGGTGCTGGCCCGTTCCCGCCAGGACCCGCAGGTGTTTACCCGCACCCTGCAGCGCCTGAGAAGGCGCATCCCGACCATCCAGTGACCGGGCGGGCGGGACCGGCGCCCAAACCGGGTGGATGCTTCGACCCGAGGTCACGCACTCCTTATAATGGACACCATCCCAGGGCGCGGGCACAACCTGTGACGGCCGGGGCAGATGCAGCATGATCCTCAACGATCCTTCATTACTGCGCACACAGGGCTATATCGACGGCACCTGGATGGATGCCGAAGACGGCGCCACGCTCGAGGTTCGCAACCCGGTGGACGACGACCTGCTCGGCACGGTGCCGCACATGGGGCGAGGCGAGACCCGCCGGGCCGTCGATGCGGCCCATGCGGCACAGCCCGCCTGGCGTGCACTGACCGCCAAGGCGCGGGCCGCGCAGCTGCGGGACTGGTTCGAGCGGATCCAGGCAAACCTCGAGGACCTGTCCGTACTCATCACCATCGAGCAGGGTAAGCCGCTGGCCGAGTCGCGCGCCGAAATCGCCTACGGGGCCGCCTACATCGAGTGGTTCGCAGAGGAAGCCAGACGCATCTACGGCGAGACCATCGCCGCCAACCGGGCCGACCAGCGCATCATCGTGAGCCGCGAGCCGGTCGGTGTGGTGGCCGCGATCACGCCCTGGAACTTCCCGAACGCCATGCTCGCACGCAAGCTCGCCGCGGCACTTGCCGCCGGCTGCACGGTGGTGGCCAAGCCCTCGAGCCGGACCCCCTACTCCGCGCTCGCCCTGGCCAGACTGGCCGAGCAGGCCGGCCTGCCCAAGGGGGTGCTGAACATCGTCACCGGGCCCGGGCAGGAGATCGGGGCCGAGCTCGCCACGCATGAGCGCGTTCGAAAACTCAGTTTCACCGGCTCCACGCGCACCGGCAAGCTACTGATGGAGCAGGGTGCCGGCACCGTCAAAAAGCTGGCGCTGGAACTCGGCGGCAACGCCCCGTTCATCGTTTTCGACGATGCCGATCTTGATGAGGCGGTGGCCGGCGCCATGCAGTCGAAGTTTCGAAATGCCGGCCAGACCTGCGTGTGCGCGAACCGCATCTTCGTGCAGGACGGCATCCACGATGCGTTCGTCGACCAGCTCGCCGGGGCCGTGCAGGCCCTCAGGGTGGGCCACGGGCTGGAGGCGGACACCGATATCGGGCCGCTGATCAGCCAGCCGGCGATCGAGAAGGTCGAGCGCCACATCGACGATGCGCTGGCCAGGGGGGCGCAGTTGCGCTGTGGCGGGGCGCGCCATGAAAAAGGCGGGAATTTCTTCCAGCCGACGGTGCTCACCGGGGTGCGCCCCGAGATGGCGGTGAACTCGGAGGAGACCTTCGGGCCGCTGGCCCCGATCTACCGTTTCGCCACGGACGAGGAGGTGATCGGCCTGGCCAACGACACCGAATCCGGACTGGCGTCCTACTTCTATACCCGGGATGCCAAGCGCATCTGGAAGCTTGCCGAGGCGCTGGAGTACGGCATGGTCGGCATCAACACCGGGCTCATCTCCACCGAGGTCGCCCCCTTCGGCGGTGTCAAGGAGTCCGGCACGGGCCGCGAGGGTTCGCGCCACGGCATCGAGGAATACCTTGAACTCAAGTACCTGTGCATGGGAGACATTACCTGACCCGGCCCGGCGATCGGCACGGCACAGGGGTGCCGGTCAGAAGTGGTATCTGAGGCCGACCGACACGGCCCAGAAGCTTTGTCCGCGCGTTGAGATCCCGTAGTTCACCGGAGCCCCGCCCGGGGCCACCGTGGAGGCATGTCCACGCAGGCTGACCCAGGGATGGCCGTCATCGCGAAAATTCCCCAGCGTGCTTCCGTAGCGCAGCTTGGTGCTCAGTGTCCTGCGCTCGCCCAGGGCGTAATCCAGGCCCGCCATCAGCTGGTAGCCCCACAGCCAGTCCGACAGGGTCTTGTCCGCGATGGACGACTGGTTGGCGACCGCCGGGTGGCGCGGCGGGTTCAGGGCGGCCAGCGCGGCCGCGTCGCGGCGGGTGGAGATGCCCGAGTATTCGATCTCGATGCGCGAGAGCCCGATGCCGGCGCCCACGTAGGGGGACCATGAGGCGAACACCGGTTCCCTGAAATCGTAGTACAGGTTGGCGAACAGGCTGTCGGTGCGCAGCCGGTCGATCTCCTCGTCGCGCACGGAGAACTCCTTTTGCTTGGGGTCACCCGGCACGGACAGATTGACCTTCTCGCCGCCGTGGCGGCGATGCCGGTACTCGGCCTCGACCCGGAACGGCCCAAGGCCCGCGTAACCGATCTGGACACCTGCCAGCCAGCCGGTGTCGAGATCGAACTTGCTGGTGCTCGCAGGCAGGGCGCGGGGCTGGCACTGGTCCGCCGGCAACGGCAGCTGCAGCCCGCCGAGGTTCACCGGCGGCAGCCACTGGTCGCAGTTGGTCGGGATGCCGACATTGGTGCGGGTGGACTTGATCGATTCCGACTCGGCGGCACCGAGTTCAATGCCTGTGTAGAATCCGCGGTGGGTGTCCTGTGCGGTTGCAGTCAGTGCTGCCGTAAACAGCACGGCGGCCGCAAAAGCGGGGAATATATAGCGCATGGTTATCCTAGCCAATTCGCTGTGTATGGCACAAGGCATTCACGAGACCTCCCAAAAAGTGTCGTTAATCTACATATCTCTGGATTCAAGCCACCTGAATGTGGCCTAACTAGAATCGACAGTGCAAAGTGAAGTCCGCTCACCATTGTATAGAGCCCAACCGAAAACTCTGGCCAGACACTCTGTATCAAAACGGATACTTTAAAAATCTTGGGTTCAAGCTAAGGCCTCAAACTCCTTGTTCTTGCAAGGCAAAAAATTGGATGGCCACGGACTGACCAACTTACAAAGCAACTGGTATTGGACCGGTGCATATTTATTAACCTGCTCAACTGTTACTCTGACCTGATTTAAGTCTGTGGATTTGATCAGCTGCGTGAATTCAGCAGAATAGTAGCGAGGGGCATAGCCAACAATGGTGATCGGATCGCCAGTACGCATCAGTAAAGCCATTTCATCTTGAGAGTTTTGCAAATCCTGCAACAAGTACAATCGTTCACCAACTTGCATTTGAAGTGCACGTTTCCTGTCTTCCTCATGTAGGTGCCGTAGTCCCCTACAAAAAAAGTGCACTTCGTAATTTTTCCATACTGTAGGTTCAGGACACGGAAACAGTTCCAGGGAATCCGTAGCACGCAATCCGCCTGTACGGGCAAGCTCTTCCAGCTCGTCATAGCGAGCCTCTGACAGCCCCAGCCAATAGAGATAATCCTTATATTCTGGACGATTCTTGGCCAAGATCCGACTAGTAAACATCGGAAAGAGTTCTTCGGATTCGTATACCTTGTACAAATCCTGCATACGCCCAAATCGGTGAGATTCAGGCATTTCCTCAGCACCTCGCGTGTAAACGAACTTGTAGAGATCGTCTTCCCTGGTAAGCCTTCCAACCGGTGCCCACTTCCTGGTCTTGGAATCCTGCCATGCGACAAATAGAGCTTTCATTGTGTCCGTCCTCTTTGCTAGAAATCAGATTCGAAGAATCCTTGCCGCATTCAGTTCCAACATCCGGTAGGCAAAATCACGAGCAGGTGCTGAAATTTCCTGGTCAGGTATTTCATCCAGTATCTCCCTGTATTTCTGAGAATCAATACTGGCTAGCCTTGCTGCCCAGAAGCGGGCTGCATCAGGTCGAATTTTAGCTGATTCTTCAAAGGCTTCCAAGGTCATGAGGGGTTTGGGAGAGGAAGGTGTCGCATAGAAAGCAGATTTTGCACGCCCTACATAGGCCTTAACGCTCCTGCCACGGTCTTTGGTCGTAAGCATTTCTCTACGGGTAGGGTCCTGCTCGTTTCTCCCCAGGCTTGATGCATGATCGAATGTAGGAGAAAAGAATACACGCTCCTGTTCTGGTAAAAATATAATGCCCCAGTTTTCGTGATGGCGGTCCTGATTACCTATCCATGCATCCAGCAGAAGGTACCCTGTGAATAAACCGGCGGCATCCTCAATCTCTGTTGGAGCATTCCAGCCTAAGGGCAACTCGATAACAGAAAAAGAGGCTGCCGCCATTACGATGCGGATCGTATGCTGTTTGGCCTTGTAACGCCTGTTTTTTTCATAGTCATCGACAATCTTGGCCAATAACTCATTCCCCAAAACCAGACGTGCACCAGGTTCCTCTGGGACAAAACTTGGGGTAATCACACCTTTTTTAGTTTCTGTGGGGCTTTCCCAAACTGCTAGATCGTATTCGGCATGTGGCAAGCCCAGAAGACGGCAAAGCTCACAACACACTTTTTCGGCCCAATTCTCCCCAGTATCAGGCCTGCCTGCCTTGAACAGTATGTTCTTCCCTTGTTCACCGCGATACCAGAACTTGGTTTTTGTACCCACCTGCTCAAGTTGAATAAGCTCCTCGTCGGCAAGTTCAATAATCGGATAGCTCATGCTCGTGCAATCAATTGTCCGAAAGACTAAATCTTCCAGCTTAAGGTTCAAGTCAACCCAGATTCATTTGGGACACCATTGATCATACACGAAGGTCTTCACAGGACGAGAAAGCGAGGGTATGGATGAGGGGCTCGCTTTTTCTACGCTGCCGACGCAACACTATCGCCTAAACACCGCCTTGCCCATACCGCCGCCAAAACGCCCTGCGTCATCCCCGCCGCGGGACAGCGGCGAAGTGGCTGCGGCGATCGAGCGCCCGATGTGCACGCCCGCCCAGGCCATCATGGCACTCCACAGCAGCGGCAGGCCCAGGTACAGGCTGGTCGTGATCATGTTGAGGAGCATGCGCTTGAGATCGTGCTCACCGGGGTTGGTGAAGACCTGCAGGAAGACGTTGATGTCCGGGTACATGGAGAGGATCAGGTTCTGGTCCACCCACAGGGCCAGGTACCACAGCACGCTCCAGAACTTGACGGTGAAGATGGCCAGCGCCCCGGTGACCATCATCGACAGCGAGTAGCGCGACAACACCACGACCATCGATAACAGTGCGTAGATGCCCAGCAGCAAGACGGCCTGCACCATGGGCAGGGCCTGCAGCAGGGCCGTCACGCTGACCGAGAACAGCGCCGAGGCGGTGACGATGCCACCGGCGGCAAGACCGCCCTTGAGCCACTGCTCGGTGGTGCCGAGCCAGCCCCCGTGCCCGGTATTGCGCGCCACCAGGTCGTTGTTCGACCACACCGGGGGCGCGTTGGCCAGCACGGCGCGCGCCGCGGTATCCAGGTGCTGCTCATGGGCCAGGCCGGGAGCCACCGACACCACCAGGCCGGAAAACCCGGCCGAGGTGAGGTCCGCCTGCGCCACCAGCTTGCGCCGCAGCCCGGTGCCGGCCTCCTCCCACCATTGCTTGCACCAGGGCCTGCCCCAACGAGGCGGGGCGCCCGGCGGATATTCGCTATCACGCACCGCATTGAAGGCCCAGCCCGGAACCGGCAGGGTCGGGCGAAGCGCATCGTAGTAGCCGGGGGTCTCGCGGTAAACGCGCGAGCCCATCCAGTCCGGGTCACCCTGACCGTGGGTCGCGAGCAGGGCCAGCACGGCGGGGCTTGCCGGGCGCTCGGCCAGGTACTTCGAGCGCGCCGCCACGTAGCACTGGCTGAAGAAATCGCTGACCTCGCGGCGAAGCGCAGGCTCGGCGATGGTGGCCAGGCGCGCCTGCTGCTCGTAGGTGCGAAGGTCGCTCGCCGAAGGCAGGCCCTCGACCACGGCGTGGTTGAGCCCCGAGGTGACGGCGAGCACCGCGTACCACCAGATCGGCACCTGCACGAGGCTCGGGGCGCCGGCGAAGCCGGAGCTGCCGAAGCTGCTTTGAGGGGCGGCCGGGGTAGCGGTGACCGGGCTCGGATCGAGCAGGCTCGGCGGCGGCGTGTAGGCCAGCGTGCTGGACTGAAGCGGTGCCAGGGCCGCGGGCTGGCCCGCCAGTACCACCACCAGCAGGGCCAGGAACAGCTGGATCTCCATGCGCCGCAGGGACAGTGCGGGGGCGCTGCCGAACTCACCGCCCTCGGCCGGTTCGCGCCAGTGGTCGATGAGGATGCCCAGAAAGGGCAGGAACACGATGCCGGTCCCGGCCAGCACCTCCCAGAGGATGTTGTAGAAGGTCCAGCCGAACAGGGTCGTGAACAGCTCGAGGTAGCTGTCGACGCTCACGGGCCACCGCCGGACAGGGCCGCGAGGAAATGGCGCAGCAACTGCTGGCCGAGGAGCGCCTCGATCACCGCCAGCCAGGCGACCAGGCGTCAGTGACGGACCTGTTGGCGCTTCAGGGCAGGCGCATCGATGCGCCCGCAGCGATACCGCCAGTACACATACAGGGATCTGCCGAAGGCGGCCAGGGCCAGCGCGGCGCACCGGATCGCAGACCACAGCGGCCGCCAAGCATCCAGGCGCGCCTGCACGCCGGACAGGGAGGCGAGCTGCACCGACTGCCACAGCACGAACCCGGTGATCGCTGCCAGCCCGAGTGCCAGCAGGCTCAGCCACACGCTGGCCGGGCGCATACGCAGATCAGGGCACCCGGCCGCGCACCAGTGGCCTCGGGTCGAGGGCGGGGGATTCGGGGACCTGCAGGGAGGCGCGCCGGCGGGCGCGGGCGCGCTCGAGCAGCACGCCCGCGGTCTCGGAGACGATCTCGCGGCGCACGCGCGTCTCAAACAGCAGGCTTTCGATCTCGCGGTCGAGCTCCGCGATCGAGGCATCGGCATGCTCGCGGGCCACCTCGGTGGCATAAACCTCGGGCACCTGGCGCCCGCTCAGCAGCAGGCGGCGTGCAAGCAGGGCCTTCTCGAGCGTGCGCGCGGTGCTGATCTCCGACACCAGGCGGTCGATGACCAGCGACTGCTCGGTCGCGGGCATCTCCCGGACCGCCTCGATCAGTTGCCTCGTGACGGCCACCCCGGGGGCTGCGACCTGTTCCAGGTTGGCCAGCGTCGGCGGGCTTGCCCCGGAGACCAGGCGCTGCAGCTCAAGCGTGACCGCGCCCGATTCCTGGTGCAGCTTGGGCAGTAGCCCGGTGCCCGGGATGCTGTCCTTGCGGCAGGTGTCGCAGGTGGTGACGATGTTCTCGCCGACGACATCCACCACCCAGCGCTGCGCCTCGGCCGGGGTATTCCAGACCTCGGGCAGGCGCGAGCCCGGCGATGGCGGAGCCGCGGTGCTCGCGGTGACCGGGCGGTTCAGGTTGATGTTGTAGCCGGCCTTGACGATGTCCCCGGTAAACTCCAGCACCGGCTGGGCCGAACCCCCGGCCAGCCCGCCGATCCAGGGCACGCCGTTGTCGCCGTTGGCCGCCTCCACGGCGGCCTCGGCACTCACCGCATCGTTGCCGCCGATGCCCATCTCGCGCTTCCAGTCGTTGCCCTTGGACAGGACGATGAGATCGGCGTAGGGGTTCTTGCCCTGGGCGATCTCGGTCTCCATCTGCTGGCAGGACTTGGTGGCGAGCGACAGGGTTTCCTCGGCCTTGATCAGCGCGTTCTGGAACAGGTCGTAGAGCCCCGGGTTGGCGCGCTGCAGGATCAGGGCCGGCAGGGCGGCCAGCGCCGCGGTCGCGGCATTGGTCATCGCCCCCATCATGCGGTCTGCGCCGGCGCCGATCTCGTTGAGGGTGTTGGTGACGGCGGCCACCGGGTCGAAGCTGACGCAGCTGTAGCCGAGCCCGAGCTGTGCCGAGCCGCCGAGGGTGACCGAGACGACCGAGGGGTTGGCCGGTCGCGAGATCGGGCGCGCCCCGCCGATCTCGTAGTACCAGAAGCCGTCCTCGGTCGGGGCCATGACCGCCACCAGGTTCACCGGCATGCACAGGATGGCAAGCACGACCCCTGCCTTGGGACCCATCCCCGGGGACCTCATGGCGGGTAGGCCATCCAGTCCACGTTGAACAGGAACCACTGGCCGCGGCGCCGGCAGCACTCGTACGGGCGCCACAGGGTCCAGGCGTAGTCCCCGCCCGCATCGACGCGCCCGCCGCCCCAGCCCACGGGGTCCGCCCGGTCATCGCCCCCGAACACGTCGCAGCCGGAGGAGGGCTCGGGCAGCAGGCGCTGCCACTGCCCGCTGCGGGCATCGCCCTCGATGAGCGCACCGGGCGGCCACATCCGCTGGCCCGAGGCGGACAATCCGGTGAGTGCGACATAGACGTGCGGCTGTGCGGGCCGGGTGACGATATCGCCTGCGCGCTGGGCGATGACGGCCGCAGCCTTCGGTTCGTCGGATTGCGTGACCCAGCCGGTGCGCGGGTGCACCGGGCCCCAGCTCTGCCCCGCACCCGCGCCGATCTCGCGAAGCCCCGGGACCAGGCTCGCCGGGTAGAGCGCCTCCGGGACGGCCATGCGCCAGGCCAGGGCATCGATGCCGGACTGGAAGTACGGCACCAGGGGTCGGGTCTGTGATCCGCACGCGAGCCCCGGCAGCGGCAACTGCGCCAGCGGGTGGCCGATCGCATCGGCCTCGCGAAATATCAGGTTCGTGTGGGCGCGCGCCGAACCCTCGGTGCGGTTGCCGGCACTTCCGGGAGTCACCGAAAGCAGCGAGCCCAGCAGTCCCCGGGCGGCGGCCTGTTGCGCCAGGCCCAGGGTGGCGCGGATCTCCGTCCAGGGATTGCCGCCCGGCTCGTTGTAGGCGGCGACCACCAGGTCCGGGTTGTAGTGCCCGACCTTGAGCGAGGACCGCACCCGGCAGCCGCGCCACGTACAGCGAAGCCAGTAGCAGGTGCCGACCGGCATCCACTGCATGCAGGCGGGGGCGGCGGCCGTGGTCCGGGCCAGGATCTGCGAGGTGTTGATCGAACCGCCCAGGGCCTGGCCCGGCATGCCGGCAAAAAGAAGCATTGCCAGGACACAAGACCCCGTCCGGTTCATGGCCGGTGCCAGTGCCGGTAGTGAGCCAGGGCGGCTTCGAGGTCCGTAAGGCCGTACACGACCGCGCGACCGTTGAACACCATGGCCGGGTAGCGGTCGATGCCGTAGTGTGCCGCTCTTGCCAGGCCAACGGCGGCTTGGCGCAGCCGTGCACGGTCTGTCTCATGGATTTTCTGCAGTCGGCCAAGCGCCTGCTGGCGGGCTAGCCCGGGATCAGTGGGCAGGTTCTCGGACAGGCGTGACTCCAGGTGGTTGAGGGTATCGAGCATGTAGATACGAACCTCGGGCAGGCCAGGTGCTGGATGCCGGAATTCTTGGATCGGGTGTTGTGTGTCCGTAAATACTTCGACCAGACGCAACACCTCGGGGGCAGCCGAGGCGGGTGGCAAATTCACCACCGTGAGAAGCACGAGGCTAACCCACCCGATATAACGTACTCCCGGTTGGATCGAGTCCATCCTTGTCGGTGGTTGGGGTACGTTGGCCATGTCGGGGCTATCCTCGCCTGACTGCACCCAGGGTAGAAGGAAAAAGGCATACAAGGCCTGGCATGGTTTTTTAATAAGGGTGGGGCGCTATAATCTGCACCAGGCTTACAAAGGCAGGACATGCACTGATCAGCAAACGGCAGGTACGGGAAGCCCGTCCGATCATGCCAACCCAGTACCCGCGAGTGACCTTATGCTGACATTTGATCGAAAGACATCTCGCATCCTGTTCGTATTCCTTGTTGCCCTGACGGGCGGCATCCCGGTCACGGCCCTTGCAGACGAGCCCGCCGAAGCGGCGAACCCGGTCGTCGAGCTCGGCCAGATCGTGGTCACCGGCTCACACATCCAGCGCAAGAACCTGGTGAGCGCGAGTCCCGTCACCTCGGTGGATGCCAACGAACTGCTGTACCAGGGCACGGTGCGGGTGGAAGACATGGTGCGCACCCTGCCGCAGGTCTATTCCGCCCAGAACACCAGCCAGTCCAACGGCGCCACCGGAACCGCGACCCTCGACCTGCGCAGCCTGGGCACGGAGCGCACCCTGGTGCTGATCAACGGCCGGCGCATGCCGGCCGGCTCACCGCTGCAGGACGGCACCGGGGCCGACGTCAACCAGATCCCGGGCGCGCTGGTGCAAAGCATCGAGGTGCTGACCGGCGGCGCCTCGGTGACCTACGGTTCCGATGCGGTCGCCGGGGTCGTCAACTTCCTCATGAAGAAGGACTTCGAGGGCGTGCAGCTCGACTACCAGTTCAGCCAGTACTCGCATCACAACGATTCGCGCAAATGGCAACGCATCGTCGGAGAGGCCGGCTACCCGTTCGCCGATGGCACCGAGACGGACGGCGACACCTCCAGCGCATCCCTGGTGGCGGGCACCAACTTTGATGGTGGGCGGGGTAATGCGACGGCCTACGCCACCTGGCGTGACGTCGAGGCGGTGTGGCAGCGCGACCGCGACTACGCTTCCTGCGGCCTAAGCGACGATGCGACTAGCTGCCTGGGCTCATCGACCATCCCGCAGGGTCGCTTCACGAATTTCGCACACCCGGCCTACCCCGATCCCGTCGATTTCATCGTGCAGGGACATGAATTCGTACCCCGCCAAGGCGAGACCTACAACTTCGCTCCCCTGAACTACTACCAGCGCCCAGACGAGCAGTACACCCTCGGCGCCTTCGCCCACTACGACCTCAGCGAGCAGACACAGGTCTACACGGAGCTGATGTACATGGATAACCGTACGGTGGCGCAGATTGCCCCGTCGGGCTCGTTCTTCGTCACGGAAACCCTGCACTGCGGCAACCCACTGATGTCCGAACAGCAGTTCCAGGCCCTGTGCGGGGCGATCGGCAGAACCCGGAACGACGTGCTCGACCCGTTCTGGATCGGCCGTCGCAACGTGGAGGGCGGCAACCGCCAGCACGACCTGCAGCATACCTCGGTCCGCGGGGTGCTCGGCCTGAAGGGTGAGCTCAGCGACAACTGGAGCTACGACGCTTCCCTGCTGTACGCCGAGGTGCGCACGGACAACACCTACCTGAACGACCTTGGCACGACCAAGATCAAGCGTGCCCTGGATGCGGTGCGCGACCCGGCCAGCAGCGAGATCGTCTGCCGCTCCGCGCTGGACGGCACGGACCCCGCATGCGTGCCCTGGAACATCTTCGAGGAAGGCGCCGTCACCCGGGAAGCACTCGACTACATCGTCTTGCCGCTGACCGCACGTGGCAGCACGGACCTGCTGGCCGCCAGCGGCATACTGTTAGGCGACCTGGAGAAGTACGGACTTCGCCTGCCCGCGGCTGAGACCCCCATCGCGGTCGCACTCGGCGCCGAGTTCCGCGACGAGAACCTCGATTTCAAGCCCGATGAAGCCTACCGCAGCGGCGAGGGCGCCGGCCAGGGGGGAGCGACCCGTCCGGTCTCGGGAGGCAGCAGCGTTGCCGAGCTGTTCCTGGAAGCCAATGTTCCGCTGGTCGAGGCACGCCCGTTTGCCGAGGAATGGATTCTCGATCTCGGGCTGCGTTTCTCCGACTATGAATACGGCGGGAGCGTGGAGAGCTACGGACTTCGAAGCGGCTGGGCGATCAACCGGGACTTCAAGTTGCGCGGCAGCTTCCAGCGGGCGATTCGCGCTCCAAACGTGCGCGAACTGTTTCAGCCCGAGGGCTTCAACCTGTTCGACATGAGCAGTGATCCCTGCTCCGGGGAGGTTGAAGACGGGGCCACGAGTGCGGGACGCACGTTCGAGGAGTGTGCACGCAGCGGGGTGAGCGAGCGGCAATGGGGCAGCATCCCCGACTCGCCGGCCAACCAGTACAACTTCCTGCAGGGCGGCAACACCGACCTGAAGCCGGAATCCTCCGATACCTGGACCATTGGCATCGTGTTCTCCCCGCAAGCCATCGACGGACTGAGCCTCTCGCTCGACTACTACCACATCGAGGTCGAGAAAGGCATCAGCAACCTGACACCGGAGTTCGTGCTCACCGAGTGCCTGGATGGCGATCTGGTGCTGTGCGAACGGGTCCGCCGGGGCGCGACGGGTGACCTGTGGGTCGGCTCGGATGTGGAGAGCAGTGGCCATATCGTCTCCAAGGAGGAGAACCTGGCGATCGAGAAGGTGGTGGGCTATGACCTGATCGCCGACTATTCCCTGGGCCTTGGCGCCTGGGGCCACCTCGGCATCCGCAACGTGCTTTCGCTGATCGACAAGTGGGAGCAGCAGGAGGTGGCGGGGGCCCCAGTCGAGGACTGTGCCGGCAAGTGGGGATTCGTGTGCGGGTCGCCGACGCCGGATGTGCGAAACCAGATGCGCCTGACCTGGACCACGCCCTGGAACCTGACCGCGACCCTGATGTGGCGCCACATCGGCGAGGTGGATGACCGCAACGAGGACGATGTGGATCTCGAGGACATCGACTACTTCGACCTGTCGGCCCTGTGGCAGGTGAACGACGGCCTCCAGTTGCGTACCGGCATCAACAACCTGTTCGACCGGGAACCCCCCATCGCAGGCAATGGCGCCGGGCCCGCCAGCGGAGGCAACGGCAACACCTATCCCGGCCTGTACGATGCCTTGGGCCGTTACGGGTTCCTCGCCGTCAGCCTGTCCTTCTAGAGCCTTCGGCACAGCTTGACAGGTAACGCCTGATGCACTTCGGTTTGACAAAGACAAGGTCAATGACGTTGACTGCCGTGATTATCACTGGGGGATAAAGTTTTGGCCATGCAAAATCCTCCGCATCCGGGCGGAATCGTAAGACGGCAATGCCTGCAGCCTCTTGGCTTGACGGTCACCGAAGCCGCAAAATGCATAGGTGTCGCCCGCCAGACCCTGTCGGAACTCGTCAATGGAAAAACAGGCGTCTCCACCGGGATGGCCATTCGTTTGTCCAAGGCGTTTGGCTCAACCCCTGAAACCTGGCTGGGCATGCAGACGGCTTATGATCTGTGGCAAACCCGTGAGTACGCCGACAAAATTCACGTTGATCGATTCGAGGCCGCCTGAATCCTGATTGTTGCGGGGTCAGGGGGCAAGGCTGCTTCGCGCCTTTACCCGCTGCCGTGCGCACATTATGCTCAAGGCATGAACGGCCTGTGTCGTGACTGCGGCGAGGTGTCGCTGGTCGAGGACGCCCGTGCGTGTCCTGCGTGCGGATCTGTGCGCCTGGTGCGCCATGCGGAACTGCATGAACTGGCCATCGCCCACCTCGACTGCGATGCTTTCTATGCCGCGATCGAAAAGCGTGACCATCCGCAGTGGCGCGACCAGCCGCTGATCGTCGGCGGCGCCCACCGCGGCGTGGTGGCGGCCTGCTGCTACCTGGCCCGCGCCCACGGCGTACGCTCGGCCATGCCCATGTTCCAGGCCCTGAAGGCCTGCCCGGACGCCATCGTGGTGCGCCCGGACATGAAACGCTACCGGCAGGTCAGCGAACAACTTCGCACCATGATGCTCGCGCTCACTCCCCTGGTGGAGCCCCTGTCGATCGATGAGGCCTACCTGGACTTGACCGGCACCACGGCCCTGCATGGCAAGAGCCCGGCAAAAAGTCTCACGGAACTGGTTCGCAAGGTGGAGAACGAACTGGAGATCACCGTGTCTATCGGCCTCAGCTACAACAAGTTCCTGGCCAAGATCGCCTCCGACCTGGACAAGCCCCGCGGCTTCTCGATGATCGGGCGGGGCGAAGCGCAGGCCTTCCTCGCGGAGAAGCCGGTGGAGCTCTTGTGGGGCGTGGGCCGGGCCCTGCAGCAGCGGTTGGCGCACGACGGCATCACGCGGATCGGGCAGTTGGTCCCCCTGCAGGAGGCGGTGCTGGTGGCGCGCTACGGCAAGATCGGCCACTGGCTGTACGGCTGCGCCCGCGGCCGGGATGCGCGCACCGTCAATCCCGAGCGCGAGGCGAAAAGCCTGTCCTCGGAGATCACGCTACAGCAGGATACCGCCGACCTCGAGACACTTCGCACTACCTTGTGGAAGCTCAGCGAGACCCTGTCGGGGCGCATGAAAAAGGCCGGCGTGATGGGCCGCGGCGTGATCCTGAAACTCAAGACCGCGGACTTTCGCCTGTTGACCCGCTCCCGACGACTGGAAACCCCGAGCCACTCGCCCGAGTCCATGTTCCGCATCGCCGAGACCCTGCTCGAGCGCGAGGCCGACGGGCGCGCCTTTCGACTGATCGGCATCGGTGCCGCCCCGCTGATTGCGGCCGACCCGATGCACCAGGACGATCTTTTCGCGAAGGCCGAAGAGGGTGCGGGCGAGACCCCGGTCGACCAGGTCATGGATGCGATCGAGGAGAAGTTCGGCCCCCGGGCCGTGGTGCGCGGGCGCGGCTTCGGCGTGGAACTGAAACGCCAGGGGCCGAGCAAGGCCGAGTAGCGGATGGACACCCCCGGGGGTTTGCGTATGGCCCCTTCAGCGAGTAGATAGCCTTTGCCAAGCCCGAATTTGCGCTATGCTTGGCAGATGTCATTCGCACACCCTGGCCCTTCGGGCGCGATGAAGTCGCCTTTGCTGAAATTCCTGCAGGACTGCAGGGTTCTGGTGATGGCCGGACTGGTAGCCTCGGCGTTTGCGGCACAAGCGGGCAGTCCCCTTGAGCTTTCACATCGAAACCTGTATTCCCTTTGTGCGCCGATGGATGCCGTGGTCGAACACATGACTGCGGGCCCGGCCAGGAAAATCGGCTTGGCAAGTTCTGCGATCGAAAACAAGCTCGAGTCGAAGCTTCGGGAGGCGCAGCTGCTGAAGGCCGAAACCAGCCAGTATCTCAGCATGCAAGTCAATCTCCTGGATCCCGGTGATTTTTACAGTGTCGAGCTGACCCTGAACCGGTACGTCGCGGACATGGGGTACGGGATCGGCGGATTCGTCTCGATATGGACGGCCCGTGACATGGGCAGGCATGGAGGAAAGAACGGGCCGGTCTTGACATCGGTCGAGGGACTGGTCGACGAATTTCTCGGCTATTATTTACAGGTGAATGAGGTGGAGTGCCAGGCCCGCAAGGACGCATCCGGGAACTGAGTCCCTGCCTTGCAGCTATGCGAACGCCTGCTGTCTCCAGAGGCTTCCAGGGTGTACGGGCTGGTGCACCTCCCTTGGTTCTTTCAGGATGTCAAACCCTGCCGGTGCAGGCGGAAATTGCGGGATACGAGCCTTGATGACACAGACCCATCGAATCGCAGGACTGTACCTGATGGCCGTCGCGTTGGCGGTTGCCGTCCAGTTTGTCCTGGAATCCACCTACGCTTCGGCCTCCCTCACGCCCGCACAGGTCTGGCGAGTACTCGACTGGTTTTCGCTTGCCGGATTCGCACTTTGCTGCATTTTCAATTTCGCTTACATGCGCGCCATTGCCAAGGACGAGGTGGGGGGCGCATTGCCTCAAGCATAGCCTTTGGAGCACGGCTTTATCGAGGCTGACCGATCCTGAAGCTGTACGGGGATCACGCAGAGCCTGCAAAATGGTTTTATTGAGAATCAGGTATATCCACCAGCAGTTCTCCATCCAGAAAGTCGCCCACTACATCGGCATGAGCGTCAGCACACTGCAGCGCATCTTCAAGGGCTGTTCGGGTACCGCCAATTTCTCCATGGCGTTTCAGTGTGAATTCGGGTATCCGTCCTCTGCCTGTATGCGTAACTGATCCGTCCCCGAAATTACATATGCATTCCTCATCAACCTTTAAGAAATTTTTTGCTAGAGCTGACGGCTTTGCAATCAGGCTGCTTACAGCTCGTACTTCAGTACACTATTGCTAACAGATCGTCTTCTATAATTTAAGTTGGCCAACGCAAGGTCTATAGAACACCTCTCCTGAAATTCTAAGTTTACAGTTAAAAGTGTTGTGTATAGGCCTTTCAGATACTCTCACCCTATCCCACCAACGCACCCAATTGAATGAAAGTACCGCCTGGAGTTCTGATAATTTTTGATAACCCATAGTAGATAGTGTAAGTTCACATCTTGCCTAGTAAGAGGAAGTCTCAGCTAAGCAATATTAGTTGTTCTCAAGCGCCGAGTCTGGACGGTGCGGGCACCACGAAGCTAGTGGCTAGCAGGGTCAGATAAAATAACAATAATGAATCAGCAGTCCAGCACAGCGCAGCAATCAATCAGCCATTCGGATTTGAAGCAGTGGGCACAACAAGATGCCCAAAACGATAACGCCAAAGGCAATAATTGTCATCAATCTTTCGAAGGGCGAATCCAACTAATTATGCAGCATTACACTGCTGATATTACGAAAAATTTTATCGGTGAATTCCAATCCCGGATAAAGGATATTCAAGATGACTTCTCGAAAATCGTAGGCCGCCTAGTAGACAATCCGGCACCCTACATCAAAGAGATTGAAACTCAAGTCAATGCAGCAATCGCCACAGCTGAAAAGCAATTTGCGCCCAAGATTAAGAATTTGCAAATGGAGCTTGCTGAATGGGAAGCTCGGTTCAAATCAGGCCTACACAACGGTATCTCAAACCCAAAAAATCAAAATCCTGTTTGGCACTGGGGTTTGATTCTTTTTCTTTTCGCTATAGAAGTCATTCTCAACTCAAGGTTTTTTGCTGAAACAAGTGAATATGGATTATTGGGAGGGACTATGGCCGCAATCACCGTCTCGGTTGTGAATGTAGGCGTCCCAATATTGTTAGGCTTCTTTGCACACAAACTGTATTACAGCAAAGGTGCTTTGCCGAATGCAGCTGGCATTGTAGTAATACTCTTGCTAGTAATTGTTGCAAGTGTTTTTAACTACCAAGTCGCCGAGTTTAGAGATCACATGCTGGGGGCTGCAGGTCATCCTCCTTCCCCATTTCCCGAATATTTTGCTTTGTTGACCATTGGGGGAGCAATCGCGATCATATCGTTTTGGAAAATGTTTAGTTACATGGACCCTTACGACAGACCGAGACGCTGTCATGAAAATAATGAACGAGCAATAAATGACTATGAAAATACAGCACTGAAGCCAATCAGAGAGGCACAGAATGCTGTGAATGAGATTTTGAAAGAAATTCAAATTCAGTTGAATAAAACACAGGGTGTTATCGAAAGAGAAATAGCAGATTTTGACTATCGATGCACTGAAGCCATCAAAGATTCCAACAAAAGTGTCGATACCTATCACCACATTTATTGTCCCGTAAAAGCTGATCCAGATCCTCCAAAACCAGATTTCTCAGAGGAAGATTTTGATTTTTCGTCAGCCCAAAAATTTGTATCTAAAATAATAGGAAATTTGGAAGACAGTTGTCGTAAGGCAAAGGAAAATTGGCTGCCCCTCCACCAGAAGGTTAGACAAGACTTAGTGGATACTCACCAAAAATTTCAGGCAGTAGTTGTCGCGAATATTCAGGCAGCCATATCGCAGGCTAGCTAGCCGTTTCTGAAAACGTCATATACTGAAGTACCCCTCGACTGTATTCGACTTGTCAGATCGATAGTAAGGCATTTACATGAATGAAATGACCAAGACCTTGGCTGGAGTTGTGCTAGGTGCGATTGGTTTGACCGTAGTGGCTGGCTTCTTGTTTTATTCTGAGAAGGTTAAGGTAGAGCGCTCGCTTGTGAATCCGGTCTCACATTGCCCTGTTACGGAGTCAAAAACTGTTTGGAGCTTCTATAAGGTTCATCCACCCAGTATCTTGAAGCGAACAGCCGTTCTGATTGATGCCACTGACCACATACCTGAGTCACACAGACACCAACTTGCTTCTTGGTTTGAGGAAGACTTCACGAATACACTTGTCCAATTTGAGCAGGTGGCAATTTACGAAGTAAGGCCTCAAAAAAATTCTGCGAACCCAGTGCTTGATGAACCCCACTTCAATCAATGCTCACCGCCAAGTGTGGCAAATAAATGGATAGAAAACCCAAGACTGGTGCGTATGAAATTCAAAGAGGAGTTTATGGAGAGAAAGCTGTCAGTTATTAGAGCACTTGCTTCTCAGGACGAAGCCAGATGGTCTCCTATCATGGAAATTGTAGAAATTTTGTTCAACGATTTTGACAGAATAGTCCTTGTTTCAGATCTGATGCAACATACAACTAGTTGCTCTCTTTATAAGAGGAGAGATAGCAAAGGGAGTAAGAAGTTGGGCTGTCTAACAGATTCTCTGATGCCCCTAGACACTAAAAGTCTTGATGTAATCTTTCTCAAACGAAATAAGATAACCGCATTACAAGACAGCTCTCTGTTGAATTTTTGGCAAGAACACATCGAAGCGAGGCAGGGAACATTTTTAGTAAAAGCGCAATTGTCATCTATTGATTAGACTGATTCGTCGGGCACACACTTCACAGAACTTGAACTGGATTTTAGAGAAAGAATGTCTTTCTCCATTACCTGACAATTTCTAGATTGAAGTTGACAAAATAGGACGTTAGTAGATTGCAGTCACTATGAGTGTGAAAGTCAATTTAGATAAACCCTTTTCCCATGCTTCCAATATTTAGGGTTGTAACTAATCTGGTTGCTCCATATTCCAAGTTTTTCTTCCTTAGCACAACGCTCTTGGCTTTTATATTGGTCGCTATACGCAGCTATGGCCAAGCCGTTTCTCACCATCCATTCACAAACATCCTTGCCGTCACAAAATACAATGCCCAAGGCACGATCAAATTTGTCGTAGCCTCGAATATCTACCTTTACGAATCGCCCACCAATCGCCTGTATTAATTCCCCTTTCGCCCACTTTCCCTGGTTGTACCATCGTCCATTCTTTTGGGCGAGTTGCCTATGTTCCGGTGCGTCCAACCCATACAAACGAATTTTGATTCCTTTCACTACAATATCGTCAGCATCAACTACAAAAGCCTTACCAGAAATAGTTTCCTCTTGTCTTGGGCTAAGTCTTGCCCAGACAAGTGGTAGTAACAAAGCCAAACAAATAATTAAAACTATGATTTCTATCACTGCTTCCATCTATTTTTGTCGTTTTACATTATCAAGGAGTAATACACAGTCTCGGTGGCAATCCGGATGACTATCCTCATAATCCATAAACTGTAGCAACTCCATGCTCTAGTGATGCTATTAAGCCAAGACGTCCTATAGCCTGACCGTCAAATATACTTGAAATGTCAGCTTTGCTATCACATTCAAATGTAATTTAGCCTTTATCAGATAGGCGGGCTATGTGTGGGGCTACGAAAAGACCATTGGTTCCATCCAATTGCTCCACAGAAGTCTCACATACTCACCATGGATTTATATGGCAACCAATTAAATGGCGAGAATTGCTAAAACCCGTAGCACGACAACGGGGTTCTATCCGTCCTATTTTGCGGTGAACTACTCTTTCCCTCTTTCTAGCCTTTAATGACAAATTTCTATTCTATTTACTCAGGTGTAGCTTCAACTCCTATGTTTGAGTTTCTCCAATTAGACTTGCTTTTTTCTCTCATAATTTCTCTTTACTGTTCTCATCTCCGTAGCAAAATGGATTCATATAGCAGAATGAGTTTGTGCAGTCACGTGAGTGGCGAACCCTGAACCTGCCTCTGCATAGACGTTGAATACCGTCGATGCCCCGGCCTCTTTGAGCGGCTCGATCTCATCTGCAAACCGGGCAGTGGCCGCGACTTGACCCTTGAACTCGGCGTTCTTGAGCTCATCAAGCACGGCTAGGTTGGAAGTCAGGTTTGGCAGTGCCAACATTACTAGTTCAAGTGTGTGAGTGGCCTGCACACGATCCCAGAAGTCCGCATCGCTTGGGTCACCCAACAACACCGTGCGCCCGGTAGACTGCAGACGCTCGACCTTGACGGGGTTGGTATCCACGCCGACGACTGCCCCGCCGTGGCGCTTATGCATGTCATCATAGGCCCCGGTACCGACACGCCCCATGCCGATGATGGCGATCTTCGCACCACCAATATCGAGTGCATGGTCATCGGACAGTCGTTCCGGGCGCTGCAGGCGTTTCAGGAGTGCACCATGGCGGGTGTAGAGCGGGTGGGCCATGACATTGAGACCCGCGGCGATTGCGCATGACAGTGCCAATGCAATTGCGATGACGATCAGCCAGCTGCTGTCAATCCAGCCGTTTGCCGCACCGACTGCTGCGACGATTAGTCCGAACTCACTGAAGTTGGTCAAGTTCAGCGAGGCAAACAGCGAGGTCCGTGCGCGCAGCTTGTAGCCTGTCATCAGCACATAGAAAAGTGCCGTCTTGAGAAGCACGAACGGCGTGATTGCCACCCCGATGAGTACCGTCTGCAGTGTCAGCGGCCCGGACAGCCCGATGGACAGGAAGAAGCCGACCAGGAACAGGTTCTTGAAGCTGAGCATGGCCTTCGACATCTCAACGCCCTTGCTGTGGCTTGCGATCAACACGCCCATGACCAGCGCACCCACGTAGCCCTTGAGCCCGATCAGCTCGAACAGTTGCGCCCCGCCCACGGCCAGCAAGAAACCGTACAGGACCAGAAGTTCCCCGTGCCCCACGCGGTCCAGGATGGCAGACAGTACTGGACGCAGGCCAATCAGCAGCACCAGGAGAATGGCCCACCCTGCCGGCCAATGGCCAGCCGATGCAGCAAGGAAGATGACGGCGGCCAGGTCCTGCACGAGGAGAATGCCGATGGCGATGCGCCCATGCAGGGAGGCCGTCTCCTCGCTGTCCTCCAGCGCCTTCACGGCGAACACGGTGCTCGAGAAGCTCAGGGCAAAGGCGATCAAAAGGGAGGTGGTGAAATCAAGATCTTCAAAGAGTGCCGCCCCTGCCAGCGCCAGCGCATAGATGAGCACCCCGAAAACCACCACGGTAATCGACATGTGCAGTCCCGTGACGGCCCACACCTGCGGGCGCGCGAAGGTGCGAAGGTTGAGCTTGAGGCCGACGACGAACAGCAACAGGATGATGCCGAGTTCCGATAGTGCCTCGAGCATGGCGCCGCTGGTGACCCCGAACACGTTGAGCACGAAACCCGCAGCAAGGAAGCCGACCAGCGGCGGCAGGCCTGCGCTCCTCGACAAGAGACCGAACGCGAACGCAAGGCCGATCCAGGTGGCATCCCCCAGGGCGGTGGCGATGATGTCAAAACCCATGAAACTTATTGACTTTGATGTTGCACAATCCGGTTAACAGACGAACCGCACTACTATGCCATGGAAAGACGAGCCACCGTACCTTCCCATTGAGATGAGCGGCGCGTCTCAATCGAAAAATATCAGGCTGCAGGATCCGGGTCGGGTGGCACAGATGTGCCCTTCGGCACGGACTTCAAATGCAGGTCTCTTTGCGGGTACGGAATCTGGATGCCGTGCTCGTGAAACAGGTTCCACACCCCCAGCAACACCAGGTTCTTGACGTTCGCACAGCCGTTCATCGGGTCCTTGATCCAGATGCGGATCTCGAGGTCCACGGCACTGTCCCCGAATCCCTTCAAAAGACACGCCGGGGCGGGATCGGACAATACCCGCTCCACGCGGTTGGCGGCCTGCTTGCACAGCTCGATGGCCCGGTGCACGTCGCAGTCGTAGTGCACGCCAACCGGGATCTTCAGGCGCACGTTCTTGTGGCTGTACGACCAGTTCTCGACGCGGTTGGTGATCAGCTCCTCGTTCGGCACCAGGTGCTCGATGCCGTCACGCGTGATCACCGAGACATAGCGCGCCCCCAGGGTTTCGATCCTGCCGTACTCCCCGCCGATGTGCAGCGTGTCGCCGGGCTTGATGGACTTGTCGCTCAGCAGGATGAAGCCGGCCACGAGGTTCGAGAAGATCTTCTGCAGGCCGAATCCCAGGCCGACGCCGATGGCCCCGCCGAAGACCACGAAGGCGGTGAGGTCGATGCCGACCGAGCCGAGCGCGAACAGGAAGGCGCCGACGATGATGATGATCTTGAGGACCTTGGTGATCAGCACCTGGGCCGTTCTCGAGATCCCGGAACTGGCGTGGATGCGCGTCTCGATCATGCGGATGATCAGCAGCGCCAGCCACAGGAAGACGGCGACGGTGATGACCGAGGCCACCACGTCGAAGACACTGATCTCGGATTCTCCCAGGCGGAACTTCTTCGCATCCAGGAACTGCACCAGGGGGATCAGCCAGCCGAACACGTGCAGGGCCGCGATGCCCCAGACGAAGGTGGCGATGCTGCGGCTGATGGAAGTATCGGAGATGATCGAGGAGCCCAGGCGGATGATGGCCCAGGCCAAGGTCAGGATGATGGCCACCTCGATCAGCGCATGGGAGTGTCCGAGGATCACATACAGGCCCATGAAGGTGCCGAGCCACACCAACAACAATATCGGCACGGCGAACCGGTACAGCACGCCGGTGAGAAAGGACTGGATGCGGATGGACTCGAAGGGTTCGAGCTCGGCCAGCTTCCCGTTGATCTTCTTCGCGCCCACGAAGGTGATGAAGAGGCCTGCGCCGATGATCACAGCCTGGATGAAGTTGTCCAGGTTCAGGACATGCTGATCCACCCAGCCAAAAAGGCCCTGGAATACCCCGATCAGGCGCTCCGGGTACAGTACGTTCTCAACGAGTGATTGATTGTCTTCCATCGTGCTCCAGGCTCACCGCCGCAACCAATATACCATCGATCCAGCCCGGCATAGCTTCGGGGAACCACGAGAATCCGGAAACGGAAAAGCGGTCCGGGCACCCGGCGGAGACTCTCTCGTGCAGACTTGCCTTTCGTCACAGTTGCAGCATAAAATTGTGTACGTTTGCATGGGGTCCGAGCACCATCACGAATCCGGTGCGCTCTGGCGGGCCCAAACATTCAAAAAAAGGCTGGCGGGACACGATTGACCTACGACCTTCGGACATTCAGGGGGGATCTCTTCGGGGGCATTACCGCTACGGTCGTGGTGTTTCCGGCGGCACTCGCATTCGGCATGGCGTCGGGACTCGGGGCGCCCGCCGGCATTTACGGTTCGATCGCGGTCGGGTTCTTCGCCGCGGTGTTCGGCGGCACTCGCACGCAGATTTCAGGCCCGACCGGCCCGATGGCGGTCGTCACGGCGGTGATCGTCACAAGCCATGCCTCGACGCTTTCAGAGGCCCTGACGATTGTCGTGCTGGGCGGCCTGCTGCAGGCCGGGCTTGGGCTGACGCGAATCGGGCGCTACGTGGCATACACGCCGCATGTGGTGATCTCCGGGTTCATGTCCGGCATCGGCATCATCATCATCCTGATCCAGCTGTTGCCCCTGCTGGGTGCACCCGCAGCGGGTGGGCCCATGGAGTCCGTCGGCGGGCTGGCGTCTGCGCTCGACAACATTAATCTCAGTGCGGTTGCGATCGGCGTGCTCTCGCTCGCCATCGCCGCACTCTGGCCGCATCGGTTCTCGACCTACCTGCCGGGGCCGGTCGCAGCCCTCATCCTCGGCACGCTGCTGGGCGTGATGTGGCTGCACGATGCGCCGGTTCTGGGACCGGTCCCAATCGGTGTACCGGTGTTCGCCCTGGAGCTGCCGACGACCGGGTTTTTGCTGCACGCCCTGGAGCCGGCCCTGATCCTGGCGCTGCTGGGATCGGTGGACAGCCTGCTGACGTCGCTGATCGCGGATTCGGTCACCGGTACGCGCCACGAACCGAACCGGGAGCTGGTGGGCCAAGGCATCGGCAACGTGGCGGCCGGACTGATCGGCGGCATGCCGGGCGCGGGGAACACGCTGGGCACGCTGACCAATATCCGCGCCGGCGGCACCACCCGGGTGTCCGGTGCGACCTATGCGGTCCTGATGCTGGTGCTGGTGCTCGGTTTGGGCGACTACGTCGAACCGATCCCGCGCGCGGTGCTGGCGGGAGTGCTGATCAAGATCGGCCTGGACATCGTCGACTGGCAGATGCTCGCCCGTGTCCACCGGATGCGCCCGGAACACGCGCTGGTCATGCTGGCGACGCTCGGCATCACGGTGTTCATCGACCTGGTGACCGCCGTGGCGGTCGGGCTGATCGTGGCGGGACTGACCCACGCGCGCCAGCTCGAGGACCTTGAACTCGACAGCGTCGTCTCGGTGCCGCTGCTGGATCGCAATTTCTTCGGTCTTGCGGGCGATGCGGGCTGATCGCGCTGAAAGGGACGTTCACCGTGGCCTCGTCCCATCGCCTGGTCGGTGCGTACAGCATCGACGTCCAGAAGCACGAGGTGGTGATCTTCGACTTCTCCGACACCGTGCATGTCGATGACAGCGCGGCCATGGTCATCGCGCAGCTCATGAGCGCGGCCCGCAAGGCCGGCACCGAACTGGTCGTGGTGGGCCTGTCCGGGCCGGTGCTGGAGATATTTCGCGCGCTCGATCTGCTGCGCAATGTGCCGCCGGGGCGCAACGTCGAGACCATGGACGAGGCCCGGGAGATTGCGCGGGCGTTGCTGAACGTTGGCGCAGACGATTGAACACGCAGGCCAGTCGCTACCTGTTAGCAAGGGAACTATGTGGGAGCAGTGAGGTTGCGCAATGCAACCTCACTCTCCCATGCGCCTTAGGCACGAACCAGAAATGCCCAGCTCTTATAACCATAATCATGGGCATCCAGATACCTGTTTGAGTTTTTTACCCTACGATATCGGGTATAGACCCAACGATAGCCTTTTGGTGCACTTTTTGAAGTGCGCATACACATACACCTCCTTTCCCAGAGGAGATTTTCTTTGCAATTAGTACGCACACATGCTAGATTTAGCATTGGAAATTGATAATAATTACAACGCGCTGCCCTCTGGGGAACAGCACATAATTTTAAAAGCGAACTGTAGAGAGTTCGTTTTTTTTTGCCACTTAAATAATTTTTGCTTTCTTAAACTCTCCCCATTGTTTGGCAGCAGCTTCGTACGAAACACCAAATTTGCTGACGATATCCTCAGCACACTCACAGTCGCCAACATGATCAACAGAGACTAAAAGCTCTCCTCCAAAGCAGTTGGCTTGCCACTCACTACTTCTGAATGGAGGAATCTCTTCTCGAGAAATCCTGCGAGTAAGCGACAAATTCGAGTGAATAAAAAGATGTCCCAGTTCATGCGCTATTGTCATCCTGTCCCTCCCCCTACCCTCACACGCGCCATCATATACGTCGCGTCTTAACATTATTATGTTCTGATCAGGCATTGTCCTTCCATGGTCGGCACCCATCACAGCTTTCTCTTCAATTACAAGTGAGAAGGAATCATCCATGCTAGGCAATGCCAAATCAACAATGTCGACTACTGGGAAATATGCTTCATCCCAATGAAAAGCTTTTCGTACCTCTCTTGCGAAGTCACGAATATCGGCTCTGGAAAGAGGTGGCACCTCAATAGTCACATGGCTCATAGCTGTTACTCACGACAGTGTTTCTTCAAGATAGTCATCATTTTATCGATGTCCTCCTGTGAAAGTTCATCAAATCTCCTTGCAAAAGTGGTCGCTAATTCTCGTTGGCCTTTATTAGTGTTATTTAATGATAGTTTTAGATTTTTCCTTGTGTCAGCAGCTAATGATTCCAGCTTTTCTTGTTGTTCCTCACCAAGCTCAAAGTATTTTGCAATATTTACAACCAGCTTAGGTGGCACGGCCTTTTTCCCGGTTTCTAATCCTGATACATATGCCGATGTGACTTTTAATTTTTCTGCCATGTCTTTCAGTCGAACACCTTTCTCGATTCTGAGCATACGTACAGCTTTACCAAATGGTGTTAACATGTTTTATCCTCTGTTGATGTTTAAGTTGGCGATAAATCTCTCCCATAAAATTAGACAATCTTCAACCTACTAAGTTCAGTTAATTTCTATGAAATATCATAAAATTTAACTTACTGGTTTAAATAGTAACCAATACTTCACCTTGTGTCAACTACCTGTTTGATTTGCTGTTTGATTTGTTTGATTTGGATGCACTGGAAACTTGATGGCCCTTTGTCTGGTTTTGGAGACCGAAACACTCAGTACCATATGCATCTAGTGCAAATTATCAGGTAACCAGTATTAATCTTGCTGAGTAGCAAACTTCAGATGCTATAAAAGCCATCCAACAACAATTATTTCTTTCCGAAGCTCAGGAGTGGAGATAACTATACAATTCAAGATCTCATGCACCGACGCTTGTGGAGACACTCGTATGGCTATGTGCAGGGAAGGCACCGTGTTCACCTTGGATACAGACTTGTGGGTGTTCGCTTTAATACGACCTGAATGGGGCAAGCGCAAGTAACAGGAGTTTGTGCGCTCATTTTTCGAAACAACAATGCGACTTAGCCTCTTTTTTTGACCCGCTTCGCGCTCGGCACGATCGTCTGGCGGTGCCCGCAGGGCTTCCAGGCCGGTGCGATCACGTTCGGCATGTCCGAGCGGTGCAGCAGGCTCGCGTGCATCACGGTGAATTCCCCGTAGCGGTCATTGACCGCGTCCATGGCCCGGTTCAGCCGGTCAAAGCGGCTCTCCTCCCCTGCGAACAGCTCCCGCTGTCCCCGGACCGGGCGCGGGTCCAGGGCCGTGACTTGCACCTGGAACACCCCTTCTCCGCGCCAGTGCTCGCAGAGCATGCGTCGGCACAGCCCGATGATCGCCCGGCTGTCGTTGGTCGGGGTGTCCGTCCTGAAACGGTGGCTGCCGAGCCAGCCTTCCCGGGTGCGAAGGCCGATCAGGTAGCGCTGGGCGACCAGCGCGTGCTGGCGCATCCGCGCGCCCAGCTTCTCGGCCATGTGCACCAGGTACATGAGGATGATGTCGCGCCCGGTGGTGTCCGGGGGCATGATCTTGCCGTGCCCCAGGCTCTTGGGGGCGCCGACCCGGGTTTCCACCGGGGCCGGGTCCTCGCCGCGGCACATCTTCCAGATGCGCCGGCCCTGGTTGCCGAAGCGCTGCCCGAGCACGCTGATGGGCAAGCCTGCGACCTCCCCGCAGGTGAGGGCCCCGTGGCGGGCCAGGAACCCGGCGATGCCCCGGTTGACCCCGCACAGCTCGGTGACGGGCACATCCTTCAGCCGCTCGCGGGCCTCCCAGGGGGCGATGACGGCCAGACCATTCGGTTTTTTCCGCTTGGCGGCGTACTTGGCGGTGGTCTTGTCGCCGCTGATGCCGACGGTGCAGCCGAGCCCCGAGACCTCGGCGACCTGCGCCTTGATCATCGCCCCGATGGCCTCGGGGGGCCGGTTCCAGTAGCCCTGGCAGTGGGTGAGGTCGAGGAACGCCTCATCGACGGAGAATACCTCCACGTCCGGGGTGATGTTTTGCAGGGCGGCCATGATGTCGGTGGAAACCTTGGCATAGCGCTCGGGGTGGGCCGGGACTTGGAGGATCTCCGGGCACACCTTCCGGGCCGCCCTCAGGCGCGTGCCGATGCCGATGCCGCAGGCCCTCGCCTCGTAGGAGCAGGTGATGAGGCAGGTGCCGGTCAGGCCGTTGGTGATGCCGATGGGGCGGCCCCGGTATTCGGGGTAGTCGCGCTGCTCGATGGAGGCGAAAAAGGCATCCATGTCGACGAAGGCGATCAGGCGGGGCCAGGGCTGGGGGTTGTCCGGCATAGGATCCTTCATGCCGGGACCCCGGGCCGGGATCAAGCATAAAGCGAACCCTTGATTGCTTTGGTTTTGCTGCCCGGCGTACAAGGCCTTTCTTAAGCGGTGCCTGTCCGGTAATGTGCACGCTGAAGGCAAGGTGCAGGAAGGATTCGATTTTGACTGCAGGGACTGCAACCAAATCCCCAGGGTCCTGTCTAAGAATCTGTTGGCCATCGAAGCACAGCCGTGCAGGCATGCCCAACGCACACCCATCAACAAGGAGATCAGACATGAAAAGACAAACCCTACTTCGATCCACCATCGCGGGAATCTTTGCCGTCGGTACAGGCCTTGCGGCCGGCAACGCCCTGGCCGGTGTCCCGGACGCCCCGAAAAACTGGGAAAAATGTGCGGGGGTGTCCAAGGCGGGCATGAACGACTGCGGCTCGTTCGACGGCAAGCACGAGTGTGCGGGCCAGGCCACCGAGGACAACTCCGAGCATGAGTGGGTCTACCTGCCGGAAGGCACCTGCACCAAGATCGGCGGCATGGTCAAGGCCGTCAAGCCGGCCAAGTAACCGGACCTGTCCGGACATGGGAGGCGACCCTTCACCGGATCCGGCAAGGCCGCCCACTCCAGGGACCGGAGTGGGGCTTCGCGCCCCCCATGTCGCGGAAATCCTCAACACCCGCCCGGACCTCGATTTCTTTGAACTGCTGACCGACAACCACCTGTGCGCCGGGGGCTACGCCAGGCAGCAGGCCTACCTCGTGCGCGAGCACTACCCGGTCAGCCTGCACTGTGTCGGCATGTCCTTGGGCGGCACCGACCCCCTCGACTTCACCTACCTGGACAAGATCAAGACGCTCGCTAGGGAGCTCGAGCCCATGCACATCTCCGATCACCTGTGCTGGACCTCGTGTCATTCCCACCACGCCCACGACCTGCTGCCCCTGCCCTACACCGAGGAGGCAGTGCGCCACGTCAGCCGGCGCATCCGCGACATCCAGGATTACCTCGAGACCTCCCTGGTGGTGGAGAACGTCTCAAGCTACCTGGAGTTTGAAGCCTCGAGGATGAGCGAGTGGGAATTCCTGGCAGCCGTGGCAGGGGAGTCCGGCAGCCGGATCCTGCTGGACCTGAACAACATCCACGTGAGCCACTACAACAACGGCACCGATGCCGGGGAATACATCGAGCACATCCCGCTCGACCGGGTGGCGGAAATCCACCTGGCGGGCTTCGAGCCCAAGGGCGAGTACCTGCTCGATGCGCACAACAACAAAGTGTCCGAGCCGGTCTGGGCACTGTACCGGCAGGTCACGAAAAAGAACTCTTCCATCCCGACGCTGATCGAATGGGACAACGACCTGCCGCCGTTTGAGGTACTGCTGCATGAGGCCGGCAAGGCAAGAGCGATCCGCTCGCAGGCGGCGAACGCGCAGGACTGAAACCCCGTGTCTGAACTGCAGGCCATCCAGCACGCGTTCTGGTCCAGCGTGAAACAGCGCAAGACCGAACCCGGGTGCTTGGAGCGGGTGCGCGATGGCCGGAAGATCTCCCGGGACCAGCGTGTGGACATCTACCGCACCACGATGCGCGAAGCCCACGTGCGGGCCCTGGCCCACACCTACGTGGGCTGCGAGAAGATCCTCGGGGTGCGCTACTTCGGGCAGCTGGCAGCCGAGTTCTATTACCAGCACCCGGCCACGCACCCGGACCTGAACCGCTACGGGAAAGCCTTCCCGGACTTCGTGCAGGACTTCATCGGACATCATCAAGAGCTGGCCGAGTACCCCTACCTGCCCGATCTGGTCAGGCTGGAGTGGATGTACGAGCAGGCCTACTATGCCAAGGAGGACCCGGTGTTTGATTTTGAGGGGCTCGCAGGCCTTGGGGAGGATGCCTGGCGCGGGCTTCGCTTTACATTGGGGGCATCGGTTTCGGTGCTGAGGTCCGCCTACCCGGTCCTGGAGCTATGGGAGGCCCAGCGAGGTCAAGAGGAAGTCAGGGAAATCGAGGCCATCGATGAGCCCCAGTGCCTATGTATCGCACGGGAGGGCTTCAAACCGGTCATCCACAAAATCGGGCACGCCTTGTGGCAGGTGGTGGACTGGATCGATCAGGGTTATACGTTCGGTGAGCTTGAAGTGCTCGCCCGACAAGAAACAGTGGAGACTTCCTTGCAGATTATTATCCCAGAATTGATTTCAAGGAAGTTGATTTGTGGATATGAGGCGATAGGCCGAAATAATGGTAATTCGCCCAAGATATGCAGTACTTCATCTGGACAACCTTGATTACTATTAGTCGTTGTTATATCTGAATATCCTCGACAGCCGACTGACACAATAGTCTATCCAGTCGTTATAACTCCCCTCTGTCAAGGGGATGAATTGACGATTGAACTCGGCTTCGCTATCCCCAAACATTCGCAAGGTCACCGAGGTTCCCTGAGGTGGATCAGCAACATAGGTATTCTCCATATGGTGCATTGCCATATGTACAAAGCCTGACTGTGCTCTGATGATATGCCGGAATCCTTTGGCAACACTCGCAATATGGGCAGGCGGAGCAAAATAATCCCCGAGGAATCCATCATCGGACTGTATAGGATTACAAGTAAGCAGTATTAGGCTGTCAGCACAGAAATAGAAAGTATTCGAGCCACTGGTAAGGCCAGTCCAATGAGCGTGGTCCAGCAACTCATAGCCATCACGAATTTGCGCTACACCAGCCTGACAAAGTAAACCAAACTGTTCATCCATGTTGTGTTCAATGGAGACGATATCTACTGTACGCTCTGGTTGTGGAAGGAAAGCCATGATTAGTTCTGGCTCTTCCCGATAGCTACGTCGGTCTTCCAGCACAGCTGCAATACGTGCTTTGAAGTCATCTTCGGAGATTGCTTGACTCATGGTTTCGATGTTGCGCATCGCTTTAATGATTTCGTTGTTGAGTTCTAGAGCTGACGAGAAACTTGCACGGAATACACCATCTTGGTAGGCCTCTATTTCTGATAGAAATACTTGCTGTTGCTCATCTCTATCCTCGACCTGTTGAATGAACGCCAGTATAGATTTGTTGGTGGCTTTTGCTGTCCTGAATTCTGCCTGTGTGACCGATAAGCCTTCGGGTGTTTCATACCCGAAGTCTCTACCTACAATCACAAGATAAATGTCACTTTGCTCCACTTCATTGAGGCAGGCTTGTTCAGATGAGTAGGGCCTTGCTGAGAAATCCTCGAACATCACTGGGGCGTGTTCCATTGTCGTAATAGCCTGCCGAGCGGCTTGGCGGAACTCTTCCATACCCATGACGACAGAACTGACAAATACCTTAGCCAAAATTTTTCTCCTTTGAACCTTTCAATCAACTATGCCCTACCATCAGTAATCTTCTTCACGCACGACTTTTGACAATGCGGCAGCAATGAGCCCTGTAGACACTGCAACAATCCCCATCCCGCATATTAAAATCACAAATGTGAACAGCTTGCCGCCAGCAGTTACAGGGTAAACATCACCATAATCCACCGTGGTCAGTGTTGCGACGACTCACCGCAGGCCATCCAGAATCGACCGGAAACCATCCGGGTTGCTGAATCACTTTATTACTGCTCAACAGTAAGGTCAGGTAATAACAACTCAAGCAACTCAACCGAATGACGGAACCCAGGTCGATCAAAAGAAGGCCTATGCCGACTTTCAATATGATCAACAATCATTTCCGCATACCTGTAGTCTGAACTTGTGTTCGGAGATACATCAAGTCTCTTCTTGCACTCCATATATAGTGGTGATTCTTCTAGTTGCCAATTGAAACGGTCATCTGGAATTTCGCTACCGCATAAAATAAGTGTTGTATCAAATAGCAGGCGCGCGGTATTCACATGAGAAGCCTTTCCTTTGAGCGTAGCTGAAAGCACCTTAGATACATCGAGGTCAGAAGCATCACCCTGACAAAATTGATAATAGAGCTTTACATCAACGGTTCGAATTATCAAAAGCACAGCCACCGTAAACATATACCGTGCCCGGTCTCTGGGTAAGGAGGCGAGGACAAGCTCCAAACGGTGCAGAGATTGTGCGATCTGACGTAGGCTGAGATCATGTCTACCCAAGAAGACTTGCAACAGTGCCTTAATATTTCCGTCAATTTCCCTACTGGTCGCTTTTGAAGCAAGCAACGCATTTATAAAGTCATTCCGGTCTGGCTCGGGCAATCTAAAATCCAAATCAAAAAACCGACCTAGATAACCCTCGCCATCAAAACTGCTCCCATAGAGGGCCTGGATCGAATGTGCCAGTTGTGTACGATTGACTGCCAACACAAAAATGATCTTGTCCACCGAGAACAAATGCTTAGCAACCTCCAGAAGTTCAACCGCATACGTGGGGCGACACCGATCCAGTTCGTCAATGACGACTATCAAGGGATGGTTTTTCTGTTCGGCTAATTCCTGCGCCATATCTTGCAGGTTTTTTTTAAATTTCTTGATTGACTGTTGAGCAGTCTGGTGTGCATCAAACTTGTTCTTGGCGTACGACGCCAAGAGTTGACCAGTTATTTTGCCTCCCGGCACGCTATCTAGTGCTAGCTGAAGTACATAGGGTGCAGTCGATTGAAGAATCTCCTTTGTGACTTTCTTAGCTGTATCGATCTTTTTGTCAAGCTCGTCTTCCTTATACTTCTCAAGACCTTCCATCAGTTCACTGGAAAGCGCAACAAAGGGGTTCCCAGAAGAGTCCGTCTCCCACGCATTAAACTCAACCACAGGAAATTTCTTGTTGCGCAAATACTGAGACCAGATTTTGAGAAACGTAGTCTTACCTGCACCCCAGGCAGCATCAACCGCTAACACACACGGTCCCTCTATTGAACCTATAAGACGGGTGAGGACTTCTACTGAGGTTCGGCGGTCGAGAAGATCGTTTTCTAACGGATCTTTCTCGGGAATCTCAATTTCACAGGACTGTATGCGGATACCCATCTTAGATTTGTTTTCCGATTATAAAAATAGTCTAAATGCCAAAACACAGACCTGCCCTCAACATAGGAACAATTTGGGGACTTGTTCCTTATCTTAATGGGTGGGACCCTGTTGACAGACCGCTAGAAACTCAGTCTACACATACACTTGGTCAATCACTGGCGACGCTGTCCATGCACGATTAATTTTTCAATATACCGGTCAATCAAGTGGTCATTTGCCATTTTCCTAAAGCCATTTTTACCGAACATGGCTCTAGACTTAAATATCATCGCCAACCACCACTTCAATCTGTCAAAGAGTCCAACGTTGTACCTAAGCCTGGCAGCTCCTCCCGAACCGACAAGATAACTTAGATAGCCCGGATGCCTGAATTTAACCATCATGTCCATCCACGCCTCTAGCTTGTCGTCCCATGTTCCTGAAGCGAGAACTTTCCCGACAAAGGTGAACGATTTCCCTAACAAGCGTATCAATTTGATCAAGACAAGAGCTCCAGAAGCCATCCAGGGATTAGGAAGTCTCGGAACAATATCAATCTCATTGATGATCTCGTAGACAGGTGTTTTCAGATTGTTCGAAACCTCCACTGCACCCACCGGCGGAGCTCCAAAGGTATAGCATGCCCCTACCACATCTGAGGCCAACAATCGAGTGGCCACTATTGCCAAGGCACCACCCAATGAATGTCCGGTAATTATCAACTGATCATGCGGCAGCCTGCCTAAAGCTGAATTTACATCCTCGCGCACCCAGTCAAATGCCTCTACATACCCGCCGTGCATTTGAACAGTCATTCCACCGACTTCGACATCCACCAATTTTGCTTTTACGTCAGTTTTGATATCCGCAAAGTCTGTGGGCTCTGTCCCTCTGAACACAAGAAATGCCACAACCTTGTCGTTTCCCTTAGACGGGGATTCGATCTTTCTTGTGCAGATGAATGCCTGGGTTCCTTTGGTTGAAAAAGTTTCTGCCAGTTCAAAATCGGCATGCTGTAGTATCTCGTTCAATGCATTTTTTGCTTCTTGTTCTGAAGACGCGCTGGCTGTCAACAGTGCTTTGATTTTGTTCTCCAGTTGAGCGACTCGCTCATCATCTTTGAATATCGCTTTAGCAAACGAGAGCAGATCATCCACTGTATGCCCGCCCTCAAACTTGAAATAAGCGAGCTTTGAAAGTTCCGCACACACATAGGCTATTCGGTCACTGAAAGCAGCCCTTTCCACAGGCGGCGACATGAGATCGTTTGCAGAAAAATATTTGTTCATGGACAGTTGTTCTTGCTGGGATTATTAAAGTTAGCATTTCTGAAACCCCTGATATGGGGCATAAAAAGAAAAACACAACCCCTATATGTAGTAGCAATCAAATAATTTACAAGTTGGGCATGGCGTCTCCCTGACGACAGGAGAAGGCCGTACAACTTTGAACCTGAATTTTTCCGGGCTATGGGATGTGCAGATTCTTAGTGCTTTCTCAAAAGCTACCTCAATATCCTTAGCCGCTCCCGGATAACTCGCCCTTCCAAGTCGACTCGGATGAGGTACTCAAAAGATTGCCCCACCAAAACTAAGCTAGTCTCTATTTTCCGTGCGCTTATCCCTCTGCCACCGAAGTTGCCGACTAGGCAACATCTACGAGCCTAGTGCAAGTCACCTCTCTAGTCCTTCTCTTTAAGATCAATGTGATGGATAGTAACCCCTAGGGTTACGGTCCCAGGCATGTGCCTGAGGAAGCTTGATCAGTGATCCCGCCAAGATACCCAGCCCATGATGCAGCTTCCAAATCATTTGAAGCGTCAGGGAGCGCTAGTGGTTCAGGATTTCGTACACGCGGTTACTTTTCCGAGCATTGGCTTAAGATCCTTTGCCGTAAGGCCTGTTCCAAATTAGATGGCTTTCACAGGATTTGGCTTTTCCATCGGATAATGCTTGCGCTCATAGGCTTCGACGAGGGCAGCGAGGGCATCCAGTCTTTCCCCCTCCGGCGACTTTGGGGCCGCTGTCATCAGCGTCTCGATCTCCTTGAGTGCCCTGCGGCAGTCGGCGGCGGTTTTGACAGGCCTGATGTCCATGGTTTTGCCTCCAGCCATTAAATCGGTTGCGCATCCATAGTATCAAGCCTTCGCAAGTCGGAACGATACAGGCTCTCGATTTCTTCTTGTGTAGGCCGCACTGCTGCAAGCTTGGCGAGTTACCCCGCTGTGAGCTCGCCCTCTTCTTCTCCGATGAGCACCAGATGCTCACCTTCGAGCACCCGCATCAGGAAGGGGCTCTTGGCCGATCGCCGGGCATCGAACTCTGACACCGTATAGAGCATGGGGCTAACCTTTTGGTCGAGGCTCGATTCCACAGAAGCGAGGGCGGCGTAGAAATCTTCCAGCATCATACCGTCGGCGACGACAAGCAGATCGATATCGCTGTCCGCCGTATCCCTGGCCTGCGCCGCAGAACCGTGGAGTATGGCCAGCTTGATGCGATCAATTAGGGGTTCGAGCGCCTGGCGGATGGGCTCCACCAAGGCCACGGTTTTACGCACGATGCCGACCAGTTCGTGGTACACGGGACAGGCGGGGTTGGCCTGATAATGCTTTTGCGTTCCGATCGAGGTGACGTTCACCAGCCTGCTCGAGGCCAGGCGTCGCAACTCGCGCTGCACGGCCCCTGAGCCGGACCCGGTGAGCCTGATCAATTCACTGATAAAAAAGCTTTTGCCGGGCTGGCCGAACAACAGGGCGAGGACCCGCTGCTGGGTAGTGGTGAAGAGTGCGTCGGCAGGACGGACAGGGGCACCGGCTGGCTGGCCTGCTGCCTTGTGACGGATCCGCTGAGATGCATGTGCTGATGTTGGCATACCTATAATGGGCATTATGATGTTTGATATGGGCAATATGCAATGAAATCTTCGTCAAGGCAGGCCTGTCAGGGGCGGTCCGCGACAGGATTTGCGGTCTCAGGGGTGACCCAGGCGCAGGGACAGCGGGGGAATTTCGTGCGCCGCCTGTTCAAGTACCTCGGCAGTGGGACGCCCTCGACCCGGTGTCCCTCGCGCGTGTACTGGAAAGTGCCCGCCACGGCTCCCCGTCCGGGGGTCGAGAATGAAGCGACGGGAAACATACACAAAAGCAACATTCAGAAGTCAAAAGAAAAGCCTCCACAGAATAAGAAGAACAATGGGTACAAACTTAAGCGAAAACCCGTTCTTGCTTGTTGGAGTTGGTTTATCTGAATGATGCTCCCTTTTAAAATTTTGCTCTCGTTTTTGGAAAGCCAGGAGGCTCTCCAGGATGGAATTTTCCGCGATCTTGCAGCACATACAAAGCAGCAATTCTCGCAGTGATATTTACATCCTCCAACGCGCTATGTTTTCCACTTTTCCGACCTTGCAAGTAAAACCGCCTTGCTACAGCATCTAAAGAGCTACCTTTTCGTATTCCATGATTCCACTGCTGGTATCGATACATGGTGCAATAGGATTTATTTCTGTGCAGTGTCTTCACGCCCACACGCCCAAACTCTGCACTTAGAAAGTTCTTGTCGAATGAGACGTTGTGCCCGACCAGGGGCAAGGTCCCGATGAAATTTCTCAATTCTTCTGCAATTGCAGAAAACGTCAGTTTGTCCCTGACATCTGCATTGGTGATTCCATGCACATCACTGGCACCTTTGGGAATCGCACATTGAGGATCAATGACGTAATAGAGCGTCTCTCCGTCCAGATCCCCATTTAATTCGGGGTTGGAAAGATCAACCCGCAACACGGCGACGGAAACAACCCTGTCATTTTCTGAGCTGAAGCCCGTCGTTTCCACATCGATGACTGCGGCTTGGCCCAATCCATCAAATTCTTCGTAAGGGTACGACATCATCATTCACCTTTGAAAGGGGCTTAATCATCCCCGTAACCAATGTATTCCAATGGCTGTAATTCACAAGACGCGGGCATTGGAAATCATGCCAGTCCCGAATACGTGGTAAAGGCCGTCCTTGCTGCGGGGGAAACCTGCCAAGAAAAACCCTGATAATGCTTGCGTTGGTGACTATTGCATATAATCCTCCCAATATGCAGTGTCCCTGACCCATTACCGCCTAGCCTGGCAAAAACCGGCTACAGCAGTATGCCCCTGTCAAAGCAAGACAGTTCGCCTTGGTACAGCATCTATTTTGACCGCTTATTTTGGGCTTGATATGATGAAAACGGCCTGTATTGATTGGGTTTCTCAAGGATTATCTAATGTCAAAGCGTTCAATATCACGCACATCAAAAAGCCAGCAGTCTCCTCGATCCGCCAAGAGGAAAAGTCGCGCCTCGGAGAGATGTAGCGCTACAGGTCGATTTGTTCCGTTGAAAGGGCCTGGTACTTTAAATCGGGATGTCTCGTCGAAGAAAGTCAGCCCGACTTCCGAGCGGATCATCAAGGAAATCTCCGTAAAGCGGCGAAAAGCCATGCAGGTGCTGGCTAATCGCTAGACGACATTACCGCATCACATGGGATGATGCAGTCCATTGTCATGAAAAGGCACTCGAGCATGGCGGGGCTCCAGGAATCGTGAGTGAGCATGCGATCCGATCCGCGATTGCGCGCCCCTATCACGGCTATCACCGGTTTATCCATCAAAAAACAGCCGCTTTGCTGCATGGCATCGTCACCAATCATGGATTCTCGGACGGGAACAAGCGTACCGCCTTTTGTCTCGTCGAATTGCTGGCAACGAGAAGTGATTATGAGTTTGTGGAAGACGATATGGTCGCGGCCGATCTCATCACGAGCGTCGCCCAGGGAGAGACCGGGTATGAGGAACTCGCGGATTGGTTCAAGCCACGGCTGGTGCGCATCAACGCGTAACAGCGCGGGTCTGGAATCCCCTTGTTAGGCTCAGTCTTGGGTAACAGATTGAGTTGCAGCACCTAATCCGGGCTTGGGCATCGCTTCTGAGACTGCAGTCTTCAGGGCCTTGTAATCCACCGGTGAAGCATGCTTTTCCAGCCCACCCAGCGTCAATCTCTTCTGATCTCCAAAGTGCTCGTCTAACGCTGCCGTCGACAGTACGTAGAACTTCCACTGGTCGAGGTTCATCGGGTCGATCTTTGGCTTGTCCCGATGGGCCAGTAATGCGAATACATAGACGTCCGCCTGTCGCTTGTACTCTTCATCCCAGCCTCCGGTTTTGTAATCCCATGCGTGCGAGGGTTTTATATCGAAGCTGATGCGAGATAGAGCAGATTGTGCCCAGCACTGCACATAACTCGAGGACTTGACCTCGACTTTGACCTCGCCCGATACGGCAAGATCATAAGGCGCCCAGAAATCGCGGGTCGTGCTGGTGGGCACGCCAAGTGCCCGAGCCACGATGTACTCGGCAAGGACCCCGCGGGTGGCATTGTTGACCAGGTCGGACATCGACCACTGCCAGAAGTCCAGCAGACCGAAATCAAGTTCTGCGCCGCCCTTGCGGAAATGCTCTTCTCCCGATTTTCTTTCAATCTCCAGTGCAGGAAACGCTATTCTCATGGGTTCTCCTTACAGGTGTCAGGGCAAATACTGCAAGACCTGGGGGTAGACGGAGTGTCTATGTACTGCTTATAAATCATTACGATGCAAGAGGCTAGCTTACACCCTCGCTATTCACCATCGCTTCCATTAAAACGATATTTAAACTTCACAACGATATTGCGTAGGTGTCAGCTGAACATACTTGTCGAGCGGTGGTTTTAATTTGTATGCAGTCGGGCTCCAGGAAAAATTATAAAGGCGGACAAGTCGAAATTTGTCCTGATGTTTCTCAGAAATGCGCCGCTCATTCGCCGATAGGTAAAATGGCATCGTTGAGGGGCCATTGGTGGTTTTGACTTCCAGCCAGCGCTCCTCTCCATGTTCCGAAAAGGAGAAAATATCATACCCTGCACCGTCGCCATCCTCCTTGGATACCCAGCGGACATCCGCGACAAGATCCCCTCTTCCCCAAGCCAGCAATCGATCCTTTTCAGATTGCAGGAGAAAGGCCTCGCCCGCTTCTCCAAGATCACGCTTCCTTGAATCACGCAGTGCCTGATCAACTTTGCTGATCTTTTGACAAATAGCCAGTTGATCCGCCTTCCATTTCTTGCCAAATTTAGGCGGAGGCTCATAGATCAGATCTTTGTGGGGACTGATGTCTGTCACATCAGTGCCGGCTAAAATCTCATGAAACCCCTGCCGGGTGAGGTGTTCCTCTACAGTCCTAAATAGGTCAAGCTGATAATGGGTTCGAGGTTTGTAGCCCTTGATGAAAGGCAAGCCGAGACTTGCTAGAACAGCACTGATGTTGCAATGTTTAAATTCAATCGACGAACGCGACCGGTCAATCCTGTGCTGCAACGCTTCGTTATGTTCTGATTTGACATACTGGTCACCTGCAAGCTCAATCTGCAGCATCTCCATGTAGTCGGCAACAATAAACTTGATCTCGGCGTCAGACCAATTTCTTCTTACAGACTGTTGCACGCAGCAGGCTCCACACGGCCCTTATAGGACAGTTATAGGTGTTCTCGTACCCGATTATATCCGGCATTGGCAGTTGAAAATATCTGTACCATTCACTCCTATCAGGATATTGCGTAGATTTTGATTAAGCTGAAATCAACTTTTACGAGTTGTTAGGTATTATCGATGTCAATTTCTCATAAGCAGTTAACCACAAGAATCAAAATTTGGTAGATGGCATATGCAGGACCGATACACAGGTGATGTAGGGGATTTTGGAAAGTATGGACTGCTGCGCGCCCTGACTTTACCTGGAATCACTAAAACAGGTGGGCCGTCTCTAAACCTAGGTGTGGTTTGGTACCGGTATCCCAATGAGTCTCACAATGCCGATGGGAAACATATCTCGTACCTCGACTCCAATAAACGAAAAAAATTCCGTAAATGCGATCCCGAGCTGTATGACTGTCTTTCCAAAATTGTGAAGGGTTCTACGTCCAGAAAAATATCTGAAATCGAAAACAGAAAAATCCTTGGTTCAGATACCCGCTTCTTCTCAGATGGCTGTCCCGGCGACTCTCGTCAACGGCGTATAAAATGGCACAAACGGGCATTAGCGAACATGCAGGGATGCAATTTGGTATTTCTGGACCCAGATAACGGGCTCAAGAACGAGGTTCAAGATCCCGTAAGCGGCAAGCACGTGTATCTCTGTGAAGTGCGGGACTACGTCCACCTAGGAAGTGCGCTGATTTTTTATCATCACCTCAACAGGTCTGCTAAACACGACCAGCAAATTGAACACCAGATAATATGGCTAGCTGATGAATTCAGCCCAAGTCACTGCGTTGCAGCATTTCGTTACCGAAGAGGCACCTCAAGAGCATTCTTTGCGATTTGGCCAACGCATCTGCATGAAATTCTACACCCCCGCATACGGGCATTCTCGGATAGTTCATGGGTAACAGAAGAGCATTTTAATTCAGTGATGACCTAAGAATTTCTTCAGCACGAATTAAGGTGTTTAGGAATCTTGTTCCTAACAAGTAATTCTTCCTGGCTGCATTTTCCAACAGCTTCAGACAGTGCAGCTGGATCAGTAGGTTCTGAGTGACATTGCCACGACATATCCGAATCTAGATCAGAGATATGGTAAGCTGCGGCTCCCTCGCAAAATAATTTCAATCCGCTTTACCATTCTCGGGCGTGCTACGGACTCGCTGGCGAAAGAATCGTGACTATCAAGTTCATTCATACATCAGACTGGCAGATTGGGAAGGTCTTCCGCTTTCTTGATGATACTAGGATGGGCCTTCTCCAAGAAGCACGTTTACGAGCCGTAATTAAGCTTGGGGAGCTGGCCAACACGCATGGAGCAACCCACATCTTAGTCGCGGGTGATGTCTACGACATGGAGGTGTTATCGTCTCGTTCGCTTAACCAGCCCTTGGAACGGATGCGTGGATTCCCTGGCATTCAGTGGCACCTTCTGCCTGGCAATCATGACCCGCATCGCCCCAATGGGATCTGGGATCAGCTTCTTCACAAAGGGTTGCCCGACAATGTGAAAGCTCATATCAGGCCGGAACCTGTGATCTTGCAGGAAGAAGCGGTTGCCCTCTTGCCAGCTCCATTGTTCCACCGACGAAGGCTTGATGATCCCACCGCCTATATGGACAGCGTGGACTGCCCCGAAGACTACATTCGTATTGGATTAGCTCACGGCACTATAAGGGGATTCGGTTCAGGTGATGAAGATGTTTCCAATCTCATTTCTCCGGACCGGCCTGCCAGTGCCGGCCTCTCCTACCTCGCGTTGGGTGACTGGCATGGTCAGAAGAAGATCAACGACCGGTGCTGGTACAGCGGCACGCATGAAATAGACGCATTCGATATCGTCAATGGTGGGCAGGCCTTGCTCGTGCAGATCGATGGAGCGCAGGCAGCCCCGACTGTGACGCCCATTGCAACGGGAAACTACACCTGGACAAAACTATCAGAGCGGATTAACAGCCGTGAGGACATTGATCACCTTGCTGAGAAACTCCGAAATTGCTCTGATGATCTAGACCGAGCCCTTGTCCATTTGTCAGTGGAAGGGGCCATGTCGTTGGAAAACCGCCGATATTTCCAAGACCAAATCGTGGACGGCGCACATGCCGCACTTTGTTTCATCCGCATTGATGATCACCGCCTGTTCCCGAAGCCCACTGCCGAAGATCTAGACCAAATTGATCGAGGCGGGTTCGTGCGCGCGGCCGCGGAGGAACTCAAGCGGCTATCCGAGGAAGGCGAAGGAGATAGCGGTATCGCTGCTGCGGCACTTCAGCGTCTTTATATCGAACACATGAAGTTACAGGGGGAACAGCGATAAAACTTCGATCTCTAGCTGTCAACCAGTTCAAGAAGTTCACATCCCCGGTGCGACTTGAAGGTATCGAGGGCGGTCTCAATGTCGTTGTCGGCCCCAACGAGATGGGCAAATCGACCTTGCTCGATGCCCTTCGCGCTGCCCTTTTCGAGAAATACAACTCCAAGGCCCAGCCGATCATGGCGCTGCAGAACGACCGGAACCAGGCAGCCCCGGTGGTCGAATTGGCATTTGAGCTTGACGATGGCCTCTACCGGATCACCAAGCGCTTCATCAAGAAACCCTATGCCAGGCTGTCCTGTCCGGACGGGCGCACCTTGGAAGGTGATGTTGCCGAAGACACGCTCCGCGGCCTGCTCGACTTCGGCGAGCCGGGCAAGACCGGAGCAAAGCCGGAGACTCTGGGGATGTGGAATGTCCTGTGGGTACAGCAGGGTCAGTCATTTGGCGTACTCGCTTTGCCGGAGAGCGCCCGCTCGAGTCTTCACAGTGCCCTTGAGTCGGAAGTTGGGACTGTCTTGGGTGGTCGGCGAGGACGTGCGCTTCCGCAGACCATTGAGAAACAGCTCGGAGAGCTGATCACTAGGGCGACCAGCAGGCCGCGTGGTGCATACAAAGAGTTGATCGAACATGTTGCAACAACGGGCCAAGAACTTGATGCCTTGCGCACTCGCCGCCAGGAAATGACTCAGACACTGCATGACCTTGAAGACGCACAGGCAACCTTGAAACGCCTTTCCACCGCTGACCGCGACGAGGCAGATCAAATGGAACTTGAAGATGCTCGGCAACGCCATGGCCAACTCGTTGCTCTGGAAGCTCAAATAGAGGCAGCCCATACTGAGCTAGAGCTCAGAAAAAAAACACTTGAGCAGGCAGAGAGGGCAGTAGCAGACCGGATGCAATTAAAGATTGACATCCAGACTGAAGAAACAGCCCTACAAGAAGCAGAAGTGCATCTGCAAGGAGCTCTTGAACAGGAACAAGAAGCACTGTCCAGAGTCGATGCATTGCGAGATGAAATACATCAGTCGAGAGCAGTTGTTACTAAGGCTGATGAATCAGTAAGTCAGTATCGACGCACACTAGGCGTCGTAGAACGACAAGTCCGAATTCACGGCCTGAAAAAGCGACATGAGAAGGCTGAGGCTGCTGAAAAAAGCCAGCGCAAGGCCCAGCAGGCAGCGGCTGCAATACTGGTCACTGATACAGCCCTGGGGGCAATACGCAAAGCCTCTCAACAACTGGCGGCCGCTCAAAGCCGCCTTGATGCTGCCGCGACTCTTATATCTTTCGATATGACTGTAGACAGTTCGCTGGGTATTGAAGTTGACGGCAAACCACTGGACATTGAACGACCGTTTATTCAAGCGGTCGAACCAGTCACGATCACCATTCCGGACCGTGGGCGTATTGCAGTTCAGCCGGCAATCAAAAACCGTGACAAGTTGCTTCGCCAGCAACAGGATGCCGAAGCAGAATTAAGGCAAGGGTTGGAAAAAACAGGTGTCAAATCTGTGGCTGATGCTGAGACCCAACATGCCAAGCGCCAGAAACTTTTGCAGGACTTGGAACTGGCCCGTCAAGGTGTCGAGTTACACGCTCCTGCCACCAACGACTACGCTGCTGGGGTACAGGCACTTGCTGACTATATCGAGGGCCTACAACAAGCCCTGGAACGCGAGATGAAAGAGCTTAACTTGCAGGAGTTACCAGGGCTACAAGAGGCCGAAACAGAATTGCAGGTTTCTCAAGAACAGGCAGAAGTGGCGCGAAGTGCACTCGAAGCCGCGAGGGCCGCTTTGAGCGGGCCCGAGGACAGTTTGAATGTACTACAAACAGAAATTGGCACTCTCAAGGGCCGACACAGTGAAATAGAGAGGCGACTAGGAAAGCTCAAGAACCAGGTTGGTGAGGCAGAAAGCCACTGCTCCGAAAATGAGCTTCGGTCTGCAATCCCAGAGGCTCGCGACGCAAAGACGGAACAAGAAGCTACTATTGCAAATCTTGAGGCACAACGCACCGATGAGACACTGCCGCAACTGAGCGCGCGCATCGGCCGCCTTACAGAGGCTCTCGAAAAAAGGCGTGAGAAGCGCGGGGAGTTGAAGGTAAAAATTGCAGGTCTCAAATCACACATCGAAGCCGCTGAAGGGGCCGGATTAGACGAGGCCATTGCACTAAAGGCACGTGAACTCGAACGCATTGAAGAAGACAAGGACAGGCGAGACCATGAGGTCCAAGTTCTCAGGCTACTGCTATCGACATTGCGCAATGCCGAGCAAGCGGCTAAACAACAGTATCTATCACCTGTACTAAAACGTGTCCGACCGTACCTTCAGCTTTTGTTTCCAGGTGCCGACATCCGTATTGATGAGGATCTTACTATTGCTAGCGTGGTGAGAGAGGCTGGTCATGAGGAAGCCTTCAGTCACCTAAGCATGGGAACTCAGGAGCAGATTGCTGTTCTCGTCCGCCTTGCCTTTGCGGAAATGCTGGTCGAACAGGGCTGCCCTGCAACTGTCGTTCTTGATGACGCCCTCGTGTTTGCAGACGACCAGCGTATGAACCGGATTTTCGACATTCTCAACATGGCATCCCGAAACGTTCAGGTGATTATCTTTACTTGTCGAGAGCAGCTTTTCGAGGGTCTCGGTGGCCGACAGCTGTCACTGGAGCAGGCAAGCAGTGATGACCTCATCTCGGCATAATTCAGGGCAAGAAGATGAAGATTGAATCCGTACGCATAGAAAACTTCCGATCTTTTGAAGATGCAACTGTTCCCTTTAACGACTACACCTGTCTCGTCGGGCCAAATGGTGCAGGAAAGTCTACAGTTTTAACGGCATTGAACCTCTTCTTTCGTGAATCTGAAAATCTGCAGACCGACCTCAGTCAGTTGGAAAAGGAAGATTTCCACCGCAAGAATACAAAAGCTCCGATCCGAATCACGGTCACTTTCACCAACTTGAACGAAGGAGCCCAAGGTGATTTTTCGCACTATTTCAGACAAGGGCAACTTGTCGTCATGGCTGAAGCGACCTTTGACGAAGCCACCGGCAAGGCGGAGGTCAAACAGTACGGGCAGAGACTTGGTATGGCGGCATTGGCACCTTTTTTTCAAGCTCTAACGAATAAAGCCAAAGTCGACGAACTTAAGGAGAACTACAGTGAACTCCGTAAAACATACACGGACCTCCCATTAGTGGGCACCAAAGCTGCCATGGAGAAGGCCCTTCGTGATTTAGAGACCGCGCGTGTAGATGATTGCGACCTCATCCCCAGTGAGGATCAGTTCTACGGCTTTTCCAAAGGAGCGAACCGCCTCGCAAGGCATATTCAGTGGGTTTATGTTCCAGCTGTCAAGGATGCAACTTCTGAACAAGTCGAGTCCCGAAACTCAGCGCTTGGAAAGCTGCTTGCCCGCACCGTTCGGTCAAAGACAAATTTCGACGAGACGGTCGAAACCCTGCGTACACAAACACAAGATAAATATCAGAATCTTCTCGACAATAGCCAAAACACCCTCGATCAAATTTCGTCCTCACTCCAGACACGTATCTCTGAATGGGCACATCCCGAGGCAAGTTTGCGACTACGATGGAAACAGGACCCGGACAAATCCGTGCGAGTTGAGGAACCTTGGGCGCATATTCTTGCCAGTGAAGGCGAATTCGAGGGTGAGCTTGCACGATTTGGTCATGGGCTTCAGCGATCGTACCTGCTTGCGCTTCTGCAGGAACTTGCTGGGACTGATGATGACGCCGGGCCTACACTAATTCTCGCCTGCGAAGAGCCAGAGCTTTATCAGCACCCGCCACAGGCGCGTCACTTAGCTACGGTACTTAACACTCTCAGCCAAGATAATGCACAGGTGATCGTGTCAACACATGATCCGCTATTCGTATCCGGCCAAGGATTCGAAGATGTTCGCATGATTCGCAAAGATCCCGATCATCAGTGTTCTACAGTTTCCTACATGTCGTTCGATGAAATCGCGAGTGCTGTTGCGGAAGCTACGGGCAAAAGACCACTAAAGCCGGAAGGAATGCTTGCTAAAATTCACCAGGCCTTGCAGCCTTCGCTCAACGAGATGTTTTTTACGCGCAGGCTTATTCTTGTTGAAGGGCTGGAAGATATTGCCTATCTCTTATCTTGTCTCAATCTTCTTGACAAAGAGGATGAGTACCGACGCTTGGGCTGTCACATTGTAGCCGTAAATGGCAAGAGTGAGCTGCTTCAACCTTTGGCTATCGCCAAACACATGGGAATCCCAATATATGTCATGTTCGATGCGGATTCCGACAAAGAAGATAGGAACGGCAGCCGGGCCAAGCACGAGAAGGACAACCTTGCACTTTTGAAACTTGTTGGTAAGGCGGATGAAGACCCCATGCCAACCGCGACATTATCAGGCCCCGGTTTCACGATCTGGCATTCCGATATTGGCGAGATTGTAAAAGCGGATATCGGCAATGACGAGTGGGCGAAATTTTGTGAAGAGGCCGACAAGCGTTATGGTCATGCTGGCAGCCTGCGCAAGAATTCACTCCACATCGGCACTAGTCTAGCCTTCGCTTGGGAAAACGGAAAACGCTCGCCCAGCCTTGAACAGGTTTGTAATGCTATCCTCGATTCGGATAGCGTTATACCTTGATAATTTGGTTCGTCAGCACTGCGCAACATTGTTGTCTGCAGCGGTATGTTCTCAGGTTAAAATTTTTTGAAGGTTGCTACCCCCACTGGATCGCCTAAGTCACAAGAGAATATCAGACGCTAACATTCTAGCCTTCACCCATAAGCCGGATCCAGACAAGAGTGTGCATAAAGACGCCCTACTGTTTTTGTATGAGGTCAGCCATGTTCACCTTTGGACACGGGAATCCAGTTCTAAGCTAAATACTGTCAATGGTCTTCTTCACGTACAACCTTTGACAATGCAGCTGCGATGAGACCCGTAGGCACTGCAACAATTCCCATTCCACATATCAAGATCACAAATGTGAACAGCTTGCCGCCGGCAGTTTCAGGGTAAACATCACCATAACCCACCGTGGTCAGTGTCGCGACGGCCCACCACAAGCCATCCAGGATCGACCGAAATTTTTCAGGCTGATGGACATGTTCAAAATAATAGATCCCAACGGCTGCAATGTAGAGCAGCACCAAAGTAGCCCCCAGGAAAATAAAGATCTCATGTCGTGCCAGCATGAAAGCCTTTCCGAGACGTGCCATCGCCTGGTTGTACTGGGCAATCTTGAGGATGCGGAAAATACGAAACAGGCGAAAGATCCGTATGGAGCGAAGATCAACTCCTAGAGAAAGATAAAACGGAAGTATGGCGATCAGATCAATCAGTCCATAGAAGCTGAAGATGTAGCTCCACTTTTTCGACGAAGTGGCGATGCGCAAAACATACTCAAGAGTAAACAAGAGGGTGATCACCACCTCAGAGACTTTAAGTATCCTCATGACTTCAGGTGATAATCCAGGCACTGTTTCCACAGTGAACGTAACCACTGAAACGAGGATCAAAAAGATTATCGTAAGGTCAAATGCACGCCCTGCAGGCGTATCAGACTCCTGAATGATGGCTTTGATATTTTGAGTCATCACGATGTTGTACTCCCTGAAGCCAGGCCACTCAGCTGCGTTTTATCTGAGCAAGGCAAAGTCTAGTGCTTTCTTTTGCAAAGTGGACTTAATCTGGAAATTCATGCTTTAAGAACTGCAGATTGACCGTCATTACTCCAACTGATCCTTCCATATCTGTTCTCGCACAATGTAGATGTCATGACCTGCCTCTCGCATGTAGACAGCTTTTTCAATTTTTCTGCCAAATGAAGAATGTGCCCACTCTGCGCTGCCGACTTCTCCAACCACAAGATAGTTTGTGGCCTTGGTTACACCTTTCTGCGTGTTGCCACCGCGTTCCCTGACAGCTGCCTCGCATTCTTTTCTTGGTCCAAAAACAAATTTGCCCGTCATGACAAAGTTCCTGTCCTGGAAGATCAGGCCTGACTCCGGTTCGCAAACCGGCAATGTGGTTGAAGTGTTGAGTGTCCTTTCCATAGAGTCCAAGACCACACCACCTCCGGTAACTTCGGTCACCTCGACTCGGATAGGAACACCTGTAATCCCGACCAGGAGATCCAACAACTCTTTTTCCTCATCGCTGTCAAGAACTCCATCTTCCAGCAGGTTGTCCAGGGACTGATAAAGGACACTGGCCGGCCAGACATCAACAATGATGGGATGTTCTTCCAGCCACTGCAAAATGAAAAAGGCTTCCGGGTAGCAGACCACGGCATCTGCCAGCACGCCCTTGCATAACCCAATGAGCTCGGAGATATCCCTGGATTCAAGGCGCGCTCTGCTCAACCGTTCCGTGAGGGATCTGCCATACTTGTCTAACATCACAAAACTCCTCCCGCCGACTGCCTCGGCTTACTCGCTTGGCAATTTCAGGGAATCCAAGCCACCTTGATAGGCGGCTTCCAGCCGTTTCCTGCCTTTTTCACCCACCCGGCGCATGCCGAGCCATTTGCGCATCTCCACAACTGCATTCTCCTGGTCACAGCCGCAATCGATAAAATATCGGGACATGGCCATCAGTTCCGGCATGGCGACATTTTCGGCTGCACGCTGATGAGAAAATTCATCCACGACGCGAAAGCTGTCCCAGTTGAATGCATCCGCGTTCACCAGCCACACAAACCGCAGATTGCCTTCCGTGGTGATTTGCAGCCTGTCATTTCTTTCCAGAATCTCGCTGAGTAGCCGGTTGATCCGGCTGCCGACACTCTTGAACCCATGTGCCTTGGTGACCAGCTTGAACAGGACTTCCACACGAACCGGCTGCTCATGCTGAACGATCTGCTCCATCAGGCTCGCATGTGTGGCCCGGTAGTAGAACTCGTAAAAACTGTCCTGCTTCAGGTCCAGGTCATGGGAAGACGCGCTCCAGGGAATGTACTCGCGCTTGCCGGGGATATCAGGCGCATCCTCCACCACTGCACCGGCAACCTTTTGCCATTCCATCTCCCGGGAATCTGTCTCTGGAGGGGGTTCATGGCCATCCACCAGGTCCACAGGGTCCAGTTCGGTATCTTCGTCTGCCTCCTCTTCAGCCGCGGCCATCGTATCGGTGGCTTCTTCTGAAGATGCTGCACTGTCCTCCCCGGAAGACTCCAGCAATTCACGTAGCTGCTGGTCCACCTTGTCGGTACAATCTTCCGGGTTGATCCACCAGTCCGTGGACCAGACTCTCAAAATCTTCCACCCCAGCCCCTCAAGCACCTGCTGGCGCAGGAAGTCCCGATCCCGTGCCGTGGCAGAACGATGATAAGTCGCACCGTCACATTCGATCCCGGCAAGGTACCTGCCGGCCTGGTCAGGATGAACCACTCCAAGATCGATGCGGAATCCGGACACCCCGATCTGGCTGTGGACCGTCCAGCCCCGCTCCGCGAGTCGTGCCGCGACCTGCTCTTCGAAGGGGGAATCAAAGGTTCCCAGGGGACGCTCGATCGACTCGCCGATGGCCCTCACCCCCCGCTTGGCAAAATCCATGAAATGCTTCATGTCTTTCACCCCGACGGCCGCGGTACGGGACAGATCGATATCTTCCGGCTGCATGCTGGAATAGACATGCATTTCGTTGCGGGCGCGGGTGATGGCGACATTCAGGCGTCTATGCCCGCCCTCCTGGTTCATGGGCCCGAAGTTCATCGATAGGCGACCCGAATGATCTTTCCCGTAGGTCATGGAAAAGTAGATGATCGAGCGCTCATCGCCCTGCACACTCTCGATGTTTTTCACGAAGACGGCCTCGATGTTGTCTTCGGCGAAGAAAGGCTCGATTTGCGGGTAATCCCGGCGTGCCTTCTCCAGCAGGTCTTCAATGAGAACCTGCTGTTCCTGATTGAAGGTCACCACCCCAACCGTCATGCCCGTTTTTTTGAATTCCGGATCACGCAATCGGGCCACGATGCTGCCCACCACGGCCCGGGCCTCGGGCAGATTGGTCCGGGTGCCGCCCTTCTCATACAGCCCGTCCTCGACATAGTGGAACGAAACCGCGGTATCGGCCGTGGCCGGGGAGGGAAATGTGATCAGCCCGCCCCCGTAATAGTTGTGGTTGCTGAAGGTAATGAGCGACTCCTGTCGTGAGCGGTAATGCCATTTCAGCTGGTAGGTGGGCAGGTTGGCGCCCATGCACTCATCGAGGATGGATTCCAGGTCCCCGACATCGATGTCACTGTCGTTGTCGGCGTACTCATCCTCCTGGCGACTGAAGAACGAGGTCGGGGGCAGTTGCTTGGGGTCGCCTACCACAATGGCCTGGCTCGCCCGCGCGATGGCGCCGATGGCATCCCAGGGCGTGATCTGGCTGGCCTCGTCAAAGATCACCACATCAAAGGAAGCACCCTCGGGAGGCAGGTACTGGGCCACCGACATCGGGCTCATCATCACGCAGGGGGTGAGCTTGAACAGGTTGCTGCCGAGTTGCTCCACCAGCTGGCGCACCGGCATGTGGCGGCGCTTCTTCTGGATTTCCCGGCTGAGCACATGCCAGGTCGAGCCTTGCGGAATATGGGCGCGCGAGGGGATCGCCTGGCTGAGCTTGGCATACACGTAGTACCGGGTCAGTTCCATGAATTCGCGGTCGAGCTTGACGAAATCCTCGATCGTTCGCGCATGTTCGGCCGGCACGAACTTCCGGATCACCTCGTCATTGTCTACGGCGCAGTTCAGCCACCAGAGATGGTAGTTCACCCGAAAAGCCTCCTCGGCCGTGCCCCCGGCAAGGGCACCCTGCTCCACGGCATCCACCAGGGACTTCAGGCCGCGGGCCAGGGCATCGTTTCGAACCCGCCGCCAGGCAGTCCAGGCCTTCAGTCTCGGCGCCTGCTCCATCCACTCGGCGCAGGTATCGATGGTCGTTTGCAGGAATGACGTACCCTCAGGACCGACGTGCAGGTCGCCGCTTGCGGCAATGGTCGCACCGAGGGCCTGCTGGGCCGCCTCGAAGGTTTCCAATGCCTGTGCGAACGTGCTGGCCGAGGTCTGGATCTGGCTGCCCGGGCCCAGCAGGTCAGGGGATTGAAGCAACGAGATCATCGTGGATGCGGCCTCCCGATAGGCCTCGGGCGTTGCGAAGAGTCCTCCCATGACGCCCCGGATCCGGTGGCCGAACTCTGCCGCCTGTGTGAACAGGGTCGGGTCCGTGTGGATGCCGTCGAACTTCCTGCCGATGACCGCATCCAGGCCCTTGAGCCTCCCGAATTCGGCCCTCGTTTTTGCGGCCTTGGAGAGCAGGGCGAGATCGGCGGCTTCGCCGATGATTTTCGAGCCCCCCGAGAATGGCTTGAGCCGGGCTTTTACGCCCCGCACCTCCAGCCATTTCGCCAGGAACCATTTCTTTTCGGCAGCGCTTAACTGGGCCAGCAGGCCGTCGATATCCAGATCGAGCACGGATTCCTGGTAGGTCACAGCCGTACTCTCAAACTGCTGGCGGAAGCTTTGGACCAGCTCCGCACCGTGTTCAAGATCGGCGATCAGGTCGCGGCCCTCGGGGCCGAGCAAGGCGGCGTACGACTGGTTGTAGGCCCGGGGCAAGATGCGCTCGAGCTCGCAAACCTGTTGCAGGTCATCCCGGCTCATCACCCGGATCGGCAATCCCAGCATCTTGATCCAGGACTGCAATGCGGCTTGCAGGTCCACCGCCGCCCGGTGCAGGGCCCTGGACTGGTCAATGGCCTCGCGTTGCCAGGACGGCGACCAGTCGTCGGACTCGACCCGCTGAAAGCAGCTCTTGCTGATGTCGCCGATCTGCTCGGCATTGGCATCAATGCGCGCAGCGATACCGGAGAATTCCTCCAGATCGTCTTCGGTGTGTGCCCGGTAATCCGGCCAGTTGAACTCCAGCGGGGTGACCGCAAGGTTGTTCATGACCACGCCGATGGCCTGGAAAATGCTGAGGCCGTTGGCGTAGGTCTCGTGGAGCTGGCGCACGTAGGCATTGAGGTCTTCACGCAGGTTCACCAGGTGCTCGGCTTCACGCTCCCAGTTGGAGATCTTGGGATGGCAGCTTTGCCATGCCTGATCGAGCTGTTGGAGCACATCGGTCTTTCTGGCCTTGCTCGAGTGCAGCTCCAGGCAAAACTTGCCCAGCCCCACATCACGCAGGCGGCGATAGACGACATCCAGCGCGGCGGTTTTCTCGGACACGAACAGGACCTTTTTGCCGATGCCGAGGAGATGGGTGATCATGTTGGCGATCGTCTGGCTCTTGCCCGTCCCGGGCGGGCCCTCGATCACGAAGTCCATGCCCTCGGATGCCGCGATGACGGCCGCCATCTGGGTGCTGTCGCAGGACATGGGCAGGTAGGTGTCTTTCGGGTGACATTTGCGGTCCATCTCCTCCGGGCGCGGGAAGTCGACGCCGTCGTTGCCCATGTAGGTGTCGCGAGGGCTATCGATCAGATGCTTGACCAGCGGGGAATTCTTGAGATGTTTGGTGCGCGCATCCAGGTCCGCCCACATCAGGTACTTGGCAAAGCTGAACGTGCTCAGGACCAGCTCTTGTGAAACCTCCCAGCCTTCGAGATCGCGGACCTGCCGGCGGACGATGTCCCAGATGCCGTCCACGTCCAGGCCGGAATCATCCTTCGGCAGGTCCTTGGACAGTTCCGGGATTTCGAGCCCGAAGTCCTGACGAAGCATTTGCAGCAGGGTCGGGTTGAACTGCGGCTCATCGTCATGGATGCGCAGCCTGAAGGCCGCATTCACGGACCTTCTTGAAAGGCTGACCGGAACCAGGATCAGCGGCGCCTGGTAGGTTCGAGAACGGTTACCCGTTTGGGTCCATTTCAAAAACCCCAGGGCCAGGTACAAGATGTTGGTGCCGCCCTCCTCGATCGCGGCCTTCGAGGCCCGGTACAATGTGATCAGCGAGGCGCTCAGTTGGCGCTGATCGAGTGCGGTGGTGATTTTGCCGCGCCGCATGGCCTGCAGCACCTGCTCTGAATGCAGGTCCTCCGAGTACCGCCTGCGGTGCTCCTCACCGCTTCGCGGATCATCGGGGCTGATGACTTTCTCCAGCGGCGAGAAGGTGAAGACCTGGTCCTCGGCCAGCATATCCTCCAGCTCGCCGGGATTTGCGCAGATCAAGGGCACGGCCCGCTTGGACCGCTTGAAGTTCAACAGCCGGTTGCGCAAGGACAGATCGAGAAGTTTGCGTTTCCAGTTTTCAACACGCCGGTCCGCATCCACCCCATCGTCCGGGGTGGGGGCATCCGGGTATTCCACATCCTCGGGCAGGTCGCTCAGGTCATCCAGGCCGGCATCGATCACCTCATCGAGCGCCGCATCCTCCTGCCCTGTCTGCGTGACCCGCTCGTACAGCGGTCGAATCCGGGCCAGGCGGGATTGCTTGATGTCGACCAGCAACAGAAAACTGTCTTCATCGGACAGCTTGCCGTTGGCCTCCTGTCTCGCCTGCTTGAAACTGACGGCAGGCCGGTGCGCCACGAAGGTGGTCTCAAACACCAGGATCTCCTTGAGCTCCACCCGCTTGCGCAAGGCCTGCAGGTCCTCGACCACGCTGGTGCCAAACTCCAGGTCTTCCAGCCAGACGCCGACAAACGCATGGCCCTTGGTGAAGATGACCAGCGAATTGAAGCCGGCCTGCTCCAGGGCGCCGGCGAATAACAGGGTGGAGTCCATGCAGGTTACCAGCCGGTGGCGTTTCACTTCCTCGGGCAGGCGAATCTTCTGGCCGGCATCCTCGAAACTCGCGGGCGGCTCGGCATAGGCCAGGTCCTGGCGCACGACCGCCGACCAGATGGCATTGACCATCTCACCGACCCGTTTTCGACTTCTCGACTGATAGCCGTCGAGCATCGGGTTGCGGCCATGGGCCTCCAGCACCTTTGCGGCTGCACGCAGGATTTCCTGGGTAAATGGCGAATTCGGTTGCACGTAGGCGGCCAGGATTTCCGGCAATTCCTGGACTCCGCCCCATTCGTTTCGACTCAGGACCTGCACATCACACGAGGCCGTGGCAAGCACCTCATCCCCCGCGCTCAACGTAAAGTCGTAGGTGCCCCGAACTGTCTCGTTGACTTCCTCCAGAAACCCCGGGTTGAGCTCGATCATGCAGTCGCGCAAGGAGATCTCGGCCTTGGGAGCCAGCCGGGTGATGTGCCAGACCCTGGGGTTGGCAAATTCCGGGGTGGTGGTCACCGCCAGCTCCAGGTCCTGATAGCTGACGTCCGTGGGGTTGTTGAGAACGATATCGCGAAGGACGGGTACCGAGTTTTGCTGTAGCGCCAGGTTTACCTTGTGGGCCGCCGCAACCTGGATGGCGATCTTTTTGTTCTCAGTTTCACGAGTCTCTGTCTCTGAATTCATTGTTATTGTTACCTCCGAAGAATTCGTGAGCGCTTGCAAGGGTCACGGTACCGCTACCCGGCAGCCGGCCCTGGCGGATGAACGGCATCGTGCCCACGCATTGTGGTTCGCACTGCCGCATCCTTTTGTCCGTCCCTGTCTTTGGACGCACCTTCGCACAGATGTTTGAACAACGTCTTTCTGGCAATCTCAAACCCCTTGGCGAAAGCCTGTCGTGTTCTTTTCCTGGTCAACTCCTCCCACTCGCTGTGAATGATCAGCGAGCGCACCTTGTAGAATTCCTTCACGTTTTCCGAATATCGCTGCTGACTTTCCTCATTGTCCCCAAGAAACTGGGACACCTGTTGCTGCAATTGTCTGGAAATCCCTCCCTGCTTCAGCGGGTACATGCATTCCAGTGCGATCGCAACATCCAAGATCCTGTCAGCCCCGGCGAATCGTCGATCCCGGGCCAGCGCCTCGGCAAGCCGGTGGATAATCGGGGCCATTCTTTTTCGGCTCTCACGATGTCGGTGCCTGAATGCCTCATTGGCATCGGCCAAGGCCTGCCGATCCAGATCCGGACACTTCGCGAACCCGTCGAACTCCTCCACCGAGCGCCCACGCTGGAAGCTTCTGGAAGGAGCGGACTTGCCGAGAAGGCGACCGGCAGAAGCATGGATGCAGCCCGCCATTGCCACCAGAAATAGAACAGGCGTCTGATGCGCCACCGACAGCAGTTCCAGGAACGCCTGCACCTCATCGAAAAATACCCCCGAGATGTCAGGCCGTACCTCATCATGCAGGCGTCCTGCCGGGCGAAATTCAGGCTTCCAGTGGAAGGGCCTGACGATGGCGCCTACCGACTGCCACTCGTGAGCCCCTGCAAACGACGGGGCGTATCTATGCGCGATTTCCGCACCCACATACGCCTCGATCTCCTTGAAAGGCAGGAGCTTTACACCGTCTGCAAGCTCAATTTTTTCGGTCAGGGTCAGCCCCCAAATCAGTACCACATCATACGCGACACCAAGTTCACCGGGGACACGGTCCTCTTCGGATCGCGAGAGAAACGCGTGCAGCTCATCGGCGGCGGCTCGCAAGTCATTTCCTTCCAGTTCGTAGGCACGTGCAAACAGTCCGGCAGCCAGGTCCACAGGTGAAATCTCACCGCCGCTACTCAGGACTCCCATGTAAAACTCGTCCCTGCCGATGGTCCTGCCGAAGACCCGATGCAGCGTGGGGTGGGAAATCAAAACATGGCGCACAGAATCCAGCGCCTTGCCAAGCGGCGCAAAGTGTTCCTCTTGGCCATAGATGTGTGCAATGCGTGACCTGGCATAGAGCACGCGCGCTTCATTCAGCATAAAGGCCTGCTCTTCATTGTCACGCTCACCATACCCGTGAGGTAGGTCCAAACACCCCCTGTAATAGTTCTGCAGGTAGGGTTTTTGTACCTTGGCCAGTTCAACAAGCGCTAGGACCAGCTTGTCCACCCAGTCCTCGACAACGAATGATTCCCTATTCACGTTCCCTCAGGATTCACGAAGCTTGTTTGGAGGGCCATTGCCCATCTCCCGGACAAAGGCCGTGTTTAATCCGCAATCTCCGAAGGCCTGCTGACGGTGCCCGATTCCCGGCCCGGGTGATTGGGTTCTCGTAGACCCGGAAACAGATGCGATGCGGGCTCCAAACCATCCCCACTCTCCGGTGCTGGATGGCTGTCGGCGACCTTCTCGTGCTCAATCGGATCCCGTTTGTCAATGGAAGGCGGGGGAGGCGTCCAGGGACGCAGGTTCTGGCCGATCCGGTCGTAGAACTCCGGCACCAGGTTCTCCAGGTCCTCGATGAAGGTTCGCCGCCCGGTAAAGCGCCCGCCCAGGCTGCGTATCATGATCACCTCAAAGCTGTTGGGCAGTACTCCGGGGCGTCCGGTCTCAAGACAGGCGGCATCTTCCCGGACTTCTGCCATTGAGGCTTGCGTGGTGCCGCGCCTTCCCCAGTAGACACGCAGGATGACATCCTCGCCCGCCACGTTTCGCAGCTGGCGGACCAGCCAGTTGATCTTCGCACTGGCGCGTTTCTTGTGACCGGGTGCCTTGAGCCACATGGAGCAGGCCACGGTCCGCCGTTCCAGGTTGACTGTAATTTCGATGTCGCTCGCGGCATTCGGAACCATATAGGTACAGCGCAACTCCTGGGATTCACACAGGGCGTCACAGGTGTCCTTGAGCCGAAGCTCCGGGTCGGCCTGGTGCTTTCGCGGAATCCGGATCTCGACAGGCTCATCCATGCGCCGGCTCAGCATCAAACACAGGTCCCGTTCCTCCTGGTGCCAGCTGGTCACCGTGTTTTCGATCTCCGGGGAGGACCGCCTGAACGGCTCATCCTGGCGCACACCAAGACAAAGCGAGCGCCATTCCGGGTTCATCCGGTCAAAGCGCCGGACCCCAGAGCCCGGGTGTTCGAGGTAGCGCGTCATCTCTTCCAGGATAAATGCCTGCTCGGCGCTGAGTGCATGCCTGTCCCTCAGGATCAGCAAGGCCTGGGTCAGCACGCTGACCCAGGAGATGTGAAAGAATTTCACGCGCTGGCTGAAGCGCCTTGGCACGGCGTACGGCAGGTGGGTCGGCAGCGGCACGAGCTGGTTGGAGAGAGTGATCACGGTATCGATCCCGTGGGTTCTCGCGATCTGGGCATATCGCTGAATCTGTTCCGCATCGATCTCGGCCTTGTCGATCTTGGCCTCGATCAACGCGCTCCACCGGGTGCCTCGCGTTTGCAGGCTCAGGATTCCGTCGGGTCGTTCCTTGCGGGTGCTATCGGCAGAGGCGAACTTGACCTCGGTATAGCTGTGCAGCACGGAAGTCTTGCCCATGCGCACTTCACAACTGGAGAGCAGTTGTCTGGCAAACGAGGGTACCGCGGACAATGCCGCAAGCAGAACGGATACGGTGCGTTGTTCCTTGCGGGGTTCGGCAAAGGTCGGGATGAGCCTTGCACGGGGAGCCTCTTTGAGGGTGTCATCCAGGGTGCTCATGGTGGTTGTTCTCCTTATTATTGTTGCAACCGCTATGGTGCGAATTCAGAACCGCACAGCAGTTGCTGAATTTTGAGGCAGGGAAGGAACTCGGGAAGTTGCCATCCCTAGCGCCCTGTATTTTCACACTCCTTGGTTCTCTTCGTCAAAACCAAAGAGAATTGTGCGGCAGGGTCCGCGGAACCGGTCATATCCCGACCGGGCTTGCATTTCTGGTTGAACTCGTCTCGCGTTGGTTCGCAGTTCTCGCTCTTTGCCTCTGGGCCCGGGGCGATGAATATCTCGCCCGATGGCTGATCCGGTCCCTGTTCGGATACCGGATCCTGCGGGATTTTCACGAGTTCCTTCAGGCCGGCATCAGTCTACATGCGCAAAGAAGTTTACGGGGAACCGGCCAGCAGTGCCAGGTTGAGGATGAGCTTCACGAGCTGGGCCAAAACAATTGGCTCCTGCGGCATCGCGCCCGTGTCCTGCACAGCGCCCCTGACTTCCCGGACAGGCGATGCAGGCACGAGAGGAAGGATTGCATGCTCAGGTCGGTGAAGAGGATATCCCGTACACCGGGATCGTATACTCGGGTTCGAGGTCCTCGCCCACCACTATGTGACTCTGGCTGAGCATATGCTCCGGATGACCGTCGCTTGCATGAAACGTGAGCGTCCTCCCGACCTGCATGTCCAGGTCGCGCAACGCAATTTCAGCATCACGCGAGATGCTGACGTACACGGTGTCTCCACGTACGGGCGCATCCGGGAAGATACACATGGCTGGGGGTCGCTGGAATGGATCAGGAGAAGCCTGAGGCCGGCAGGATACCGACTCCGCCAGGGACCCGTTACCCCTCTCCTCAAAAAAGATGGGGCAGGCTCGTTAGGACCTGCCCCGGTTTTCGTGAGCGAACGAAATTTGGGAGCTTCGATTACTCACTGCAAAGGGGCGAAAATCATACTAAACGCCCCCTTGTTCTTTTGGGAGTTACTCCTTTCTCGCCCCGAAGGCGCCGGCTACAGAGCCGTTGTTGAAGAAGGAATTGAACTCGCCGACCATCGAACCCGGAGCCACCCTGGTAGCTCCGTCAGTAGTAGACGCAGTCTCTGGCGTTAGGCCGTGGTAAGTTCCCGAGATCGTCCCGTCATTGCTGGGCAATCCACCCTTGGCCGTACCGGAGAAAGTGTTTGCACCGAGTACACGGGTGGCCTGCACGGCTACCGACCACGTGTTGGCCTCTCCCCCAGACAACATGAAGTTGTTGATCGTACCACTGACGGTGTTCAACAAGTTCGGCGCAAGCTGGCCTGCTTCACTGGGAGTAGTAGCAGTGTCATCCACCGTCTGACCAAAATACGCAGTCAACGCCACAGATGCCGTGAAGTGACCGGAAGTGGCTGAATCTATATTGCCAGCCGGGTTAAGCTTTTGGTGTACGTACACGCCCGTGGCTCCACCTTCGTATGACGCACTACCAGTGACTGCGTCGAGTTCACCCCCGGTAGAAGCATCAATCGACGAACCGGCAAAGGTCTCGACCTCGTCGTACTCGACTACACCGTCTCCATCGGTGGTCTTCTTGAGCCAGACACCGTAGTGCAGGTAGTCGTAGTCCGGCTGGTCGGAGGTAGCGCCTGAATCTGGAATGAAGACCCAACCAGCAGAGTTGCCAGTGACCATGCCCTTGTCGTTGAAGGTGACGGTGCAAGTACCAGTAGTGCAGCGATATGTGCCCTCAGCCCCGTTGTAGGTGCCGTCGTGCAAAGCCTCATCCGTACCTGCGGTGCTCGCGTCGTCGCTGACGTAGTTGAGCACACCGCCCGTGGTGGAGCGCACAAACATCAGATTTGCATTCGCGGCTCCGGTAAGATCAGTGTCCTCTTCGATGCCCAGAGCATTGTTAACCGCGGGTGACACAGCATCTGCGCCGGTGGTGCTCGAGACGTTCAGTGCTTGAGGCGTCGTCTTCGTGCCATCTGCTGCCACCACCTCAAACTTCGCGAACGCTACCCCGCTGGGCGCTTGAATGTCGGTGCTGACGATCACGACTTCTTCAACCACATCACCATCGCTGTCGGCTTCCATCGTGCGAGTGTGCATGGTGCGTCCGCCACCCAGATCCATGGCCTGCGTGAACTTCGGGTCATCATCGCCCGTCATCCCGTGATCCGTAATCTTGATCGTTGTTGCCTCCCTGCTACGTGTGATTTCCAAGCTATAAGGATCATCTGCATTGCCTGGAGTGGTGTCCGCATTCACATGGTCACTGCCGCCTAGACCGGCATCAGCCGCAGCCGCTTGCATTGACTCAGCCGCAATGGCCTTCGTCTTCGTTGCAGCTGCTTTAGTCGCCGCAACAGCCTCTGCAGCTAACGTTGCGGCAGTCTTCACACATGCATCATTTGCAGCGTTTGGCTCATACCCATCGTCACACTCTAGTGGCATGGCCATGTCATCATCGTCGTCGTCCATCGGCGCCGGAGACGAACTGCCGCCGCCTCCGCCGCAACCCGACATTGCAATGGAAAATATGGCAAGCAGACAGACTACTCCCCACAAGTATCTTTTTTTGAACATCTTTGTAGACTCCTATGTACGTGTCTTCTTGCAAATTTCCGGCCTGGTGCCGGGCCATTGCAAACATCTACATAGGAAAAGATATTCCAGCCTATTCGCTTGGGCACGAGTAGCTAACTGATGCCGGGTTCAAGCTTATTCAGCAGGTAACCCGACTGTGCGGGATCCCATGCAGAATGTTTGCAGGCCTAACTATACCAAAAACTTCGCGAATTGGTAATCGTTCTCTGGAATTTTCGAAAATGTTCCCAGATGGGCCCCGCCAGACCATTCCACGCGGTCACTCGGTCGGAAAAGGCACAAAGGAACGCCGGTCGGGGTTTTCTATTGCGCCTTGCCCGGCATGGGGGGATTCAGGGGTAAATATCGCCCCCGAGTGAAGTAAACCCGAGGGGTACGTGTGCGAAGCCTACCGGGTAGCGGCGATCTGCTCGGCAATCATGTATACCGCCTCAAGCTCCGAGCAGCCGCGCTTGCGCATGATGGCGGCGCGCTCGGCCTTCTCGTGCTTCTCGGTCATCGCGAGCGCCAGGGACAGCGCCGGCGGCACGCTGCGAAACAGGGCCTCCAGCTTGTCGGACAGCACCACGCCCTCGATGTACTTGCCGGGCTCCTTGCGCGCCGACAGCAACAGGCTGCGCTGCTCCTCGCTGAGCTCCCGGAACCGTGCGATCTGCTCGACCTCCTCCTTCGGCATCACCAGGCACAGCCACCACTCCATCATGTTCAGCATCCTGCGACTGGCATCCGGGAAGTCCTCCAGGTTCTGGGTGGCGATCCAGAACCAGGCGCCGAGCTTGCGCCACATCTTGGTGATCTTGACCACGTAGCGGGCCAGCAGGGGGTTGGTGGTGATGATGTGTCCCTCGTCGGTGACCACCAGCGTGGGCCGTTCATCGCTCTGGTGGCGCTCCACCAGGTCGTTGATGTGGCTCATGATGGACAGGTACGCCACGGTCAGCTGGTCCTCGTACCCTTCCCTCGCAGGATGCCCATCTCCAGCACGGTGACGTCGGCTTCAGGCCAAGCGCTGTAGCAAGGCGAGCGGATGGGTTTGCAAGAGCCCGCGCGTGGACGCCAGGCCGAGCCCTGCGATCACGGCCACCCCGAGCACGGGACCGGTCACCCACACCCAGGCGTGTGCACGAAAGCCCTGCTCCAGGACCTGCGTTTGCAGGTAGTAGACCGCGGCCTCGGCCCCGAGCGCGGCCAGCACGCCGGCCGCCAGTCCCAGCCAGGCGAACTCGATCACGAGCGATGCCTGGATCAGGCGCCGGCCCGCGCCGAGGGTGCGCAGCACGGCATGCTCGCGAAAACGCTCATCGAGGCTCGCCTGGATGCAGGCCAGCAGCACCAGCAGGCCCGCGCCGAGCACCAGTGCGAAGATCATCTCGATAGCAAGGCTTACCTGGCGGATCACGGAGCGCACCTGCGCCACCAGGGCATCGACCTCGATGACCACCACGGTCGGGAACGCCCGGGTGAACGCATCGAGTAGGGGTTTCTGGGACGGGCTCATGCGAAACGCCGACAGGTACGTGGCGCCGAAGCCCTCGAAGGTGCCCGGCGAGAAGATCAGGAAGAAGTTCGGCTGCATGGTCTCCCAGGTCACGCTTCGCACGCTGGACACGCGCGCCTCGATGCGCCGGCGGCTGGCCTCGAACTCCAGGACATCGCCGACTTCGATGCCGAGCCAGGTGGCGTACTCGTGCTCGATCGAGACCTCGCCCGCGAGCGCATCGGACCCCCACCAGCGCCCGGCCAGCACCCGGTTGGCCCCGGGCAGTTCCGGGGTCCAGGTGATGCGCCGGTGGCGAAGCGCGGTGCTGGCATCGCCTGGGTTGGCGCGGGGGTCGCGGCGCATGCGGTCGCTCCAGAAAAAGGGCCCCTGCGGGTCGGGCGGGGAGCCGTTGATGGCGGTGAGGCGCGCGCTCAGCAGGGGATAGAAGGCCTGTCCCTCAAGGCCGTGGCGCAAGAAGAAGGCCTCGATGGCGGGGATGTCGTCCTTCGCGACGTTGGTCATGAAATGGTTCGGGGCGGACTTAGGCCACTGCGAGCGCCAGTCGTCCATCAGGTCGGTGCGCAGGATGGCCAGCACCAAGAGGGCCATCAGGGCGAGCGCGAACACGCTGACCTGCAGCAGGTTCGAGCTGCGCCTTCGCCTGAGCCCGCAGAGCGCGAGGCTCCAGGCGTGTCCCGCCCCCGTGCCGAGCACCGCACCGCCCTGCAGGAAGGCCCAGGCGAGGCCGGCGAGGACCAGCCCGGCGACGGCCAGTCCCGCGATGACCAGAAGCGTGAGACCCGGGTCGCCGCTTGAGGCGAACACCAGGAGGATGGCCCCGAGGGCCCCGAACGCGTACGGCATCCACTCGGCGCGCGCCTCGCCGAGCTCTTTGTGCAGGACGCGAAGCGGCGGGGTCGCGTGCAGGGCGAGCAGCGGCGGCAGGGCAAAGAACAGCAGGCAGGCGAGGCAGGTCAGCGCCCCGATGAGGTAGGCACGCAGCCCGGGCGGCGGCAATTCGATGGCGAGCAGCGGGTCGAGCACGGCCAGAAGGCCGTGGTGCACGAGCGCCCCGAGGGCACAGCCCACCAGCGTGGCGAGCGCGGCCAGCATCAGCACGATCAGCCCGTACAGCGCACCGATGCGCCTCGGCCCCGCCCCCAGGGTCTTGAGGATGGCGACGTAATCGTAGTGGCGCACGCTGTAGCGGCGTGCGGCCAGCGCGATCGCGAGGCCTGCAAGCAGCACGGCTAGGCCAGCGCCCAGGTGCAGGAACCGCGCCGAGCGGTCCAGGGCCTCGGCCACGACCCGGCTTTGCGTTCGCACGTCGCGAAGCTCGTACTGCCCGGAATGGGCCCGGGCCAGCCAGTCCCCGAAGGCCTTCAGGGCGAGGGGGTCGGGGTGGGCGAACAGGTAGCGGTAGTTGACGCGCGAGCCGAACTGCACCACGCCGGTGGCCGGCACGTCCGCGATGTGCATGAGCAGGCGCGGCCCGGCATTGTCGAGCATGCCGCCGAGTCCGCGGTCAGGCTCGGTGATGAGCACCGCACCGATGCGAAGCTCGGTCTCGCCGAGGGTCACGAAATCTCCGACGGCCAGCCCCAGGGCGCGAAAGGCGCGCGCCTCAAGCCACGCCTCGCCCAGGGCCGGCCCGTGCGCGACCGTGCGGTGTGCAGCGAACGGTGCCTCGGCGATCTCCAGGTGTCCGCGTAGCGGGTAGGTGTCGCTCACCGCCTTCACCGAGACCAGCGCACTGGCCTGACCGGAAAAGGCCATGGAGATGAAGTTCAGCGTGCGCGCGAGCGCCAGGCCCCGGGTGCCCGCCTCTTCCAGCACTCCGGCGGGCACGGGATCGGCCGAGCGCAGGATGCGGTCTGTGGCCAGGATGCGGGTCGCCTCGCGTTCGATGGCGCTCTCCAGGCGCTCGGTGAACAGCGCCACAGCCACGGTCGAGGCAATGGCAACGCTCAGGGCGAGGGCGAGGACACGAAGCTCCCCGCCGCGCCAGTCGCGAAACAGCAGGCGTGCGGCCAGCGCCACGAGGCCCGTTCGCAACATCGTGTTCGAATCAGCCGTCATGCGAGCTTTCGGGGCTTGCATCGCCTTCATCGATACGCCCGCCCGACAGGCGCACGATGCGACTGCAACGCCGGGCCAGGCGCACATCGTGGGTAACCAGCACCAGGGTGGTCTCGAACTCGCGGTTGAGGTCGAACAGCAGGTCGATGACGTGCGCGCCCGTGTTGGTGTCGAGGTTCCCGGTCGGCTCATCGGCGAACAGCACCTGGGCGTTCGTGGCGAAGGCGCGCGCCATGGCCACGCGCTGCTGCTCGCCGCCGGAGAGCTGGCCGGGATAGTGGTGCAGGCGCGCGCCCAGGCCGACGCGATCGAGCACCTGCATCGCCTGGGATTTGGCCGCTGCCTGTCCTGTGAGCTCGATCGGCAGCATGACGTTCTCCAGGGCGGTGAGCCCCGGCAGCAGGTGGAAGGACTGGAACACGAAACCGATGTACTTCGCGCGAAGGGCTGCGCGCTGTTCCTCGTCCAGGGCGCAGAGGCGATGCCCGTCGAGGATCACCTCGCCGGAGGTGGCGACATCGAGGCCCGCCATCAATGCCAGCAGCGTGGATTTTCCGGAACCGGAGGCACCAACCACGGCAATGGATTGCGCACGCGCGATCTCCAGGCTGATGCCCCTTAGAATCGTCAGCTCCCCTTCCCGGGTCGCCACGCGTTTGACGAGATCAACGGTACGGATCATGGAATCCCCCAGTGTGCGGATTGCATCCGAAGGGTCATCGCCATTATATTCAAATCTCAACGACAAGCGCCCGCCCGGGCCCCACCACCATGAAGATCCGCTGGCTCGTATCCGCCCTGCTGCTGTGTGTCCTCGCCGCGCCTGCCGACGCACGCGTGCTGCTGGTCTTTGGCGACAGCCTCAGTGCCGCCTTCGGCATGCCCGAGACGCAGGGCTGGGTGCACCTGCTTGGCGAGCGCCTGCATCGCGAAGGCATTCCCGTTCGGGTTGTCAATGCCAGCGTCAGCGGCGAGACCACCGTTGGCGGGCTGGCGCGCCTGCCGGGTGTGCTCGACCACCACGCGCCTGCCTGGGTGATCCTGGAACTCGGCGGCAACGACGGGCTTCGCGGCCTGCCCGTTCAGAATATTCGCGAAAACCTCGAGGCGATGATCCGCCTGATCCGCGAGCGCGGCGCCGGGGTCCTGCTGACCGGCATCCGCCTGCCGCCCAACTACGGGGCGCGCTACACCACCCCGTTCTTCGAGAACTACGCCGAGCTGGCCCGCGCCCATGACCTGGCGCTGGTGCCCGACCTGCTCAGGGGCGTGGCACGCATGCCGGGCGGCATGCAGCTCGACGGCATTCACCCAAGTGCCCTCGCACAGCCGCACATCCTCGACAACGTCTGGCCGCAGCTCAAGGCGCTGGTACTGCAACCCGCCACGGGCGTGGCCCGCGGGCCCGCCTGTGCGAACTGGAATGCCAGAGGCTTTTTCGAGTACGCGGATGCGCTACTGGTGCGCACCTGCCTGAGGGCCGGGGCCAAGGTGAATGTGCGCGATAAGCTGGGCCGCACGCCGCTGCACTGGGCCGCGGGCTACAGCCCGCATCCTGCACTGATCGAGGCACTGATCGAGGCCGGTGCCGACCCCGGGGCGCGGGCGGCCAACGGCGCCACCCCGCTGCACTGGGCGGCCGGTTACAACGATGACCCGGCGATCATCACGGTCCTGCTGGCGGGCGGGGCCGACCTGCACGCCACCGACCGGATCGGGGCGACCGCCCTGCACTGGACCAGCTACAACCCGGCCAACCCGGCGATGGCCACGGCCCTGATGCGCGCCGCCAGGCGATGATGCTCCCAGCCCGCAGCATGGCCTACGGCCTGCCTGGACCCGCAGCCTCGGTCGTGCTTTTCCTAGTGCTGTGGCTGTCCTCCGGATGCGAGGACGCCCGAGTCGGCGCCGACTGCAGCCAGTGGAACACGAAGGAATTCTTCCGGCAGGCGGGCGCGGCCGAGGTACGCACCTGCCTGCAGGCCGGCGCGAGCCTTGAAGTGCGCAATTTCTTTGGCGAGAACCCGATCCATGTGGCGGCGATGCACAGTGAAGAGCCTGCGGTCATCGAGGCGCTGGTCGAGGCCGGCGCCAATCCCAACGCACTGGCCGCGGAAGGCACCACGCCCCTGCACGCGGCCGTAGACCTCAACGAGAACCTGGACATCATCACCGCCCTCGCGCAGGCGGGCGCCGACCCCAACCGCCGCGACCATTACGGCTGGATGCCGCTGCACGTGGCCGTGGTCAACCCGCACGACGCACCCGGGATCACGAAGGCCCTGCTTAGGATCGGCGCGGACCCGCATGCGCGCGGCTACTACGGCACCACCGTGCTGCACCGTGCGGCCCGCTATGCCACGCACCCGAAGGCCGTGATCCGTATTCTTTCCAGGGCCGGAGTCGACCTGGACGTGCGCACCTCGAACGGCTCCGCGCCGCTGCACTGGGCGGCCACCTATTCCGGTGGCACCGATGCCATCCGTGCGCTGATCAAGGCCGGCGCCGACCCCAACGCCCAGGACCGCATGGGGGCGACTGCACTGCACAGCGCGATCCGCTTCAACGAGCGCCCCAAGGCCGTGGTCGCCACCCTGATCGAGCTCGGCACCGATCCGAGCCTGCGCAACCTGACCGGACAGACGCCCTGGGAGTACGTGCAGATGTACGACCCGATGGAGAATACCGGCTCCTGGAAGGCCCTGCGGGACGGTTACCTGCAGGCGATGGGACGTGCCTCCGACCCGGAGCCCGCCTGGGGTCCCCCGAATTGATCGCTTTTTAACCGATCTGCTTGCATCAGGTCTGCCGAGGGGCCATCATTGGAGTCCCATAGCCCGGAATTAGAACCATAATATGAACCGGTTCCGCAGCCTATTGGCGGCCTGCCTCTGCCTGGCGGCGGCCAGCCAGGTCACCCTGGGGGCCCAGTGCACCCACTGGAACTCCGAGCAGTTCTTTGAGCGTGCCACCGTGGATGCGGTGCGTGCCTGCCTCGCCGAGGGCGCCGACCCGAACGACCGCGACGAGTACGGCATCACGCCGCTGCATCGAACGGCTGGGCTCAACAGCGACGCCGCCGTGACCGCGGCGCTGCTGGAGGCCGGTGCGGACCCGATGGCGCGCATGCACGAGTACGACTGGACCCCGCTGCACGTGGCCGCCATGAATGATGACAACCCGGTTGGGGTGGTCACGGCCCTGATGCGTGCCGGTGCGGACCCGAACGCGAAGGCCGTCGATGGGCTGACACCCCTGCACATGGCCGCCGGCATGAACGCCAACCCCGAGAGTATCCATACCCTGCTGGGGATCGGCGCGCGCCTGGATGCGAAGGGCTCCAACGGGCTGACGCCCCTGCACATGGCCGCGCGCCTCAACAAGAATCCTGCCGTGGTCGCGGCCCTGCTGGGTGCCGGGGCCGATCCGAACGCACGTGACCGAGAGCACAGGACGGCGTGGGACTACGCCAAGCACAACCGCGCCCTGCGCGGCACCGAGGTCGGCAAGCAGCTGAAGATGCACGTCTCCAAGGCTGCTGTGCAGTAAGGAGAGACAGGCGCGCTAGATGATCACCTCGCCAAGCAGCGGCGAGGCATAGTAGCGCAGCCAGTGCGTGATGTCCGGGTCACCGACACCCTCCCACTGGCACACCACCCGGATGACGTACAGGAAATCCCCTTCCTTGATGAACGGCTGGAACTCGGCGTAGACCTCGTAGACCTCGCGTTGCGCGTAGATGAGGTAGGCGTGTTCCGAGATCTTGGTGTGCGGCTCGAACGTTTTGATCAACTCCACCAGCGGCTCGCGGTTGGCCACGTTCTGCGGACTCAGCTTGAAGATCACCATGTAGGACATTGCACCTCTCCCCGGGATGTCAGTTAACGGCGGTCAGCACTTCTTTAACGCCAGGGCAGAACCCTTTTGCGCGAAGTGGATGCGAGAACAATTCTAGCAAGCACTTGGACACACTGTCATGCCAGCAATGACTTAGACGGCATCCCAGTTTTTAATAGGCTCAGCGGTCCCTTATAGCTTGAATTATGTGAGTTCTCGCCAAGAAATTTTTTCAATTTGCTGTTTATAAGTTCTGGATATTCTTGGGGCATCTGGGGAAAGATCAAAGATTTCAGGCTTGTATACTTTTTACAATTTCTTGTGTTGCGAGCCTAGCATCCATACAACATATGGTGTATAAATTATAGACAATAAAAAGGCCCATAGAGGGATTACCTCTACGGGCCCGAAAACCGCGCAAATTTCGTAAAAAGGGGCGCGGAATAGTCTTTATTTTAGAACTTTTCCTTCCCTCTATACAAGCTATTGCGCGTTAGTCACTATGTCCAGGTGGCAGAATGGTTATGCACCGCGTTAGCAACGCCGGACGATGCAGGTTCAATTCCTGCCCTGGACTCTAGTGATCCTTGGTTAATGTTCTGGGTGTCAGTTTGTTGATGGATTGTAATGCAAGGTAAACTGCCAACCACTCGCTGCGCGGGGGCCTTCGCTAGGGTATCACCCATTCTGCTATATCGCTATCGTATTTTTCTAATTTAAGGATAGGTTTTACTTATTTATCAGCTGTCAAGCCCAATCATTCCGAATATTTTTATCCGAGTCATTGCTAAAGCTCAGGCGAGACTAGCGATTAAGTTGCCTGTCATCTGACTCACACCATCACAGGTACTTCTTGAAACTGCGCGCGGTGAGCGCCATGACCCGGAGGCCCGCGAATTCGGCGCCGGGGTGCGCTTTTCCGGCGAGAGCGGCATCCACACCCTGTGCCCGCTGATTTCCTGGGTGCAGGCAGGCGCCTGGCGCGAGACGTGCCAGGAGTTCGTGCCGGACTACGACACCGAACTGCTGCCCTGCCCGGTACGCTGTTCCAGCCGCACCTTCGTGCTGCGGGTCGCCGGCGTCAGCATGGAGCCCGACTTCCACGAGGGAGACCTCGTCTTTGTCGACCCCGAGGTGGTGGCAAGCCACGGCAAGTACGTGGTCGTGCTGCTCAATTCCACCAACGAGACGACCTTCAAGCAACTGGTCGTAGAGGGCGAGCGCAAGTACCTGAGGGCGTTGAATCCGGCCTGGTCGGAACGCATCATCGAGGTCGATTCCGATGCCACCATCTGCGGCGTCGTAGTGTTCAAGGGCATGGTGGTCTGAGAATGATCCAGGTGATGGCTCAATTCCTTTACGCAACAGCAAAAGCACCTTTGACAACACCCATGTTGCCGCTACCCACGATTATCGTAGAAACAAGTCTCTTCTACCTTCCGACCAAGTCGCCCACGCCCTGAGCCAGTCCTTGCATTACGCTGCAATTTCAATCAAGTGGTGGGCAGCTTCTACCGATGAATTCGACGTGTACAGGCTGATATCACGCTTGGAGGCTTCATGAGTCAATTCACCTACAAATTCACTGACTTCAGCAGAACCGCTGTTTTCCTCCGGGATCCTCAAAAGCAATTCACACAAGGCCGGCTTAAACAATGCATCTCCATCCCGCAGCCGGTCGAGTTGCCATAACTTGCTCTGTGCTCGCACAAGGGCATGCTGAAAACTTCCGCTTTCAGAAATCGCATCAAACTGAGCAGCATACTTTTCGGAGATGAAATCGAACTTGAAGGGAACGCCGGAACCATGGATCTGGAACTTGCGCTGAAAGCAATCATCAAAGTCATGCCTGTTCATTTGAACGGCTTCGATAATTTGTTTTCTCCAGTCTTCAGGCGCTGACAGTTCGGACCTTTTTGCGGTCTTCATCTTCTCGGTATTGAAAGCGACACTGAAGGATGAGCTGTGCATGGCCGACACCAGTAATCCGTCATCGATATTCTTGGCCAAGGTTGTTTTCTCATTGCCTAGGTAGAACCCCTCCAATGGTGGGGTCCATTTGGAGGACAGCGGATTCATAGAATAGAATTTTTCTGCAGCATCTATACAGAATTGCAAGGCTCCCCCGATGCGCTTGCCAAACTCTTCGCCGTAAATCTTTTTGAGTTTTTGCACGGGAAGCAGCTTGGCTACTATCAACGATAGGTCTTCTCCTTTCACAACCATCCCAACCGAAATCCTTTCACCGGAGTGTGGAATGGGCTCCACCTGAATACTTCGCCAGGAAAGTCCGTATTTTGGGGGTATTGGATATTGGGATTTCATGTTTCCTCCTCAGATTTACCAAACGGAGCCCTACGGTCCTCCAGGTTCAAATACTTTTGCTGAATTCCTAAATTGGTGGTTATGATGGCGTGCATTGCAGGTAGCCTTTTTCTCAGAAAATTGATGTAGCGCGCATAGTAGATTTCACTGCCGGGTAAATTATCCATCCTGAGCAATTCCACAACCTTGTCCCAATCGATTTTCCTGTATTGGTCCACTCGCCTCATGGCATCGTCTCGCAATCTCCACAACTCAAACTCGGATTTCGATTGCGACAACACGCGCAACAGTGAAGAGTTAGCGGGAGTCTCCGGTGAAGCATAATTTGGCAATGCCTCATCATGGTCGATTAGCCAATAGACTTTAGTAATGTCGTATCGCACGTTTTTCGGAAGCCGATCACGGTTAAAAATCCACTCATCAAATACGGCACAATCTGTCAAATATGGTTCCTTCCAATCGTTAACCAGATTGTCCAGTTCAGCGTTTTGAATGGCAAAAGTTTGACAATCATTTCTCAAGCCAAATGCAACATTGTGCTCGTTGCTCATTCCCTGGCCATCCACGTAGGAAGAATCGATGATTACGTAATATGCCTGGGTGATTGGTAACCCCAGCAAACGAGCCAAGGTTGCGCAAAGCGCTTCCCTTGCAATATCTTCGATATTGAGAAGTTTCAAGTAAGCCTGTGTGCGTTCCTTGTCTGTACAGATATCTGCCAAATAGGTCCTGCGTTTTCGAGATTCCTGCGGTTCGATAGGCGGAACTGCAACACCGAGTTGAATATTTGCATCGTTAAGTAGCATGAGCTTTTATGATATGCAGGATCAGGGCGATCAACTTGAAAGCCAACCTCGCTTCAAAAGTCTAGTCAATGCACCTAGGCTGTCAATGCACAGATCTGTGCATTTAAAGTGGAAATTCTGTTGATAAAATTTGTGCTGCATAGGCTGAATACCTACCTCAAGAATTAATCGGGGGATAGCCTTGTTCACTACAGGCGATACGAATCCTCTGCTATGCCATCGGGATGGTTTTAATGTGTGAGTCGATGGCGTCTATCACATCGCGCATCAAGGGCAGGTGTTTCTTTTCCGCCTGCCAGTACTGATGAAATAAGGCAACCGTCTCCCTGGCCGTATCCAACACCGGCTTTTCTGGCAAGTGCGCTTTCGCAGCAAGATGCGATAACTCATCCTCTGTGAACTGATCAAAGCGCTTGGTGCGGCTGACCTTCAGTGCGGCCTGGTCATAGGGAAGGTAGGCGATCGTCGAAACAAAGTCATAGGCAGGTGCCAGGGCCGCGCGGCGCTGGTCCGGATAAATCAGCGACCAGTTCTTGAGATGCATGTCGCCATTGCCGACCAGCGTGTTAAACGTCAGGCGCCGAATGAACTCGACAATATCAGTCTGGCTTCCTTCAGCACCAATGACTCTGGCAATACTGCGAGCATTGCCTTTGTCATACTTGGCTTCAGGGTAAACACCGAAGATTTGCGCGAAGTCTTCGATGTGTTCAGCGCTGCCATCTGGAAGCCGATCAAAGCGCTCGATAGCAAGTGCCTTCCCTGTAAGTGCCTGAGCCTCTTCGGGCAGGTTAGCAATCGAATCAGTATCAACAAGATCCAGCGCTGGCACATCCATGCCCATCAGCCGTGCTAGCGTCATCATTGAGTACTCGTTCTCGGGCACACCATCAAACTCAAGTGATGGCAGTTTGATGATCCAAGAGCCACCAACGCCTTGAGCCGGAATGGTCAGTCCCGAGCGCGTATTCCCTAATGCCGAGAATTTGAGTTGTACACCAGCGAGTGAAAACCGTAGCACATGGGCGGGGCTGCCCTGTTCATCATGGTCGCCATCATAATCAGCATCAGGTGGCCAAGATTCGCCATCAGCCGGCCTAATCGTAATCGCGCCAGGCAAATCACGCCCCAGCACCCAAAGCAGGAAAAACTCACGCGCAGGATTAACTCCAGCACGTTTTGCCAGATAAGTGCGCAGATATCCTTCGGGCAATAGATTGGAAAAGAAAGGCATTACCTTTGTCTGAATTGGCCTGAATTCAGTGATCAGTTCTCCAAGTTGGTCCTTGAAGTTAAGTCCAAGCACAGGTCGGCTTTCATCCATGATGTAGTCGTTATTAAACGCAAAAAGCGTGCGGTCACCCCCTACGCGGGTCAACGTGCCGACAGGCACGTCATAGAGTAGAACATCAAGGACAGTGACATTAGCCATCATCGTCCTCATCCAAACTATAGGCAGGCCATACGGTCTTCGTCTCACTCAACTCCCTTGCTGCATGGGCAAGCTCATTACGTATATTGTTAATTCGCGCAAGCGATTTCCTCAGCGAATCGCTGCCTGCCATCCTGTACGAGAACTCCTTCACTGCGTCCGCAGCAGACTGCATCTCTCCGAGGCTCGACTCCTGAATTGAGAAATTAACCAGTTCGCGAGTACTGCGCTGAAGCTGGGCTAGCTCGGGCATGGTCGGGCGCGCCTGTATAAGGTCAGCCACACTGTCCTGAAGTCGTGTCAGCTCTTTGGGTACCAGGTGTTGTGCACGCTTATCTACATTACCTCCTGTGCTACGCACGATTGCCTGGACGGCATAAACGCTTTTGCGAGGCACAAGCATCACTTCCAAATCAAGGGCACGGGCCAAATCAGTAAGGCTTGATGCCCGCAGGTCGACCGCGCCTCTTTCGATTTTTGAGATATGACTTTGGGGTACACCAACCTTGGCGCTGAGTGCACGCTGGCTGAGTACTTGGGTCTCACGGGCATGCTTGAGCGTCTGGGTAATTTGTTCTGTTGCATATGTCATATTGATACCTCATTCTATATCTTGTACTTATTCTAATATATTAGAACATATCATATCTAAATTTTCGTTCAATGTTTAATATAAAAATACAGATCAACAATACTTAAATATCTATAATTATAGATCAATTAGAGCCCTATTAAACGAGAGCACCTACTGGCATTTCGATCCGGGCGCCTTAGGCCTCTACCCCATACAAATTCCTTTCCTGCCCCTAGGTTGGCATCATCACCCGGTCAATCAGGTCGACACACACCACCTCAGGACAGGATAGGAGCATCCCATGCAAAGAGGTCGGCATGATGTGCTTGTACTTGAGCGGGAAGCATGCAAGCGACTGGCAGATCGCCAGCTACAACCCACTCAGGACGCTACCCGGATTTCGCCCAAACGAGGTGATGACGAGCTTGCGATGACGTGCCTGCAGACCCTGCACAGGGTGCCCGCCGGAAGCTTCGAAACACCCCGAAGAGGCAGTTTAGGGCATCAAGGTGGGAATCTGCATTAAAAATACTATATATAGTGCTTGACTTTGCTTGAAATACAAGGCAGTGTGTATCCCCGATGCGACCTCCGTTGCATCAACTGGTGATGTGAAGTCGGCAAGGAACGCTGACTTTGCATCCAAGAACAGGCCTGAAAATGCTAGGGGGAGGGAAGCTCAGCCTGCCGCGGATCAAGAGGAGAGTCCGCCAGCAGGTATCCATGTAGACGAGTTTCTATGCAGTGGTCTGGACACCTCAGTCCACTGCAGTTTTAGTGCTTTTCAGCCAGGGACGTAGCGGGGAAGCACACGACAGGTGCCCGCTCCGGGCACCTGTTTTTTTCGCACCCAGCGGCCCACGCTTTCGCCAATTTGCTTGTTCTTTGCGCATTGATTACCATGGCGCAGCGACCGATACAGGCGCTTCCTAGAAGACGATTCACTGATGCAGATGCGACGGATTCCATTGCCTGTTTGCCTGGGGCTTGCCCTAGCTTCGGGCGGTCATGCCGCCTGCGACCCGGAGGATGTCGCCTTCTACCTGGACAAGGGCTTCACCCAGGAACAGATCACGAAGATCTGCTCGGTCGATGATTCCGAGGTTCCCGAGTACACCCCGTACCAGCCCCCGGCCATCGTCATCGAGCGACCGGGGCTTCGAAGGCCAGGGGATCGTCGCGCACGCGACACACGTTCGGAGCCTGCGGAAACCGTCATGGATCTCAGCGGCTTCACCGACCCGGAACGCGCCGCGGTCGAGACCCTGGTGGACGGGGCCGACGTGCTCGGCCTGATGGTCGATCAGGACTCGATCCAGTACACCAAGCAGGCCTGCCTCGAGGTCCGCGAGGACCCGGACTTTCCGCCGGACCTCAAGCTCTGCCCCGAGGTCGACTACCGCATCGCGCGCGAGGGACTCGCCGTTGGCAAGTACGGGCGCGAGTACGGCATCTTCGGCAAGGCCACGATCACGATCGAGGGCAGCATCCAGCGCTTCCCGCAGCAGAACTTCGCCGACTACCCGAGGAAATACCAGCAGAAGCTGAAACCGCATTTCAACTGGAGCGCGCGTGCTAAGACGACCCGGATCCCGGTGCGAAGCGGGCACACGGCCACCCAGCTGGCCGGTGCGCTCAAGGCCCTGTCCAGGGTGAAGGAGGCTCGCCCGGGCGAGGCTGCCACGGACACGCCCCGTGCCCAGGAGAAAAAGAAGCGCTGGTGGAACCCGTTTGACTGAAGGGCCGGCCCCTCACCGGGGTACGGCCAAGTCAAAGACTATAGAACTGGATTTGAAGCCCTGCCCCGGGTGGCGAGTGCGCCACCCGGGAAGAGCTGAGAATGGAAGCGTTGCCTACAGTTCCGCCTCGAAGTCGTAGCGAAAGCCGATGCTGAAGTGGTCCTGCTCGTCGCCGTGCTCAATATCGCGCTGCAACCACTCGGCATGGACGCGCACCTGGTCGTTGAGCTGTCTTTCCAGCGTCAGGTTGTAGCCGTCGAAGCTGCGGCGCGCCTCGCCGTCAACTAGCTCATCGTCACCGTCCCAGTCGAAGTACGAGGCCTTCAGCTTGTAGCCCCCGCCAAGCGCCATCGCGGCCGCCAGGTCGAACGAGGACTGGTCGTAGTCCATGACCATGACAGTGTCACCATCCATTGACTCCTTGTTGTCAACCTCGATGTCCTGGTAGGTGATCGCCAGGTACAGGTTCTCCGACACGTCCATGCTGGCCGCAAGACCCGTGAAGGAGCGTTCGTAATCTTTCGCCCCGTGCTTCTCCAGGTAGGACACCCCGGCATACAGCGGTCCCATGCGGTAGCCGATGCCGATGGAACCGGCATCCGCATCGTCGGGCTCCTTGCTGTCGTCCTCTGCACCGCCCGCATCGTTTTCCGAACTGCCGTCAAAGCGGGCGCCGGCCTGAATGTTGAGGCCGCCCATCTGGGCCATGTAGGTCACCAGCTGGTTGGTGCGGAACGGGCTGATCTCGTCATAGCCGAAGGGGCTGGAGCGGTGATTGAAGATGTCGGTCACCTCCGCGATGATGTTGAAATGCGGGTCCCACTGCTTGCCGATGGCGATCTGCCCAAGGCCGGTCTGAAGCCCGACATAGGCCAGGCGCGCATCGCCGAAGTTACCGTTGGCTTCGATGTCGGCATCCCATTCCCCCCGGTAGATCGCGGTCAGGCCCTCGCTGATCGCCACGTGGCCCTTTACGCCCACGCGCGAGAGAAAGTCCGTCACGTCGGTCGCGCTGTCATCCCCGAAGTCGCTGTTTGTCACAGAAGGACGCAGGCTGCCGTAGACGGTCACGCCGTACTTCTTCTGTGCCTCCGCCACCGCGTGCTTGGCGTGGCTGTCCGCTGCGCTGGCCACCTCCTTGAGGTGCTCCACCTGCTTCTGCAGTGCCTCCAGCTGGCGTTGCTGCTCCTTGATGGTCTCCACCAGCGAGTCCAGGGTGTGCATCTCGGCACTCCCGCCCGCCTGTACCGAGCCTGCCACGAACAGAACCGCCGCGGCGACGAAGACCTGGAGGGGCTTCATAAGCCCGCGGAATGTCATCAAATTAAAATAATTCATGGTTAAGGTCCTTTGGGTTCTCCCTAGATTTCACGATGATACCCTATCATGCAGGGGTCGTAAAAAATCCGGTCGGTCTAGATTATTGTCATTTTCCGGCAAAAACTCCGCTTTGCATTGAAATGAAGTAATACCTTACCGCTATACTAAGGTACCCGGCAGCGGGCGACAAGGGGCTTTGCGGGTCCTGGGCACGTAAAATGGCCCCTGCACTTGCCGCACAGGGGTCGGCGAGGCCCCCAGGAGCACCGATGAACAACACCTTCCAGGATGCCAAGGCCCGGCTGGCCGACGTATTCAGCCGCATCGAGGCCTCCGATGACGTCGACGAGCGCCTCGCGCATCCGAAGATCATGCTGGAGGTCAACATCCCGTTGCGCATGGATGACGGGCGCCTTCGCGTGCTGCGGGGCTACCGGGTGCAGTACAACGACATCCGCGGGCCGACCAAGGGCGGGGTGCGGTTTCATCCGCAGGTGAGCGCCGACGAGGTCACCTCGCTGGCCTTCTGGATGACCATCAAGTGCGCCGTCGCCGGCCTGCCCTACGGCGGGGCCAAGGGCGGGGTGGCCGTGGACGCGAAATCCCTCTCGCGCCTGGAGCTCGAACGCCTCTCGCGGGGCTACATCCGCGCCATCGCCGACATCATCGGGCCGACGCGCGACATCCCGGCCCCGGACATGTACACCAATGCCACGATCATGGGCTGGATGGCGGACGAGTACTACACCATCGTGCGCAAGAACGTGCCCGCGGTCATCACCGGCAAGCCGGTGCATCTCGGCGGCTCGCTCGGGCGCGAGGCGGCCACCGGCCAGGGCGCCCTGTTCGTGCTGGACCGCTGGGTCGCGCGCCGCGGCCTTGAACCCCGCGAGCTGCGCATCGCCGTGCAGGGCTTCGGCAACGCCGGGGCGCACTTTGCCTGCCTGGCCCACCAGGCGGGCTATAGCATCGTCGCGGTTTCCGATTCCAGGGGAGCGGTGTACTCCGAAGACGGCCTGAACCCGGAACTCCTGATGGAGCAGAAACGCGCCCACCGCGAGATCAGCCAGATGCTGTACTGCGACTCCTCCGTGTGCGAGGCGAACGCCTACCGGGTCATCACCAACCAGGAACTGCTCGAGCTCGACGTCGACGTGCTGGCGCTCGCGGCCCTCGAGAACCAGGTCACCGCGGCGAACGTCGAGCGCATCCGGGCACGCGGCCTGCTGGAGATCGCCAACGGCCCGGTCGACTCGCACAGCGATGCGGTGCTGCACGAGCGCGGCGTGACCGTGCTGCCCGACGTGCTGGTCAACTCCGGCGGGGTGACGGTCAGCTATTTCGAGTGGCTGCAGAACCGCTCCGGGCTCTACTGGGAGGCGGCGGAGGTCACGCGGCGCCTGAAGAAAACCATGGAGCGCGAGGCCGACCACATCTTCGAGGCGGCCGAACAGCAGGGCGTGAGCCTTCGCACCGCCGCCTACCTGCACGGGATCCAGCGCATCGTCGGCGCCATTCGCGAGCAGGGCACCGAGGAATATTTCGCCCAGGACCCGGGTTAGTCCGCGCCTTGGCCAGGGGGCGGGCCGTAGGCGCGGCGGTATTCGCCGGCCAGTTTGCGGGCGCGTTCGCGCTCGATGGGCATGAGGACCTCGTCGATCATGTTCACCGTGCGGGCGGCGGCGGCCTCCCCGCGCGCGGCCGCGATGCTGATCCAGGCGTAGGCCTGTACGGGGTCGCGGGGCACACCGGTGCCGCGGATGTACATGGCACCGAGCTTGGACTGGGCCGGGGCATGGCCCTGCACGGCCGCTTTCCTCCACCAGCGAACCGCCTCGGCATCATCCCGGGCCACCCCCATGCCCTTGTAGTACATGAGGCCGAGATCGTGCTGGGCCAGCGGGTAGCCCTGTTCGGCCGCGAGCCGGAACCAGTGCACGGCCAGGACCTCGTCCCTCGCCACGCCTTCCCCGAACGCATGCACCACGCCCAGGGCATACTCGGCCGCGGCGTATTCCCGGGCGGCGGCCTTGCGAAACCAGTACACCGCCATGCGGGAATCCCGGGCCACCCCGTCGCCCTCGGCATAGCGCAGTGCGAGTTGAAACTGCGCCCAGTCGTGTCCGGCCTCGGCGGCGCCCTGGAGCTTTTGCAAGGTTCCGCCATCGGGGGCTGCAGGCGCATCCGCCTCGGGCAGGGGCTGCAGTTCGAATGCCGGGCTCGGCGCATCGCTTTGCGGCAGGCCGGACACCTGCGCGGACCACGCCAGTGCCAGACAAACAGCGGGCATCCATCGGACCATGACCGCGTTATACCGCAATTCCTGGGCCAGCTGAATCCTCGCGCGCGAAGGGCATGCCGGATCGCGCGCTGAAGGTCCGGGGAGTGCCTGCAGCCGGGGCGGCGTTCCGGTGTGCGCATCGATGGAATCCCTTGCCCATGCGCGATGCGCGGGGTGGACTGACGGCAGGGATTTGAAAGCTTTACCGGATTTGCACGTCACATACCCCCTTTTGCAGTACTGAATCCGCCGGATTCCGGTGTATAATTCCTGCAACCGACTAAGAACAAATCACCGATAAGGAGACCCTGCATGAGAGCTACTAGATTTATGATCCTCGGTGCGGTTCTGGCACTGGCCTCGACGATCACCCAGGCGAGCACGCTGGAAGAGGTAAAAGCCCGCGGCGTGCTGAACTGCGTGGTGACCACCGGGCTGGCCGGCTTTGCCGCCCCGGACGAGAATGGCCGCTGGGAAGGTTTTGATGTCGAGTTCTGCCGGGCCGTGGCCGCGGCCGTGCTGGGCGATGGCGAGAAGGTCCGCTTCGTGCCGTCCACCGGCAAGACCCGCTTCACGCTGCTGAACTCCGGCGAAGGCGACATCCTGTTTCGCAACACCACCGAGACCATGAGCCGCGACACCGACCTGAAACTGACGTTCCTGCCGGTCAACTACTATGACGGACAGGGCTTTTTGATCCGCAAGGACTCCGGCATCACCTCCGCGATGGACCTCGACGGCGCATCCGTGTGCATCCAGACGGGCACCACCACCGAGCTGAACCTCGCGGACTTCTTCAGTTCCAACAAGATGAACTACGAGCCGGTGAACTCCGAGACCAACGAGGAAAGCATCGCCAACTACACGTCGAACCGCTGCGATACCTACACCACGGACGCCTCCGCACTGGCCTCCACGCGTGCGGCCCTCAAGGACCCGTCCGCACACATCATCCTGCCGGAGATCATTTCCAAGGAACCGCTGGCGGGCGCCGTGCGCCATGGCGACGACAACTGGACGGACATCGCCAAGTGGGTGGTCAACGCGCTGATCATCGCCGAGGAACTGGGCGTCACCAAGGCCAACCTGCATGACCATTGCGCCGCGCCCGGCGACAACCCGAGCATCAACCGCCTGTGCGGCACCGAGGGCAACATGGGCGCCTTCATCGGGCTGGACGCGCAGTGGGCCGTGCGCGCGATCGACAATGCCGGCAACTACGCGGAAATCTACGAGGCCACCATCGGTCCGAACACCCCGCTCGCCCTGCAACGCGGCCTGAACGCATCCTGGAAGAGCGGCGGCATCCTGTACGCGGCGCCGATCCGCTAGGCGCAGCGGCCGTAAAACAAGACGGGGACCCCTCGCACGGGTCTCCGTCCCGTACCGGACCCATCCGTGCGGTCTTGGCGCACGGAGGGTGACCGGGGCCTATTGACAGACCCCAGGGTCCGGTCCATGCTCATGCATAACGATGCAACCGATGCAATCCGCCCGCCATTTCGATGCCCGCACTGAGCGTTTCTGAAGGCAATTTCCTGAGCCGGCTCTGGAACGACAAGGACACGCGCTCGCTTGTCGTGCAGGTGCTGGCCACGCTGGCCTTCTTCACCTTCTTCGCCTATATCATCCGCAACGCCTACGTCAACCTGGAGGCGATCGGCAAGGGCTTCAGCTACGAGTTCCTGTTCCAGACCTCCGCCTACGACATCAACCAGCACCTCATCGAGTACTCCTCGAAGTCGACGCACTTCACGGCCATGCTGGTCGGCATCCTCAACACCCTGCTGGTGGCCGTGTGCGGCATCGCGCTGTCCACCGTGGTCGGATTCATCCTCGGCGTGCTGCGCCTGTCGAAGAACTGGCTCACCAACCGGCTCGCCTACGTCTACATCGAATTCGTGCGCAACGTGCCGGTGCTGCTGCATATCCTGCTGGTGCACGGCATCATCGTGAACACGCTTCCCATCCCCCGCCAGGCCATCAGTGTCGGGGACGGCGCCTTTCTCACCAACCGCGGCTTCTTCGTACCGAAGCCCATCTACGAGCCCGCGTTCTGGGGCGTGATCGCGGTGTTTGTCGCGGGCCTCGCCTTCTTCATGTGGTTCCGCAAGTACGCCAAGCGGGTGCAGGATGACACCGGCGCGCAATACCCGGTGTTCTGGATCGGGGTCGGTGCGATCGTCGGCGCCCCCCTGCTGGCCTTTGTCGCACTCGGCGCCCCGATCAGCTGGGACGTGCCGAGCCTGCAGCGCTTCAACTTCGCCGGCGGCATGGTGGTGCGCCCCGAGTTCATTGCCCTGTGGCTCGCGCTGTCCCTGTACACGGCGGCCTTCATCGGCGAGATCGTGCGCGCCGGCATCCAGGCGGTCAGCCGCGGCCAGACCGAAGCCGCCTATGCGCTCAGCATCTCGCGCGGGCGCACGCTCACGCTGGTCGTCATTCCGCAGGCGCTGCGCGCCATCATCCCGCCGCTCACCAGCCAGTACCTGAACTTGGCCAAGAACTCCTCGCTGGCGATCGCCATCGGCTACATGGACATCGTCGCGACCATCGGCGGCATCTCGCTCAACCAGACCGGGCGGGAGATGGAATGCATGCTCATCGTGCTGCTGCTGTACCTGCTGCTCTCGCTGGCCATCTCGGCGGCCATGAACTGGTACAACAAGCGCATCAAGCTGGTGGAGCGCTGAGGCGATGGAACCCGTTCCCTACAAGGTGGGCGAACACCCCGATCTGCCGCCGCCGGCAAGCGTTACCGGGCCGCTCGCCTGGCTGCGCAACAACCTGTTCTCCTCGCCCGCCAACATCGCCATGACGCTGGTCTCGATCTGGCTGCTGTACGAACTGGTGCCGCCCATGCTGAACTGGATGTTCTTCGATGCGGCCTTTTCCGGCGAGAACCGCGACGCCTGCCGCGCGCAGTCCGACGGCGCCTGCTGGGCCTTCATCGCCGAGCGCTTTCGCCTGTTTACCTACGGCTTTTACCCGGCCGAGGAGCGCTGGCGGGTGAACCTCGCCTTCGTGCTGCTGCTGGCGGCGCTGGTGCCGGTGCTCTACGACCGCCTGCCGGCGCGCAGGATCGGGCTCTACTATTCCATGGTCTTCCCGCTGATCGCGGGCTGGCTGCTGCTCGGCGGCTGGGGGCTTGCCCCGGTCGACACCGACCAGTTCGGCGGCTTCATGCTCACCCTGGTGATCGGCGTGACCGGCATCGCCTTCTCGCTGCCGATCGGCATCCTGCTGGCGCTGGGGCGCCAGTCCTCGCTGCCCATCATCCGGCTGTTCTGCGTCGGCTTCATCGAGTTCATCCGCGGCGTGCCGCTGATCACGCTGCTGTTCGTGGCCTCGACCATGCTCAACTACTTCCTGCCCAAGGGCACGGTGTTCGACCTGCTGCTGCGCGTGCTGATCATGGTCACCCTGTTCGCCTCGGCCTACATGGCCGAGGTCATCCGCGGCGGCCTGCAGGCCATCCCCAAGGGCCAGGTCGAGGCGGCCGAGGCGATCGGCATGAAGTACTGGCAGTCGATGCGCCTGGTGGTGCTGCCCCAGGCCCTGAAGATCTCCATCCCGGGCATCGTCAACACCTTCATCGGCCTGTACAAGGACACCACCCTGGTGATCATCATCGGCCTGCTGGACCCGCTCGGCATCGGGCGCTCCTCGCTCGCCGACACCAAGTGGACGGGACTCCACAACGAGGTCTACCTGTTCGTCGCCATCTTCTTCTTCATCTCCTGCTTCAGCATGTCGCGCTACTCGCTGTATCTGGAAAAAAAGCTCCAGACCGAGCATGATCACTGATCCGCACACCAAGGAACCCCCATGAGCGAAGACCCGAACGATTCCCGCCCGAGCGAAGCCGACGAGCATGCCGTGATCATGCGCAACGTGCACAAGTGGTTCGGACCGTTCCACGTGCTCAAGGACCTGAACCTGACGGTGGCCCGCGGCGAGAAGATCGTCATCTGCGGGCCGTCCGGCTCCGGCAAATCGACGCTGATCCGCTGCATCAACCGCCTCGAGGAACACCAGGAGGGCGACATCATCGTCGACGGCACGGAACTGACCAACGACCTCAAGCACATCGACAAGGTGCGCAGCGAGGTCGGCATGGTGTTCCAGCACTTCAACCTGTTCCCGCACCTGACCGTGCTCGAGAACTGCACGCTGGCCCCGATCTGGGTCAAGAAGATGCCCAGGGCCGAGGCCGAGGAGATCGCCATGAAGTACCTGGAGCGGGTCAAGATTCCGGAGCAGGCGCACAAGTATCCCGGGCAGCTCTCCGGCGGCCAGCAGCAGCGCGTCGCCATCGCCAGGAGCCTGTGCAAGCGCCCGCGGATCATGCTGTTCGACGAGCCCACCTCGGCACTGGACCCGGAGATGATCAAGGAGGTGCTGGACGTCATGGTCGAACTCGCAGGCGAGGGCATCACCATGCTGTGCGTGACCCACGAAATGGGCTTTGCCAAGACCGTGGCCGATCGCGTCATTTTCATGGACGGCGGCGAGATCATCGAGCAGAACAGCCCGCAGGAATTCTTCGACAATCCCCAGCACGAGCGAACCAAGCTCTTCCTGAGCCAGATCCTCGATCACACCTAGTCACGCCCGGGGCACTCCGTTCCCGGCCCATAACGCCTTGTTTTCTTCTCTTGCCGGGGCACTTTGTATATACTCATCTTCATACTAAGGAGAGCCCCATGTCTGAAAAAGATGACCAGGAGATCCTGGAAGACGCCAAGAGCTCGGTCGATTTCAGCATCGTCACAGACAATATCCTCGGGATTGCAGACTTCGTGATCGAGAAGCACGAATTCAAGAACGACTGCACCCTCACGGCCGAACAACGCGAACAGGCGACCGCGAAGATCAAGCAGGCCTTGTGGAAACAGGTCGAGGAACTCAAACTGGAACGCAAGTCGATCCTGCAGGAAATGTTTGACAGCGCGGAGAATGCCCTGGCGCAAGTGATGGGTGACTGAAGCCGGTTCGCACCGGACCAAGCCGCACCTGGCTTGGGCAGGACCCGTTCGCATCATCGCCGATCGTATCGTCCCTGGATGCAGCGAAAACGAAGGCCGGCACCCGGCACCGTGAACATCGACCGCACACCCCGGCAAATCCCTCCCCCGTCATGACACCGGCCTGAGCGGCCGGCATTGCCGGGCTTCCCCGCCATCCCGACCCGCAACATCGCAGAACCATTTTCCTTCCGGCCCGGGCGTGCAGCCGTCCCCGCACGAATCCGGGTGCGAGGGTTCAGAAGGTATACAGCCAGCCGCCGAGCCAGGAGAACTCGCTCGCCGCCCCTGCACGGTGCTCGGGCTCATGCGACCAGGTCGCACCAAGACGCCACTCGGCCAGGGCCAGGGGCTGGTGCCAGTGCGCGCCCACGTCCACCTGCCGACCGCTCGGCTCGAGGCGGGCGGTCATGGAACGCTCGAGGATGGCACCGGCCGGGGTGCGCCCGACCGGGACCTTGAGGGAAGCGCGTCCCCCCTCGATGCGCAGCGGCTGCGATACCGACAAGCCCAACGTGCCGGCCTCGCCCACGTCCCGGCTTGCACGCACCGCGAAGGTGCTGGTCGAAAGCGGGGAGACCCCGGTGATGAGGCCCGGGGCGGATGCCGGGCGTACCCGCCCGATCTCGGCGCTGGCCCCGAGCGCCCAGCCGGCAAGCTTCGAACTCATCGACATTCCGACGAAAACGGCATCGGCGCCCAGTTCGCCGAACGCGCCCCGCGACCGGGCGCCGAGCAGGGATTCGCGCTCCCCGAGCCAGCCGGCATGCAGGGCGACCGGGGCGCCCCGGGCCTGCCAGGACACTCGCGCGCCGCTGGCCGGAGCCTTGCCCGCAATGCCTTCGCTCGTGAAGGCACTCGCGGACAGGCCCGTGGGAGAGGACACGCTCAGGGCCACGACCGGCTCGGCGCGTGCGAAATGACCCCCCCGCCCAGCAGCCGGCATCTCCATCAGACCCAGCCTCCAGCGCGATGTGCCGTGCCCAGGGGCGGCCAGCTCCTGCACGTAGGTGAAATCGAAGTCCTCGCCCGGCGAAGCCCGGGGGTCGGGGGCCGCGGACAGGAAGTCCTGCAGCTGAAGGTTCACCGACCGTACGGGTGCGGGGGCTGCGAGACTGCCGAGATCAAACCAGAAGGGGGCTCCGAGGGCATCGAAGGCGGCCAGTTCGTGCCCGCTCAACGACTGCACCAGGCCGTCGCCGAAGGCCGGACCGGTCTGCAACTGCGTGACCTGCAACGGACTGGCGGACGTGCCGGTGCGGTTTTGCCGGACAACCTCGAGCAGCCCGACAGGTGAGGTTGCAGCACCGAGGTCCATCAGGCCGTGGCCGTACACCGCGCGGTCGGCATAGATGCCGCGGTCATCGGCGGTATCGAGCAGCCTGGCCAGCAGGGCCGTGTTCGACAGCTGGTTCCTGAACAGCTGTTTCATCACCGCGAGACCTCCGCTGACCATGGGGGCCGCAAACGAGGTGCCGTCAACGGTTCCCACCCCCCGGAATCCGTCCTGGCCCTCGTACGGGCCGTAATAGGCGGCCAGCACGTCCTCGCCCGGGGCGGCCAGGCACCAGTTCGCGGCCAGGCCGCAGCGATTGGAAAAATCGGTGATCAGGCCGTCCTCACCGATCGCCGCGACGGCGACCGTGTGGCCGCGAAGCTCCGGGATGCGGGTCATCAGGCCCGGCAGCAGCTCGACCGAGACCGCGTCGATCGCCAGATTCCGGCAGTTGTCTTCGCCGGGTGCACACGACTCCCCGTGAGCATTGCCCGCCGCCCACACCAGCACGGTTTTCTCGCTCGCCCCCTGCTGGGCGATCGCGGCGATGGCACTGCTGAAATTGGTGCGAAGGTCGTCCACGCTGTAGTTGTTGATGATGCCCTCGTAGCCCACGCTGATGTTCAGAAAATCCACCGTCCGCGTCCCGCTGCGCCAGTTCAGTGCGGCGTTGATGGTGGTGGCCCACGTAGAGTCCCGGGCCCGCAGGGCGGTCAGCGAAACCGGGTCGTAACCTGCGGGACTGCGGCCCGTGGGGACGGCAAACATGGCGATATTCGCACCCCAGGCCACGCCGTGACTGGCATTGACGGTCGTGACGATGCGTGGAGCCGCCGCCACGCTGGCCACTGCGGTACCATGGGAGAACTGGGTGCCGGTCTCGTTGGTGGCGCCCAGCAGGAAGGTCTCGTTGATGGTCGCACCGGCAAACAGCTGGTGGGACCGGTCGATGCCGGAGTCCACGAAGCCGAGGGTTACCCCCTCTCCCGGGTCGATGGGCGTGCCCGCGAGCAGCTCGACGTGGGCATAGGCGCGCTGCGCCTGGATACGGGACAGGCCCCACTGGTTGCTGAAGTTGCGCTGGTTTGTGTAGGCCGTCATGCGACCGTCCACCTCGCGCTCGTACTCGACAAGATTCAGGCAGCCCTCGCCGACCGTCTGGATGCAGAGCGTGGAGGGATCGGGGGGCGGAGGCCGTATCATGGTCGGCGGGGCATCCGAACCGCCGCCACCCCCACCTCCACAGGCGCCAAGCACCAAGACCAGCACAAAACCGGCCAGTCGCAGGGCGCACTTGCCTGCATGGCAGCCCGATGGGCCCGGCGTACGCAGCTTGATGACAGCAGGACAAGTCATGGTGTCCATTCTCGAACGTGTTCCGTCCCGGGGGATATTCCGGCAATCACCGGCTAAACCAGGAATTGACCTAAATTACCAAAGCGTATGCCTTGAGATCAACCAGCCATCAAGATCGAGAAGCAATAAGGCTGCACACATTCAGTTGATGGACTCTTCAAGGCGATGTCTTGGAATCCAAGTGTAAACGCACCAAATACTGGCTTACCTCACCGTCTGGAACGGTACGGCAGGAAGGCCAGCGACTCCTAGGAACATTCCCGTCAGACCGCTGTCAGAATGGGTGGCAAAACAGGCAGTTCCCTGCCTGCTCGGGGCTTGCTGGAAGGAAGGTTTTACTCCCGATAGCTATAAATATCGGGAGTAAACTTCCAGGGCTTGTACCAGTGATATGGAGGTCCCCGCATGCACCCCGCAGCCCGTCGAAGACTCGAGCCTGTCGCCCCCGAGGTCGCCCCCGATACGGGACTGGGCGAGCGCCTGTCCGCCTACCTGAAGGACGCCAGGGGGGCGTTCAGCGAGAACACCGAGCGTGCGGTGCGCTCGGACGTGGAGATCTTCATGGACTGGTGCGAGACGAGAGGGCTGAGTGCCCTGCCCGCCAGTACGCAGACCCTGGTGTCGTATATCGATGCCATGGCCCGGGTCCGGGCCCCGGCGACGGTGCGCCGCTACGTCTTCAGCATCGCCACCCTGCATCGGGCGGTCCAGTTGCAGGACCCGTTGAAGAGAACCCGGGTAAAACTGGCCCTGCAGCGCATGCACCGCAAGCGCGGGCGCCGCCAGGAACAGGTGCGCGGGCTCACCTGGCCCTTGAGGGAGCGCATGCTGCAGGCCTGCGGCGACCGGCTCATCGATGACCGCAACAAGGCTTTATTGGCGGTGGCCTACGACACGCTGTTGCGAAGATCGGAGCTGGTGGCGCTGGAAGTCTCGGACTTACTGGTGGAGATGGACGGCTCGGGGACCTTGCTGGTGCGCCGGGGCAAGACCGATCCCACCGGGGAAGGCGCCCTGCTGTACCTGGCCCCGGACACCATCAAGCTGCTGCAGGGGTGGCTAAAACGAAGCGGGATCATCCAGGGGCGGCTGTTTCGATCGCTGCGCAAGGACGGCCAGCTCGGGCTGAAGCTCGATGACAGCCAGGTGCCGCGCATCTACAAGTCCATGGCCCGGGCGGCGGGCCTGGGGGGCGACGTGGTGGACGGCTTGTCCGGGCACAGTGCCCGGGTCGGGGCGGCCCAGGACATGATCGCCTGCGGCATCGAGCTGCCGGCCATATTGCAGGCGGGACGCTGGAAGAGCACCGCCATGGTGCACCGCTACGGGGAGCGGCTGCTGGCCAAGCGAAGCGGGGCCGCCCAGCTGGCCGAACTGCAGCACCGGAGATGACTTAAGACAGAACAGTCGGTATCCGGGCAGCGATCAAGGGCTGTCTGTTGTAGAGATGATCAAGGCGGGCATGGGCCCGCCCAAGAGATCCCTGTGCATGCATCCCGGGAGGCACCGCATGCCAGAACCGCATGATGTTATCAGGAGTAAAAATCACGAAGGGTCGTCAATGCCCCACAGGCCCGCGCGGTCCAACACGGACAGGTCCACCCTGTCAAACCTCTTTGGAATCAGTGAGTTATTGGTAGATCGGGGGGAGTGTGCGCGCAGGCTGCGGAGAGGGCCACGTCGGCGAAATGACTCTTCTTTTGCAAATTTAGTCCTGATAATTATAGTTATCGAGACCTACTTTGGTACGCCCAAGCGAATCGGGGACATGATATACGTTTCACCAGAGACATGGTTGACACTTTTTCGGTAAAAACAGGCTCTCGGCAGGGCATGGGGGCGTGTGCAGGCCTGGGAGAAGTCTCAGGCGGACTGGATTTCCCTGTTGCAGGTCAGCTACTCGAGGAAGTGTTCCGGTCAAACCAGGTTTTGGGCGACTGGATGTATCAACTCAAGATTCTTGCATTTCGGCAAACTTCGCGCCGATTACCTATCCGCACTACAAGCACGCGCAAAGTATCGTCCTGGATATCACAAATTACCCGGCAATCTCCTACCCGGTAACTCCAGAGACCGCCAGGGCCGGTCAATGCCTTGCCCGTACGGCGAGGATTTTCCATTCCTGCGATGCGCCTGTCCATAAAATCGACAACACGCTGCGCCATGTGCCTGTCAAGCTTGCGGAGTTGCCCACGGGCCGTACTGGCGTACTCAATCCTCCAAGCCAAGGTCTTTCCTTACCTCAGCTGACGAATGCACTTGTTCCTGCCCTTTGCGGACCCGTTCCAACACGTCAGCGGCGAGATAGTAGTCTTCCATCTCCTCAATGCCCTGTTCAATCATTTCCCGCAGGTAGTAAGCCTTGGTACGCCCGGTTTGCGAGGCAAGATAGTCAAGCCTTCGCTCTGTTTCCGGGGCCAGACGAATGGAAGTAGCCATGTCACAATTCCTTTTTCAATACATGTATTCACTATATTACAAAATTGCTATGCAGCACCAAGGCTGGAGTGCACGCATGGCTCGGGTATGTTGGATCCCACTCACCCGTCATGCCTAGATCACAGAGCCCGGGCTGTTCACCACAATTGCAAATATTTTGACTGAGGCTTGCCCACAAAAGGGCAATGGAGTAACCGGCCGCATGCTGTATTTGGCCAACGAGTTCTCGATGGAAAAGCTAGCTAGCGTCCGTTGTAAGGCACCAGCAGGGAGCGCCCGGTCATGGCCTTGGGCTTTCTTATCCCCATCAGTTGCAGGATGGTCGGGGCGACGTCGCTGAGGCCGCGCCCGTTGGCGAGATCCCAGTTGCCCTCATCAATCACCAGGCACGGCACCGGGTAGGTGGTGTGCTGGGTGTGCGGCTCGCCGGTGTGCGGGTTGACCATCTCGTCGCAATTGCCGTGATCGGAGGTCACCACCACCGAGATGCCCTGCTCGACCGCGGCATCGAGCACGCGCCCGGCATGGACGTCCACGGCCTGCAGGGCCGCGATCACCGCCTCCTTCTTGGCCGTGTGCCCGACCATGTCGCCGTTGGCGAAGTTGGTCACCACCAGCGCGTAGGCGTCGTTGCGGACCGCCTTGATCACCTCGTCGGCGACTTCCTCGGCGCTCATCTCGGGCTGCTGGTCGTAGGTGTCGACCTTGGGCGAGGGAATGATCTTGCGGTCCTCGCCCTCGTAGGCCTCCTCGTGCCCGCCGTTGATGAAGTAGGTCACGTGCGGATACTTCTCGGTCTCCGCGCAGTGGAACTGGTGCATGTCGAGCTTGCTGATGATCTTCGCCAGGTTGGTGTCCGGGCGCCGCGGCGGGAACACCACCGGGCCGAGAAACTCCTTGCTGTATTTCGTCATCATGGTCAGGCGCACCGGCTCGAAGCCGAAGCCGCGGTCGAAGGCCCTGAAGCCTTCCTTGGCGAGCGCCTTGCTGAGCTGCAGCGGGCGGTCGTTGCGGAAATTGCAGAAGATGACCGAGGCGCCGGCACCCATGGGTTTCGCATCCGCCAGCACGGTCGGCAGGATGAACTCGTCGCCCTCGCCGCGCTCGTAGGCGTTCACGATCGCGCTCTTGGCGTCGGCGGCCTTCTCGCCCTCGCCGCGCACCAGCGCGCGCCAGGCCTTTTCGGTTCGGTCCCAGCGGCGGTCGCGGTCCATCGCGAAGTAGCGGCCCATGACCGTGGCGATCACCCCGTCGGCCTTGTTCAGGGCGCGGTTCAGGCGCATCAGGTATTTGCGCGCACTCCTGGGCGGGGCGTCGCGCCCGTCGGTGATCAGGTGCAGCATCGGGCGGGTGTCGTGGTCGCGGCACAGCTTGATCAGGGCGATGATGTGGTTGATGTGCGAGTGCACGCCGCCGTCCGAGATCAGGCCGATCAGGTGCACGTGGCCGTCGTTCTTCTTGCCCTTCTTGATGGCGCGCACCAGCGGCGACATCTCGAACAGGCTGCCGTCGGCGATGGCGTCGTTGATGCGGATCAGGTCCTGGCGCATGACCGCGCCGCAGCCGATGGTCATGTGCCCGACCTCGGAGTTGCCCATCTGCCCGGGCGGCAGGCCGACCGCCTCGCCGGAGGCCTCCAGCACGGTGTGCGGGTAGGCGGAGAAATAGTGATCCAGGCGCGGGGTCTCCGCGCGCAGCACGGCGTTGTTGGCCTTGCTCGGATTCACGCCGAATCCGTCCAGGATGACCAGCAGGACGCGCTTACGGAGCTTGATCGGTTTTTTCACGAAATTCGCGAAGATTTAAAAGTCGGCAATTATGCACCAAATGCCAGAGGGTGTCTGCTACTCGGACGGCTTGGTGTCGTCCCCCTCATCCTCCAGCGGCGGGACCGGGGCCAGCTCGGCCGCGCGCTCCTCGGGCGAGAGCGGCACGGCGCCCGGTGCGCTCGGGGCCTGCGCCCCCTCGGCCACCGCGGGCTCGGCACCCCCCAGGGGTTCCGCCGGCGCTTTCGGAGTGACCAGGCGCGAGAACGCGAGGCCCAGTTCGAACAGGATCCACACCGGGATGGCGAGCAGGACCTGGGAGATGACATCGGGCGGGGTCAGCAGCATGCCCACCACGAAGGCCGCGACGATCACGTAGGGGCGCTTGGCGGCCATCCGCTGCGGGGTGGTCACGCCCATGCGCACCAGCACCAGGGTCACCACCGGCACCTCGAAGGCCGCCCCGAAGGCGATGAAGATCTTCATGACGAAATCGAGGTAGCGCCCGATGTCGGTCATCACCGCGACCCCTTCCGGGGCCACCTGGGTGAAAAAGCCGAACATCAGCGGGAAGACGATGAAGTAGGCGAACGCCATGCCGACGTAGAACAGCACGGAACTCGAGACCAGGATCGGGAACACCAGGCGCTTCTCGCTGCTGTACAGGCCCGGGGCGACGAACGCCCAGCCGTGGTAGAAGATGATCGGCACGGCCAGCACCAGGCTGACCAGGAACACCAGCTTGAACGGGGTCAGAAACGGCGAGGCCACCTCGATCGCGACCATGGTGCTCGCCTCGGGCAGGTGCGCCATCAGCGGGCCGGCGAGCCAGCCGTACAGGGTGTTGGCGAACGGGAACAGCACGATCAGCAGGGTGAACACGCTGCCGACGATCCACATCAGGCGCGCGCGCAGCTCGTACAGGTGCGAGAGCAGGGTCTCCTGCTTGGAGTCGGTGCCCCCGGGTTCAGTCGCCATCGGGCTTCCCGGGTGCGGGTGCGGCCTTGACCTTGGAGGATTCGATCTGCTCCTCGACGCCGGCGACCCGCGAATCGTCGTCATCGTCCTCGAAGTCCTCCTCGATCTCGCGCTGCGTGTCCCTGAGGATGGATTTCAGTTCGCCGATCTCGCTCTGCTGCTTCTCCAGCATCTCCTTGAGTTCGGAAGCGCGGATCTCGGATTCGATGTCGGCGCGAAAGGCGGTCAGGGTGCGCTTGGCCCTGCCGAACCAGTGGCCCGCCTGGGCGGCCAGGCGCGGCAGGCGTTCGGGGCCGACCACCAGCAACACCACCACCATCACCAGGGTAAGCTCCCAGAAGCCGAAATCGAACATGGGCCGGGGAGGTTATTCTTTCGGCGGGGCTTTCTCGGCCTTGGGCTCTTCGGGCTCGCTGTCTTCCTTGACGGATTTCTTGAAGTTCTTGACCGCGCTGCCGATGTCCCCGCCAATGTTGCGCAATTTTTTCGTGCCGAATATCAGCACGATGATCAGTAGTACGATCAAAAGCTGCCAGGGGCTGATTCCCATAACGTGTACTCCGGTTCGCTCAAATAAAAGTCCGGGCTCAACGTGAGCGCTCGCGTTGTGCCTTCTCCACAAGTCCCGAGGTCCCGAACCTGCGCTCCAGCTCGTCCAGCACCGCACCGGGGCCGAGGTCCCGGTAGGCCAGCAGCACCAGGCAGTGAAACCACAGGTCGGCCACTTCGTGGACCAGGTGCCCGGGGTCGCCGCCGCCGGCCTCCACGGTCTCTTGCGCTTCCTCGCGGATCTTGGCGAGCATCGCCTCGAGCCCGCCCGCATACAGTCCGGCCACGTAGGAGTCCCCGGGCGAGGCCTGCTTGCGAGCCTCGAGGGTCTCGGCCAGTCGGTGCAGGGTATCGTCGGTGCTCATCTCGTGTTCGCCAGGCTGCGGCCCCCTACAGTACCACAGGCCCGGCCTGCGCCTCTATTATAGCGCCTTTGAGAAAGAGGCTCAGTTCGAAGTTCAGCTATAGCTCAGCCTCTTGACAGATATACCCCAATGGGTTATAAGACTAAGTAATGCAAACAGTCGCCGAGACCCCGGCCTTTACCCGTCAGGCTGACAGACTGTTCAGCGATAGCGAGCGAAAGGAGTTGATCGACTATCTGGCCAATCATCCGCTGGCAGGCGATGAGATTCCAGGCACGGGCGGCGTACGCAAGCTGCGCTTCGCTGCTTCAGGCCGCGGCAAGAGGGGTGGTGCGCGTGTGGTCTACTTCTACGGTGGCGAAGATTTGCCGGTCTACGCGCTTCTTGTCTATGCGAAATCCGCCAAGACCGATTTGAGTCCTTTGGAGCGGCGCACCGTTCGCACCCTGGCAGCTGCGATCAAGAGAACTGGAAAGGAGAGAAGATGAGCACGTTTGGAGAAGACCTGATTCAGTCCCTCAACGAAGCCCTTGCCCATGCAAAGGGTGAAGGTCCTGCCGTGGTTCATGCCTCCGTGACTCCACGTAAGGTCCGTGAGCAAGTAAAGCTGACACAGGCCCAGATGGCACCCTTGCTGGGCATGAGTCTGTCCGGTTACCGCAAGTGGGAACAGGGGACCCGCCAGATCAGCGGTCCGGCTGCAACCCTTCTGCGCGTCATCGAAAAGGAACCGGAAGCGGTCAGGCGTGCGTTGTTTTCTTTAGAGTAAAGACGACAAAATCGCACAACTGGAGGTAAGCCCAAGTTCCAGTCAGCTTTGCGGGGAAACGGATGGGGTAGTCCCATATCAGGGGCGAACGACGATGCCTTTCGAGGCCATGTAGGCCTTGGCCTCGCCGATCGTGAATTCCGCGAAATGAAAGATGCTGGCGGCGAGCACCGCATCGGCGCGCCCCAGGCTCACGCCGTCGGCCAGGTGCTGCAGGGTGCCGACGCCCCCGGAGGCAATCACCGGGATGCCGACCGCTTCGCTGACCGCGCGGGTGAGTTCCAGATCGAAGCCCGTCTTCATGCCGTCGCAGTCCATGCTGGTCAGCAGGATCTCGCCGGCCCCGAAGTCTTCCATCTTTTTCGCCCAGCCGATTGCCTCGATGCCGGTCGGCTTTCGCCCGCCGTGGGTGAAGAGCTCCCAGCGCAGCGGTTCGCCCTCGGCGCTGGTGCGCTTGGCATCGATGGCGACCACGATGCACTGCGAGCCGGTCTTGTCGCTGGCCTCCTGCACGAACCCGGGGTTGAACACCGCCGCGGTGTTGATGGCGACCTTGTCGGCGCCGGCGTTGAGCAGGGTGCGGATGTCCTCGAGCTTGCGGATGCCCCCGCCCACGGTGAGCGGGATGAACACCTGGGCGGCGACCTGCTCGACCACGTGCACCATGGTGTCGCGCTCATCGGAGCTTGCGGTGATGTCGAGGAAGGTGATCTCGTCGGCGCCCTCGGCATCGTAACGCTTGGCCACCTCCACCGGGTCGCCGGCATCGCAGATGTCGACGAACTGCACGCCCTTGACCACGCGACCGGCATCGACGTCGAGGCAGGGGATGATGCGTTTGGCGAGCGACATGGATAGGCGAGGTGTGAAGTCCAGGGGAATTATATACCTCGACCCTGCGGCAAAACCGCAATTTCTTCGAGGGCTTGAGGGCTCAAGCGACTTCGCTGAAATCAATCGGCTTCAATGTCCTGGTGTCTACCGATTGGCGCGCTTTCCACAGATCGCAGCTCTCCTGCAGGGTAAGCCAGCTTTCCGCGGAGCCACCCAACACCCTGGACAGGCGCACAGCCATTTCCGGCGAGACTCCGGCCACACCGTTCAACAGGCGAGAGAAGGTGCTGCGCGCAACGCCGAGCCGGTCGGCGACTTTGCTCGCGGTAATTTCTGCAAACGGCTCAATGTACGTGCGCCGGATCAAAGCGCCCGGGTGCGGCGGCTCATGTTGCCGAATCGTCATTCGTGACAGTCCCCGGCTCGGCGCGCTAGGGTTGCGCCTCATCGGCGAGCGCCTGGGCATGCTTGAGCTCGATCGTGCCCTCGTACAGGGCACGCCCGACGATCACCCCGACGATGCCCTCCTCGTCGGACTCGCACAGGCGCTTGATGTCGGCCTCGTCGGTGACCCCGCCGGAGGCGATCACCGGGATGTGGATGTTGCTCGCCAGCTCCACGGTGGACTCGACGTTCATGCCCTGCATCATGCCGTCGCGGCTGATGTCGGTGAAGACGATCGCGGCCACCCCGTCGGCCTCGAAATGCTGCGCCATGTCGATGGCATCGTGGTTGGAGAGCTTCGACCAGCCGTCGATCGCGACCTTGCCGTCCTTGGCATCGAGCCCGACGATGATGTGGCCGGGAAACTCCAGGCACAGGTCGTTGACGAAGTGCGGGGCGCTGACCGCGCGCGTGCCGATGATGACGTACTGCACGCCGATGTCGAGATAGGCCTGCACGGTGTCCTCGTCACGGATGCCGCCACCCGCCTGGATCGGGATGTCGGGATGTTTCTCGGCGATCGCCTGGATGATGGAGGCATTGCGGGGCGCACCCGCATAGGCCCCGTCAAGATCGACGATGTGCAGGCGTCTCGCACCTTCCTCGACCCAGCGGTCGGCCATCGCCACCGGGTCCTCGGAGAACACGGTGACATCGTCCATGGCGCCCTGGCGAAGGCGCACGCACTTGCCGTCCTTGAGATCGATTGCGGGGATGACCATCATGGCGGAAATCCCTCAGTGGGTGCCCGGCTCCCCGTCCCAGTGGACGAAGTTCTGCAGCAGGCGTAGCCCGGAGGCGGCGCTTTTCTCCGGATGGCACTGCAGGGCGAAGACGTTGTCCCTGGCGATCGCCGAGGTGAACGCCAGGCCGTAGTCGGTGGTGCCGGCGACCAGCGCGGCATCCTCGCAGGCGACGAAATAGCTGTGCACGAAATAGAAATAACTGGAAGGGGCGATGCCTTCCCAGAGCGGGTGCGCCTGGTCCTGGCGCACGGCGTTCCAGCCCATGTGCGGAACCTTGTAACTGCCCGTACCCGCCCCCACGGATACGTGATCACCGAAATACTTCACGCTGCCTTCATACAATGCCAGGCATCCGGTACCCTGGTTTTCCTCGCTCCTTGCCATCAGTACCTGCATGCCCATGCAGATGCCAAGAAACGGCTTGTTGCGCGCCGCTTCCAGCACGGACTCTTCCAGACCATGCGCCCTCAGCGCCTGCATGCAGTCCTGGGCCGCCCCCTGGCCGGGGAACACCACCCGGTCGCTTTTGGCGATCGCATCGAAATCCGAGGTCGTGAATACGCGGTCCGCAGGGCCTGCCACATGCTCAAGCGCCTTGATGACAGAATAGAGATTTCCGATGCCGTAATCAATGATCGCGATCTGCTGCATCGTCAGTAATCAGGGGCTCCTTCGGGACGTCAGGCGCTCACAGGCTGCCCTTGGTGGAGGGGATCTCCCCCTCGAGGCGGTCATCGAAGCTTGCGGCCATGCGAAGCGCGCGTCCGAAGGCCTTGAAGACGGTCTCGGCAATGTGGTGAGAGTTGTCGCCTGCGAGGTTGTCGATGTGCAGGGTCACGCCGGCGTGGTTGACGAAGCCCTGGAAGAACTCGTGGGTGAGGTCGACGTCGAAGTCCCCGACCCGGGCCCGCGGGAAGCTGACCCGGAACTCCAGGCCCGGGCGGCCGGAAAAATCCACCACGACTCTTGAGAGCGCCTCATCGAGCGGCACGTAGGCGTGCCCGTAACGCCGGATCCCCTGCTTGTCGCCGATCGCCTTGGCAAACGCCTGGCCGAGCACGATGCCGACATCCTCCACGGTGTGGTGCGCATCGATCTCGAGATCGCCCTTGGCATCGATGGCGAGGTCCAGCATGCCGTGGCGCGCTACCTGGTCGAGCATGTGCTCGAAAAACGGCAGGCCGGTCTCGAGCCTGGACTTGCCGTGCCCGTCGAGGTCCAGGCGCACGGTGATCTGGGTCTCGCGGGTATTGCGCTCGACACTGACGGATCGCGTGCTCACGGCTGGGGGTCCAGGAAAGGGTTCGGAGAAAAGTGGTTGTGTGTTGTCAGCAATTAAACTTCGAGCCAGAACGTGACCGGCCCGTCATTGACCGAGTGCACCTGCATGCAGGCACCGAATATACCGGTCTGCACTTTAGCACAGTTTGCCCTGAGGTTGTCTGAAAAACGACCAAACAGCTTCGCGGCACGTGCCGGCTCGCCCGCCCTGGAGAAGCTCGGTCGAAGGCCCTTTCGGGTGTCGGCGGCGAGCGTGAACTGGGGCACGAGCAGCACCTCGCCCTCGACGTCCACCACACTTTGGTTCATGCGCCCGGTGCCGTCATCGAAGATGCGGTAGGCGAGGAGTTTCTCGCCCATGCGAACCAGCGTCGGTTCATCGTCTTCTCGCTGCACGGCCACGTAGACCAAAAGGCCCTGGCCGATGCCGGCCACGGTCTTCTCATCGACGGTGACGCGGGCGCTCTTTACGCGCTGGAGCAGGGCGATCATGACGGGGTCTAGTGTGTGCCAGGGAGGACACGAATGAAAGAGCAGGCCGTCAGTTTCGGGTCAACTGCTGCACGGCGCGCACCAGCGCATCGACGATCTCGGGTTCTGCGGCCGAGTGCCCCGAGCGCGGGCAGATCACGAACTCGGCCTCGGGCCAGGCCCGGTGCAGGGCATACGCCTGCTCGATCGGGCACACCATGTCGTAGCGCCCGTGCACGATGACCCCGGGGATGCCCTTGAGCCTGTGGGCGTCTTTGAGCAGCTGGTTTTCGCGCAGGAACGAGTCGTGCATGAAATAGTGGCACTCGATGCGTGCAAGGCTGAGCGCGGTCGCCTCATCCGAGAAATGATCGATGACCGACGCCTTGGGCTCGAGGTTCGACGTGCTGCCTTCCCACAGCGACCAGGCGCGTGCCGCCTCGGCCCGCACGTTCGCATCCTTTGAGGTCAGGCGCCGGTAGTAGGCGCCGACCATGTCGCCTCGTTCATCTTCCGGGATGACCCGGACGTATTCCTGCCACAGTTCTGGGTGGATGCGCCCGGCCCCGTCCTGGTAGAACCAGCGGATGTCCTGCGCCCGGCACAGGAAGATGCCGCGAAGGACGAGTCCGGTGACGCGCCCGGGATGGGCCTGTGCATATGCAAGGCCCAGCGTTGAGCCCCAGGAGCCGCCGAACACGAGCCAGGCGTCGATGCCGAGGTGTTCGCGGATGCGCTCAATGTCCTCCACCAGGTCCTGCGTCGTGTTTTCCTGCAGTTCCGCATGCGGGGTGGAACGCCCGCTGCCACGCTGGTCGAACAGGAGGATGCGGCAGTGTTCGGGGTCGAAGAACCGGCGGTGAAAGGGCTCGCAGGCGGCCCCCGGGCCGCCGTGCAGGAACAGCACGGGCACGCCGTGCGGGTTGCCGCACTCCTCGACCCACAGGGTGTGCCGGTCGGACACCCGGAGTGGGAACTCCCTGTACGGTTTGATCTTCGGGTACAGCGACAGCGGTTTCACGATCGGTTCAGCAATGCAAACACCTGGGCCGGTTCATCGCACGGGTGCAGGATTGGAATTCATACTCAATATAAGACAAACAGGCTGTGCGGCATTCAAGCTCATGAAGCGGAATTAGTCCATTGAAATTTTAGACGCGTGCGTGGTGATGGAGGCCACCATTGCCTGGTCACGGTCGGCAACCCTTGATCAAACCTATCAAAGATATAGCCACTGCCAATACGTACGGCGGGTTGGGCATGATCCCGAAAACTTCGGTTGCAGAATTGCCCTTGAACCTGAGTCACTTCTCCAAAATTGTTGCCGGTTTGACCGATGCAGCATCCCCGTGCCCGTAATCCCTGCCGGTATGCGGCTTTCAGCCCTTCGCCTGCCATGGCAAAAGAGGAATTCAGCAGGGTGTGATGTACTTTGCCGCTGAAACCGGATCATAAGCATTCGTGCACCTTCCAAACTGCCCGCATTAGGCGATATAAGCCATTTATTACGGGGATATTTCCATAAAAAAGTGGTTGCAGTATGTTTGGAGACGATGTAGATTTGGCAGGAAATCATACAAGCACTCTTACCGTTCGGGGAAGTTCGGGCGTCGGAGTGCATGCTTTTACAATCGTTAGGTTAGGCCATAGGCCTATTTGTTCAATACTAAGGGAGCTTCGAAAGATGTCTACACTTTCTAAAAAGTTGGTGGCGATTTGCTTGGTCACCGCATTCTCCATGGTGATGTACGGCTGCGGCGGTGGCGGTGGCAGTTCGTCTCCGGCACCGATGGACGATGATGATGACATGGCCATGTGTCCTGAAGGACAAACGGGCACACCGCCCAACTGCATGGTCCCAGGACCGACTGCAGAAGAAATTGATGCAATGACTAAAGCGGCTGGTACGAAGAGAAAAGCCATCTTGGACGAGTCAATGCAAGCAGTTGCAGATGATGCCGGTCTCGGTGGCACTGGTGTTACTACGGTTTCGATGGAAATCAGCCGCGACCGTGATGGCACGACTGTCAAGATCACGGATACCGCGCTAGCGGGCGATGATGATCCGAAGTTCACACAGGCTATGGATTTAGGCGGCGGACGCACCATGCACACTCGCACGATGGAAGCCGATAGCGATGGTGATGTGGTTCAGGAGACTGTAATTGTCAGCACCGACATCGAAGCTCCAAAGGCTACGGCGTTTGCGATGGTGACGGGTCAAGCACTGAATACTCGTGACCTTGATACAGGTGCGGATGGACCAGACGGTGACGATGACCTTACTAATGACTTTACCGCCCTTACTGTTGATGGAACTTCAGCGGCTGTTCGTGCATTGGTCAAGTCCCCTGACTTTACTGCCACTAGAGTCACGACGTTGACATTCAACTTTGACGTTACCACAACTACCAGCATGGACGAGGCCGATGAGGTGGAGGGCACCTACAATGGTGCGATGGGCACGTACAGGTGTAACGGCACTGCTGTGTGTACAGTCACTCTTGATAAAGATAGCAAGATCACTGCCATGTCAGACGGGTGGGTTTTCACGCCTGATTCGGGTGCCACCTCTGATGTGCCGGATGCTGACTACCTGCACTACGGCGTCTGGCTCAAGAAGACCACTGATGATGACGGTGTAGTCACTTACAACGAGGTCGAGACCTTCGCTGGCTCTTCGGCAGCCCGCAGTGATACTAGTTCTGTCACTGGCCGTGCAACCTATTCGGGTGGGGCTACGGGTGTTTATGTGCACAGCGTGACCAAGCCGGACGGCACGGAAGCGTCGGCCACTTCCGGTCACTTCACGGCAGATGCAGAATTGACTGCGCATTTTGGTCAGACGGTGGATGACCCTGATACTCCTGCCAGTGAAGCAGGCCAGATTCCGCCAGGCTTGCTGAACAGCATCTCTGGCACCATCAACAACTTCACGTTGTCCGGCCATGATGAGGGACCTGGCTGGTCGGTGTCCTTGCAACAGGCTGCAACTGATGGAACTGGAACTGATCCGCATGTTGACGATGGTGTTGCCAAAGGTGGTGGAGATGATGGTTCGTACACAGCTACCTTCCATGGTCCGGTAGTTGATGCTGACTCTAATGCCATCCAGCCCCACACCGTTGTTGGTGAGTTCAATGCCTTCTTCAGCAATGGCTCTGTAGCCGGTGCCTTTGGGGCGAGAAAGGACTGATCGCTTAAAAATGGACTGACTTTCTTAACTCAAGCTTCCAGACGAGGGTGGCAAATTTGCCACCCTCTTTTTTTGCCCAGCATAAAATCAGGGCATTGTCCGAATGGCATGCCCCTGATCAGATGCAGCAGGCAATGGTTTCTTGCATTTCTCAATGGCTGGTGATCTGGATTCCCCTGATCAGGCCATACAGTAAGCAACTTCTCTACAACCCCCCTAAAGCACCCAGTATTTGCATACTTGGACATGCCCGTCACCCGAAAACCCGTATTCCACCCATAAATAGTTTTTCCCAAACCTCGTTTTATCTGTATTATCCTGCAAACGGGTTCCTCATGGTGGCATGACTTGCAGAAGACCCCTGCTGTTCAGTTTGCTCCTTGAATTTTGAAAGAACCTGTTACATAACTACGAACAACATTAAAAATACAAACAGGGCAGCCTGGTCGGCGTGTACCCGGATACGAGAGCCGCGGGTGCAGGCACACGCTGTCCCGATCGGACGTGGACCTTGGCCAGCGCAGCTTCGGTTCACAGGCCCCATAACCCATGACAAGAATAAAAATAAACAAGACCCTTGCATTCGTAACCCTGCTGTTCCTGCTGGCTACGGGTGCAGTGTTCGCCGGCAATGAAGAACTGCAGCCATCCTCGACCCCGGATGAAAGCGAGGCACGCGCACTGCTCAGCAAGGGGCAGTTCGAGGAAGCCCTGACCCTCCTGCGCCCCTTGGCCAAGGCGCATCCCGGGCGCACCAACCTTCACTTCCTGCTGGGCCTGGCTGCAATCGAGCGCTCCCGCCTGGCGCAAACCTCGAAGGAGGAGCGCGAGGCCCTGCTGGATGAAGCCATTGCCGTCCTGCATGCGATCCTGATCAACCATCCCGGCCTTGTACGCGTGCAACTCGAGCTCGCCCGCGCATTTTTCTACAAGGAAGAGGATTCCCTGTCGCGCAAGCATTTCGAGCAGGTGCTTGCCGGAAATCCGCCGGACCCCGTGGTCACCAACGTCCATCGTTTCCTCAACGAGATCCGGGCCCGCAAGCGCTGGTCAGTGTACCTTGGCAGCACCCTGAAACCCAGCACCAACATCGGCCGCAACTCGGAAACGGAGATCATCAACATTTTCGGCCTGCCCTTTCGCCGCGACCAGGTGGATGAGGAAAAATCGGGGGTCGGCCTTTCCCTGTGGACGGGCGGCGGGTACTGGTTCCCCCTGGGCGAGAACCTGCGGCTTCGCTTCGGCAGCGACCTCGCCCGCGAGGAATACCCGGGGAAGGAGTTTGACCAGTCCTTCCTGGGGGTGCATGCCGGCCCGCAGTGGTTTCTTGACGCAGACACCAGTATCAGCCTGCTCGCCGATGCACGCCGGCGGTGGCGCGTCACCTCGCCCTACAGTTTCGACTTCGGGGTGCGCTCGGAGCTCAAGCACCGGCTGAACCGGAGCATCTGGCTGAACGGGCAGGCCTCCTGGCATGACCGGGAGTACCGGAAGCACGAATACCTGGATGGCTCGACACTGGACCTCTCGGTGAGGGGCACCTGGGTACTCCTGCCCACCCTGCGCCTCGAGGCCGCCTTGGGCTATGCCGATGACCACACGAAAGCCCCGACCTGGCGCAATGACACCCGCTGGGGGCGGATCGGCGCCTCGGTGATCTTGCCGCGCGGCTTCACCGTGGGAGGCAGCACCGAGTTCAGAAGAACCCGTTACGAGGGCAACTGGTTTCCCTTCACCAGCGGAGAGCCCCGCAAGGACCGCACCAAGATCTACCGCGCCTCGGTGTACAACCGTGCCTTCACGCTGTACGGATTCAGTCCCCAGCTTGCGCTCACCCACGAGGAAAAGAATACCAACTCGCAGGTGTACGGGTACGACGGCACCAGCGGCGAAATCCGTTTCGTGCGCCAGTTCTGAACCCCCCGGCGCCGTGCGCCTTCCCGGCTCAGGGCACGCCCCCGCGTCTTTGACCCACCAGCCAGGCTGTATCCCGCACTCCCTGCTCGGTATCTCCCACACACCCGAGTTCCTGGTACACCAGCACATGCAGCGGAGCAAACAGCTCCAGCAATTCATTGGGTCCGAGCCGGTATGACGGGTTACTGGGTCCGAGGTCAGTGACCTTCTCGTGGATGAACGTCTGGTAGAACAGCAGGCCCCGGGGCTTCAGGGCCTGAATGATCGGCCCGACGATGGAGCGCTCGAGATAATAGCTCACACAGATCACATTGAACGTGTCCGGGGGTGGCGGAGATTCACGCACATCCCGGACGCCCGTCTCGACCTCAAGCCCCTCGGCTTTCGCCTGCAGCTCCAGCCCCTCGATGGCCGCCCTCGAGATGTCCCAGGCCTGCACCCGGAACCCCCTGCGTGCCAGAAAAAGTGCACTGCCGCCCCGACCGCAGGCAAGCTCCAGCGCCGTGCCCGATTTGGGCAACAGGTACGCATGCTCCAAAAGCACCTGGGCAGGCTCCGGGCTCCCCGCGGGCTTGTCCGCATACCGGCGATCCCACTTCTCCCAGGCCGCATCGTCTACCATGAAATTTTGTCCTACCTGCGCCACAAGGCCGGGGTCAACACCACCAGCAGGGTAAAGATTTCCAGGCGCCCGAACAACATGCCCAGATGTATACCCGGGTGCATGCTTGCGTGATACGTGTATTTCCGCCAAAGTGCAAGCAGTGCGGTTGCAGCGGGAACACAAACCATCGTGATTGTCGGTTTCTCCGACAGGGAGACTGAGGCGTTACCGAAGTGGAAACGGTTGATTACCATTGAGAGGAGGCATGAAATGCGTGAACCTGTCCATCCCGGCGAGACGCTGCGCGAGGATCTCGATGCGCTCGGCATGAGTGCTGCAGAATTGGCGCGGCGGATCGAGGTGCCGGTGAACCGAATCACGGAGATCCTCAACGGCCGGCGTTCGATCACCGGCGATACCGCCTTGCGCCTGGGGCGTTTTTTCGGCACCTCGGGCGAATTCTGGCTCAACCTCCAGAAGCTGTACGAGCTACGGCGTGCGGAACAGAAGCACGGGGCGACGATCGCCCGGTTGCCGACGCTGGATGCCGGGACAAACCTGCACGCGGCAGGATGAGCATCGGCTACTGATAACGCGTGGGGTTCGTAGTTCGCCCTCGCTTTTACCGGTATCTTGCATGTGGCTCGTGGTGATGTTGTTGGCTAAAGGTTTGCGACGCAAGTCCCTTAAGATAGCCTACCTGCGCCAGAAGGCCGGGGTCAGCACCACCAGCAGGGTGAAGATCTCCAGGCGTCCCAGCAGCATCCCCAGGCACAGCACCCACTTGCTGAAGCCGTTGATGCCGGTGTAATTGAGGGCCACCTCGCCGAGCCCCGGCCCCAGATTGTTGAGCGTGGCCGTCACCGCGGAGAACGCCGTGACCTCGTCCAGGCCCGTGGCCATCAGCAACAGCAGCATGAACACGAACACCGCGATATAGGCCGAGAAAAACCCCCACACCGCCTCCACGACCCGCGAGTCCACGGCCTTCTCGCCGATCTTCACCGCGATCTTCGCACTCGGGTGCACGAGACGCAGCAGCTCGCGCAGGCCCTGCTTGACCAGCAACAGCACGCGGATCACCTTCATGCCCCCGCCCGTGGAGCCCGCACAGCCGCCGATGAAACTGACCAGCAGCAACAGCACCGGCAGGGAACCCGGCCACAGGTGGTATTCGGAGGTGGTGAAGCCCGTGGTCGTGCCGATGGAGACCGCCTGGAAGACGGCCTTGCCGAAGGACTCGCCCAGGCCCGGATAGACGTTCGCCACGTTCAGGGTGACGACCGTGACTGCGGTCACCGCCAGCAACACCCAGAGGTAGGTGCGAAACTCCGCATCCTGCAGGTAGTGGCGCAGGCTCGCCGACTTCCAGGTGATGAAGTGCAGGCCGAAGTTGGCGCCTGCCAGCAGCATGAACAGGATCGCGATCGCCTCGACCGCCCCGCTGTCGAAATGGCCGATGCTGGCATCGTGGGTGGAGAACCCGCCGATGGCCACCGTCGAGAAACTGTGCGCGATGGCATCGAAGGCGCCCATGCCGGCGAGCCAGTAGGCGAAGGCGCAGGCGACCGTCAGCAGAAGATAGATGTACCACAGCGCCTTGGCAGTCTCCTTGATGCGCGGGGTCAGGCGGTTGTCCTTCACCGGCCCCGGGGTCTCGGCCCGGTACAATTGCATGCCGCCGACGCCCAGCAGCGGCAGGATCGCCACGGCCAGAACGATGATTCCCATGCCGCCCAGCCACTGCAGGCTCTGGCGGTAGAAGAGGATGGACCGGGGCAGGGTGTCGAGGCCGGTGATGACCGTCGCACCGGTTGTGGTCAGCCCGGAGATCGACTCGAACACCGCATCGGTCAGCCCGAGGTCCAGCGATGCGGAGAACAAAAAAGGCAGCGCCCCGAAAAGGCCGAGCACCGTCCAGAACAGCACCACGATCAAAAAGCCCTCGCGAAGGCGAAGGTCGTCCCTGAAATCGCGCACCGGATACCACAGGGCCACGGCCGCGGCAAAGGTGATCAGGGTCGAGGCGATGAACGGGGCGACCGGTTCGCTGGCATCGAGAAAGCGAAACAGCACCGGCGCCAGCATGGTGAGGCTGAAAGCGGCCAGCAGCAGGCCGAGGATGCGCTGGATGACCTGGCGTTGCATGTCAGTGAGCCCGTCTTGCAGGTGCCCCGGGCAAATCCCTAAATGAACGTGGCACTGACCTGGAACAGGCGTTCGATGTCGCGCACCCCGCCCTTGTCGGCCAGGAACAGGATGACGTGATCCTCGGGCTCGATGAGCATGTCGGGTTCGGCCATGATCACCAGGTCCCCGCGGGCGATGGCGCCGATGGTCGCCCCCTTGGGCAGCTTGATCTCGCCGATGCTGCGCCCGACCACCTTGGAGGTCTTGCGATCGCCATGGGCCACCGCTTCCATGGCTTCGGCCGCCCCGCGCCGCAGCGAGTGCACGGCCACCACATCGCCCTTTCGGACGTGGGCGAGCAGCGTGCCGAGCGTGACCTGGCGGGGCGAGATCGCGATGTCGACGATGCCGCTTTCCACCAGCTCCACGTAGCTCGGGCGGTTGATCAGCGACATGACCTTGTTGGCTCCCAGGCGCTTGGCCAGCATGGAGGACAGGATGTTGGCCTCGTCGTCGTTGGTCAGCGCACAAAAGACGTCGGTGTCCTCGATGTTCTCCTCGATGAGGATGTCCTGGTCGGCGGCATCGCCCTGCAGGACGATGGTCTTGTTCAGCGATTCGGACAGGAAGCGGGTGCGCTCGGTGTTGCGGTCGATGATCTTGATGTGGTAGTCGTCCTCCAGGGATTTCGCCAGGTGATAGCCGATGTTGCCGCCGCCGGCCAGCAGGATGCGCTTGTAGGGAAGGTCGTCGCCGCGCCACTGCCCGGTCATGGCCATGGCGTTGTCCGAGGAGGCCAGGAAGAACACCTCGTCGTTCTCCATGATGATGGTCAGGTCGTTGATGGGGATGGAGCGGTTGTTGCGGTACAGGGCCACCACCTTGGCCTCGGTTTCGGGCATCAGCTCCCAGATGTTGCCGAGCCTGCGCCCGATCATGCGCTTGCTGGCACGCAGCCCGAGCAGCTTGATGCGCCCGTCGGCAAAATCCAGCACCTGCAGGGAGTCGGGGTGCTCGATCAGGCGCTGGATGTACTGCGAGATCAGGTATTCCGGGCTGATCAGCACGTCCACCGGCAGGGCCTCCTGCACAAACAGGTTTTCGTAGGCGAAGTACTCGAGCGCGCGGATGCGCGCGATCTTGGTCGGGGTGTGAAACAGCGTATAGGCGACCTGGCAGGCCACCATGTTGGTCTCGTCGCTCTGCGTCAGGGCGATGATCATGTCGGCATCGCGCGCGCCAGCCTCCGCCAGCAGGGTCGGGTGCGAGGCCTTGCCGACCACCGTGCGCAAATCGGCCCGGCCCTGGATATCCTGGAGGATGACGGGGTCCGCATCCACCAGGGTGATATCGTGGGCTTCGTTGGCCAGACTGATGGCCAGCGAGGAGCCGACCTGGCCGGCTCCCAGTATGATTATTTTCATGGCAATGCCTTGTCTATCCAGACCTGTGAACAGGTGCAATGCAGGCGGGCAGCATAGGGCAAGTCATGGGGACGGGCAAGGGTTTTTGCCCGGATCACAGGCCCCCATGAAGCCCTCGAAAATCTGCAACTCCTTGATTATGCAAGGATCGGAAAACTTCCCTGTTTCCCGCCCCGGCGTGCGGGCCGGGGATGCGCGCCATCCCGGGCAAGCCGGGCAAGAGCCCCGGTTTGCCACGCGATGGTGCAGGATAGGAAAAGCGCACAATATTCGTTAAAATCGATGAAAGTTTCAAACTTGGTGCCCAATTTGCCGCTTGAGTCCATCCGACTTGCGCATCCCGGAACCCTCCGGGCACCGGCACGGCTTGGCCCGCCTCTCCCGGGCCTTTCAGAATCCACACGACTCGATCAAGGGGGCGCTCCCATGGGTAAACACCGTATCTTCGCAATCCTGTTGCTGGCCATTTTGGGCATGTTGCTTGCCGCCATGCTGTTGACACCCAAGGTAGCGCAAGCCGGTGAGCACGGCGCACAGGCCGTGAAGCTGGACAAGATCAGCGTCGTCGGTTCACGACGCCCGGTACGCACGACCGCCGATGCCCCGTCGGCCGTCGACATTATCGATGCCGAGGACCTCAGCAACCAGGGAACGACCCAGGTGCCGGAACTGATGCGCAAGCTGGTGCCGTCCTACAATGTCGGGACCCAGCCGATCAGCGACGCCGCGACCTTCATCCGTCCGGCCAACCTGCGTGGCCTGGCCGCCGACCAGACGCTGGTGCTGGTGAATGGCAAGCGGCGCCACCGTGCGGCGGTCATCTCGTGGCTGGGCAACGGGGTTTCAGAAGGGGCGCAGGGGCCCGACATCAGCGTCATCCCCGCGATCGCGCTGAAGCGGGTCGAGGTGCTGCGTGACACGGCCTCCGCACAGTACGGGTCCGATGCCATCGCGGGCGTGATCAACTTCGTGCTCAAGGACCGCCCGCAAGGCGGCACCCTCGAGGCGCAGTGGGGCCAGACCTACACGGGCGACGGCGATGAATACCGCCTCGCCGGCAACCTGGGGATACCTCTTGGCGCCAACGGCTTCGCCAACCTCAGTGCGCAGTGGCACGAGATGGGACCCACGGTCCGCAGCGTGCAACGTGCGGGTGCCCAGGCCCTGATCGACAACGGCAATTCCGCCGTTCGCCAGCCGTACACCCAGGTCTGGGGACAGCCGGATGTCGATGATGATTACACCGTCTTTTTGAATTCCGGAATCGGGCTCGGTGAGCACTCCGAACTCTACGCTTTCGCCAATGCCTCGGAGCGCGAGACCGAGGGAGGCTTTTTCTTCCGCAATCCGAACACACGCACCGGCGTATTTGTCGCAGAAGAAAAGGGTCAGGCAAACTATCGCCTGCCGCTTGCCCCGGGCTGCCCAGGGTATGCCGACCCATCGGGAAGACTGCGCGTGACGGACACCGGCGAGCTGTTTGACTCGACCCCGTACCCGGGGTGTTTCTTCAATGAGCGGTTCCCGGGAGGATTCACTCCCAAGTTCGGTGCCGAAGTCAGCGACGCTGCCGGTGTGGCGGGCCTTCGCGGGGAACTGGGCTCGGGGCTGAGCTGGGATGCGAGCTACTCGATCGGCGAGAGCGAGGCGGATTTCACCATTCGCAACACCATCAATGCGAGCCTGGGGCTGGCGACCCCGACGGAATTCAGTCTGGGCAGCTACACCCAGACCGAGCAGACCCTGAGCCTGGATCTTACGCGTCCGGTCGAGATGGCCTCCCTCGCATCCCCCCTGTATACCGCGTTCGGGATTGAGTGGCGAGAAGAGCAGTTCGAGGTGAAGGCGGGCGAGGAAGCCTCCTGGGTGGACGGGCAGATTCCGGACACCGGAGTCGGCGCCAACGGATTCTCCGGGTTCTCCCCGGTGGCCGCGGCAGGCAAGTGGGACCGTTCCAACATCGCCACGTATGTCGAACTGGAAGCGGACATCACGGATGCGCTTACCGTTGCCGTGATGGGACGCATCGAGGATCACGAGGATTACGACACGACCGAGGACTTCAAGATCGGTGCGGTCCTGAGGGCCACGGAGACGGTCAGTCTGCGCAGTTCGGTCAGTACAGGCTTTCGTGTCCCGACCGTGGGACAGGAGAATGTCGCCAACGTGACGACCGCGTTTATCCTGGATTCGCAAGGCAGGAACCAGTTGACGCAGCGGGGCACGATTCCCTCGAAATGCCCGGAGGCCGCCGCGGTGGGCGCACAGAAGCTCGACGCCGAGGAGTCCGTCACGTACACGGCGGGCATTGGTGTGGAACTGCATTCCTTCTCGTTCTCCGTCGATGCGTATAACATCGAAGTGGATGACCGCCTTGGCCTGTCAGCGGACAAGACGCTGAGTGCTGCACAGAAAGCGGCGATCGGCACGAGCGGGTGTTTTCCTGCCACCGATGTGAGCAATTTCCGCTTTTTCGGCAACGGTTTCGACACGCGCACCCGTGGCATCGATCTGGTGGCAAGCTTCGATGTGACCGACAGGATGCCGCTACTGCAAGGCGGCAAGACCGAGCTGGCCTTCGTGGGCAACTACAATGACACCGAAGTCACCAGCCACGATCCGGAGTTCATCGGTGAGCAGCGCATCAAGCAACTGGAAGACGCGCTGCCGGACTTTCGCTTCAACGTGACGCTTCGACATGGCCAAACACGGTGGGGCGGTTTTGCACGCGTGAATTTCTTCGACGGCTACGATGAGTTCCACGCGGACAGTTCGGATTTCTTCATTGAACCGGATGAGGAATTCACGCTGGACGTTGAGGTGAGCTACCGTGCCCCCGGCGGACTGGAGTTGAGTGTCGGGGCGGAAAATATCTTCGACAACTTCCCGGACCGGAATGAGTTTGCCGAGGAGTTGGGCTCCAAGTACCCCGAATCCTCGCCGATGGGATTCTCGGGCGGGTTCTACTACGCCCGCGCGCGTTACGGCTGGTGACTGCCCAAGGCTGAAGGTGTGCCCGGACAGGCAGGTTACAGCCTCCCTGTCCGGGACATCAATGCCGATGTACTGAACCCAGACCTTAGTACAGCGCCGAAAAGCATCCATGGTAAGGGGAGCCTCGCACAAGCGGGCTTGATCAAACATCTGACGTCACGCGGGTCCGACTGATCCGGGTTTCACTGTGGCAGACCATGGGAACCAGCGGCTTCGTGGGGTGGCCCACACCTTAAGCAGATGCGTGGTCTCGCGCAATGGGCACCTGCGCGGTCACCGGAACCCTCATCGCATACAAATTATGATACTTTATTGAGTAAATTTACTCAATACAGTATCATAGCCTAATGCCACAGTACGAACGACCCCAGATTTCCACGTTGCTCCATCGCCTGGGCGAAAAGCCCCAGTTGCTCACAATTGTGACCGGACCGCGTCAGACAGGCAAGACCACGCTGGTTCGCCAAGTGCTTCGACAGCAGGACCGGCCCTCTCACTATGTAGCTGTCGACGAACCGGACCGCGCCACCCCTACCCCTACCCCAGACTTGGGTGGCTCGACCCCTGAACTAGGGAGCCCGCCGGACATTGTGCTCAACGGCCCAAAAGACACTCGGTGGCTGGTCCGAATCTGGGAACAGGCACGAATAGCTTCCGAACGTTCTGCCCAGGGCTTTGTCCTTGCGATCGACGAGATCCAGAAAATCCCGAACTGGTCGGAGACGGTCAAGGGGCTATGGGATGCGGACCGGCAACAGGACCGCCCCCTGCATGTCATTCTGCTGGGCTCCGCCCCGTTGCTCATGCAGCAGGGGCTAGGCGAAAGCCTCGCCGGCAGGTACGAAACCGTCCGTCTGATGCATTGGTCGTTCGCCGAAATGTCGGCGGCATTCGGCTTTGATCTCCAGCACTACGTCTATTTCGGGGGCTACCCGGGAGGCGTCTCGCTCGTTCCGGAGCAGAGCCGATGGCGTGCATACGTTGCCGAGGCGCTGGTTGAACCCAATATCGAGCGTGACATTCTCGCGATGCAGCGGGTAGACAAGCCTGCGCTTCTCAAGCGGCTGTTCCAGCTTGGTGCCGAATACTCCGGGCAGATCCTTTCATTCAACAAGATGCTCGGCCAGTTGCAGGATGCCGGCAATACAACGACCCTGGCCCGGTATCTTGACCTCCTGTCAAATGCGGGGCTGATCGCCGGACTGCCAAAATACGCTGCAGGGGCCCATCGAAGAAGATCCTCCAGTCCCAAACTCAACGTGCTCAACACCGCGCTCATGGCGGTTGCGTCGGGATACACGTTTGAGGAAGCGAAGGCGGACCGTAGCTATTGGGGGCGCCTCGTCGAGAGTGCGGTGGGCGCGCACCTGTTCAATACGGGCACGCCGGAACATCACCTGCACTATTGGCGTGAAAACGACTGCGAGGTGGATTTCATTCTGACACGCGGTCGAAGACTAGTCGCCTTCGAGGTGAAGAGCGGTGCACGCAGGCCAAGGACGAGCGGGCTCGAACAGTTTACAGAGCGTTTCGATGTGCAGACAGCCGTCGTCGTCGGCGAAGGGGGCCTTTCCCTTTCAGAGTTCCTGTCGGCACCCGCCCGGGAATGGTTCGAGAACCCATGACGCGCATCGTTCTGCGGACATGCCGCAAAATTGACGAGCACGACAGCCGTGACCAACCGGAAATTCAGCCCCGGCCCTTGGAGGAATGGACGGACAAGGCGGCGTATGTGCTGCTTGGCCCCCCGGGCGTCGGCAAAACCACGGTTTTCGCCCATGAAGCTGCACGCACTGGCGGGGTCCGCGTTTCCGCACGCGATTTCCTGACCTTCGACGACGCGCCCGAGTGGCACAACAAAACTCTTTTTATCGACGGGCTCGACGAGACGCGGGCAGGAACAGTCGACGGGCGAACACCCCTGGACCGGATCCGTGCCAAACTCCACCGAATGAAGTGTCCGCGCTTCCGCCTGTCGTGTCGCGAGGCCGACTGGTTCGGTGCGAACGACCGCGATCATCTCAAGACCGTGTCACCCGACGGCACCGTCACGGTCTTGCACCTTGAACCTCTGTCCGGTGAGGATGTCCGTCAAATCCTGTCTGAAAATTTCGAAATCGATGATCCGGAGAAGTTCATCGCCTCGGCCGAAGACAAAGGCCTTGAAGGCCTCCTGACCAATCCCCAGAGCCTCGGGATGCTCGCGGGCGCGGTCGGATCAGACGGGAATTGGCCCGGCACTAGGATGCAGGCATTCGATATGGCCTGCCGCACCCTGCTGAAAGAACACAATGAAGATCACCGGGTCGCACAGCCAGACAGCAGTGGCGTCTCCGACCGGATGGATGCCAGCGGGAGGCTTTGCGCCATACAGTTGCTGACCGGTGCCGCAGGATACTCGCTGTCCGGCAGGGATGGCGACATGCATTTCCTTGGGCTTGACCAGGTACCGGAACCAGATCGAGCGGTATTTCGCAGCTGCCTGCAAAGCAAGCTATTCGAACACCCGGAACGGCACCGGGCGATACCCGTTCATCGCCAGATCGCAGAGTTTCTTGCCGCTAGGTACTTGGCAGGTCTTGTCGGAAACGGACTGCCGGTCGGGCGAATCCTCGCGCTGGTGACCGGGCACGACGGCGTGGTGGTGTCCGAATTGCGTGGCCTGTCGGCATGGCTCGCGGCCCACAGCAAACCTGCACGGGCGGAGATCACTGCATGCGATCCCCTCGGGACGGTTCTCTACGGTGACGCCAGCGGCTTCTCGCCCGACGAAAAACGCAGTCTGCTCGCTGGCCTCCAGCACGAAACCAGCGCGAATCCGCGATTTATTGTCACGCTGCGGCTGGATTCGCGCCTCGGCGATCTGGTCTCCTTGGACATGGAGGAAGATTGCCGCGAGATCCTGGCCGACCCGTCGCGAGAGGACTCGTGGCAATCCTTCATCGTCATCCTGATCGAGGCACTCCGGTACGGGGAGCGTCTTCCGGGACTTGCCGGCCCGCTGATGAGGTTGCTGCGCGACGACACTTGGTGGCCGAGAATCAGGTTTCGTGCCATACAGGCGTTCCTGAGGCACCACAGGAATGACGAGGACGCCTCGGTCGAGATCAAGGCACTCACTGCCGACGTCTATGCGGGCAAAGTGCCGGACCCCGACGATGCGCTGCTTGGCCGTCTGCTGTCCGCTCTCTATCCCGCAACAATACCGGAGACGGAGATCATGCAGTATCTCCGCCTCCCGCGAAGACCCAGTCAATCCCCCGAGTACGAGTATTTCTGGACCGGGCACCTTCCCAAGAAGTCAGAAAGACACCAGCTTGCCGTGCTCCTTGACGAATTTGCCGATTGCAACGCTCTACTGCTCGCAGAAGACAGGCCCTACGGACTTCCCGTTTTTTTCCTCCGCCGGCTGCCCTTGAAGCTCCTCGCGCGATTTCTTCGATTGTCCGGGGATGAGGTGGACCTGGCCTGCCTGTTTCGCTGGCTGGGAACGGCCGCGAAGGCAGGCGACTGGACAAACGACCCAAACTTCGGTCGAACGGTATCCAAAGATATTCGAGAGTGGCTCGAGAACCACCCCGACGCGTGGAAGGCCCTGCTGGCGATGGGCCTCAAGGAGTGCGTCGAGCGATCGGAATGCGACGAATCATGCGTGCTCTCCCACTGCATGTACACAGAAAAGCGTCTCAGACTGCTTGGTGCCGCATGGCCGCCGGATTTCGGTCTCTGGTGCATTGATCAGGCGCTCCTTGCCGAAGACACGAACGCGGTCGAGTGGCTTTTGGGCGAGGCAGCGGCATGCCTGCACCACCCCCGCCATGACGAAGGCCTTTCCCGCAAAGTTGTATCGAGGCGTCTGGCCGGACGCGAGGGTCTTGAAGGGATGTTTGACAAGAGGATGGCTGAACTTGAAGCGCGTACTTCCACCAGGAACGTTTCCGGGCGCAGCGACCAAGACCAGCCGGGGGCCGGGCGACCGGACTGGCACGAGGATGTGAAGCCCCACGAGGACGAACTGCGTGAGAACCGGGCCAGGCCTGCGCTTCTACACGAACTTGCCGTGGTCTATTTCGGCGGATACCTCAACGTTCAGGGCGATTCGCCTGGAGAACGGCTGAGTTCCATCCTGGCTGACGATGCGGACTTGGTCGAGGCCGTCCTGTCGGGGTTTCGCAAGACTATCAAACGGGACGATCTGCCCACGGACCGGCAGATCCTGCGCCTCGGAACCTCGAATCGCACGGATCACCTTGCCCTTCCATTCATGGCCGGTCTGGAGGAAATAACCAATGCCGTGCCCTCCGGCGGGGCTGATATCGACGAAAGGCTTTTTCGGCGGGCTCTGGCGATTCACTACACCGTGCCCATGTGGCCGAGCGCGCGGCATCCTGCAGACCATCCCCCGCGCTGGTACAGCAGGTTGCTATCCAGTTGCCCCGACCTCGTTGCCGACGTGCTGGTGCGCTCCGTTCTCTCCAAACTGCGCAATGGTGCAGAGTCCCCTGCTGGCCTCCATGAACTGGCTCATTCCGCAGACCATGCGCGCGTGGCCCGGATCGCCGCGATACCGCTTCTCAGGCGATTTCCCGTGCGCTGCACATCGGGCCAGTTACCGAGCCTGAGCCATCTCCTTCTGGCAGCCAGGCGCCACTGCGATGTTGATCTGCTTCTTGATCTGATCGGCGAGAAGCATGCCCATCGCGGCATGAACGTGGCGCAACGCGTCCACTGGCTTGTCGCCGGCTTGTGCATAGCGCCCGAAACATACGTCGACCGGCTGGAGGCCTACGTCGGTGCCCGGGAACGCCGCACCCGTTCGCTGGCAGAGGCTGTAGCCCGGCAATTCGATCTTTCGTCCGGTCTGCAGTGCCGTCAGAGCGTACCCGCCCTGCAGGTCCTGATCCGGCTCATCGGCGCCTCCTGCAGGCCATATTCACTTGATTCTGGCTCCGGTCAGGGCGCCAAGGTCACGCAGGAGATGGATGCTGCGGACCGGGTCCGAGGCTTCATTGAGGAATTGGCAGCCATTTCGACGCAAGATGCTTCGTGCGCTCTCAGTGCGTTGTCGTCCGACAACGATTTGCACCCATGGCGTTCCCTTCTCATGGACGCCGCCTACCGACAAAAGGCTCTCCGGCGCGAAGCTGGATTCGTCTATCGCGATGCCGATCAGGTACTCGATACACTGAACAGCGGCGCACCCGCGAATGCTGCTGACCTGGCGGCGCTGGCTCTTGCGCATTTGCACCAAATCGCACGCGACCTTCGCGGCGGCAACACGTCCGGCTGGCGCCAGTACTGGAACGTGGATCGGTACAATCGCCCGCTGAACCCGCGCCCGGAAAACGCTTGCCGTGATGCCCTGTTGTCAGATTTGCGCAACAGACTGCTGCGGCTCGGCATCAATGTGCAACCAGAAGTTCGCTACGCCAACGACAAGCGTGCGGACATTTGTATCTCTTATGGCCACTGCAATGTGCCCGTCGAGATCAAGAGAAGCTGTCATCGTGACCTCTGGAGCGCGATTCGATCACAACTGATTGACCGCTACACCAAAGATCCGGGGACAGGAGGGCATGGCATCTACCTTGTATTCTGGTTCGGAGACACGGAGGGCTATCGGCCGACACTGCCTGAGACGGGATGTCCGCCGGCTAATGCACGGGAACTTGAAGATCGGCTGACAGCGACGCTGTCGGTCGATGAGCAACTCAAAATTCGGATTTGCGTAGTCGATGTCGCCGTTGCCAACGAGCATGAACTCTCATCGCTGGATGAATCTCCAGGATAGGCAGGAATCGACTCATCCATCAAACCCGAGGAACCTGCTCTAACAAAGGGTCAGTCCTGCATGCTCAGCAACGCCCGGGCCAGTGTGCGTGGGCATCTGGCATACTTCGATACAGGGGATGTACTGGGCTTGTACTTGAATGCGGACTACTTGTATCTTAAAACCCGGTAGCGTTCCCGGATATTTAAGCGGCTGTCATGAAACCCACAAATCTGAAGACTCGAGCGGCATTACGCGTTTCTCGTTACCGCAAAAGGATGGCATCCAGCGGTACCCGGCGTGTCGAGGTCACGATTCCCTCCCATGATGCTCCCCTCGTCAAGGCCCTCGCCGATGTCCTCCGGTCAGACGGCGCGAAAGCCGAACTCATTCGCAAGTTGCTGCATCCGGTGCTGACCACCTCTAAAGCCAAAACGGGCGCCGAACTGGTCGCGTTTCTCCGGGCTTCACCCCTGACCGAAACCGAACTGCCTATCGAGCGAGACAGGTCCTCCGGCCACTCTGCCGACTCCGGCTGATGGCTTTTCTTCTCGATACCAACATCATCCGCGAGACAGTCAGGCCATGACCTGAAAAGACTGTACTCGATTGGCTCAAGGTGCAGGCCCCAACCGACCTGTTCCTTGCCTCGCAAACCATCGGATATCTCGTTCACTGAAATCGCAGTGTTGTACACATTAGTACCCGCACCTAGCAACCGAAGCGTAGCCCCCGGAGATCATGGGCATTGATAAAGTCATGCGCCGGCAAGGGTTTTCCTCCCGGCAGCTGCAAACGATCAATACCCAGGGTCCCCTCACCGGTGGCCACCTCGATCCCTTTTCGGGCCTCAAGTACCGTCCCTGTCGGCTCATCCGCTTTTCGCGCCAGGGGATGGGCTTCCCAGATGCGCACCCTTTGCTCCTCGAGGTAGGAATAGGCCACCGGCCAGTCATTGAAGGCACGGACCTTGCGCTCGATCTGGATTGCGCTTTGCTGCCAGTCGATGCGCGCCTCGCTCTTGTGGATCTTCGGAGCGAAGCAGACCTCCCCTGAGTCCTGGGGCTCCGCCCCGAACTTCCCGCAGGCCAGCCCGTCCAGCACGCCCGCCAGTTCGGCACAGGCCAGTTGCACCAGACGTGTGCGCAAGCTGGCCGCCGTCTCCTTCGTGCGAATCCTGCAGCGTTTTTGATGCAGGATGGGCCCGGCATCCAGGGCCTCGACCATGCGCATGAAACTGATTCCGGTCTCCTGGTCCCCGGCCAGCAGGGCATGCTGGATCGGGGCCGCCCCGCGCCAGCGCGGCAACAGCGAGGTGTGAATGTTGATGCAGCCCAGTCTCGGCGCCTCCAGTGCGGCTTGTGGCAAAAGCAGTCCGTAGGCGAAGACCAGCATCACATCGGCGTGCAGTCCGGCCAGCTGCGCACATTCGTCTTCATCAAAACGCTTGGGCTGGCGCACCGGCAGGCCCGCCTCGCAGGCCAACGCCTTGACCGGGCCGGGGCGCACCTTTCGGCCACGCCCGGCCGGTCGGTCGGGCTGGGTGTAGACGGCAATGACGCGGTGCTCGCTTCGAAGCAAGGCCTGCAGGGTCGTCGCAGCAAACTCCGGGGTGCCCGCAAAGACGATGTCAAGGGCGCTCGATGCGGGCATGCGGGCTCACGGGATGCGGGGGTGTACCGCGACTACAGGGGAATGGGTCGGTCCGAAGACGGCATGGCCGGTCCGGCCTTTTGTGCCTTGAGCATCTTCTTTTTCAGGCGCTCACGCTTCAAGGGCGACAGGTAGTCAATGAACAGGCGGCCCTGCAGGTGATCGATTTCGTGCTGGATGCATACCGCGAGCAGCCCGTTCGCCTCCAGGGTGTTGGCCTGCCCGTCGAGATCCAGAAACTCGACCGTGACCCGTTCTGCACGCTTGATGTGGGCGAATACCTCGGGCACCGACAGGCAGCCCTCGCGCATCTCCTCCTCGCCGTCGCGCTCGATGATCTTCGGGTTGATCAGGCAGCGTGGCTCGTTCTTGTCTTCCGAGACGTCGATGACGGCAATTTGCTGCAGGATGTTGACCTGGGTCGCGGCCAGTCCGATGCCCGGGGCGTCGTACATGGTCTCGAGCATGTCCTCGGCCGTCTTTCGAACGGCATCATCCACGACTTCCACCGGACGGGCCTTGCGGCTCAGTCTCGGGTCAGGAAAGTGCAGAATCTCCAGTAACGCCATCGTGTTTGCGGATGTGTATGCTCGGAACAGTCCCCGGTCCAATTCAGGGCTCGGGCCAACCTAAAGTCCAGTGACCGCCCAGTCTAGCAAATTTTTTGCATAGCCAAAGGGGTTAGAAAATGGGGCTGTGAATACGATTTGCCATCAGGCAAGACAAATTTTGGGGGCGACTGATAGATAAGTATCAATACCTATCAAATATCGAGAAATTGACATTTGATGTGCGCTTGCAGCCTAGTCTCACTCCTGCACGTGTTCCCTGAACCACTCAGCAAGAGCGGATTCGTTCACTTGTCCGCTGGCCACGCGCTCCACCAGCCGGACGGCATCCACAGGTTCAAATTGAAGGCGGTGCCCGTGATCGGCAAGGAACAGGCGTGAGACGACCCAGGCGGTGCGCTTGTTGCCGTCTGCGAACCCGTGGTTTCGGGCAAGGCCAAAAAGATGGCTTGCTGCCAGTTCCAGCGCATCTGGGTCATCGTACGCAGCACGGTGTACGGGGCGCGCCAGGGCGGATTCAATGGCTCCCTGGTCACGGATGCCATCCACGCCACCATGCTCTGTGATCTGGCGCTCATGTACTGCCAGGACGAGAGGTAGTGAAATCCAGTGCCACGAACCCGAAGGGCCAGCCGTCATTTTGCCAGGGCTCGCAGCACCTCACGGTCATCGTGCATGATCTCCTCGGCGAGTGCTATCTGCCGGGCAAACTCCGGAGAATAGGGGGTCAGCCGGTAGCCCCCGTCTGGGGTTTCTGTCAAGTAGAGCGTATCCCCTTTCTTGACCCTCAGTCGTGCCATGGCTTCCTTGGTGAGGATGATGCCGGAAGATGCGCCGACCGTGGTCACTTTGAATGAAAGCATGGAAATTTCCTCTTCTATATAATCTTGATTATATAGAAGAATGGCACGACCGCCAAGCGAGTGCTTGAACCCACAAGCCCGATCCGGACAAACTGCCTAAAACAGGTACTTGAGGTTCAGGCTAACGGCCCACATCTCGACGTCCCTGAGCTTGAACGCCCCTTCGACCTTCTCGCGATCCGCCCCGCCTTTACGAAGATACGGCGGGTGACTTCGCAGCGGATCCCAGACGATGCCGGTTTCCTTGAAGTCCTCGTAATGCACCCAGCGCGCCTTCAGCCCGGCGACCAGATGCTCGGTCACCCGGTAGTCGACTCCCGCAAGCAACTGGTAGCCAAACAGCGTGTCGCTGAGCTCATCATCGACGACGCTGGTGGTGCCCGCCAGGTTCTGGCGAATTTCATCCACGTTGGCCAGGCCGGCACCGGTTCGAATCGCATTCGGGTCCGTGTTGCGCGACCACACGCTGCCGTAGTCCACATCGGTGAAGCTGAGACCCAGGCCCACGCCAAGATACGGGGTGAGGCGCTCGCTCCCGGCAAAATCCATGTACAGGTTGGCGAACAGGTTGTGCGCACTCATGCTGTCGATACGGTCCGTGGCGGTGACGATCTCCTGGGCAATCTTGTCCTGGTTGACCCCGACCGCGGAGGGGATCGGGGCGGTCTCGTCGTAGCCGGTGTCGCGGTAGAAATACTCGAGCTCCAGGCGAAGGGACGAGTCGGGCAGGCGGTAACCCAGTGCCAGGGCGAACAGCGGCCCCTCGTCGGAGCCGAAGCGGTTGTCCCAGCCATCGCCGCGCCCGCGCCCGGGGTCCGTGCAGCTCTTGCCCTGCCCGTCATCGGCGACCGAGGCAAACTGCGGGTTGATGTATTCATCGCAGATGCTGGCGCGATCGTTGGTGGCGCCGTTGGAATCAAGCGAGGCGCCGGAGTTCACGCCGAAGTCGCCACTGAGGTACAGGCCCGCTGCGTGCAGCGGGGCAGTGCCCAGCAGCAGTGCGAGACCTGCAGTGCAGGCGGTGCGAGTCAAGAAAGTTGCAGGAGTACGCATCGGATCAGAACGTGTATTTCAAGACCAAGCTGACGGCAAACATTTCCATGTCGTCGACCTTGATATCGTACACCACCGGCTCGCTGCCGTCGCGTCTCAGGTTGGAGGCGTGACTGCGCAGGATGTCCCACTCATCCTTGTCCTTGAAGGAGTCGTACTCCACCCAGCGCGCCTTCAGCCCTGCCACCAAGTGATCGGTCAGCGGGTAGTCGAGTCCCGCGATCAGCTGGTAGCCGAACAGCGTGTCGTCGAGTTTCTCGTGCTCGACCGTGGTCGTGCCAGCCAGGTTGCGCTTGATCTCGGCAGCATTCGGCAGGCCGTCGCCGGTCTCGATCACGGCCGGATCAATGTTGCGCTGAAAGACCCCGCCGTAGTCCATCTCGGTGAAGCCGAGGCCAATGCCGATACCAATGTACGGGGTGATGCCTGCCGGGTTGTCAAAATCGATGTACAGGTTGGCGAACAGGTTGTGCGAAGTGACACTGTCAATGGTTTCTGCCGCTGTCTCCAGTTCCTTGACGAGCTTGGTGAACACAGTGCCACCGACGCTGCTCACATCGGAGGTCTCATCGTACCCGGTGTCACGGTAGAAGTACTCAAGCTCGGTGCGGATCATCGAATCCGGCATGTCGAAGCCGATGGCGAGCGCAAACAGCGGCCCCTCATCGGAACCGAAGCGATTTTTCCAGACGCTGTCCGAACCGCGGTTCGCACCGGTGCAGTTGGTATTCTCGTACCCTGCGCTCTGGGTCACGGTGGCATACTGCGGGTTGATATATTCATCGCAGACGCTGGCGCGATCGGTGTCATGACCATCCGTGGACATCGACGAGCCGAAATTCATGCCGAAGTCGCCGCTGAGGTACAGACCTGCCTGGGCCGGCAAGGCCAGGCACAGGGCGATCAAGGCGGCCTGGGCCGCCGTATGGAAACAGGATTGGTTCATGGTTGTGCTCCTATTGAAGACTTGCAGGGCACCGGGTCGGTCAATTGCCCTAGTGCAAGTGTTGACACAAGCCTAGAGAGTATCACCAAGCATCGCCGAACGTAAATCGAGGGGCCATTCCCGGTCCGGATTTTTCGTCGTTGCCGCAGGGCATGCGAAGGGGCTCCCTGCAGGCGCAACCCCCGAACCGCTGGGCAAGAAAATACGCAAACATGTTTACAAATCGATCAGAACAGCGTATTAGTTTGCCGCCGAACAGCCTGATGAGGACCGATGAACCACATCCCCCGAGCCCGAATGCGAGTGCCCGTCCCTAGATGAGCAAGAACCTGGTCATCGTCGAATCCCCGGCCAAGGCCCGCACCATCGAGAAGTACCTGGGCAAGGATTTCGGCGTGCTCGCCTCCTACGGCCACGTGCGCGACCTGATCCCGAAAGACGGCGCGGTCGACCCCGAACACGGCTTCGAGATGAAGTACGCGGTCATCGGCAAGAACGAGAAACACGTCACGGCCATCACCCGCGCGCTGAAGAAATCGGACGCCCTGTACCTGGCGACGGACCCGGACCGCGAGGGCGAGGCCATCTCCTGGCACCTGTACGAGCTGCTCAAGGAGCGCGGGGTACTGAACGCCAAGCCGGTGTACCGCGTGGTGTTCTACGAGATTACCCGCCAGGCGGTCAACGATGCGATCGAGAATCCGAGAAGCCTCTCCGATTCGCTGGTCAACGCCCAGCAGGCGAGGCGCGCCATGGACTACCTGGTCGGCTTCAACCTGTCGCCGCTGCTGTGGAAGAAAATCAAGCGTGGCCTGTCGGCCGGACGCGTGCAGAGTCCTGCGCTTCGCCTGATCTGCGAGCGCGAGGACGAGATCGAGAAATTCAAGGCCCGGGAGTACTGGACCCTGGAGGCCGACTGCGAGAAGGACGGCCAGGCCTTCATCGCCCGCCTGCAGGTCCTTGATGACCAGAAGCTCAAGCAGTTCGACATCGACAACGAAGCCCAAGCCACAAGCGCCCGCGAGAAACTCGAGCGCCAGGCCGGTGGCCGCCTGAAGGTCGCCAAGGTCGAGAAAAAGGCCCGCAACCGCTATCCGTCGCCACCCTTCACCACCTCGACCCTGCAACAGGAAGCGGTGCGCAAGCTGCGGTTCTCGGCGCAGAGAACCATGCGCACGGCCCAGCAGCTCTACGAGGGCATCAATCTTGGTGACGGCCCGGTCGGCCTGATCACCTACATGCGAACCGACTCGCTGGCACTCGCCGGCGAAGCCATTGCCGAGCTGCGCCAGTACATCTCCGGACAGTACGGCCCGGACGACCTGCCGGGGAAGCCACGGGTCTACAAGACCCGCTCCAAGAACGCCCAGGAGGCCCACGAGGCGATTCGCCCGACGTCCTGCATGCGCACTCCCGATCAGATCCGCAAGTTCCTGAACGCCGACCAGTACAAGCTCTACGGCCTGATCTGGAAGCGGGCCGTGGCCTGCCAGATGATCCATGCCACGCTGGACCTGGTCTCCGCGGACCTCGAGTGCGGACCCGGCAACCGCTTTCGCGCCACCGGCTCCTCGATCAAGAATCCGGGCTTCATCCAGGTCTACCAGGAGGGCCTGGACGACCGCAAGACCGAGGCGGACGAGCGCCGGCTGCCGCCGCTCAAAGAGGGCGAGGACGTCGCCCTCGAGAAAATCCGCGCCGAACAGCATTTTACCGAACCGCCGCCGCGCTACACCGAGGCGAGCCTGGTCAAGACCCTGGAGGAATTCGGCATCGGCCGCCCGTCCACCTACGCGAGCATCATCTCGACGCTGCAAAGCCGCGAGTATGCCGAGCTTGAGAAACGTCGCTTCCTGCCCACCGACATGGGCCGGCTGGTGAACGCCTTCCTGACCAAGCACTTCTCGCAATACGTCGACTACGACTTTACCGCGAACCTGGAAAACGACCTCGACGAGATCTCGCGGGGCGAGAAGGACTGGGTGCCCGTACTGCATGAATTCTGGGACCCCTTCAGCACCCTGATCCACGACAAGGAAAAAACCGTGAGCCGCGAAGAGGCCGTGCAGGCGCGCGAGCTCGGCGCCGACCCGGACTCCGGCAAGCCGGTCAGCGTGCGCATGGGACGCTACGGACCATACGTGCAGATCGGCACCCGCGAAGACGAGGAAAAGCCCCGCTTTGCTGGACTCCTGCCCGGACAGAAGATGGGCGAGGTCAGCCTCGACGAGGCCCTGCAACTGTTCAAGCTGCCGCGCGACCTGGGAAAAACCGAGGCGGGCGAGGACGTGTCGGCCGGTATCGGGCGCTACGGGCCGTACATCAAGTGCGCCAAGAAATACGTTTCCCTTTCATCAGGCGATCCGCAGGACGACCCGCACACCATCACCTTGGAGCGCGCGCTTGAGGTGATCGCCGAACAGCGCCAGCGCGATGCCAACAAGGTCATCCAGGAATTCGAACCCCAGGGTATCCGGGTGCTGAACGGGCGCTACGGGCCGTACATCACCGACGGCACCAAGAACGTCAAGATCCCGAAGGACCGCGAGCCCGCCGAGCTGACCGTCGACGAGTGCGAATCCCTGATCGCCGCCGCCCCGGCCAGGAAGGCCCGCAGGCGCAAGGCGGCCAAGAGCACAAGACGCAAGGCCGGCACCAAGCGGGCCAAGGCTCGCTGAGTTTCCCACCGAGTCACTGCCGTGGCCCCGAACCCTGCCATCGAACAGGCCGCGCGCATCCTTGGGCTCGGCGGGGTCATCGCCTATGCCACTGACACCGTGCTGGGCCTCGGCTGCGATCCGCGAAACCAGGCGGCCGTTGCGAAAGTCCTGTGGCTGAAACAGCGCAGCGTCGATGAAGGCCTGATCCTGCTGGTCGAGAACCTCGAGGCCCTGGAGCAGATCGCGGGGCCGCTGAATGCCAGGCAACGCCTTGAGGTGCGCACTGCAGAAAAGAAGTCGCCGACCACCTGGGTGGTGCCGGCGGACGATTCGGTGCCGGCCTGGATCACCGGGCGCCATGACAGTGTCGCCCTGCGCATCCCGCACCACGCCACTGCGAGCGCGCTTTGCCGGGCGGCAGGTGCGATCGTCTCCACCAGCGCCAACCTCACGGCCTACCCGGTGGCGACCTCGGCCCGGGAACTTCGCGACTGGTTCGGGCCGCATCTGGATTTCATACTCTCCGGACCCGAGGGCACCGGCGTGCCGAGCGAGGTGCGCGAACTCATGGGCGCCAAGGTGTACCGCCATGGTCGCTGAGAAACCGAACCGGCCCAATCTGAACGCCGTCATCCGGCACCTGCAGGCGCTGCAGGAGCACACCTGCCAGGCCCTGGAGGAGACCGACGGGCAGGGACGCTTCATCGAGGATGCCTGGCAACGGGTGGAAGGCGGGGGCGGCACCACCTGCATATTGAGGAACGGGCAGGTCTTCGAGCAGGCCGGGGTCGGCTTCTCGCACGTGTTCGGCCAGCAACTGCCGCCTTCGGCCAGCCGCGAGCGCCCCGAGCTGGCCGGCGCCAGCTTCCAGGCGACCGGGCTCTCGATCGTCCTCCACCCGCACAACCCGTACGTGCCGACCACGCACTGCAACGTGCGGTTCTTCCAGGCGAAACGCGGGCAGGAAGTGCTGTGGTGGTTCGGCGGGGGCTTTGACCTGACCCCGTATTACGGCTTTCACGAGGATGCCGTGGCTTGGCACCGCACGGCGCGGGCGGCCTGCGATGCGATCGACACCGGCCTTTACCCCGTGTTCAAGAAAAACTGCGACGAGTACTTCTATATCCGCCACCGCAACGAGGCGCGCGGCATCGGCGGGCTGTTCTTCGATGATTACAACACCGGGGATTTCGAACAGGATTTCCGCCTGGCGCAAAGCGTCGGCGAGCATTTCCTCAAGGCCTACCTGCCGATCGTCGAGCGCCGCAAAGACCATGCGTTCGGCGAGCGCGAGCGAGACTTCCAGCAGTACCGGCGCGGGCGCTACGTCGAGTTCAACCTGGTGTACGACCGCGGCACCCTGTTCGGGTTGCAGTCCGGCGGGCGCACGGAATCCATCCTCATGTCCCTGCCTCCGCAGGTGCGCTTCGACTACGACTGGCGCCCGGAACCGGGCAGTGCCGAAGAAGCGCTGTACCTGGAGTTTTTGCCGGCACGCGACTGGCTGGCCTCGTAAAACCCGGTCAGCGGCCCCCCCCCTGCGGTTTACTTGCCCTGTGGGCCTCTTTGCCGAACCGAACGATTGCCTCCAGGGTTTCCTTCACGTCCTTCCAGTGGGTCTTGTAGTTGAGGATGCACAGCCTCAAGGAGAATTTGCCGCCGAGTGTCGTTGAGGAGATCAGGGCCGGGCTGTCCCAGAACATGTGGGCGAGCACTGCGCGGTTGATTTTTTCTAGGGCGTCCTCGTCCATCCCGGCATCCGCAGGATTGATTCTAAAGCACACGATCGACAGGGACACGAGATTCATGAGCTCCAGGTCCGGGCTTTCGCGCACGAACTCCTCGGCGCGCTCCGCGAGCTCAAGGCCCCTGGAGACGGCCCGGCGAAAGGCGGCCATTCCGAAGGTCTGCACGGACATCCATATTTTCAGGGCCCTGAACGAACGGCTCAACTGCAGGCCGCGGTCGGAAAAGTTGGGATGGTTGGCGCCCCAGATCGTATCCTGCAGGACGTCGTGTCGCACCGCGAATGCCTTCTCCAGCGTGGCCACGTCCTTGACCAGCAAGCTGCCGACCTCGTAGGGCTGGAAGAACCACTTGTGTGCATCCATTCCCACGGAGTCGGCGCGCTCCATGCCGCGCAAGCGCTTCTTGCCGGTCTCGGTCACGACGGCAAACCCCCCATACGCCGCATCGACATGCAGCCAGATGCCCTCTTTATCGCAGAACTCGGCCATCGCCTCCAGCGGATCAATAGCGCCGGTGCTGGAGGTTCCGGCATTGGCGCATATGGCGATCGGATTGAGCCCCTGTTCACGATCCTGCCTCACGGCACGCACCAGCGCCTCCATGTCCAGGCGATAGTGCTCATCGCTTGCGATCATGCGGATGCCCTCCGGGCGGATGCCGATGATCCGGGCGGCACGAATGTGTGCACTGTGGCTCTGGTCACTCATGTACACGGCCGCCCGTTGCGGGTTGCCGGCCTGTTCGCGCGCAGCCACCAGGGCGTTGACGCTGGCCGCCGAGCCGCCGCTGGTGAGAAGCCCGCCCGCGCCCTCCGGATACCCCATCCAGCGCCGGAACCAGTCGATGACTGCCAACTCCACCTGGCTCGGTCCGCTCGAAGTCAGCCAGGTGGCCGTGTTGATGGCATAGGCCGCCGTCATGAATTCCGCCAACACTCCGGGCCAGGTGGGAGAAGTGGGAATAAACGCGAAGGAACGCGGGTGGTCATGGCGTGAAGCCATCGGGAGAATCTTGCGCGCCGCCTGCTCCAGGACCTCCTTGGCCGGTCGCCCGAGTTCGGGTGGATCGCCCATCAACTGGTCCTCGAGTTCCTGCTTGAACTCGCCGTCCCAGGCACCTTCCTGCGGTAAGTGTTCGATTCGCTCGATGACCAGTTCGATCGCCTGGTGAGCGAGATCGATCATCTGCTCAGACGTCATCTGGAGATCACCGCAGGGTTCGGCGCTGCCTTGCGAAGCTCCCGGTGTGTCCACCTCGTTGTTGTCTTGATCCATGCGGTTGCCTAACTTCTTGCGTCTCCCCCGAAACCGCATATGGTATTCCATTCCCGTCGGCAATTCCTGCCTCACTTGCACCAGATTTCCCGGGGCGCCCGGTTCTTTGCAGCCATGCCGATGCGCATACGATTCCTCATGTTGCCCGTCGTGGGCTTGTAGGTATAATCGAGCCTTAATAAAAACAAGCCATCGGACTTTTCAGCCGGTCTGTTCCTGTCGGTTTGGGCGAGCGCACATCTGCCGTCCATCCCGCTGGTACGGGAAAGGCATCCGTGGCGTGAGAGGCACATACATCAAGGGGGAGTCGGGATGGAATACCTGAGGCGAATACTTTTGGGAGCCCTTGTGCTCACGTTCACGGGCACAACCACGGCCTTTGCGCAGAGCGCCTGCCCGCTGCCGGCCGGGGTTGCCGCCAACCCGCTTGCCACGCCCAGCGTGACAGCCGCCCAGGTGGTAGCCGACAGTACCAGGCTGCGCGATTTCGCACTGGCGGCCCGCAAGTACATGGAAAGCGTGACCGGGGCGGAACTAGCGCACAACGCATGCGTCATCCGCGAGGATGGCGGGCCCTGGAAGTCCGGCTCGACCTACCTCGTGACCCTGTCGGTCGACGGCAGGGTATTTTTTCACTCGGCCAGGGCTGCTTTGGGCGGCAGACCGCTCAGGCCGGCCGTCTGGGCAGAAATCGCTAAGGCGAGCGGAAACCCGAACGGCGGGGCCTTGCCCGGCGGGGGCTACGCCATCGGCTTTCGCCGCGCCGGGGGGAATCCGCTCATTCTCCTCGTCGGTCTCGATATCGGCGAAGCCCATCTCGCGATGGAAACCGTCGATCCCGGACAACCCGCGGTGCGGGCGGACCAGGTGGTGGATCGCGCCACGCTCAAGGCCTTTGTCGACGGGGCGACCGAGCATCTCATCGATCTCTACCGCTCCGATGGCCGGTCTGCCTTCACGAAAGTCAAGAGCGCCTTTCGCGACCCGAACGGACCCTGGCGGCACGGACCGATATACCTTTTCATCATGGATCCGACCGGTTACACGCTCTTTCACGGTGCCTTCCCGGACAAGTTTGAATTCCGCAAGCCCACGGATACCCTGAGAGACGAGGTCACCGGTCGACTGATCCTGCCGCAGATCATCCAGGCCGCGCGCAGCAGTCCCAACGGCGGCTACGTGCGCTATTTTTTCGACAATCCCGATGACGAAACCGACAGCGCCACGATCCCCAAGGTAACCTACGCGCGCCAGCACGTCTTCCAGGTCCGGCGCCCCGATGGCAACACGTCCACCTATCCGCTCATCTTCGGAGCCGGCATTTACGGTGATCCCGCCTCCGGGCAGAGCCAATCCGCTGCCAAGGACTGGCTGGCCCGTTTCGGGCGCACCGTCGCGAGCCAGGCTGTGGACATGATCGGTGACCGCCTGATGACGCCCGCCTCCGGGAAGGCCCATGCCCAGGTCGCCGGGCGCACCTTGAATGCGGATGCATTGCGAACCTGGCAGGCCTCGGGCAACCTGGCTCTCGCCGAAGAGTCGCTGGATGATGCAGCGGCTATCGGCGGTTCCTCGTTTGCGGACTCAAGGCCTGTGAGCACGGCCTCCTTCACGCCTTCCGTCAATGACCTGCTGTTCAGAAGTTCGTTCTACCTGCCGGTGGCGGCCGACGGCAGCACGGGCGGCTCGGGTCACGGGCGTTGGGCCCTGTGGGGGCAGGCGGCCTGGACCGAGTTCGACGGCGGCAGCGGACTGTCCCAAGAGGGCGAGGTCAAGACCGGCATGCTGGGCGTGGATTACGCAATCGGCAATATGGTGTCGGGCCTTGCGGTCTCGCGCACCTGGGGCGATGGTGACTTCGAGGTGGATGCGACCGAGGAGAATGACATCGAGACCGCGCTGACGAGCGTATTCCCCTATCTACGCTATGCCCTGAGCGAGCGAACATCCGTATGGGGCATGCTGGGCTATGGCGAGGGCAGCATGTGGCTCGATGAGAACGCCATCGACCGGTCCACCAAGACGGACCTGGAGATGAACATGGGCGCCCTTGGATTCCGTGGTGACCTGATGACGGCCGACGAGTCCGGCGGCTTTGGCCTGGCGGTGAAATCGGATGTGTTCATTGTCCGCGTGGAGTCGGACGACCATGAAAACCTGGGCTCGATCGATGCGGATACCCGGCGCCTGCGACTGGGCGTTGAGGGATCGCGCAGGGTGGAGCTTGCGCGGGGCAGCCTGCTGCGCTCGTCCCTGGAAGTCGGGGTACGCTATGACGAGGGCGATGCCGATACCGGTGCAGGAGTTGAGGTCGGTGGTGGCCTGCGCTACACCTGTCCCGAGAAGGGCCTGATCATGGAAGCCAATGCCAGGGGCCTGCTGGCCCACGAACAAAGCGGTTACGACGAATGGGGGGTCAGCGGCTCGATCCAGTTGCGACCCGGGGCCTCCCAGCGCGGCCTGTCGCTGACCCTGGCGCCGTCGTGGGGCGTGGCCTCCAGCGGGGTCCAGGGCCTGTGGTCACGGGCGGATGCAATCTCCGCGGCCTCCAATCACGAGGCGGACCCCAGGGGACGCCTGGATGCCGAGATAGCCTATGGCATGGGAGCCCTGGGCGGGATGGGCCTGCTCACCTCGTATACCGCCGTTGAACTCTCGGACAGCAATCCATTCCGGGTCGGCGCGCGTCTCAACGTGGGCACCGCGCTTGAATTGAGTCTTGAAGGTCTCCACCGCAAGGATCCTTACGACAGCGACCTGTCGGAGAATGCGCTGATGCTGCAAAGCGCCCTGTACTGGTAGTTACCCGGCGTTTACCGTTTAGAGCTTGCGAAGCCGCAGACCTCAAACCACGCACTAGCCACGGGTGGACCTTCGGGTCCGCCCGAGGTCTTCAGGTCACACGAGAGGAAATTCAGATGCTGGAGGCGCGCTCCTGCAGGGCCCGCTCGATTTCGGACAGGATCGCGCCTGCGGACGCTTGCGGGTACTCGGCTTGTGCAATCGGGCGCCCGACCACCAGATGATCCGAACCGTCCAGGATGGCCTGGTAGGGCGTGAGTGATCGCTTGTGCTCATCCTGGGATTCGCCCGCCGGACGGATCCCGGGGGTAACGATCAGGAAGGCCCGGTTTGGGAAGGCCTCGCGCAACTCGCGCACCGACTGCCCGGAAGCCACCAGCCCTTCACAGCCGGCATCGAGTGCGTGTTTCGCGCGTTGGCGCACCACCGTTGACACCTCCGGTGCAGGACCTGCGCCCGGTGCTGCGAGATCACTGCCGTCCATGCTCGAGAGCAGAGTGACCATCAGCAGGGCGGGTTTTTCCCCGCGCCGACCGGCTTTTGCCGCGCGCACGGTGGCTTCGTTGCCCTGCAGGGTCAGCAGTTCCAGCGCCCCGGCAAATTCATCCGGCATGTTGCGCAGTGCGGCGCGCACCGTATTGTCAATGTCGCCGATCTTCAGATCGAGGAACACTTTCTTGCCCTGGTCCAGCAGGCGCTCGACATAGCTCCAGCCGGCGCCCATGAACAGTTGCCAGCCGACCTTGTAGAAACCCACTGCCTCCCCAAGGTCACCGACCAGCGCATCGGCCGCGTCCGCGGTGTCGAAATCCAGGGCGACGATCAGGTGGTCGGAGGCGGATCGTTCAGTCATGAGGGAGGAATGCAGGGTAGCGGCGCGTGCTCGAGAACCTTTTTCTCTGCACGCTGCCAAAAACGTCGAGTGAAGACCCGCTTTGCCAGCGTACTCCTGTTTCGGGCCAGCCCGGCATCCACCCAGTCTCCATCCAGGTAGCACTGTTCGCAAAACAGGAAAGGGTCGCTCGGCTTCATGACGGCTCCGGCAAGGGGTCTATCAGGTGGTGGCAGTTGTCCTGGTCAGTATTGTAGCGGTTTGCCCGAAGACCGTGAAACCCCGGTGCTGGCATCGTTGGGTCATGCAGCCAACGGCTTGCGGCAGGTTGAATGCCCGGGGACAAGGCCCGTGTGCCCGCCTGCACCAAGCCGCCCGTCCGGTTGAGGTCTGGCAGGTGAGACTGTAGGCTTTGTCTTGGCTTGTGTGCACGCCGCCTGTGTGCCGAAGGCCGTCGCCTTCGTTTATCAGGCATGGGTTGGGCCATGCGTGTACTTGTGCAGGGCGACTGATGCTGACATTCACAGAGGAACTCTTGCTGCTGCTGGGGGACGAGGAAGGCCTGTTTCTTCCCGTCAAGGAACACGCCTTCGAATGTGCCCTGGCGGGTGCCGTCCTGATGGATCTTGCCTTTGCCTTCCGTATCGACACGGACCTGCAGGCGCTCGTGGTCACAGACCCCGCACCTACGGGCAATCCGATGCTCGATTATGTGCTGGCCAAGATCGTCGCACGCACGGACATCACCGACACCCCGACATGGCTCAAGGTACTGGCCACCGAGGATGCCGCGGTCATCCGCGAGCAGGCCCTGGACAGCCTGGTCGAGCGCCGCATCCTGAAAAGACAGCACAGCCGCTTTTTGGGCGTGTTCCGTTCCGTATGCTATCCCACCCGGGACGAGCGGCCCGTGCAGGCGATCAAGTCACGCATCGAGGCGGTGATCGCCGATGAGATCCCGGACCCGCGGGACGTGGCCCTGGTCTGCCTGGTGGACGCCTGCCAGATACTCCCTGACCTGTTTCCCGAGTGGGAGGAAAAGCGCACCAACTCCCGGCTTGAACTGTTGCGCAGGATGGACCTGATCGGGCGCGAGCTCACCGGGACCATCACCGAAATCCAGAGCCGGATCATCAGCGCGGCACGTGCCCAGGCGCAACGCTTCAGGAACTCGCTGCTGACCCTGGCCTCGGTGGGCAGCATAGCTGCGCTCGCCACCCTGCTGGTGCCGAGTATCGGGGTTCCAGACCGCTATGGTTCCTCACTCCCCGGGCTGCTCTGGTTCGACGGGTTCTGGAAACAGTTCAGCGGCTACCTGCTGCTTGCGCTCAGCATGGCCGGCCTGGTGGTGGCCGTCGCCATCAAGAAGCAGTTGCTGGCCTGGGTTTCGGGCTCGCATCGCTGGAGGCTTTCCCACATCGTGCTCGGCCTCGGCTGTATATTCGCCCTTTTCGTTCACACGGGATTTCGTCTGGGGACCAACCTGAATGCCGTGCTGATGGGCAGCTATCTCGCTGTGCTGCTGTCGGGTGCACTGGTCGGGATGGTGGCCGGCGGTGAGCCGCGACTGCTCAAGCAGGTGGGCCTGGGCAAGATCGGTACGGTCCGGCGCACCCTGCTCTGGGTGCATGCCCTGGCGCTTTGCCCGTTGCCGGCCCTTCTTATCGTCCACGTCCTGTCTGTGTATCTCTACTAAGGAAACGCTGCATGATTCGAAGGCTCATGCAGATCGTGCTGGTGGCGACCCTGCTGGGGGCTGCATACCTGGTCGTGACGATGACCGTCGCCGGGGACCGCCGGGTGCTGCTGGGCGGCAAGACCACCGACGCCCATCACCAGCTCGAGCTATCCTGCGAGACCTGCCACGGAAAATCCGTGTTCGCGGGTGCGAAGGCTGCAGAAAAGGCGCTGAACAAAAACTGCCGGAAGTGCCATGAGGACGAGCTGAAGGCGGCCAAGGACAGCCACTCGAGAAAGCGCTTCCGCAACCCGCGCATGGCGCAGTACTGGGATCTGCTCGATGCGCGGCGCTGCACGAGCTGTCACATTGAGCACCGCCCTGAGATCACGCGAGCGGGCGCCGTCACCGTCGCGATGGATTTTTGCGTGGCCTGCCACTCCGAGGGCGAGCAGGATATCCGAGCGACCCGGGCCAGCCATGCCGGGCTGGAGTTCACGACCTGCGCATCTGCAGGCTGCCATAATTTCCACGACAACCAGGCGCTCTTCGAGGATTTCCTGCTCGCGCATGCCGGTCGGCCCGAACCGGCACGACCGGCGGTGCACGCACTGTCCGCACGCTACCTGGCCCTGCCGGTGTCCGCAGACAAGGCCCTGGGGCGAGAGGATGCCGTGGCACCGCCACATGCACTTGCTGACCCCAGTGCACTGGATCACTGGGTGGAGTCTGGCCATGCACAGGCGGGGGTCAACTGCACGGACTGCCATGTGCCCAAGCCGTCCCGGGATGCGCCGAACGCCGAGGCATTGGCGCACTGGATTGATGTGCCGGCGATGGATGCGTGCAGGGACTGCCACAAGCCGCAGGCCGGTACCTTTGTGCAGGGACGCCACGGCATGCGCCAGCACCCCCATATCGCAAAACCGAGGGATGCTGGCCGCGGTCTTTCCGGGGCCGTGCCTGCCTGGATGAGTCGCTGGCTCAGGGACCCGGTCCTGCCTGCGGTGATGACCGTGGGGGAGGCCCGCCTGCCCATGCATGCCGATGTGGACCCTTCCACGGCGCTCAGTTGCAGCACCTGTCATCGCGCACATGCCCTCGATACGGTCCGGGCCGCGGTGGACGCCTGCGCCTCCTGTCACGACGATGTGCATACCCGCAGCTACTTTAACAGCCCCCACCATGCGCTGTGGCAACGGGAGCAAGACGGCGAGGGCCCGCCCGGCAGTGGCGTCAGCTGTGCAAGTTGTCACATGCCAAAACTCGAACACCGCAGGCAGGTGCGCACTAACCACAACCAGAATGACAACCTGCGGCCCAACGAGAAAATGGTACGCACGGTCTGCCTCGACTGCCACAGCCTCGGCTTCTCACTGGATGCGCTCGCCGATGCCGCACTCATCCGGCAGAACTTCACCGGCAAGCCCGCGATTCACGTGCAAAGCATCGACTGGGCCATCGCACGCAGCCTGTCAAATCCTGACACACCGAAGAACCGATGAAAGACCGTGCCCCGTGTACGCCGTGCGCCCCTTGATGCAGCACACGAATTTCAACGACAATGTGTTTTTTGATGCCGGACGAAAGACATCAGTCATGAAGCACATTGCAGCGCTAGCCGGGCTCTTATGGGGGATGTGTGTGGCCATGACAGCCGCGGCAGGCTCCGAGGGCATCTCCTACGGGAAGGTCACCGACATGCTCTACCAGGTGATGTCAGCCAATCGCGAAGTCTACACCCGTGTTGTGGTCCAGCGCCTGACCGTGGACGAGAAGATTCTGACAGCATCGGAGCATTTTGAGGACAATGCAGGCCTGCCCCTGCCGTCACAGATGTTTCGTTTTGTGGCCGAGGAAGTGCTGGACAACACCGAAGACTTTTCCTATTCACTGCTGTCCCTGCACCCGATCAACAAGAAGAACGGGCCTGCCACGGAGTTGGAGCGACAGGGGCTTGAACATGTTGCCAACGTGCCGGGAGAAAACTTTTACGGCGAAGAGGAACTCGGCGGTGAACGCTACTTCAGTGCGGTGTACCCTGATTATGCGGTCGTTGAAGCCTGTGTCCAGTGCCACAACCATCACAAGGATTCCCCGCGCAAGGATCTCCGCGTGGGCGATGTAATGGGCGGTGTGGTGATTCGCATCCCCCTGGACTGACGGGCACGTCTGATTGGAAGAAAACTCCCCTGCAATGGCCTGGACAGGAGACTCGGCGGATGCGCCTTGAACAGGCCTTACAGGCTGGACGGCGGCCACGGATATTCCTTATCCTGAGATCAGGGTCTAATCTTTCCTGCGCCGGACACTAGCCCCCGCAAAACGCCGAGACAGACAACCCGACCCCAGGAGTGGAATCACTATGCAAAAACTGCCTCATCACTACGCCGTAGGCGCCGAAGGCCGGCCCACCGGTACCATCACCACCCAGGTCGACGGCCTGGAAACACTTGAAGTCGCCGCACCGAAACAGTTCGATGGCCCAGGCGACAAGTGGTCGCCCGAGGACATGCTGGTGGCCAGTGCCGCCGACTGCCTGATCCTGACCTTCCGGGCCATCGCCACGGCCTCGAAACTGGATTGGGTGAGCCTGACCTGTGATGCGCAGGGCACGCTCGATTCTGTCGAGCACGTGACCCGCTTTACCGACCTGCACCTCACCGCCACGCTCAAGATCGGACCTAACGAGAACCCTGAGAAGGCCACCAGGCTGCTGGAAAAAGCCGAGCAAGTCTGCCTGGTCACCAACTCGCTCAGTTCGCAAGTCCACCTGAGCGTGCGCATCGCCTGAGACCGGGCGCGAGGCGGGTCCTGCAGGGCCTTCAAGACAGCACACCCCGGCTTTGCTACTATCGGCAAACGCCCACATCCAGGAGCCCTGAAACGTTCCATGAGCCCCCGCTACCCCAGCACCCGCATGCGCAGAATGCGTGCCGATGCGTTCTCGCGTGACCTGATGTGCGAACACCGCGTACAGGCCACGGACCTGGTCTGGCCGGTATTCGTGCAGGAAGGCGAAGGGCGAGAGCCCGTACCCTCAATGCCGGGCGTCGAGCGCCTCGGCATCGAGGCCCTGGTCGAGGAGGCCGGACAGGCACATGCGCTCGGGATCCCCGCAGTGGCCGTATTTCCCGTGGTCGGGGCCGACAGGAAGTCCGAACGGGCCGAGGAGGCGTACAACCCGGACGGCATCGCCCAGCGCGCCATCGCCGCCCTCAAGCAGGCCCTCCCCGAGCTCGGCGTGATCAGCGACGTCGCCCTGGATCCGTTCACCTCCCACGGCCAGGACGGGCTGATCGACGAGAAAGGCTACGTGGTCAACGATGCGACGGTCGAGGTGCTAGTCGAGCAGGCCCTGTCGCATGCCCGGGCCGGGGCCGATACCGTCGCGCCCTCGGACATGATGGACGGGCGCATCGGCAGCATCCGCCACAGCCTGGAAGTCAACGGCTTTCACAACACGAGAATCCTGGCCTATTCCGCCAAGTACGCCTCGGCCTTTTACGGGCCGTTTCGCGATGCCGTGGGTTCTGCCGTAAACCTCGCAGGCGGGGACAAGTATTCCTACCAGATGGACCCGGCCAATGCCGACGAGGCGCTTCGCGAGGTGGCACTCGATATCGAGGAGGGCGCGGACATCGTCATGATCAAGCCGGGCCTGCCGTACCTGGATATCGTACGGCGCACCAAGCAGCAATTCGGCATGCCGACCTTCGTCTACCAGGTCAGCGGTGAATACAGCATGCTCAAGGCCGCCGCAGAAAGTGGCTGGCTCAAGGAGCGAGACTGCGTGCTGGAGTCGCTGCTTGCCTTCAAGCGCGCAGGGGCGGATGCCATCCTGACGTACTACGCCAAGGAGGTGGCGCGCTGGCTGGCCGAGACCTGAGCCGATTTTACTACTTCGCGTACGGCTCCAACCTGCTAACCGGCAGACTCACCGAACCCGGCCGGTGTCCTTCCGCGCAGTATTGCGCAAACGCGTACGCCGATCACTTCACACTTGAGTTCTCGAAAAAAGGCAAAACGGACGATTCCGGCAAAGCCACCCTGGTCCCCTCTCGTGGACGGCGCCAGCACGGCGTGGTGTTCACCATCGAAACCGGCGAACTTGAAAACCTAGACCGGGCGGAATCCGACTACCGCCGGGAGGACCATTTCCAGGTAACCACCGCAGACACGAAGGACCGCCTGAGTGTGAAAACCTACTTTGCACTCGATGCGTGCACATTCCCGGGCCTCGTGCCGTTTGACTGGTACCTTGCCCTGATGGTTGCCGGCGCCAGGGAGCACGGGCTTCCTGCAACGGTGATCGCTTCCTATCGAAACACCCGCTACCTCGTGGACCGGGACGAGACCCGCCGGGCCCTTGCGCTCAGGATTCTCAAGGAGGCCGGCTATGACAGTATGGCGCAGGTACTGGCACAGAATTGACGGCCCTGCCGGTGCACCTCATCCATGCACCGCCACCCCCACTGGACATCTTGCCTGGATCGGGTCTTCACCCCGGCCAGTAGGCTCAGTGTGCCGTTTGCAGCAACTCGCCCAGGTAGCCGTTGATCTGGTCGAAATCTCCGTCGAGCAGGCCCAGCATGCCGAAATGCCCAGCCAGGGTGGGGACTTCCTTGAGTTCGCTGTTCGGGATCATCTGCTGCTCGGCCTGGCAGTCGCCTAGCGGAATGAACATGTCATGGGTGAAGGCAATGACGAACACCTTGGCCTGAATGGCGCCCAGGGTGTCTTCCAGACTCTTCCCGGAATACGCCCCGACATCGCCGCGTTTCCACTTCGAGGCCATGCACAGCAGGTTGTTCGGGTCCATGGGCTTGAACCAGGCTTCCCAGAAACCCGTCAGGTAGTTGTCCAGCGAGTCGATGCCGAGCGCCTCCCATTTTTGCTGGCGGTAGAACTCCGTGCAGTTGCCCATCAGGGCAAACACGTGGGCCATGCGCTGAAGGCCCAGTTCCACGCCGTGCGCATCCGCGTAGCGCCCGCCTTCGAAGGCCGGGTCCGACTTCAGGGCCTCGCAGAACACGTCCACGTACAGGGAATCGTGCGGGGTGGTCTTCGCGGTGCCGCCGATCGGGGCGGCGCGCTTGACCAGGTCCGGATAGCGCACGCACCACTCGTAGGTCTGCTGGGCGCCCATGGACCAGCCGGTCACCAGCTCGATGCTTTGCACGCCGAACTCCTCGGTCAGCAATTGGTGCTGGGCGCGCACGTCGTCGCCGATGGAAATGTCCGGGAAGTCCGCGCCGTTGTCCGGCACCGGGGCATTGTGCGGCGAGGTCGACAGGCCGCTGCCGAGCTGGTTGGGCACGATGATGAAGTATTTTTCCGGGTCCAGCGCCAGGCCCTTGCCGATGTATGACTCCATGGCCTTGTTGGTGCCGGAAAACATGACCGTGAAGACGACCGCGTTGGTCTTGTCCTCGTTCAGTTCGCCGAAACTGGCATAAGCCAGTTGGCAGTTGGGCAGCGTCTTGCCGCATTCCAGTTCGAAATCGCCGAGCTCGTACATGGAGTACGGGCCGTGGTTTTCCTGGGAGTAATATTCGTTATCCATTCGCGCCTCCTCGTTTCAGCGTCGATGATTTTGATTGTTGTATGACGCCCACCGGCAAGCCAGACCAAGCGGCGCGCTCTCAGTGCACTGATTTTAGCATTCGATGATGAACGATTTGCAAATGCGCGCCCTCGATGTCCGCACCGGACGCATCTTGCAGGGGATGGGCGCAATGCCGGTACCGGCTAGAGGTCACACGGCCAGCGATGCATGGGTTTTGCGATGTCGTCGGGATGCGCGACCTACTGGTAGGTCCCGGTTCTTTGCATCACCTCGATCTCGTAGCCATCCGGGTCCTTCATGAAGAAGAACTTGGCGATCACCTCCCCGCCGGGGGCGAAGGAGACGATGTCCTGGGGCTCGTAGCCCAGGGCCTTGATGCGTTCGTGCTCGGCGTCGAGGTCATCCACGCACAGCGCGATGTGCCCGTAGCCGTTGCCGTGGGAATAGGGCTCCGTTCGACCCTTGTTCAGGGTCAACTCGATCTCAAAATCGTTCTCATCGTTGCCCAGGTACACCAAGGCGAAATCGTCAAAGTCCAGATAGCGTTTTTCCTTGATGTTGAACGCCTTCTCGTAAAAGGTCTTGGAGCGCTCCACATCCAGAACGCGGATCATTGAATGAATCATTTTAGCCATAGACGTACACTTACCAATTCGTGAATTCTCATGGCGGACACTGCCCGTGCAGGTCCGCTTTCCCCATTGTAAGCCTTTGCCATCGAGGTATCCATTGTGCCGTGCGTGTATTTCCTGCTATACAGGCAGAACCTCAAAACACGCCCATGGTGTCAAGCCGAGTGATCTCCGAACCCGACCGCTATGCCGTCATCGGCAACCCGATTGCCCACAGCCGCTCCCCCGAGATCCACCGGCTGTTCGCAGAGCAGACCGGGGAGAGCATCCGCTACGAGAAAATCCTCGCAGAACGCGGCGGCTTCGGGGACGCCGTGAGCGGCTTTTTCGCAGCCGGCGGGCACGGCCTGAACGTGACCCTGCCTTTCAAGGGCGATGCCTTTGAATGGGCCAGCCAGCGTACCGACCTGGCCGAGCGGGCCGGCGCCGTCAACACGCTCATCGCACAGGACGACGGCACCTGCCTGGGTGCGAACACCGACGGCATCGGGCTGTTGCGCGACCTGAAGAAGTCCCTGCGCCTGTCCATCCAGGACACGCGCATCCTGATCCTCGGGGCCGGCGGAGCCACCCGCGGCATCCTCGAGCCGCTGCTGCATGAGCGCCCCGCCCTCGTGCTGGTGGCCAACCGCACGCCGGTGCGCGCCGAGGCCGTGGCCGGGCATTTTCAAACGCTCGGTCCGGTTCGGGGCTGCGCACTGGATGCGATCCCGCCCGAGCCCTTTGACCTGATCGTGCATGCCACCTCGGCCAGCCTGCAGCACCGGGAGTTTGAACTGCCCGCGGCCCTGGTCGGCCCGCGGACCTGCTGCTACGACCTCATCTACGGCGAAGCCCCGACCCCGTTTTTGCGCTGGGCGAAATCGCAGCAGGCGGTGCAGGTCGCCGACGGCTTCGGCATGCTGCTTGAACAGGCCGCCGAGTCGTTCTACTTGTGGCGCGGCAAGCGCCCGGACACCGCCATGGCCGGCAACTACCTGCGCCCGCAACCGCCGTATTGATGCCCGCCGCCTCCTCTACGCCGCCCCACCGCCTGGTCCTGTACGCCCGGCTCATCCGTCTGGACAAGCCGATCGGCATCTACCTGCTGCTGTGGCCGGCCATGTGGGCGCTGGTGGTGGCCGCGCAGGGCATGCCCGATCTGAGCATCCTCTCGGTCTTTCTGGCAGGCGTCGTGCTGACGCGCTCGGCCGGCTGCGCCATCAATGACTATGCCGATCGCGAGATCGACCCGCATGTGGCGCGCACCCGCGACCGGCCGCTGGCCAGCGGCGCCCTGCATCCCCGTGAGGCTCTCATCGTGACCGGCGCACTGGCGGCACTGGCACTGGGGCTCGCCGTGCTGGTCCTGAACCGCCTGACGATCGCCCTGGCGCTGGCCGCCGGGCTGCTGGCGGCCACCTACCCGTTCATGAAACGGCTGCATTCCTGGCCACAGGCGCACCTGGGGGTCGCGTTTGCCTGGTCCGTGCCGATGGCGTTCACGGCGATCACCGACGCCTGGCCGCCATCGCTCGCCTGGCTTTTGTTTGCCGCCGTCATCGTCTGGACCGTGGCCTACGACACCCTGTATGCGATGGCCGATCGCGAAGATGACCTCAAGCTCGGGATCAAGTCCACGGCCATCCTGTTCGCCTCCGCAGACCGTCTGGCCGTCGGGGTGCTGCAGGGCCTGGTGATCGTCATGCTGGCAGGCGTCGGGGTGCTGGGCGGGCTCGGACCCGGCTACTATGTCGCGCTCGCGCTCGGGGCGGGGCTGTTCGTCTACCAGCAGGTGCTCATCCGCGAACGGGTGCCCGCGCGTTGCCTGCAGGCCTTTCTGAACAACCAGTATTTCGGCCTGGTGGTGTTCCTCGGGATCGCCTCGCACTACGGATTGTCGCTGGGCTGAGCGGGCATTGAAAAAAGCGGGCAAAGGTGCGGCGGTTCGCTATAATCCGATGAGTCCGCGCGAAACCGGACGGGCCACCGGCCCAGACACCGTCCACATGATTCGATCCTGCATGCAGAAAGATCCTGACTGATGCCCGAGCCGCTGGCACAGCCCTCCGACGTCCGGCATGACTGGCAGCGCGAGGAAGTGCTGGCCCTGTACGCCCTGCCGTTCAACGACCTGCTGTACCGGGCCCACGGCACCTACCGGGCCTGGCATGACCCCAACAAAGTCCAGATCAGCACCCTGCTGTCGATCAAGACCGGGGCCTGCCCCGAGGACTGCGCCTACTGCCCGCAAAGCGGTCATTACGACACCGACATCGAGCCTGAGCGCCTGTTGTCCCTGGAGGAGGTCGAGCAAAGCGCCGCCGCCGCCAAGGCAAGCGGCGCCTCGCGATTTTGCATGGGGGCCGCCTGGCGCAATCCCACCGACAAGCACCTGGACCAGGTGATCGGGATGATCGATGCGGTGCGCCAGACGGGACTTGAGACCTGCATGACGCTCGGCATGCTCACCCGCAGCCAGGCGCAGCGCCTGAAAGCGGCCGGACTGGACTACTACAACCACAACCTCGACACCTCGCCCGAGTTCTACGGCCACATCATCTCGACCCGCACCTACCGGGACCGCCTCGATACCCTGGAGCACGTGCGCGAGGCCGGCATCCACGTCTGCTGCGGCGGCATCATCGGCATGGGCGAGTCCCGCGAGGACCGCACCGGCCTGCTGCTGCAGCTGGCCGGTATGCCCGAGCACCCCGAATCCGTGCCCATCAACATGCTGGTGCAGATCAAGGGCACCCCCCTGTACGGCCTCGATGCGCTCGATCCCTTCGAGTTCGTGCGCACCATCGCCGTGGCACGCATCCTGATGCCCCGGGCCTACGTGCGACTGTCCGCCGGACGCGAGGCCATGAACGAGCAGACCCAGGCGCTGTGCTTTTTTGCCGGGGCCAATTCGGTCTTCTACGGCGACACCCTGCTGACGGCCAAGAATCCCGCCCCGCACAAGGACCAGGTGCTATTTGCCCGCCTCGGCATCGAAGCGGACCGCCTGCCCGTCCCGCAAGCGACAGAAACGGCCTGAACCGCGCCCGGGCATGAAGAACCTGGCTGCGGCACTCGACGAACTGCAGGAAGACCACCAGTGGCGCAGCCGCAATCTGCTGAGTTCCGCCCAGCAGATCGAGCCGGTGATCAACGGCCGCAAGGTACTTTCCTTTTGCAGCAACGATTACCTCGGGCTGGCCTGCGAGCCCCGCATCATCGAACGTTACGTCGAGGCCGCCAGGACCTTCGGGGTCGGCAGCGGCGCCTCGCACCTCATCACCGGGCACCATGCCTGCCACCACGCCCTGGAAGAGGAGCTGGCGGAATTCCTGGGCTGCGAGCGGACCCTGCTGTTCTCGACCGGCTACATGGCCAACCTCGGGCTGGTCGGCGCACTGGCCGGGCGGGGCACCACGGTCTTTGAGGACCGGCTCAACCACGCCTCGCTGATCGATGCCGCGGTGCTGGCCCGCGCGCACCTGAAACGCTATGACCACCTGACGGTCGATGCGCTGTATCGACAGCTGCGCGCGAACGTTGGAAAAGACGGACTGATCGCCACCGACGGGGTATTCAGCATGGACGGCACCGTCGCGCCCATCGAGGCGTTGCAAAAGCTGTCAGACGGCTTCGATGTGCCGCTGATCGTGGACGATGCACATGGCATTGGCGTGCTGGGCGAGGAAGGCAAGGGCTGCACGGAAAGCTGTCGCCGCGACGATACCATCCTGGTCGGCACCCTCGGCAAGGCCTTCGGCGTCTTCGGTGCGTTCGTCGCCGCCCGCGGTGACATCATCGAGTGGTGCGTGCAGCGGGCGAGGAGCTATATCTACACCACCGCGCTGCCGCCCTCGGTGGCCGAGGCAGCGCGCACCGCACTGGCACTGATCCGCGGAGAACCCGGTCGAAGGGCGCAGTTGCTCGAACAGGTGGCCTATTTCCGCCAGTGTGCACGCCAGGCCGACCTGCCGGTCACGTCCTCCAGGACCCCCATCCAGCCCGTCATGCTGGGCGCCTCGAAGATGGCGCTTGAGGCCAGCCAGGCACTGCTTGAGGACGGCCTCCTAGTGCAGGCCATCCGCGAGCCCACCGTGCCCAGACACCAGGCTCGCCTGCGCGTGACGCTCTGTGCCACGCACACCCGCGAACACATCGACCGGCTCATCGAAGCGCTGTCCAAAAGCTGCACCCGCGCCGGCGAAGACACCCCCTGATAGAAACCCGGCCCCGCGGTACAGGCGGCGTTCAGCCGCTGCCCTGCGCCTGTATCCAGTTATCCGTGGTCAACCCGGTGATATTGGCAAAGCGCTCCGGGGCGCAGGCGATCAAGGGCAGGCCCAGCGCCAAGGCATGGGCGACCAGCCACACCTCGCTGGCCCCGATTGCGCCTGCCGTCCATTCACCGCCTGAACAAAGGCCGGCATAGGTTTGCGCGACCTGTTCATCGAGTGCCAGTACCGGAACGGCGCCCAGGAAATCCAGCACAGCCGCGTGATTTCGCTCCCGCCTGGAGTCCATCGAGTGCAGCACGCCTGCATACAGTTCGCCCGCCACCACGCTCGAAACACGGCAATCCTGGATCGGGGCGCGCGGAATCACCTGCGGTGAGCGCATCAGCAGGTGCACGCAGTGCGTGACATCCAGCATACAAGGCATCAGCCGGACTCCTCCGTGGAGCCCGGCGGGCCGCCCCGGGCATGGAATTCCAGCACGTCCGGGCCGAGGCTGCCGTAGGGGCGGGTCGAACCGGCCCAGTAGGCCTCCCAGTCAGAAAAGCGTGGACTCAGGATCAGGTGGCGCCCCAGCCTGCGCACGGACACCTCGCTGCAGCCCTCGGGGAAGCGGAATTTCTTCGGCAGGCGCACGGCCTGCGAGGGGCCGGACATGAAAACTTTGGCCGTATCCTGTTTCACGGGCAGCAACCGGTTGGTCCATGGGCAGATGCGATGCAGTCTACCATAAATATATATTTATTATATATATTTATTGTTTCAGCCGAGGAACATTCTTGCGGATTCCCGTCAGACGGGCGCGTGGCAGTGCGGATTTACCGGACCGGTGCCGGGTGGTTGGGGGTTGGGCGCAGCGTCAGGAGACCTTGCGGTCCGCAAATATCAACAGGGCCGGCAACAGCAGGAAGTCTGCGGCCAGCGCGAAACCAACCGTAATGGCGACCATCAGCCCGAGCACCCAGCTGAGCTGGAATCCCGAGGCCGTGAACACCAGGAATCCGGCCGCCAGCACCACGGTGGTCACCCACAGCGCCTGGCCGGTGGTGCGAAAGGCGTAGCGGACCGACTCGGGGGCCGCCTGGCCTTCGCGCCGGGCCTTCAGGTACTTGCTGAGGAAATGGATGGTGTCATCGACCACGATGCCGAAGGAGATGGCGATGACGACCGAGGAGACCAGCCCGACCTGCCCCACCAGGTGGCCCCACAGGCCGAAGCTCATCAGCGCCGGGATGAAATTCGGCAACAGGCTGATCAGGCCGATGCGGACACTGCGGAACACGACGATGAGCAGCACGGAGATCAGCGCCATGGCGCCGATGATGCCGACCATCATGCTGCTGACATTGCGGTCCGAGATGTGGGCGAACATCATGCTCATGCCCGAAGCCTCGCCGGCCAGTCCCGGCGATTCCGCCTCCAGCCAACCCTGGGCCCGGGCGTCCAGTTCGCGCAGGTCCCGGGAGGACGCGTTCTCGATGGTCACGGACATGCGGGTCGCGGACTTGGCGACATCGATGCGGTCGTTGAGGTCGCTGCCGAACGGGATCGAGAGCTCGTACAGCAACAGGTACTGGGCCGCCAGCGCCGCATCCTCGGGCAGGCGGGCGAAGGCCGGGTCATCACCATGCATGTTCTTGTTGAGGCGCTTCATGATGTCCGAAAAGGCCTGCACGTGGGTGACCCCGGGCTGTGTCCGGTACCACTCGGCAAAGGCCTCGACCCTGCGCAGGTAGGCCGGGTCGGTGATGCCGCCCTCGCGCCCCGATTGCAGCGAGTACTCCAGCTTGTCCAGCCCGGTCAGGTTCGCGGTAATGAAATCGGCATCGCGCCGGAACTCGTAGCGCTGGTCGAAAAACTCCGTCGGGTTGTCGCCGAGCTCGATCCGCGGCACGCCCGTGATCAGGACCGCCGCCGCCAGCGCCATGCCCCAGAACAGCGCCTTGTGGCGCGCGACCACGAAGTCGGCGAAGCCCTCGAGGAGTACGCCGGCGCGCACCTGTGTGCGTGCACCACGCAACGGCAGCACGGACAGCAGCGCCGGCAGGAACGTCATGGAGTAGACGAAGGCGCACAGCACGCCAAAGGCCACCCAGTTGCCGAGCACGTGGAAGGGGGGCGAATCGGAAGTGTTCAGGGTCAAAAAGCCGATGGCCGTGGTCAGCGAGGTCAGGAATACCGGGTAGGCATTGATGTGCATCGACTCCAGGATGGCGGCCTGCTTGTCCAGGCCGCGCTGCAGGCCCTGCAGCACGTTGGTGATGATGTGGATCGAGTCCGCGATCGCGATCACCATCACGATCACCGGGATACCCGCGTTGGTCGGGCTGATCACCACTCCGCTCCAGCCGGCCGTGCCCATGGTGCTGGTGACGGCGAACATGACGATCGCGACGATCGCCACCGTGCCCGCCACCGAGCGCAGCAGGATCACCGCAAGGCCGACAATGACCACGAACACGATCGGCAGCAGGGTTTCGTTGTCGTCCTGGGTGGCCTGGGAAAACGCCCGGTTCTGCACCACGAAGCCTGTCGTGTAATAGCCGAGATCGGGGTGGCTGGTGCGCGCGTGCCCGAGGATCCCCTGCAAGGCATCCGTGATTTCGATGACCTGCTGGTCCGGGTTGTCCGCCAGCACAAAATCGACCACCACCGCGGCCACCCTTCCATCCCGGGACACCAGGCGCCCGGCGATATCGGCATCGCCGAGCGCGATGGCCTCGACACGCTCCAGGGCCGCGGCCTCCATGGACAGCGCGTCCTCAACGAGCGGGGCGACGATCAGGTCATCGCCGTGCGCCTCACTGTGGCTGTAGTTGGTCAAGGACGTGACCCGGCTCGAGTAGGGCAGTTGCCAGACCGCCTCGGTCAGGGCCTCGACCGCATCCAGGGTCGCTTGCGTAAACACCGAACCCTCCTGCACGGCCACGGCAATCAGCAGGTTGTAGGACTCCGTGTAGGTGGCCTCCAGTGCATCGAAGGCCATGAGCTGGGGGTTGTCTTCGCTGAACAAGATTCGGTAATCATTGGAGACCGTGAGACGGGGCGCGCCGGCCGTCATAGCCAGCATGACCAGGGTGGCCAGGCCCACCACCCACCAGCGATGGCGCAGCAGGGTGGACGTGTACCGGTCGAGCCTGCCCACAGGGACTACCAGTCCTCGGATTGGGAGGAGTAGACGTGGTCCGGCAGCCTGTAGCTGATGCCCACGTCATCGTACTGTGAAACATCGAGGACCTGGGCAAAGTTTTCCGCCTTGATCGCTTTCTTGTCCCGCCGCATGCGGTCGATGGCCTGCAGAAACCTCCATTTGTACAGCGAGGTCACCTTTCCCCTTTTCGGAAAACGCAGCAAGTCGGCCATCTCGTGCCCGAGCAGGGAGCGGGAGATCCCGTAGGCCAGGCTCTTGACCGCCTTGGCTTCGCGGGGGGATTCGATGTTCGCCACCACCGGGATGGCATTGATCAGCGAGTTCGCCATGATCACGGAATCCAGCCCCGGCGGGGGCTCACACTTCAGGCCGGTGGCCAGCAGGTTCGCTGCCTCCTCCCGATTGGTGAAGAGTATGGATTCCGGCACCCCCATCAGGTAGCCCGTGTAGCGCCACAGGCGCATCACGCTTTCTTCCTGTTCGCTGGTGTACTGGGCACCGATCTGGGCGGAGTGCTGCAGCAGGCGCAATGAAAACACGACGCTTGCCAGCCCCAGGTGGGCGGCACTCACCGGCACCCCCCAGGACTCCTCGTGCCAGTCCTGGCAGCGTGCCATCAGCTGTCTCACCTGGGTATGGACAAAGCGCACGCGCATGGTGGTTTTCCAGCCTTCCCCGTCACGCTCCAGCCCGCCGGGGAAAAAGATCTCCATCAGGTGACGGTTGTTCTGGCGCAGGCGCCGGTCACCGGGGCCTCGCGTCACCCGCCCGGTGATGTTGAAGGACTTGGCGATCAGCGTGGTGAAACCCTCGATCAGGGTCCCGCAGACAAAGGCCACCAGCATGTTGTTTACTTCCGTGTAGAAGACTCGCGCGGCCGGCTCAAAGTCCTTGAGGTCACACCAGGGTGGCGGGGTGTTGACCTGGTCGAAGAAATCGCGCAGGGCCTGGGGCGCCTGGCGCATTTCGTCCTCGTCGTTTTCGATGCCTGCGCCCACCCAGCGGTGCAGTTCCGCAGGCGGCAGGTCGGCGAGCTCGGCCATCACGGGATCCAGCAGGGGGTCGCCGATCATGGTGTGGCGCAGATAGTTGTCTGCGATGACCGCATCGTGTTCGCGGGCCTCCTGGTAGCCCTTGGCGTATGCGCGTGGAACGGTGATTGCATTGGGAATCATATACTTAACCGCAAGGGACCCGAAGTATCCATTTGACGCTTCCCAGGCCGGGTAACCCCGCCACCTCCACGTCCAGTCGCCTCATTCCCGAAGGCCAGTATGTTCAATGCGGCATTGCAATCCGCATGGTCCCGATACCCGCAGGCCACACATTCATGGTAGGCCCGGGTCTTTCTGTTCTTTTTGTCGATGTGTCCGCACGCATGGCAGGCCTGGCTGGTGTACGCAGGATTGACCTTCGTCACGCTGGCCTTGTAGCCGAGGTAGTGCTCCAGCTTGTACCAGCCTGAACTGAGGATGCCCCGGTTCAGTCCGGCCTTCTGCTTCACGTGCTTGCCCGGATGCTCTTTCGCGCCCTTGGCCGAGGCCGTCATGCCTCTTGTATCCAAATCTTCAAAGTAAGCCACGTTGTACTTGTTGGCAATCTCCCTTGAGACCTGGTGGCACCAGTCGGTGCGCGCCTGCACGATCTTCTGCTGGGTGCGCGCGGCCAGGTTCTTGGCTTTAAGATAACGGTTGCTCGGTTTGACCCCCTGCTTGCGGCTGCCGCGCTGCCTTCTTGCCATCATTCTTTGGTAACGCCGTTTCCTGGCTTCCAGCTTCTCCAGATCAGGCGTGTAATGCACCACGCCGTCGGAGCGGGCGATCTGGCCGACGTTGCGGTCGATCCCTACTGGCTTGATCGTAGTAGGCAGGGCCGTGATCTCGACCTCGTACACGATATACGCATACCAGCCTCGGGCTTCCCGCTTGATCGTGCCCGATACGGACTTGGCATTGGAGTAGGGATTGTGACCCCTGAGCTTGACCTGGCCGATCCTTTGAATGTGAAGATACTCACCTTGCAGTCTGAACATGCCTGAGCCCAGCGGGAACGAGGGTACATGGTCGTACTGAGGCTTGAAGCGAGGAAGGCCGCCTTGGCCTGCATAGAATTTCTTGTACCCCGTCTCGATGGGTTTCAACGACAGGCGCACGATGGCGCAAGAGTAGTCCTGCAGCCACTTCTCCTGGTGCTTGCGCCAGATGGCAAACAGCTTGCCGTTGCTGTACCAGCGCGGGTCACATCGCCCGCACCATTTGTAGTCATCCCTGAGCTTGCCGACGAAGTGGTTCCACGTGAACCGGCAGGCCTCGGCCGTGCCCTGCAGCTTGCGGGCCTTGGTGCGGGAACCGGGGTGCAGGCGGTAGCGGATGGTGCGATGCGTTTTCATTGCGGACTTAAGTAAATTCCCCTTATTTTTCAGGTTCCCTTCATCCACGGTCAGGCGCCCGGACTGTGACCTGCAGGCAAGTCGGCCCAAGCCTGCGCCGAATACTCCTGATTCCCAACTGACACGATGGTTCGCGGGCCCTCGGAGCCCCTTGAATGATACTATCGAACCTATACAAAATACCACGGCGAGTGACAGGTGCCGGGAGTGCCGCATGGATTTGATACGTGATGTGCTGACGCTGTCCCCCGTGATCATCGTCTGGTCCGGTTGGATGTTCGGCCTGTCCGTCATCGCCCCGATCGTGCTGCTCCTGTTTCCAGGTGAGTGGCGCGACCGCATCGTGGTGGCTGCGGCCTCTGCGGCCGTGATCGTGCTGACGCCGCTCTGGCATGCCCAGGTGGGCTATGTTCGCCTGGTCGGCCTGCCGCACATCGTGATCTGGACCCCGCTCGCCGTCTATCTCTACCGGCGGCGCCTGCACTTCGCTGCGCCCTGGCCGGTGCGCTGGACGGTGGCGGCACTGATGGCGACCATCGTGGTCTCCCTCGGCTTCGACTACGTGGACATCCTGCGCTACCTCCTGGGCGAGCGCGCCCCCCTGGTGTGACCGCGAAAGCCGCCTGTGGCGCGAACCCCGGGGTTTTCCGTTCCGGGGTCCGCCATCCAATCCCGGGCCTGATCTGGTAGACTCGGGCCATGTCCCTGACCAACAAGAACATTCTGCTGGGCGTGACCGGGGGGATTGCGGCCTATAAAAGCGCAGAGCTGGTGCGTGAACTGGTGCAGGCGGGCGCGCAGGTGCGGGTCATCATGACCGAAAAGGCCAAGGCCTTCGTCACTCCGCTCACCTTCCAGGCCCTGTCGGGCGCTCCTGTGGCCAGCGACGAGTTCGAGTCGCCGCAGGCCGAGCACGGCATGGATCACATCACCCTGGCCCGCTGGGCCGACGCGGTCCTGGTTGCCCCGGCCAGCGCCAATACCATCGCCAGGCTCACCCACGGCAGAGCCGACGACCTGCTGAGCACGCTGTGCCTGGTCACCCGTGCACCGATTGCCCTGGCCCCGGCCATGAACCAGGCCATGTGGTCCCACCCGGCCACCCGCCGCAACTGCGAGACCCTGAAAAAACGCGGCATCCTGCTGTTTGGCCCGGCTTCGGGCAAGCAGGCCTGCGGGGACGTCGGCGAAGGACGCATGTTCGAGGCACACCAGTTGCTGCTGTCGCTTGACCATCTGTTCCACACCGGCGAACTCGACGGGCTCAACGTGCTGATCACGGCCGGCCCCACGCGAGAACCGATCGACCCGGTGCGCTACATCAGCAACCGCAGTTCCGGGCGCATGGGCTACGCGCTGGCCGAGGCGGCCCGCGATGCCGGGGCCAGCGTCGAGTTGGTAACCGGTCCGGTGGACCTGCATGCAGGCGAGGGAATCCACTGTGTGCCAGTGAGCACGGCCGAGGAAATGCTGGAGGCCGTGCGCCGCCACGTGGACCATCAGCAGATCTTCATCAGCTGTGCGGCGGTGGCCGATTACCGGCCCGTGGCCAGACAGCCGGACAAGATCAAGAAACTGCATGCCGACCTGTCGCTCACGCTGGTGCGCAACCCGGACATCGTATCGGAGGTGGCCCGCCTGCCACGGCGCCCGTTCGTGGTCGGCTTTGCTGCGGAAACCCGAGAACCCGAAAAACATGCGCTGCAAAAACTCGAGCGCAAACAGCTGGACATGATCGCCTGCAACAATGTGGCCGACCCGCAGTGCGGGTTTGACAGCGAGGAGAATGCGCTTGAGGTGTACTGGCCGGGCGGGCATCATTCGCTCGAACAAGACCGCAAGCCCAAGATCGCGCGCGGGCTGATCCGCCTGGTCGCAGAACGTTATGCCAGCACACACAAGCCGGGCAATGTCACAGTCCTCAAAAAAGTCAAAGACCGAAATCAGAATCCTTGATGAGCGCATCGGCCGGGAGATTCCCCTGCCGAGCTATGCCACGCCCGGCTCCGCGGGCATGGACCTGCGCGCCTGTCTGCAGGAAACCCTGTGCATCGCCCCCGGGGAGTCGGTGCTGATCCCGACCGGGATTTCCATCTATATCCGCGACCCGGGGCTCGCCGCCACCATCCTGCCGCGCTCCGGCCTGGGCCACAAGCACGGCATCGTGCTGGGCAACCTCGTCGGCCTGATCGATTCCGATTACCAGGGCCCCCTGATGGTGTCGCTGTGGAACCGCGGCACGAGCCCCTTCGAAGTCCATGTCGGTGACCGCATCGCTCAACTGGTCATCGTGCCGGTGGTGCAGACCGAGTTCGAAATCGTGGAGCAATTCGGCATCACGGACCGGGGCGCCGGTGGTTTCGGCCATTCCGGGATCGCCTGAGCCGCCCTGCGGCGCGCGCCATGCACGTCAACCCGCTCATCTTCCGGGCCTACGATATCCGTGGCGTCGTGGAAACGGACCTGACCCCGGACTGTGTGCAACAGATCGGACAGGCGTTGGCCGCCCTGTATCCGCACAAGAAGCCGGTGGTGATCGCAAGAGACGGGCGGCGGTCCAGCCCGTCGCTGGCCCGGGCCCTGGGCGATGGTCTGCAGGACGGCGGGCGCCCTGTCATCAACATCGGCGAGGTGCCGACCCCCCTTCTGTACTACGCCACGCATCTTCTTGAGACCGGCGCCGGCGTGATGGTGACCGGCAGTCACAACCCACCCGAGTACAACGGCCTCAAGATCCTGATGGACGGCAGGACCCTGTTCGGCGAAGCCCTGCAAGCCGTCTACCGGCAAATCCTGAAAGGCCCGGTGCACGCACCCCGGGGACAGCGTCGCCAGGATGCGGTCCTGGAGCGCTATCTGGACGAGGTATGCGCGGACGTTCGCCTGGAGCGCCCGCTTCGCATCGCGATCGACTGCGGCAACGGGGTGGCCGGGCCCACAGCCCTGGCCCTGTTTTCCCGGCTGGGCTGCGAGGTCACGGGCCTGTACTGCGAGGTCGATGGCGAGTTCCCCAACCACCACCCCGATCCCAGCGCCCCGGGGAATCTGTGCGACCTGATCGACTGCGTCACGCGCGAGCAACTGGACCTGGGGCTCGCGTTCGACGGCGACGGCGACCGCCTGGGAGTGGTCGATGAGCGTGGCCGCGTGCTGTGGCCGGATCGCCAGATGATGCTCTATTCCCGCGACGTGTTGCCACAGCAACCGGGAGGGCGTGTCGTGTTCGACGTGAAGTGTTCGAAAAACCTGCGCACGGTCATCGAGCAGGCCGGCGGCGAAGCCGTCATGTGGAAAACCGGGCACTCGCTGATCAAGGACAAGATGGCAGAGACCGGCGCCGTACTCGGCGGCGAAATGAGCGGGCATGTCTTTTTCAAGGATCGCTGGTACGGCTTTGACGACGCCCTGTACAGTGCGGCGAGACTGCTGGAAATCCTGTCCCGGCAATCCCTCCCCGCCAGCCGGTTGTTCGACGCTTTGCCCGATGATGTCTGTACGCCGGAAATCGTCGTTCGCCTGGGCCAGGACGGCGCCCAGCATGCCTTCATGGAAGCGTTCGCCCAGGCGGTGCGCCTGCCCGGGGCGCAGATCCTGACCATCGACGGGGTGCGGGCCGAGTTCGCCGCCGGCTGGGGCCTCGTGCGTGCCTCGAATACCACGCCGGCCCTGGTGCTCCGCTTTGAAGCCCGCGATGAGGCGGCGCTGCAGGACATCCAGGCAGCTTTCCGGGCGCAGTTGCTGAACGTGGATTCCGGGCTAGAATTACCTTTTTAGGCGGCGCGATCCCGGCTAGAATAGCCCTCTTTTGAACGATGCCTGTATCCGTTTATGAAACCTGAAGACGCCGCCACCGCGGCCAAGGTGCTGATCGAGGCACTGCCCTACATCCAGAAGTTCGCCGGCCAGACCGTGGTCATCAAGTACGGCGGCAACGCGATGGTCGATGAAGAGCTGAAAAGCAACTTCGCACGTGACGTCGTGTTGCTCAAGCACGTCGGCATCAATCCGGTCATCGTGCACGGCGGCGGCCCCCAGATCGCGCAGCTGCTGGAGAAAACCGGCAAGGCGAGCAAGTTCGTGGAGGGCCAGCGTGTCACCGACAGCGAGACCATGGACATCGTCGAAATGGTGCTCGGCGGGCTGGTCAACAAGGAGATCGTCGAACTGATCAACCAGCAGGGCGGTCGGGCCATGGGGATCACGGGCAAGGATGGCCGCCTGATCCGGGCCAAAAAACTGACCCTGAAGCGCGAAGCCGCCGAGACCACCGAGGTCATTGACCTCGGCCATACCGGCGAGGTGGTGGGCATCGACCCCACCCTGCTGAACCATCTCAAGGGGGATGACTTCATCCCGGTGATTGCACCCACGGCCAGCGATGCGCATGGGGTGGCCCTGAACATCAATGCCGACTCCGTGGCCGGCAAGGTGGCCGCGGCCCTGCATGCGGAAAAACTGATCCTGCTCACCAATACGGCGGGTGTGCAAAAGGACGGTCAGCTGTTGACCCGGCTGGCTTCCCGCGAAATCGATTCGCTGATCAAGGACGGCATCATCCGCGACGGCATGCGGCCAAAAACGATGTGTGCCTGGGATGCCCTGGCCTCGGGTGTGAAAACCGTGCATATCATCGACGGGCGCATCCAGCATGCCGTGCTGCTGGAGCTGTTCACGAGCGAAGGCATCGGCACCCTGCTGTACAGCTGATTTCCGCGCGCGCTTCAGGCCCCGGGCTTGCCGAACGTTTGCAGGTACGAACGGATACGCTTCACCTGCTCCGGGTCGCAGGCGCCGGTGTCTGCATGCTCGATGAGATCCTCGATGGTCGCCACCGAGAGCACCTCGATGCCATGGCGCTGCCGGACCCCGTCGGTGGCCAGTTGACCCTGGGTGGCACCCCATTCCCTGCGGTCAAACGCAATCACCACAGCCTGCGGCTTTGCCCCGCAACCCCGGATGATCGATATCGCCTCATCCACCGCGGTCCCGGCCGTGAGCACGTCATCCACGATCAGCACCCGTCCCTGCAGGGGCGCACCGACGACGCTGCCCTGATCGCCATGCAGCTTGGCTTCCTTGCGGTTGAAGGCATAGGGCAGGTTGATGCCGTGTTCCCGGGCCAGGGTCATGGCGACCGCCGCCACCAGGGGGATGCCCTTGTAGGCGGGCCCGAACAGCATGTCGGCACCGGGCTTGGCCTGCACGATGGCCTCGGCATAAAAGCGGCTGAGCTGCTCCAGCGACCGGCCGTCATGGAACAGGCTGGTATTGAAGAAATAGGGCGCCACCCGCTTGGACTTGAGCGTGAACTCACCGAACTGGATGACGTTGTTCTCCACCGCGAACCGGATGAATGCCTGACTGTTCTTCATGTCCGTTCGGGTCACCGGTGTCCTCCCTGTCGTGACGCGGCCCGCCGTCCCTTAGCCGTAGCCGGCCACGTAGGCATCGAGTTCACGCAGGTGGGCCGCCCTGGCGGGCTCATCGAGGAAGGCGCCGTTGAATGAATTGCGCGCGATGCGGTGCAGCTCGTCCACCGTCAGCCCCAGGGCCTGCTGGACCGCCGCATAGTTGTCGTTGATGTAGCCGCCGAAATAGGCCGGGTCATCCGAGTTCACGGTCACGGCCAGCCCGTGTTCGAGCATGGTCTTCAGGGGGTGGCGGCGCATCTCGTCCACCACCGCAAGCTTGACGTTCGACAGGGGGCACACGGTCAGCACCGTGCCTTCGCTTGCGATGCGCCGCATCAGCCCGGGGTCATCCAGCGTGGCGTTGCCATGATCGATGCGGTCCACCCCGAGGATATCGACCGCCTCCTCGACGTAGGAAGCCGGGCCCTCTTCCCCGGCATGCGCGAGCAGCCGGTAGCCCTGCTCGCGGGCCTGTCGGTACAGCGATGCGAACTTGTGCGGCGGGTTGCCCTGTTCGGCGGCATCCAGACCGATGCCCACGATCCCTTCACGGTGGGGCCGGGCCTGGTCCAGCATCCTGAGAGCCTCCTCTTCGGACAGATGGCGCCAGAAGCACATGATCAGCTCGGAGCTGATGCCAAGCTCTCGCCCGGCATCGGTGCGCGCACGCTGGATACCGTGCAGTACGGTCTCGAAACCGATCCCGCGGCTGGTGTGGCCCTGCGGGTCGAAGAACATCTCCGCATGACGCACGTTGTCGGCCTGGGCGCGCATGAAATAGGCCCAGGTCAGGTCGTAGAAATCCTGTTCGCTGCGAAGGACTGCCATGCCCTGGAAAAACAGGTCGAGAAATTCCTGCAGGCAGCCAAAATTGTAGGCGGCGCGCGTCTCCTCCACCGACTTGAAACTGAGCTCCACGCCGTTTCTCTCGGCCAGCGCGAACATCATCTCCGGCTCTAGGCTGCCCTCGATGTGCATGTGCAGTTCGGCCTTGGGCAGCCCGGCAATGAACGAGCTCAGGTCCTCCCGGTTGGCATCCGATGCTTGCATGGTCTCAGGGTCTCTCACTGAAGGCCGAAACGTGCAGGCACGACACGCTGTGCCTTCCCCCGGTGGTGACAGACTTCTTCCATTTGGTCAAGGCTCAGTTCCCGATGTCAAATGCGTTGATTGTACCTGTCGGTCCACCGGATCGTAAGGACCTTTGTGATCCCGAAGCGCATGCCGGAGTCCTGTGCCTGGGAGCAATGCTTTTTTCACCATGTGCTGGAACCCTTGTCTCGATGCAGGCGCACCTGCGAAAATAAGCGCATGCGAAACCCCCTCCTCGCCATGATGCAGGTCGTGATTTTCCTGATCGTGCCCGCCGCGCTCGCCGACGAACGTCCTGCACTGCCGGAGGGTTTCGTCTATCTGGACCAGGCCATCCCGGGCTTGGTCATGGACCTTCGCTACATCACGGAACACAACTTTGTCGGCGAGCCCATAGACGGGTACCGGCATGGGCATGCGGTACTGTCCGCTCCGGCCGCCGACGCGCTGACCAAGGTCCAGGCGGCCCTGCACCCCTTCGGGCTTGAACTCAAGGTCTTCGATGCCTACCGGCCGCAACGCGCGGTCGATCACTTTGTTCGCTGGGGCAGGGATCTCGACGCGCAGGAGACCAAGGCCCACTATTATCCCGACGTCGACAAACAGAACCTGTTCAAGGAGGGCTACATCGCCGCGCGTTCCAGCCATTCGCGCGGCAGCACCGTCGACCTCACCCTGGTCTCGCGAGATGAACGCGGGCAGGTTCACGAACTTGACATGGGTTCGCCGTTCGATTTTTTCGGGCCGGTCTCCTCGCCGCACAGCCCGCAGGTCAGTGCCCAGCAACGTGCCAACCGCATGCTGTTGCACAGGCTGATGCGCACCCACGGATTCGCCCCCTACGCCCAGGAGTGGTGGCACTTTACCCTCGAGGACGAGCCCTGGCCCGATACGTATTTCGATTTTCCGACCTGATCCTCGGACACCGCGCGGCGCGGGTTTGCCGCCGGCCCAATGGACTGCCGGTACCCGATGAGTCCGTGCATTCGGCCATCGCAGCGATTATTCTTGCACCCCATGCGCATCATCACCCTCAATGCCAACGGCATCCGTGCGACCGCCCGCAAGGGATTTTTTGACTGGCTCGTATCCCAGCGGGCCGACCTGGTCTGTGTGCAGGAAACCAAGGCGCAGATCCACCAGCTCGAAAACGATACCGTGTTTTTCCCCGCCGGCTACCACTGCGAGTACGTGGATGCGCTGAAAAAAGGCTACAGCGGGGTGGCCCTCTACAGCCGGCAGCCGCCGCAGCGGGTCATTCGAAGCTACGGCGATCGCGAATTCGACGAGGAAGGCCGCTACCTGGAATACCAGTTCGACACCCTCTCGGTCGTGTCCCTGTACGCACCTTCCGGTTCTTCCAGTGACGAGCGCCAGCAGGCCAAGTTCCGTTTCATGGACAGCTTCATGCGGCACCTGAAAAAACTCAAGCGCCGGCGCCGCGCATACATCATCTGTGGCGACTGGAACATCGCCCACAAGAAGATCGATTTGAAAAACTGGCGCGGCAACCAGAAAAACTCCGGCTTCCTGCCGGAAGAACGTGCATGGCTGGATACGCTGTTCTATGATGTGGGTTACCTGGACGCGTTTCGCGAGGTCAACCAGTTGGAAGACCAGTACACCTGGTGGTCGAACCGCGGTCAGGCCTGGGCCAAGAATGTCGGTTGGCGCATCGATTACCATGTGGCAAGCCCCGAGCTGAAAGGCAAGATCCGGCAGGCGGAAATCTACACCCGGGAAAGATTCTCCGATCATGCCCCGCTCACCATAGAGTACGACCTATCGATTTGAGTTTAGTACACGACAATGCCCGGCAATGGCGCGAGGCCTTTGCCGTATACACCCGGCCCCGGGTCCTGGCCATGCTGTTTCTGGGATTCTCCGCAGGGCTGCCCCTGTTGCTGGTGTTTGGCACGCTGTCCGTGTGGCTGCGCCGGGAAGGGATCGACCGCACCACCATCGGCTACATTTCCTGGGTCGCGATCCTGTATGGATTCAAGTTCGCCTGGGCTCCCCTGGTCGACCGCCTGCGCCTGCCGCTTCTGACCGGCTGGCTGGGGCAGCGCCGCAGCTGGATGCTGCTCGCCCAGATCGGCGTCCTGGCCGGGCTGTGGCTGATGGCCGGCAATCACCCGGGTGCGCAGTTGACCTTGCTGGTGCTGGCCGCCCTGCTGGTCGCCTTCTCGTCGGCCACCCAGGACATCAGCATCGATGCCTGGCGCATCGAGGCGGTGGCCGATGACCTGCAGGGGGCCATGGCGGCGACCTACCAGATGGGCTATCGGCTGGGTATGATCCTGGCCGGAGGCGGCGCCCTGATCATCGCCGGAAACTATTCCTGGAACACCGCCTATTTCGTCATGGGCTGCTGCATGCTGGTGGGCATGATCACCACGCTCATCGTGGCAGAGCCCGAGCATCCGCCACGCGTACCGTCCCCGGATACGCAGGCGGGCGGCCTGCTTCGCCTCGGCCGCTGGTTCGTCGAGGCCGTGGTCCAGCCCTTCGTGGAATTCTTCCGCCGCAACGGGCTCATGGCGCTGGTCATTTTGCTGTTCATCGGACTGTTTCGCATCAGCGACATCACCATGGGCGTCATGACGGGCCCGCTGTATGTCGACATGGGCTTCTCGGATGAGCAGATCGGCTGGGTGTCGAAGACCTTCGGGGTCATTGTCACGATCGTGGGCGCGCTGTTGGGCGGGGTGCTGGTGATGCGGTATGGCATTTTCCGCATGCTGATCGTCGCCGCGGTGCTGGTCGTGGTCACCAACCTGGTGTTTGCATGGCTGGCCACCCAGAGGCCCGAAATCCTGCTGCTGGCCCTGGTTATTACCGCGGACAACCTCAGTGGCGGCATTGCGGGCTCCACCTTCATCGCCTACCTGTCCAGCCTCACCAACCGCGCCTACACGGCCACCCAGTACGCCTTGTTCAGTTCCCTGATGCTGTTGCCGGCAAAATTCATCGGCGGCTTCTCCGGAAAGGTCGTGGACGACTTCGGCTACATCCAGTTCTTCCTGTATGCCGGCGGGCTTGGCATCCCGGCCGTACTGCTTGCCATCTACCTGCTGAGCCGCAGGGACCGCCCGCTGGAGGCTCCCGCATCGGTGCGCGTAGAGGCCTAGGCCACTTGCACGTCTTGGCCTGCCCAATCAGGGCAGGATCTCGATCGGCGTTCCGTCCTCCACTGCATCCCAGATCTCCTGCATGTGCTCATCCCGTACCGCGATGCAGCCCGCCGTCCAGTCGGCCCCGTTGGCGAGCAGGCGAGCCCGCTCCGCCGGATCCCCGGGGGCGCCGTGGATCATGATTTCTCCGCCCGGATCCTGGCCGAGGCTGTGGGCATGCTGGCGGTCCCGGCGGTTCGGATAGGAGATGTGGATGGAACGGAAGTACTTGCTGTCGGCATTGCGCCAGTCCAGCGTGTAGCGGCCTTCCGGGGTGCGCTGATCACCGGCACAACGCTTGGGTCCCAGGGGTTGCTGGCCGAGGGCCACCGGGTAGCGCCCCAAAATCTCGTGGCCGCGGTACAGGCACAGCGTGCGTTTGGCCTTTTCGACCACCACACGGTCGGCCTTGAACTCGCTGGCCGGCGGGCTGTCCTGCGCGCCTGAATCGGGATGCGCGTGGAACGCGGCTACGGCTGGCTGCGCTTGCTCTTTACCCATTTGATGATGGGCTGCCACTGTTCACGGTCCAGCGCGGTGGCGGCAGGCGCCATCTCGAAGATTCCCAGTCCGCGTTCGGCCGCCCGGATATAGTGCTGGCTGTCGCGCAGCATGGTCAGGAACGGGATGCGCTGGCGGCTCAGGAAATCGTCCAGCTCCCAGTAGATGTTGGTGTAGTCCCTAGAGCGGTTGGCGAGCAGGGCCAGCTTGGCGCGCTTGTGCGCCACCGGGGCACAGTTTCGGATCTCGGCAATGAAATCGGTCGCCGCGCGCATGTCGATCGGAGAGGGCAGCACCGGGATCAGGATGGTTCGCGCCCGGGCCACCATTTTGCTCAGGGCGCTGCCGTGCAGGCCCGCAGGAACGTCCATGATGACGTAATCCGTGTTGCGCCCAGGCCGCCGGACCACCTTTTCATAGGTGGCGATGCCCCGGATCGGCGGTCGTCCCGGTGGACGGGCCTTGAGCCACTGCGTGCTGGAGCCCTGGGGGTCGTGGTCCATCAGCACGACGGACTGGTTCTGGAGGGCGAAGCAGGCCGCCAGATTGGTCGCAATGGTGGATTTCCCAGAGCCCCCCTTGGAATTGATCACCATGATGTTGCGCATCGGTCGTCCCCTCCCCGCATGGGTCCCGGTCGTTATTCTTAGGGCCTAGGCCCGGGGCGCCCCTGGGCAAGGTCCCCTGTCAGCAGACTTTTAGCAAAACAGGCCCGGTTTAGCAAACCGGTGATGCGGGTGGGCATGACTCTGCCTGGATTTCGCGCCCGCACGGACTTACGCAAATTACAAGATAAAGAATTTTTAAGGATTTTAGAGAATTATAGCAGCAGTTATGACCATTTTAGATGTCAAACTCTGCAATCACTGGAGCATGGTCGGACGGCCGCTCGTTGCCGCGGGGCTCCTTGTCGATGGTACTGAAACTGCACACGGCTTCCAGCTCTGCGCTGGCCAGGATCAGGTCGATGCGCAGGCCGAGATTGCGACGAAAGCCCGCCGCCCGGTAGTCCCACCAGCTGAAACTGTCCTGCTCCTGCTCGAACAGGCGAAAGGTGTCGGCAAAGCCCAGCTCGAGGATCGCCTGCAGGGCCTGGCGTTCCCGGTCACTGCACAGGATGGAGCCCTCCCAGGCTTTCGGGTCATGCACATCCTGGTCTTCCGGGGCAATGTTGAAGTCGCCGAGCACCACGTAGCGGGGGTGCTGCTGCAAGTCGGTGCGCAGGAAGGCGGTCACCTTCTCGAGCCAGTCCAGCTTGTAGGCGTATTTCTCGGAACCCACCTCCGAGCCGTTGACCACGTACAGGTTCAGGACCCGCACGTCCCCGACCGTGGCGGCCAGAATCCGGCGCTGGGGGTCCTCCAGCCCGTCGATGCCGGCCTGCACCTCGCCGGCGGGCTCACGGCTCAGGATCGCTACCCCGTTATAGGTTTTCTGGCCGGAATACTGTGCATGGTAGCCGGCCTCGCGGATTTCCTGTACCGGAAACTCCTCGTCCACCAGCTTGGTCTCCTGCAGGGCCAGCACATCGACCGGGTTGTCCTGCAGCCAGTCCAGCACCTGCGCCAGACGCACCCGCAGCGAATTGACGTTCCAGGAGGCAATCCTCATTTTTCAGCCTCTCCGTGCATCCCCTGCCGCATGTCTGCAAGATTTTGATTTATAATGAATTTTCCTGAACATTGCCGGCCATCCCCGGAGCCCGGCGCTCACACGTCGATGTTGGCGGCCGTCAGGGCATTCTGTTCGATGAATTCCCGCCGGGGTCCGACCTCGTCGCCCATCAGGGTCGTGAACACCTCGTCGGCGGCAACGGCATCTTCGATGCTGACTTGGGTCAGGCGGCGCGAATCCGGATCCATGGTCGTCTCCCACAGCTGCTCGGGGTTCATCTCCCCCAGGCCCTTGTAGCGCTGGATGGTCAGGCCGCGCTGGGCCTGAGCGATCAGCCAGTCCATGATTTCGATAAAGTCCCGGCTTCTGTGCGTGCGTTCTCCGCGCTGCACGAACGCGCCCTTCTCCAGCAGCCCCTCCAGCTGTCCTGCAAACCGGGCAATCAGGCGGAAATCCGCGGACTGGAAAAAGTCCTCCCCGAAGACATCGTCCCAGGCCTGCCCGTGCACCCACTTGACCATCGTCAGGGGCCAGCCTTGCTGCGGACCCACCCGGGCCTCGTACTGGGTGCCGGCGCTCTGGCGCCGGTTGAGCTGTTCGGCAAGCGTTTCAAACCATCCCGAAAGGGCCTGGGGCACCGCATCGTTGTCGTCGAACTCGGTTTGCGGGGCGGGCGTGCGCAGCATTTGCATCAGCACTTCCTGCTCATGGGTGCGCTGCAGCCGCTGCACCGTGGACATGGCCACGAAATAGTCCTTGCTCAGGGCCTCCAGCGCTGCACTGGAGATGGCGGGGGCGGTGGCACTCACATGCAGGGCGGCCCCGTCCAGGGCCAGTTGCAGCAGGTGGGCATTGAGTTCGGCGTCGTCCTTGATGTACTGCTCCTGCTTGCCCTTCTTGACCTTGTACAGCGGCGGCTGGCCGATGTAGATGTGGCCGCGCTCGATCAGGGTCGTCATTTTGCGGTAAAAGAAGGTCAGCAGCAGCGTGCGGATATGCGAGCCGTCCACATCGGCGTCCGTCATGATGATAATACGGTGATAGCGCAGCTTGTCCGCATCGAATTCCTCGGAGCCGATGCCGCACCCCAGGGCCGTGATCAGCGTGCCCACTTCCGCGGAGGAGAGCATCTTGTCGAAACGGGCCCGCTCCACGTTCAGGATCTTGCCCTTCAGTGGCAGCACCGCCTGGATGTGCCGGTCGCGCCCCTGCTTGGCCGAACCGCCCGCGGAATCCCCCTCGACCAGGAACAACTCGCACAGCGCCGGGTCCTTTTCCTGGCAATCGGCCAGCTTGCCCGGCAGGCCGGCCACTTCCAGCGCGCTCTTGCGCCGGGTCATTTCACGCGCCTTGCGGGCCGCCTCGCGGGCGCGCACGGCCTCGACGATCTTGCCCACGATGGCCTTGGCCTCGATCGGGTTCTCCATCAGGAAGTCCCGCAGGTGCTCGCTCAGGGCCGACAGCACCGCGCCCTGGACCTCCGAGGAGACCAGCTTGTCCTTGGTCTGGGAAGAAAACTTGGGATCGGGGAGCTTGACCGAAAGCACGGCGGTCAGGCCCTCGCGCACATCGTCCCCGGTGGTGGTGATCTTGTATTTCTTGGCCAGGCCCTGTTCCTCGATGAACTGGTTCAGGGTGCGCGTCAGGGCACTGCGCAGGCCAGCCAGGTGCGTGCCCCCGTCGCGCTGCGGGATGTTGTTCGTGAAGCAGAAGATGTTTTCCTGGTACGAGTCATTCCACTGCAGGGCGGCCTCCACCGCGGTCTCGCCCTGGCGGGTGTCGATGTAGATGACCGCCTCGTGCAACGGGTTCTTCTTCGCATTGAGATGCTGCACGAACGCCCGGATTCCACCATCATATTGAAAAACATCGCTTTTTCCGGAGCACTCGTCCTTGAGCATGATGCGCACACCGGAATTGAGAAAGGACAGCTCGCGCAGCCGCTTGGCGAGCACGTCGTAGTGAAACTGGGTGTCGCTGAAAATTTCAGGGTTGGGTGTGAACCGCAGGATGGTGCCGGTCTTGTGGGTCTTGGCGAGTTTTTGCAGCGGATGGCGGGGCTCGCCGCAGGCATATTCCTGCTGGTACCCGAATCCGCCCCGGTTGACCCGCAGCAGCAGCTGCGAGGACAGGGCGTTGACCACGGAGACCCCGACGCCGTGCAGGCCGCCGGACACCTTGTAGGAGTCGTCATCGAACTTTCCACCGGCATGCAGCACGGTCATGATCACTTCCGCCGCGGAGCGGTTCTCCTCCTCGTGCACATCCACCGGGATGCCACGGCCGTTATCCGACACCGTGACCGAGCCGTCGGAGTGGATGCTGACCTGGATTTCCGTGCAATACCCGGCCAGCGCCTCGTCGATGGAGTTGTCCACCACCTCGAACACCATGTGGTGCAGCCCCGTGCCATCGTCGGTGTCGCCAATGTACATGCCCGGGCGCTTGCGAACGGCCTCGAGGCCCTTGAGAACCTTGATATTGGTGGAGTCGTATGCCATGGAAAGGGGCCGGTAGTGAGTGATTCCCAATTATAGCAGCGCTTCAGCCCGAGGGCTCGCATGTTCCCTGTTTCACGTGAAACATGCGGGCCTGCGACCAGGCCTGCAGGTCCACGTCCTCCGGGACCAGCGCCGTCATGAAGGCCTGGCAGCCCAGCGCGGCCACTTCCCGGACCAGCGCCCCGGCATGGTCGCGGTCGAGTTCTGCGCCGATGTCATCCAGCAGCACGGCACAGTCTCGCTGCGTGTGGGCCTGCAGGTGGGCGACCTGGGCTAGCAGGAGGCTCATGGCCAGCAGTTTCTGCTGCCCCCTCGAGGCCACCTGGGCTGCGGGCTGGTGATTCAGTGAAAGGGCCAGCTCCGCACGGTGCGGACCCCAGCAGGTGGCCAGGGTGCGCCGCTCCCGGGCGCGGGCTCGAACCAGTGCGGCCTCCAGGCTCTGTGATTCGGCCGGCCAGCCCCGGTAGTAGCGCAGGGCAGATTCAGCTTCCGGCAACAATTTGCGGCTATATGTCGTAAAAATCGGTTCTATCTCTTCGATAATACTCGATCTTGCAAGACTTACGCGCTCGCCGGCAGCTGCGGTCTTTTGCGTCCAGGCCTGGATTTCCCGGGCGCTGCCCCGCTGGCGCAGGACCTGGTTGCGCTGGCGCAGACAGCGGCTGTATTCACGCCAGGCAGGCAGAAAATCGGGTTTCACGTGAAACGCCGACCAGTCCAGGTAGTTTCTGCGGTAGCGGGCACCCCCCTGGACCAGCCGGTGGCTGTCCGGATGCAGGGCCACCACCGGAAGCCGCGCGGCATGCGCGGACAGGGTTTCGGCCTTGCGGTGATTGCAGCGCAGGATGCGCCCGCGTGTGCTCTTCTCGATCCCCAGATGGGTCGGGATTCCCGCCTCATTCACGGTCCCGCTCACGGTCAGCGTGCGTGCACCCTTTCGCAGCAGGGCATCGAGGCGGCGGCTTCGGAAGCTGCGCCCGCGGCTCAGGAAGTCCACGGTTTCCAGGATGCTAGTCTTGCCTGCGCCGTTTTGACCCCAGAACAGGGTCACCTGCGGATCAGGCTTGATCTCCAATCGCTCGATCAGCCTGAAGTTGCACGCGGACAGGCTACACAGCTGCAACGGCAGGAACCGGCGCGCGGCTACAGCCGCATCGGCATGACGACGTAACGGCTGTCTTCATTGCCTGCGGGCAGGATCAGCACGCTGCTGTTGCCGTCCCGGATGTAGAAGTCCACCGCTTCGGTTTCCATCACGTTGAGCACGTCCAGCAGGTACTGCACGTTAAACCCGACCTCGTGCTTTTCGCCGCTGTACTGTATTTCAATCTCGTCCTCGGCCTGCTCGTGCTCCGGATTGTGGGCCTGGATGACCAGATTGTCGCTGTCCAGAATCAGGCGCACGCCCTTGTATTTCTCGTTGCACAGGATTGCCACCCGGCCCAAGGCCTGCTTGAGCGTGGCCTTGTCCATCCGTGCCACATCTCCTTCCTGCTCCGGCAGGACGCGCTGGTACTCGGGGAACCGCCCCTCGATCAGCTTGGAAGTCATCTGCACGCCATCCATATTGACCTGTACGTGGTTCTTGCCGAGCGACACGGTAATCTGCCCTTCGTCGTCGTCCAGCAGGCGCTGCAGTTCCTGCACCCCCTTGCGCGGCATGATGATGCGCCGGTCCGCCTCGACTTCGGAGCTGTGTGCAATCTGGGACAGGGCCAGGCGGTGTCCGTCGGTGGCCACCGTGCGGGTCTGCTGCGGGTCGATTTCAAACAGCAGCCCGTTCAGGTAGTAGCGCACGTCCTGCTGGGCCATGGCAAAGGAAGCCCGGTCGATCAGGCCGTGAATCTCCCCCTGGGTCAGGGTGACCCGTTCATCGAGTTCCACTTCATGGATCCGGGGGAAATCCTCCACGGGCACGCTGGCCAGCGTGAAGCGGCTGCGCCCGGAGTGTACCTTGACCTTGCCGTCCGCTGCGCTGATTTCCACCGTGGATTCGTCCGGCAGGGCCTGGCAGATATCCAGCAGTTTGCGTGCAGGAACCGTCGTGCTGCCTTCCTGCTCGAACGGGGCCTTGATCCGGGCCACCAGCTCGATTTCAAGGTCGGTGGCCGTGAAGGACAGTCCGTCATCCTCGGCAACCAGCAGCAGGTGCCCCAGTGCCGGGATGGTTTGCTGGCGTTCCACGGCGCCGATGACTTGGCGCAGGGGCGTGAGCAGATCTTCGCGGGTAATAGATAATTTCATAATATAAAAGAATAATAGCTGTAATAGAGTCGTTTTATTCCTGTGAATAAAGATGGAAACCTTTTTTAAATCAAATAGATATTCTTATACTATCCGGGGGTTTCGCGTGCGTTGTCTGGAGACTTCAGGGTATGTCCAGTATACAGGTGAGCACGGCAAAAGTTGTACCGATTGTAGCACCGTCTATCCACAGGCTATCAACTGCTCAGGTTGCGCAGCAGGTTGATGTAGTCGCTGTTGATCTGTGCATCCGACTCCCGCAGTTCCGAGATTCGCCTGCAGGCATGCAATACGGTGGTGTGATCGCGCCCGCCGAAGGCGCTGCCGATCTCGGGCAGACTGTGGTTGGTCAGTTCCTTGGACAGGGCCATGGCGATCTGGCGGGGTCGCGTGACGGAACGGGTGCGGCGCGGGGAATGCAGGTCGGAAACCCGGATGCGGCAGTATTCCGCGACGGTTTTCTGGATATTGTCCAGGGTGACCATCTTGTCCTGTGAGACCAGCAGGTCCTGCAAGGCGTCCTTGGCGAATTCCAGGGTGATGGCCGAGCCGGTAAACTGGGCATTGGCTACCACGCGTCGCAGGGCACCTTCAAGTTCGCGGATGTTGGAACGGATGCGCCGCCCGATGAAAAAGACCACGTCGCTCGGCAGCGTGACGTGCAGCAGTTCTGCCTTGTTCTGCACGATCGCCACCCGGGTCTCGAGCTCCGGCGGCTCGATCGCTTGGGTCAGCCCCCAGCTGAAGCGCGAGCGCAGCCGCTCCTCCAGGCCTTCGACATCCTTCGGGTAACGGTCGCAGGTCAGAATCACCTGTCGCTGCCCCTCCAGCAGGGAGTTGAAGGTATGGAAGAACTCTTCCTGCGAGCGCTCCTTGCGTGCGAAAAACTGGATGTCGTCGATCAGCAGGGTCTCGATCGAGCGGTAGTGCTGCTTGAACTCGCTGATGGTGTTGTGCTGCAGGGCCTTGATCATGTCTGCCACGAACCGCTCGGAGTGCAGGTAGGTGACCTTGGCCGAAGGGTTGTCCTCGCGGATCTGGTTGCCGATGGCGTGCAGTAGGTGGGTCTTGCCGAGCCCTACGCCGCCATAGATCAGCAGCGGGTTGTACGTGCGCCCGGGGTTCCTGGCGACCTGCAGGGCGGCTGCGCGGGGCAACTGGTTCGATTTGCCTTCCACGAAAGTCTCGAAGGTGAAATGGGGGTTGAGATTGTGGTGGAAGGGTTTCGGGTCCGGGCCTGAATTCGCGGCCGGGGCCGCGAGTATCGGCTCATGGCTGCCGATTTCAAGGGTCACGCGATTGGCCGGTGAACGGCTGTTTGTCTGCACCAGTTCGTCGATGCGTTTCAGGAATTGGCTCTGCACCGAGTCGCGCACGAAGCGGTTGGGTGCGAGCAGGATCAGTTCGCCGTCCTGCTCGATGGCATGCAGGGGCCGGATCCAGGTATTCAGTTGCTGTTCGGTGAGCTCGGACTCGAGCTGATGTACACATGAATTCCAGAGGGCACTCGTCATGTGTAAAACTCCAGGGTGTTTTTGCTTTATTATTCGGTGGAATTCGGGGCACCAGTCTAGCGAGGAATCGGGCAGTAATCCACAATTTCATGCCCGATAATAAGCGTTGACAAACGCAAGTTGCGGGATTATTTTTGCGCTTCTTGGAGGGTTCCCGATCCAAGGAATTGAAAAATAGAAACAAGCTGTGAAAAGAACATACCAACCCAGTAACCTGAAACGTGCCCGCACCCACGGATTCAGGTCCCGAATGAGGACCAAGAGTGGTCGTGCCGTCATCAATGCCCGGCGGGCCAAGGGACGCACGCGCTTGGCTCCGTAGTTTTTTGTCCGTAGGCAACTTCTCGTTTACCTACCGTGAAAGGCTGCATCAGGCACGCCAGTTCAGGCGGGTCTTCGACCGGGCACGCCGATCGAGCAGCACGATGTTCACGCTGCTGAGGCGGGAGAACAGGATGGGGTATCCGCGTCTGGGCATGGTGGTCGCCAAGCGCAATGCCCGGCGCGCCGTGGACCGGAACACGATCAAGCGCATGATCCGGGAAAGCTTTCGCACCCGCAAGGCCGGGCTGGAGGCCAGCGACTACGTGGTGATTCTGAAGCGCCCGATCGGGACCGTGCCGAGGGACAGCCTGCGACAGCAGTTAACCGGGCTTTGGGAAGAATGTTCAAGAAGATAGAGGGCCTGCTGGGCAAGGCGATGATCCTGCTGATCCGGGCCTACCGGCTTTTCCTCAGCCCGTGGATCGGGCAGCAGTGCCGGTTCCACCCCACCTGTTCGGCGTATGCCATCGAAGCCATCCGGCGCCATGGTGCCGTGCGTGGCGCCTGGCTCGCGGCCAAGCGCCTGGGCCGCTGTCACCCCTGGCATGAAGGGGGCGTCGACCCCGTACCGGAGCGCAAGCGTGGCTAACCAGCGATTCTTCCTGTACCTGGCCCTGGCCTTCATACTCTACCTGATCTGGCTGACCTGGCAGCAAGAACATGCACCACTGTCCTCGGTCCCGCCACCCGCGGTCCCGTCGGCAACCCAGGGCGAAGCGCGAAGCCTGGCCGAGGCCGACGACCTTCCGGAGCTGCTGGCTCCGGACACACCCGGGCCGCTGGCGCCCGAACCGGCCCCGCCACCCGCCGCCCCACGAAGCGATACCCGCGCACCGCACGTGCAGGTGCGCACCGATGTGCTGGACGTCGTCATTGACACCCGCGGCGGGGACATCCGCCAACTGGACACTCTGACCTACCCGGTGTCCCTACAAAAGAAGGATGTCGGCTTTCGCCTGCTGCACCGCGATGAGCGCACCCATATCGCGCAGTCCGGGCTGCGCCACGACAACATCCAGGGCCAGCCGGCCCCGGCCTCCCTGGCGCCGAGCCACCACGAGATCTACACCGCCGAGCGGCCCCGCTACGAGCTGGCGGACGGCCAGGACCGCCTGCAGGTCAGGCTCACCTGGCGTGGGGATGCGGGCCTTGCGGTGGAGAAGATCTTCACCTTTTACCGCGGCGCTTTCGTGATTGATGTCAGCCACCGCGTGCTCAACCGCAGCGCTTCGCCCTGGACCGGCCGCCAGTACCAGCAGTTGCGCCACAGCCCCATTCCCGAGGACCGCAGCTGGCTGCGCCTGCCGACCTACACCGGGGCCGCCTATTACGACGGCGCCTACCACAAGCATTCCTTCGACGACATCGAGGACGAGCCCTTCAGCATGCAGGTGACCGGCGGCTGGGCGGCGATGCTGCAGCACTATTTCGTTTCCGCCTGGATCGCGGAGCCCGGGCAGGCAAACCGGTTTTACAGCAAGCGCGTGCAGGGTTCGGACGAGCCGCAGTACCTGATCGGCATGCTGTCGGCTTCACAAACCGTCGCGCCCGGCGGACAGGGCGAGTTCCAGCGGCGCCTGTATGCCGGGCCGAAGCTTCAGCGCAGCATGGAGCAAATCGCGCCGGGGCTCGACCTGAGCGTGGACTACGGCATGTTCTCCATTCTTTCCAAGCCGCTGTTCTGGCTGCTGGAATGGTTTCACAAGCTGGTCGGCAACTGGGGCGTGGCCATTATCCTGGTGACGATCGCGGTCAAGCTGGTGTTCTTCAAGCTGTCCGAGGCCAGCTACAAGTCCATGGCCCGCATGCGCAAGATCCAGCCCCGCTTCCAGGCAATGCGCGAACGCTATGCGGACGACAAGCAGAAACTGAACCAGGCCCTGATGGAGATGTACAAGAAGGAAAAGATCAACCCGCTCGGCGGCTGCCTGCCGATCCTGGTGCAGATTCCCGTGTTCCTGGCCCTGTACTGGGTGCTGGTCGAAAGCGTCGAGTTGCGCCAGGCGCCGTTCATGCTGTGGATCCACGATCTTTCCTTGCGCGACCCGATCTTCGTGCTGCCGTTGTTGATGGGCATCACCATGTACATCCAGTTCAAGCTCAACCCGGCGCCCCCGGACCCCATGCAAGCCAAGATCTTCGCCATGATGCCGATCATGATGACGGCCTTCATGGCTTTTTTCCCGGCCGGTCTCGTGCTGTACTGGTTTGTCAACAACCTCCTGTCCATTGCCCAGCAATACGTGATTACCCGGCGTATTGAAAAGGCGGAGTACTAGGCGCGCACGCCACACGATAGGGCGCCGGCCTTGCCCAACGTCAAACCTTCCACCGCCGATTCCATCTGTGCCGTGGCCACCGCGCCCGGGCGCGCCGCCCTGGCCGTGATCCGGCTGTCCGGCCCGGAGGCGCACGCCATTGCCGAGCAGGTGACGCATCGCAAGCTGGCCGTGCGCAAGGCCGTCCTGACCGGCTTTTACGATGCCCGCGGCGAGCGCATCGACCAGGGCATCGCACTCTATTTCCAGGCGCCGGCCTCCTTTTCCGGGGAGGACCTGGTTGAATTCCACAGCCATGGCAGCCCGGTGGTGTGCGATCTTTTGCTGGACACGCTGTGCGCACACGGCGCGCGCCTGGCAGAGCCCGGTGAATTCAGCCTGCGGGCCTTTTTGAACCACAAGATCGACCTGGCCCAGGCCGAAGCCATCGCCGATTTGATCGCAAGCTCCACCGAGCAATGCGCGCGCCTGGCCAGCCGCTCCCTGCAGGGGCTGTTCTCCGCCCGGGTACAGGAAATCCTGGAGCGGCTGGTGGCCGTGCGCGCCGGGATCGAGGCGTACCTGGACTTCCCCGAAGAGGACCTCGACGTGCAGCAAGCACAGCACTTTTGCGAACAGATGGATGATCTCGGCGCGGCGATCACGACACTGCTCGAGCAGGCACAGGCGGGAGAGCGACTGAACACCGGGGCCACGCTCGCCATCGCCGGCGCACCCAATGTCGGCAAGTCCAGCCTGATCAACGCCCTGGCCCAGGGTGACCTCGCCATCGTCACCGATATGCCCGGGACCACCCGCGACCCCGTGGCCGCGGACATTGAAATCGCGGGCATGCCCATCCACGTGGTGGATACTGCCGGTGTGCGCGAGACCGAGGATGCCATCGAGCGCGAGGGCATCGCGCGCACCCGCCGCATGCTGGCGCAGGCTGACCTGGTGGTGTGGATGGACGATGTCACGCAACCGCCCGCTGCGCAGGCGCCCCCCGAGGAAGTGGATGCGGCCCGCAGGATCCGGGTACACAACAAGATCGACCTGACCGGGCGCACACCCGAGGCCCTCGGGGAGGAAGTCTACCTGTCCGTCAAGACCGGCTCGGGCCTGCAGGCGCTGATCGATCTGATCCGCACCCGGTTGCTGGGGGGCGAGCGGGCGAGCACGCCGTTTCTGGCCCGCCGACGCCACCGGCTCGCACTGCAAAACACCCAGGAGCATATCCGGGCCGCCGCACAGGGGTTGCGCGAGGCCCGCGGACTGGAGCTGGCCGGTGAGGACCTGCGCCTGGCCCAGCACGCACTGGGCGAGATCACCGGGGAGTTTGGTTCCGAGGACCTGCTGGGTCGCATCTTCAGCGAGTTCTGTATCGGAAAGTAGTCGAGTCCGCACACCGGGTTCAGTACAATGGGCGGGATTTGCAAACGGGGCGTGTACGGAGACCCGATCCGGGCGGCCCGCACGTGCAGGGACTTTCGAATATGAACACATCCGCACAGCGCTACGAGGTCATCGTCATCGGCGGCGGACACGCCGGCACCGAGGCGGCGCTTGCGGCTGCGCGCATGGGCTGTCGCACGCTGCTGGTGAGCCACAACCTGGAGACCCTCGGGCAGATGAGCTGCAACCCGGCCATCGGCGGGATCGGCAAAAGCCACCTGGTTCGGGAAATCGATGCCATGGGCGGGGCCATGGCGCTGGCCGCCGACCGTGCCGGGATCCAGTTCCGCATCCTGAACTCGCGCAAGGGCCCGGCCGTGCGCGCCACCCGCGCACAGGCGGACCGGGCGCTGTACAAGGCTGCCATCCGCCAGATGCTGGAGAACCAGGAAGGCCTGCATCTCTTCCAGGCCTCGGTCGATGACCTGGTGGTGGAGCAGGACACCGTGCGCGGGGTGCGCACCCAGTCCGGCCTGCAGTTCGAAGCCCGGGCCGTGGTGCTGACCACCGGCACGTTCCTGGGCGGCAAGATCCATGTAGGCGACATCCAGTACGGCGCCGGGCGCGCCGGCGACCCGCCGGCCCTGGCCCTGGCGCAGCGCCTGCGCGAGCTGCCGTTTCGTGTCGGTCGCCTGAAAACCGGTACCCCGCCGCGCCTGGACGGGCGTACGATCGATTTCAGCGCCATGGAACGCCAGCCCGGCGATGTGCCGACCCCGGTGTTCTCGTTCGCGGGCAGCCGCGAGCTGCACCCCGAGCAGGTCAGCTGTCACATCACCTACACCAATGAGACCACGCACGCCCTCATCCGCAAGGACCTGCACCGCTCCCCCATGTACAACGGCAGCATCGAGAGCGTCGGACCGCGGTACTGCCCGTCCATTGAAGACAAGGTCACCCGCTTTGCCGAGCGCACCCAGCACCAGGTATTTGTCGAGCCGGAAGGCCTGCAGACCCACGAGGTGTATCCGAACGGGCTGTCCACCAGCCTTCCCTACGAGACCCAGTGCGACTTCGTGCACTCGATCAAGGGCTTCGAGAACGCACACATCACGCGTCCCGGCTATGCCATCGAGTACGACTTTTTTGACCCGCGGGACCTGCGGCCCAGCCTCGAGACCCGGGCTGTGCAGGGGCTGTATTTTGCCGGCCAGATCAACGGCACCACGGGCTACGAGGAGGCAGCCGCCCAGGGGCTGCTGGCGGGCATCAATGCCGCTCGCCAGACACGGCATAAGGAAGCCTGGATCGTGCGCCGAGACGAGGCGTACCTCGGAGTCATGGTGGATGACCTAGTCACGCGCGGCACCCTGGAGCCGTACCGCATGTTCACCAGCCGCGCGGAATTCCGCCTGATCCTGCGCCAGGACAATGCCGACCTGCGGCTTTGCGAAACCGCCCACCGGCTCGGCTGCCTGCCCGAGGCGCGCTGGCAGGCGTTCGTGCAAAAGCGCAAGGCCATCGAGCGCGAAACCCGGCGCCTGCAATCCATTCATTTGCGCCCGCAGGATGTGTCGGGCGAGCAGGCCCGGGAGATGCTGGGCGGGGAGCTCAGACACGAATACCGCCTGTACGACCTGTTGCGAAGACCGCAGACGAGCCTGGAGCAGCTGCTCCGGCTGGTGCCCGGTGCGGGCGCAGACCTCGCCCCGGAAGTCGCCGAGCAGATCGAGATCCAGGCCCGCTACGCCGGCTACATCGATCGCCAGAATGCCCAGGCCCGACACCTCGCAGAGCAGGAGCATGTGCGCTTGCCGGAGAACCTGGAGTATGCCGCCATCGCCGGGCTGTCCAACGAGGCCCGTCAGAAGCTGGCCGAGATTCGCCCGCGTACCTTGGGGCAGGCCGCGAGAATCCCGGGCATCACCTCCTCGGCGCTGTCGCTCTTGCTGGTGCACCTGAGAGCACGTGAGCAGCTGAAGCAGAGCGCGTGAGTCCTTTGGCGGCCTCCTCGATTTCCCTTTCGGCCCCGCAGGACGGGACACAGCTTGAGGCCGGGCTGGCGCAGATGCAGATCCCGGCAGACCCCGCCTGCCGGCAGGCGCTGCTGCAGTTCATGCAGTTGCTGCAAAAATGGAACCGGGCGTACAACCTCACGGGTGCGACGGACCCCGACACGCTGCTCCACCGTCACGTGCTGGACAGCCTGAGCCTGTTGCCCCACCTCGCCGGGCGCCGCGTGATCGATGTCGGCAGCGGCGGCGGCCTGCCCGGCATCCCCTTGGCGATTGCCAGCCCGGACCGGGAATTCCTGCTGCTCGATGCGAACGCCAAAAAGACCCGGTTCATCCGGCAGTGCATCATCGAGATCGGCCTGCAAAATGCCCGGGTGCACCAGCAAAGGGTGGAGGAATACAGGCCGCCGCGGGGCTTTGACACGGTGGTGAGCCGGGCGCTGGCGCCTGCGCAAACGCTGCTCGCCTGGGTGGACCCCCTGCTGGTTCGCGGTCGGGTGCTGCTCATGCTCGGACCGGCCAGCGGCCTGCCCGAGTTGCCGGGCGGCTATCGCCTGCGGGGAGTGTATCCGGCAGGCGTTCCGGGGGCAGAGCCCGGCCGACAAGTCGCCGTGCTCGAGAAGAGCCCATGAGAACCGTCTCCATTACCAACCAGAAGGGCGGTGTGGGCAAGACCACCACCTCGGTCAATCTGGCCGCTGCCATGGCGAACATCCCCCGCCGGGTGCTGCTCATCGACCTGGACCCGCAAGGCAATGCCACCACGGGCTCCGGAGTCGACAAGCGGGTGGTGGAGAACACCACGGCCCAGGCCCTGATGAAGGATGCGCTGGCGACCGAGTGCATCGTGGCCGACTGCAAGGGAGGCTATGACCTGATGCCCGGCAACGAACAACTGACCACGGCTGAAGTGCGCCTGCTGGAACTCCAGGGCCGCGAGTTCAGGCTGCGCGAGACCTTGCAGCCGCTGCACGGGCGCTACGACTATGTCTTCCTCGACTGCCCGCCCTCGCTCAACATGCTCACGCTCAACGGCCTGGTGGCGGCGGACAGCGTCATCATCCCGACGCAGTGCGAATACTATGCACTTGAAGGGCTGTCGGCCCTGATGCAGACCATCGACCGGGTGCGCCGCACCGCCAACCCTGCGCTCGAGATCGAGGGCCTGCTGCGCACCATGTACGACTCGCGCAACAATCTGGCCCAGGATGTCTCCAGCCAGCTGGCCTCGCATTTCGGCGAAGACGTCTACCGCACCATCATCCCCCGCAACGTGACGTTGGCCGAGGCGCCTAGCCACGGCCTGCCGGTGTTGCTGTATGATGCATACTCGCGCGGTGCGCAGGCCTACCTGAATCTGGCCAACGAAATGCTGGCCCGAACGGAAGGCCCTGAAGCCGTTGCGTCTCGCTCGCCGCAGGCGCAGTAACACACACCAGGATCATGACGAAGAAAAAACGAGGGCTGGGCGCACTGGGGGTCGACGTATTGCTGAGCACCCCGGGGCCGGGTGCCGAAGAGGAGGGTCGCGGTGCGGCCCTGCAGCAGTTGCCCATCGAGCGGGTTCACCGCAGCCCGTATCAGCCGCGACAGTCGATGCAGCCCGAAGCGCTGGAAGCGCTGGCGGAATCGATCCGTCAGCAAGGGGTGATGCAACCGGTCGTGGTGCGCCGGGTCGGTGAGGATTACCAGTTGATTGCCGGGGAACGCCGTTGGCGAGCGGCGCAAATCGTCAGCCTGCAGGAGATTCCGGCCATCGTGCGCGAGGCGAGCGACTCGGAAGCGGCCGCCATGGCCCTGGTCGAGAACCTGCAGCGCGAGGACCTGAACGCGCTGGAGGAGGCACAGGCGTTTTCCACCCTGATCGAGCGTTTTGGCCTGACCCACCAGCAGGTGGGAGATGCCACGGGCCGCTCACGCACGGCCGTCAGTAACAGCCTGCGCCTGCTGGCCCTGCCGGCCGCAGTGAAGGACCTGCTGGCACAGGGCCGCATCGAGATGGGTCATGCCCGCGCCCTGCTGACCCTGGATGAAGCCGGGCAGCTCGAGGCCGCCCAGGCCGCGGTCCGCCAAAACCTGTCCGTGCGGGCAACCGAGAGACTGGTCAAGCGAATGGCCCAGGGTGCCGCGCGGCCCTCCGAGCGCAAGGGCCGCCCAGACCCCGATATCCTGCGCATGGAAGAAAAGCTTTCCGGGCAACTGCAGGCCCGCGTGAAAATCCGCCACCGCCAAAATGGCAGCGGGCAGGTGTCGATTTCCTATGCCAACTTGGACGAGTTTGGCGGGATTGTCGAACGACTGACTTCTCAGCGCGACTGAATTTGCATCACCCTGAAGGGCCCGCGATAACAAGGCCGTCCTCTCGATGCGTTACAGTTTTTAAGGCAAACGTCCAACCCCTTTCAGAGCATGCCGGTGCGCAAAAATCCGCACCCGCACCCCGCACCAAACCCCCCGGGTTCAGAGCCGATCATTGCCCCGCATGCGGTTGAGATTTTACGGTTCAAACCGTATACTTCGCGCCTCTTGAAAAACATGCCGCAGACCCATCCCAGGCGAGCGTTGGGGCTGTCGCACAGGGCAGCGCGAACGCAGCTGCAGACCGGCCCCGGACCCTAGTGAAACATTGGCTCGAAAACTGAACGTACCCTTGCAGGTGAACCGCATACTCATCGCGCAGTGGACGGTCACGCTTGGCGTGTCCGCATTCCTGTTCGTACTGCAGCGTGAGCTGGCCCTGTCCGCCTTCCTGGGGGGCCTGATCTGTGTGCTGCCCAACCTGTACTTTGCCTGCCAGCTGTTTTTGAGAGAACGCAGCCTGCAGGTCCGTGGCCTGGTCTGGTCCGCCTTCGGCGCGGAATTTGTCAAGATGATGCTCGCCATCGTGCTGTTTGCGGTCGTGTTCATCTACTACGAGGGCGTGCACCCCCTGGTCCTGCTGGCCACCTACTTCGTGGCGCATTCCTGCAACTGGGCGGTTCCGCTGCTGAAACCGGAAGCGGCGCCCCGTCCCGTCCCCTGACGCATGGCAAGCACCATCACATCGTCGCAGTACATCCAGCATCACCTGACGAACTGGACCTACGGGCGGCATCCGGACGGCCACTGGGGCTTTGCCCACAGTGCCGAGGAGGTCGCCGACATGGGCTTCTGGTCGATCCATGTGGACAGCCTGCTGTGGTCGTTTTCGCTCGGTGCGCTGTTCCTCTACGTGTTTCACCGGGCGGCGCGCTCCATGACGGCCGAGGTGCCCGGTGCGCTGCAGAACTTTGTCGAGTGGGTGGTGGATTTCATCGACGACAACGTGCGCGGCTCGTTCAGCGCGAAAAATGACCTGATCGCACCGCTTGCCCTGACGGTCTTCGTGTGGGTGCTGTTGATGAACCTGATGGACCTGGTGCCGGTGGACTGGATCCCCTGGCTGGCCGGACAGTTCGGCCATTTCGCCCTGGGCATGGACCCGCACCACGTGTACTTCAAGATCGTGCCGACCACGGACCTGAATGTCACGGCCGGCCTGGCCGTGGCCGTGTTCGTGCTGATGATTTATTACAGCATCAAGATCAAGGGCCTCGGCGGCTTTCTCGGCGAGCTTTCATTCCAGCCGTTCGGCAAGTGGGGACTGCCTGCGAACCTCCTGCTGGAAGGCATCTCGCTGATATCGAAACCGGTGTCGCTCGCCCTGCGCCTGTTCGGCAACCTGTATGCGGGGGAAATGATCTTCATCCTGATCGCGCTGCTCTACAGCGGCGGGATCCTGTGGGGCACCCTGGGCGGGTTCCTGCAGCTGGGCTGGGCGATCTTCCACATCCTGATCATCCTGCTGCAGGCCTTTATTTTCATGGTGCTGACGATCGTCTATCTCGACATGGCCCATCAGCACCACTAGCGACACAATTTGCAACCTCATTTCACGAAACTGGTAACAGGAGAATTACGATGGAACTATCACAAGCCGTACTGTACATCGCGGGCGCACTCATGCTGGGCATCGGTGCCGCCGGCGCCGCCGTGGGCATCGGCGTGCTGGGCGGGCGTTTCCTTGAGGGCGCCGCACGACAGCCCGAGCTGATCCCCATGCTGAGGACGCAGTTCTTCATCGTCATGGGCCTGGTGGATGCGCTGCCTGTCATCGCCATCGCCATCGGCCTGTACGTGCTGTTCGCGGTCTAGCCCGCACGCAGCGTTTTCCTGTCAAACAACCAGCAGAGTCCAGACATGAACATCGGTCTAACATTATTCGGTCAAACCATCGCATTCATCATCTTTGTCCTGTTCTGCATGAAGTACGTGTGGCCGCCGATCATGACCGCGCTCGATGAGCGGAAAAAGAAAATCGCCGACGGCCTGGCCGAGGCGGAACGCGGATTCAAACAGCAGGAACTGGCCGAGCGCGATGCCGAGCACAAGATCACCGAAGCTAAGCAGCAGGCGGCCGACATCCTGAACCAGGCGCAAAAGCGCGCCAACGAAATCGTCGAGAATGCCAAGTCCGATGCGACCGAAGAAGGCAACCGCATCAAGGAAGCCGCCCACGCCGAGGTCGAAAAGGAAGTTCACCGGGCCACCGAGGAACTCAGAACCCGGGTCTCGGTCATCGCGGTGGCCGGTGCCGAGCGCATCCTGAAAAAAGAAATTGATGCCGGCGCACACCGGGACATGCTGGAGGAGCTGGCGACCCAGATCTAGGTTCGCAAGTTTTATTCCCTCGACATGTCAGATCTCACCACAGCCGCCAGACCCTATGCACGCGCCGCCTTCGATGCGGCCTGCGCCCATCAGGAACAGGAATCCTGGACCGGGATGCTGGCCTTCATGGTGGCGGTTGCCTGCGACCCGACCATGCGCGCCCTGCTCGACAGCCCGGCGCTGTCCAGGCAGCAGGCCGCTGAGCTGCTGATCTCGGTATGCGAGGAGCAGCTCAACGAGCGCGCCCGCAATTTCATTCGCCTGCTGGCCGAGAATGACCGCATCCGCCTGCTGCCGGACATCGAGGTCCTGTTCCAGCGTTACCGGGCCGAGGCCGAAGGCACGGTCAATGCCGAGGTGATCTCGGCGAGCGAGGTCGATGCGGCACAGCTGGCACACATCACCCAGGCATTGAAGCTGCGCCTCGGCAAAGAGGTGCAGCTGGTCTCGCGGACCGACCCCGCGCTGATCGGCGGCGCCGTCATCCGCGCAGGCGACCTGGTCATCGACGGATCCGTTCGCGGACGCCTCGACAAGCTTTCAACGGCCCTGGCGCACTGAGCGCAGCACCCGGGCAACAAGAGGATTCGAACATGCAACTGAACCCAACTGAAATCAGTGAACTGATCCAAAAACGCATCGAGAATTTCGAGGCGGTCGCGCAGGCCCGCACGGAAGGCACGGTGGTGGGTGTCACCGACGGGATCGTACGCATCCACGGGCTGGCCGATGTCATGGCCGGGGAGATGCTGGAGTTTCCAAAAAACACCTTTGGCATGGCCCTGAACCTGGAGCGCGACTCGGTCGGTGCGGTGGTCCTCGGCGAGTACAAGCACATTACCGAGGGCGACAAGGTCTCCTGCACGGGAAGAATCCTGGAAGTGCCGGTCGGTCCCGAACTGCTGGGCCGGGTGGTGGATTCGCTCGGCAACGGCATCGACGGCAAGGGGCCGGCAGAGTGTGCACAGTCCTCGCCGATCGAGAAGATCGCCCCCGGCGTGATCGAGCGCCAGTCGGTGAGCGAGCCCGTGCAGACGGGACTGAAGTCCATCGACTCCATGGTGCCGATCGGGCGCGGCCAGCGGGAGCTGATCATTGGCGATCGCCAGACCGGCAAGACGGCGCTGGCCATCGACACCATCATCAACCAGAAGGGCACCGGCATCAAATGCATCTACGTGGCGATCGGGCAGAAGAACTCCTCGATCGCCAACGTGGTGCGCAAGCTCGAGGAGCACGGCGCGATGGAGCATACCGTCGTCGTCGCGGCCAGCGCCTCGGACTCGGCGGCCATGCAGTACATCGCGCCCTACTCGGGCTGCGCCATGGGCGAGTACTTCCGCGACCGCGGCGAGGATGCCCTGATCATTTACGATGACCTGACCAAGCAGGCCTGGGCCTACCGCCAGGTGTCGCTGCTGCTGCGCCGCCCGCCGGGCCGCGAAGCCTATCCGGGCGACGTGTTCTACCTGCACTCGCGCTTGCTCGAGCGCGCATCGCGGGTGAATGCCGCGTACGTGGAAGAGTTCACCGGCGGTGAAGTGAACGGGCGCACCGGATCGCTCACCGCATTGCCGATCATCGAGACGCAGGCCGGGGACGTGTCGGCCTTCGTGCCCACCAACGTCATCTCGATCACCGACGGCCAGATCTTTCTGGAGTCCGACCTGTTCAACTCGGGATTTCGCCCGGCCATCAACGCGGGCCTGTCGGTTTCGCGGGTCGGCGGCGCGGCCCAGACCCCGGTGATCAAGAAACTCGGCGGCGGCGTGCGCCTGGCGCTCGCCCAGTACCGCGAGCTGGCCGCATTCTCGCAGTTCGCCTCCGACCTCGATGAACAGACCCGCAAGCAGCTTGAGCGCGGGGAGCGGGTCATGGAGCTGATGAAGCAGCCCCAGTACACGCCCCTGACGGTGGCGGACATGGCGGTCTCGCTGTTCGCGGTGGACCGCGGCTATGTCGATGACGTCGAGGTGGGCAAGGTGGTGTCCTTCGAGAAGGCCATGCACGACTTCATGCGCTCGCAGCACGCGGAACTGCTTGAGCAGATCAACCGCAGCGGCGCCTTTGACGATGAGATCGAGGCGGGGCTGGCCCGGGCGGTCGAGGATTTCAAGGCTAGGGGCAGCTGGTAGGACGTCACGGCCATGGCGGGTGAGAAAGAAATACGCACGCAGATTGCGAGCATCAAAAACACGCAAAAGATCACCAAGGCCATGGAAATGGTCGCGGCCAGCAAGATGCGCAAGGCCCAGGACCGCATGAGCGCCACCCGCCCCTACTCGCAGAAGATGCTGAACGTGATCGGGCACCTGGCCAACGCCCACGCGGAATACCACCACCCGTTCCTGATCGAGCACGAGGCGATCAGGCGCGTCGGCTTCATCATCGTCTCGACCGACCGCGGCCTGTGCGGCGGGCTCAACATCAATGCCTTCAAGGCGGCCCTGAAGGCCATGCAGGACTGGCAGCAGAAGGGCGTGGACATCGACCTGTGCCTGATCGGCGCCAAGGGCACGGCTTTTTTCAAGCGTTTTTCGGGTAACATCATCTCCCAGGTCAGCCATCTCGGCGATACGGTGCGCATCGACGAGTTGATCGGCACGATCAAGACCATGCTGGACGCCTATACCGAAGGCTCGATCGACCGCCTGTTCCTGGTCGAGAACGAATTCGTCAACACCATGACGCAGCGTCCGAAGGTCAGCACGCTGCTGCCCCTGGTGGCGGAGGACAACGAGGACCTCAAGCACCATTGGGACTACATCTACGAGCCGGATGCCAAGGTGGTGCTGGATGAGTTGCTGCGCAGGTACATCGAGTCGATCGTCTACCAGAGCGTGGTCGAGAATGTCGCCTGCGAGATGGCGGCGCGCATGATTGCCATGAAAAGTGCATCGGATAATGCCGGCGAGCTGATCGGCGAGCTGCAGCTGGCGTACAACAAGGCGCGCCAGGCGGCCATTACCCAGGAAATATCGGAGATCGTTGGCGGCGCTGCGGCCGTTTGATTGCAGCGACACCAACTACAAGCGAAAGAGGAAATACCATGAGTACGGGTCAAATTGTTGAAATCATCGGCGCCGTGGTGGACGTGGAGTTTGCGCGCGAGGAAGTGCCGAACGTATACGATGCCCTGGTGGTCGACGACCAGAACCTCACCCTGGAGGTCCAGCAGCAACTCGGTGGCGGCATCGCCCGCACGATTGCCATGGGGGCCTCGGACGGGCTGCGGCGCGGTCTCGGCGTAACCAACACCCGGGCTCCGATTTCCGTGCCGGTCGGGCCCAAGACGCTCGGTCGGGTCATGAACGTGCTCGGCGACCCGGTGGACAATGCCGGGGATATCGGTGCCGATTCCACGATGCCGATTCACCGTGCACCGCCCAAGTTCGAGGAGCAGGCCGGCGGCAACGAACTGCTGGAGACCGGCATCAAGGTCATCGACCTGCTGTGCCCGTTTGCCAAGGGCGGCAAGATCGGACTGTTCGGCGGTGCCGGCTGCGGCAAGACCGTCGCCATGATGGAGCTGATCAACAACATCGCTAAAAAACATTCGGGGCTTTCGGTGTTCGCCGGGGTCGGCGAGCGCACCCGCGAAGGCAACGACTTCTACTACGAAATGAAGGAAGCGGGGGTGCTGGACAAGGTGGCCATGGTCTACGGGCAAATGAACGAGCCGCCGGGCAACCGCCTGCGGGTCGGCCTGACGGGCCTGACGATGGCGGAGTATTTCCGCGACGAGGGCCGCGACGTGCTGATGTTCATCGACAACATCTATCGATACACCCTGGCGGGCACCGAGGTTTCCGCCCTGCTGGGACGCATGCCGTCTGCGGTCGGCTACCAGCCCACCCTGGCCGAGGAAATGGGCGCCCTGCAGGAGCGCATCACCTCGACCAGCAGCGGCTCCATCACCTCGATCCAGGCGGTCTACGTGCCGGCGGACGACCTGACCGACCCGTCGCCCGCGACCACGTTCGCGCACCTCGACGCCACGGTGGTGCTGTCGCGCCAGGTGGCCGAGCTGGGCATTTACCCGGCGGTGGACCCGCTGGACTCCACCAGCCGCCAGCTGGACCCGCTGGTCATCGGGCAGGAGCACTACGATACGGCGCGTGCGGTGCAAAACACCCTGCAGCGCTACAAGGAACTCAAGGACATCATTGCCATCCTGGGCATGGACGAGCTGTCCGAGGAGGACAAGCTGGTGGTGTCCAGGGCGCGCAAGGTACAGCGCTTCCTGTCGCAGCCGTTCTCGGTCGCCGAGGTGTTCACCGGCTCGCCCGGCAAGATCGTTTCCCTGCCGGATACGATTGCAGGCTTCAAGGCGATCGTCGAAGGTGAGTATGATCACCTGCCGGAGCAGGCGTTCTACATGCAGGGCGGCATCGAGGATGTCATCCAGAAGGCCGAGGAGCTGTAGCCCGGCATGGCGATGACGCTGCACCTGGACGTGGTGAGTGCTGAAAAGGAGCTCTTTTCCGGCACCGTGTCGGCGGTGTTCGCCCCGGCCCGGATGGGGGATGTCGGCATCTACCCGCGCCATACTCCCCTGGTGACCAGCCTGCGGCCCGGGGAGCTGAAGATCGAGGTGGAGGGCAAGGAAGACCAGCACCTGTATGTTTCCGGGGGCATCCTCGAGGTTCAGCCGCACGTGGTTACCGTGCTCTCCGATACCGCCATCCGCGCGGAGGACCTGGATGAAGCCCAGGCCATGGAGGCCAAGCAGAGGGCCGAAGATGCGCTGCGCGATCAAAAAGGCGATCTGGACGCCGCCAAGGCACAGGCGGAACTGGCACGTGCCGCCGAGCAGTTGCGCATGATCGAGCGCATGCGCAAGATGCGCAAATAGAATTCGCCGCAAGGCCTGTCCGGCCGCCAATACACGCCCCGCCCGGCCTTTCCCGGCATTTGATTAATTGCTGCGGGTTTGCAATGGTGCGGGGTAAAATACCGCCCTGTACCGGGTTGGACAGGTATTCTCGGTCAAGAAGCACTCATGAAACTGGAAATCGTCATCCTTGCGGCCGGACAAGGCACGCGCATGCACAGCGATTTGCCCAAGGTCTTGCACCCGCTCGCAGGCAAGCCTTTGCTGGGGCATGTGATCGGGTGTGCCCATGCCCTGTCACCGCACAATATCCATGTCGTCACCGGCTATGGCACGGATCAGGTCCGTGCCGCGGTCGGTGATGAGGGCATCTGCTGGCATCTGCAGGAGCGCCAGCAAGGCACCGGGCATGCAGTGCAGCAGGCCTTGCCCGGGATTGCCGATGAACATGTGGTCCTGGTCCTGTATGGCGATGTTCCCCTGCTGGAACCTGCCACCCTGCAGCGGCTGCTGCAGGAGCTGTCCCGTTGCGAGCTGGTGTTGCTGACGGCGGAATTCGAGGGCGTGGAGGGCCTGGGAAGGATCGTGCGCGATGCCGAAGGCCGGGTGCTGCGCATCGTCGAGCAGTGCGAGGCCGACCCGGACACCCTGGCCATTCGCGAGATGAACACCGGCGTGCTGGCCGCGCGTGCAGGACGGCTGAAGCAGTGGCTGGGGCAGGTCGGCAATGACAATACCCAAAAGGAATTCTACCTGACCGACTGCATCGGGCTTGCTGCCGAAGGCGGGCACCCCGTCGAGGCCCTGCTCTGCGAGGACGCAGAGACCGCGCTCGGCGTCAATGACAAGGCCCAGCTGGCCAGGGCCGAGCGCGCCTGCCAGCGCAGGGCGGCGCAACGGTTGATGGACCAGGGCGTCACGCTCATGGATCCCGAGCGAATCGATGTCCGCGGCGAACTGCAGGTCGGAAGGGATGTCGAGATCGATGTCAATGCCGTGTTCGAAGGCCAGAACCGCCTCGGCGACGGCGTGCGGGTCGGGGCCAACAGCGTGCTGGTCAACACCACCGTCGGTGCCGGTACCCGGATCCATGCCAGCAGCCATATTGAGGAAGCCGAAATCGGCAGCGAATGCAGCATTGGCCCGTTCGCCCGGATTCGCCCGCAGACCCGCTTGAGTGATCACGTGAAGGTGGGCAACTTCGTCGAGATCAAGAAATCCGGCATCGGTGCAAACAGCAAGGTCAACCATCTCAGCTACCTCGGCGATGCCGAGCTCGGGGCCGGTGTCAATGTCGGGGCGGGGACCATCACCTGCAATTATGACGGAGCCCGCAAACACCGCACGGTCATCAACGACCGCGTGTTCGTCGGTTCCGATACCCAGCTCGTCGCCCCGGTGGTCGTCGGTGAAGGGGCGACCATCGCGGCCGGCTCGACCATTACCAAGGATGTGCCCGCCGACGTCCTCGCGGTGGCCCGCAGCAAACAGGTGACCGTGCAGCACTGGAAGCGCCCCGGGAAGGACAAGAGCTAGATCATGTGCGGAATCGTCGGCGGAATCGCGAACAGGAACATCTCACCGGTCCTGCTTGAGGGCCTGCGTCGCCTGGAATACCGGGGATACGACTCGGCCGGTATGGCCGTGCTGACCAACGGCTCGATCGAGCGGGTGCGGAGGCAGGGCAAGGTCAGCGAGCTGGACAAGGCCCTGGAAGAGTCCGCCCTCGACGGGCAACTCGGCATCGCGCACACCCGCTGGGCCACCCACGGCATGCCCGCCGAATACAATGCGCACCCGCACATCAGCAACGGCCGCATTGCCATCGTGCACAACGGCATCATCGAAAATTTCGAGCGGCTCAAGATGCAGCAGATCGACCAGGGCTTCAGTTTCGCCTCGGACACCGATACCGAGGTCATCGCCCACCAGATCGTGCTGTACCTGGGGCGCGGGCTGGACCTGTTGGCTGCGGTGAGGGCCACCGTGAAGGACCTGAAAGGGGCCTACGCACTGGGGGTGATCGACAACACCGATCCCAAGCGCCTGATCGCCGCACGTAACGGCAGTCCACTGGTGGTGGGGGTTGGTGAGCAGGAGAACTTCATTGCCTCGGACGTGCATGCCCTGCTGAAAGAGACGCAGGAGTTCGTTTTCTTGGAGGATGGTGACATCGTGGACATCACACGTGCACAGATCCGGGTGTTCAACGAAGATGGTGATGCGGTGAAGCGCAAATCCAAACGGAGTTCCCTGACCGCAGACGGCGTCGAGAAGGACGGTTATCCGCACTACATGCTCAAGGAAATCTATGAACAGCCGCAGGCCATTGCCGATACGCTGGAAGGGCGGCTGATCAACGGGCGGGTGGCCGAACAGATTTTGGGAGCGCGTGCCGACCAGATCCTTGAGCGCACCCGGGCCGTGCAGATCATCGCCTGCGGCAGCAGCTACCATGCCGGAATGATCGCGAAATTCTGGTTCGAGGAGTTGGCAGGGATTCCCTGCTTCATTGACGTCGCCAGCGAGTTTCGCTACCGCAAGCACGTGGTCCAGCCCGGCACCCTGTTCGTGACGATTTCCCAGTCCGGCGAAACCGCCGACACCCTGGCCGCACAGCGCCAGGCCCGCCAGGAGGCCTATGCCGGCTCACTGACCATCTGCAATGTTCCGGAGAGCTCCCTGGTGCGCGAGTCAGACCTGGTGCTGATGACGCATGCCGGGCCGGAAGTCGGCGTGGCCTCCACCAAGGCCTTCACCACCCAGCTGGTCGCCTTGCTGATGCTGGTGATCAGCGTCGGGCGACACCACGGCATGCAGGACGAGACGGGCAAGCTCCTCGTCGAGCAGCTGGCCAACTTGCCGGCGCGGATCAACCGGGTGCTGGAGCTGGATGGCGAGATCGAGGCACTCTCGCGCCAGTACGGGGACAAGCAGCATGCCCTGTTTCTGGGCCGGGGCATCCATTATCCCATTGCCAAGGAAGGAGCTTTGAAGCTCAAGGAAGTTTCCTATATCCATGCCGAGGCGTACCCTGCCGGCGAACTCAAGCATGGCCCCATCGCGCTGGTGGATGACAAGGTTCCGGTCATCGCCGTGGCACCGAACGATGTTCTGCTGGAGAAACTGAAGTCCAACCTGGAAGAAGTGCGCGCGCGCGGTGGCGTGCTACACGTGTTTGCCGATGTCAATTCGGGGCTCGAATCCGGGGCCGAGACGATCGGCATCGAAGTGGATGCCCCGGACAATGCGGTAGCCCCCATCATCTTTACCATTCCCCTGCAACTTCTCGCCTACCACGTGGCGGTCCTGAAGGGCACGGACGTCGACCAGCCACGCAATCTGGCCAAGTCGGTGACCGTGGAATAGCGAACAGGCCCCACCCGGCATGCCCGGGCCGCGACACCCTGCCCGGTACGGGGCCGGGCTGGAGATTGTCGCCGGATCCTGATATAAATCTGATTGTTTTCCGATCAATGATTGATTTTACAAATGATCAATTTGCCTACCGTCAAACAGCTGCGCTACCTGGTGACCCTGGAAAAATACCTGCATTTCGGCAAGGCCGCCGAGGCCTGTTTTGTCACCCAGTCCGCCTTCAGCGTGGCCATCAAGGAGCTTGAAAATCAGCTGAACGTTTCCCTGGTAGACCGTACCAGCCGCAGCGTGACCTTCACCTCGGTAGGAAAGCTGGTCGCCGAGCAGGCCCGCCATGCCCTGTTTGACCTGGAGGGCATCGTCGATATCGCCAGGTCCGTGCAGCAACCCCTGACCGGACCCCTGAAAATGGGAGTGATTCCGACCATCGCTCCGTTCCTGCTGCCGAAGATCCTGCCGGAGATTCGCAAACGCTTCCCGAAGCTGGAGCTGTATCTCAAGGAAGAACAGACCAAGAAAATCCATGCCCTGCTGCTGGAAGGGGAACTCGATATCCTCTTGCTGGCCCTGCCGGTCGAGTTGACGAACACGGATACGATGTCTCTGTTCACGGATGCGTTCAAGCTGGCGTACAAGCAGGGTACGCGGCTGATTGATCCCAAGGACTTCACGCCCAACAAGCTGAACCAGGGCGTGATCCTGCTGCTGGAGGATGGACACTGCCTGCGCGAGCACGCATTGAGCGCCTGCAACCTGAGCCGGCTGGAGGAAACCAACAAATTCTCGGCCAGCGGCCTGTACAGCCTGGTGCAGATGGTGAACAGCGACCTGGGCGTGACCTTCATCCCGCAAATGGCGATCGACGGTGGCCTGCTGGAAAGCACCCAGGTGGTCACGCAGGAGCTGAAGGATCATTCGTATCGTGAAATTGGCCTAGCCTGGAGAAAATCCAGTGTTCGCAAGCAGGAATTCGGCATGCTGGCCGATGTCATCCTGGAGAGCGTGAAGCGCTAGGACCCGGGGTCATGAACCTGTGGTGCCTGCACGCGTACACAGGCGGCAGGTGAGGTGTGATGGTATGCTGGATGGCGGCAAAGCGCCAAGCGGGGATCCTGGCGCTTCGTCTGCTTCGGCCTTTGGCCGTCTCGTGCGTTCCCTGCAAAGCGGCGATTGGATCGCGCGCCCGCCTTCCATCGTCGGCGCCGGGCCTTGTCAGGCATCGACAGCCTGCGGGACTGGCCTGCAAGGGGGGTGTGCGGGCGCAGTCCCCCCGCACTCGTGCGGGTCGGCTGCCGCTTCCTTTCCCTGGGTGACAGTACAGAGTTCCTTTCTTGAGGCCATGATGAAACAGAACCTCCGGTAAGTGAAATTGATTATTTAGCTTACAACGATTGATTTTTTCTAAGGCCGGATCGGCTGCCGCACCGGGACTCGCCGCTAGGGGGTAAAGTCGGCCAGTCCGATGAAGGTACCCTCGTTTTGTTCGCACAGGGCGCGCATCAGGGTGGCAAAGCGCACGCCGGTTACCTGCTCGTCCTCAAGCCGGGCGAACTGGATCGGAAAACCGACGGCATGAATGCGCACGCGGCGCCGGCCTTGCAGGTCCTTGCGGTTGATCGCATCCACCTCGCGAAGCACGGACTGGATGGAGGCTCCGGTGAATTCGTCGCCGAACACGTACAGGCTGATTTTCTTGTCGTTCGCATGAAACGTGCGGATGGCTTCCGTGATGCCCTCGACCGGGCTGCTGTTGCTGAACGGCTGCCAGGTGCGCAGGCGCTCCAGCACCGCCCTGCGCCGTGCCGGGGTGTCCGGGATCCAGCGACCGGCGTACTGGCGAAACATGTACTCGCCCATGTCGTTCATGACCTGCAGGCCCTTGACCGTCGGGTAGGCATCCAGTACCTCGGTGAGCTTTTGTTCCGCCAGCTCCCAGCCATAGGTGAGCATGCTGCCCGAGGTGTCGATGATGAAAATGATGTACTCGCTGTCCACCGGAATGCCGGCAATCGTCGAATCCTGCCGTGGCCGGTCCAGGGGTTCGCGGGCCTGCAGGCGGCGCATCTCTTCACTCAGCGTCTGGCGGGCACGGGCCAGCTGGCCCTCGATCGTGTTCTGTACGGCCGCTTCGCCGCGCGCGGCCGAAAACCGGTCCTGCACGAGCGACAGCTCATCCTGCAGGCGTGCAATGTTTTCGATCTCCCGGGCGGCCTGGTGCTTTTGTCTGACCAGTTCGCGGTTCAGCGCGTGGCTTTGTCCATGCAGTTCGGACAGCTGCACCTGCAGGTCTGCGGCCTGTCGGCCGAGATCTTCGCGGTCTTGCTCGAAGATCACCGGTTCGGCCGTTTTCGAAAGCACCAGCAGCAGGATCAGTGCACCAAAACCGCAGCACACGCAGTCCAGGAAGGACAGGCTGAAGATCTCGATGCCGCGGCGTGGCTTCATGCTTCAGGGCCAGTCTCGTGAGGGGCTGAAAAAAGCCCCCCGGGTGTGGCTCGCCAGCTTCCAGTATTCACTGGATGCCTGCGGGTCGCCTTCCATGTGGAACAGGATGGTGTTGACGGGAATCCCGTCTGGCAGGATCTCCAGGGAGGCATCGAACAGCTTCTTGCGCGCCTGCGCGGATACCTTGGAGCGCCAGGATTTCGTTCGACCCTGTGTGGGCAGACCGTCCGTCAGCAGGTAGATCGTATCCGGGGGCGGGTCCATCTGCGCGACCCCTTCAAAGGCGCGGTACAGGTTGGTGCCCCCGCCCGGTGCCCGCGCGTAAAGACCTGCCACCGCACGGTCCAGGTGCGACGGGTTGCCCGCATCCAGCCAAACCGTACCCGGTTCCCGGTAGAGCGGTTCGCTGGTTTCATTGAAGGCATGAATCTGGAACTGGCTGGTGGGCGGCATGCGCGTGCTGATCCAGTCGACCGTTTGCAGCACCTGCTGCCACTTGGCAGCGCGCACCCGTTCATCCGGAGCCAGGTTGCGAAAGCGCAGTACATTGATGATCCGGTCGGCCAGCATGCTGGCTGAGCTGTCCACCAGGATCAGGATGCGTTCACCGCCCATCTTCAGGCCGGTCAGGTACTGGCGCTGTCCGTGACCGTCGAATGCGCGCAAGTGCCTTCCCGGATCCCCGTCCTGCAAGGCCCCCGCCTCAAGCTGCCGGTACGCTTGCTCCAGGGATTTCAGTTCCGCCTTGAGCGCATCGACGGCTTGCAGCCGTGCACGTGTCTCCTGTCGCTGTCGGGAAAGCTGCGAGCTGTGCAGGGTGATGTCCTGGAGGATGCTTGCCGCACGCCCCTGGGCCTGGCGTTGGCGCGCCTGGAACCCCTGCAGCGAGTTCTGCAACTGCGCCAGCGACTGCTCCGCCCCGGCAACCTGTGCCTGCAGGTCCTGCACGTCCTCCTGCGTGCTGGCGCTGGCCGTGTTGCGACGCGCCTGCGTATCGGCATTGATGATCATGAAAAACAGGATGACCGCCCCGAAGCCGCAGAACATCACGTCCAGGAAGGACAGGCTGAACACGTTAATCGTGCGACGCTTCATGCTCCTGGACCTGGATGAAGTGAACGGTACCGCGGTAGCCGTCCATGCGCAGGCGGTCTCCGGACTGGATGGGCTGGGGTTCGCTCACAAGCCGGTCATTGAGACGGACCTTGTAATCCCCCAGGTGGCGCAGCTCGATGCGCATGCCCTTTTTCTGGATTCGGCAAATGCCGCGGTCATTGCAGACCGGATCGAGCGCCAGGCGAATCTCGTGGCGGTCCCTGGTCAGGCGCAACTCCTGTTTTGGACCCAGCGGCCAGGCGCGGTTGCCGATCAGCAGATGGGAGGGGCAGTTGCGCAGGCTGGCCAGCAGCCCGGGATTGGTCTCCAGCAACAGGGGGCGGGTGGACTTGTCCCAGGTCAGCGTGGTCGTGTAATGAACGGTCGCATCGGCGCGGCTGATCTGGTCGCGACAGCCCAGGGCCTGGCGGGCAATGCGGGTCGGGTCCGTGCCCAGCATGGCACACCCCGGCAGGTCCTTCAGGAATTCGTTCAGGCCGAACACCTGGTTGCAGGTCGGGGAGCACACCAGGCTGACCTTGTGGTCGGGGAGCAGCTCACTCAGCGAGATCGCCAGCTCCTCGAAGGCCGCCCGGTTGATCTCAAGAACGCCCTCTCGGTGCAGCTGTATGCGGTGGCCCTGTCCATCCGAGTACAGCTCGCAGCCGACGGACTCGATCGATTGCAGGGTCGCCAGCCAGTGCGGAAGTTTTTCATACAGCCGTTGTTCGTCTTCACCCTTTTGCAGGGGATCAAAGCGCGTTTCCCGGACAAAGGCCGCAGCGATCCACTTCGCTTGCGCCTGGATGAGGGACTGCAGGCCGTGTGCGACGACCCTGGCCGGACGGCTGGCAGACACCTGCTTGCGGTCCTGCGAGACCAGGGTGAGTATGGTGCACTGCTGCAGTACGGCCAGCCACACCAGCCTGGTGTTCGGAACGGGGCCGGGGACCGCGAGCACCGCCTTGTTGACGATGCCCACCACCGGGATGCCGAGTTTTTCACAGATGCCGAGCACCAGCCCCAGTTCCTGTTTGCGCAGTGCGCCGGAGACCGCGAGGATGGCGTCGTGGTCCTGGCGGTCCAGCAGGCTCCAGGCAAACTGCATGTGCCTGAATGCGATCTCGGCATGGCTGACGACATGCCGGGTCGTGCTTTGTCCTGCCAGGTCCGCCCAGAACCCCGTGCTGATTTCCTGCGGTCGCAGGTGCATCTGCTGCTCGGCCTGCTTGCCGGCCAGGATGGAGGTCTCGGTTTCCACCAGGGCACAGGACGGGCAGTTGGCGAGGATGCGCTTTCCGTCGCTGATCAGGATGCCGCTGTCGTATAAATCGATGACTACCGTGGCCACGTGGGCGGTTCTCCTCACTCGGCCTGCAGGTGGCGGATCAGGTTGCGGTTGCAGTAGGTCTCGGTATCCAGGATCAGCCGCTCCTGCAAAAGCTGCAACTGATACACGATGAACATCAGCACAATGCTAATGCACAGGGCAATCAGGGTGGAGTTGAACGCACCCCCAGGCTCTCCGTAACCCCGGCGATGTTACCCTCTACGGCCTTGTGCGCCTGGCCGAGCGCATCTCCGATGCCGCGCACCGTTCCTAGGAACCCGATCGAGGGAATCGCCCAGGTGATGTAGCGGATAATGGACAGTTCGGAGTCGAGGCGCTCGGACTCGGATTCACACACACCGCGGGTGGCCGAGGAAACGTCCTGGATGTTGCGGGTGGAGGTGAAGCGATGCAGGGCGACCTGCAGGGCACGCGGCAGCAGGTAGTCCTGCTGTTCTTCGGGCAGGGACTGGATCTGGCGGGCGAGCTTTTGCATGTCCTGAGGCAGGAAGCGGATCCCCTCCCTGGCGTGCAGCAGGTCCATGTCGAGCATGCCGCGCTCGCGCAACAGGTGGCTGGCCTTGTAACTCATGATCACCAGGGCCCACAGCATCAGGATGAAACAGGTCTCCTGTTCGTAGTCGCGCACCAGCACGTACACCGAGCGCTTCGGCACGTAGTCCCTGTCGAGATTGATCTGCATCGCCTGCTGCTCGAGTTCGGCTTCTGCGGTCGGTCGAACGATGGTCACGTAGATCGCATGCACGACGATCGTGATCACCAGCAGGCTGAACATCTGGTAGGTGAGTTCGGTGGAAAACGGTTTTTTCATCATGCTCAGATGTCCGTCGGAAAACTCACGGGCCTGTCGGCGGAGACTTCTTCGCTTGGCACGAATTCCTCCAGGGGCGGGGCACGCCGTGTGTGCCTGTCCACGGCGGTGCCCGAAACAGCATCTTCGCCCCGATGGGTCGCAGTCGCTGCAGCCTCCTCCTGCACCTCTTCGGCAGACTCGGGTGCGCCGGCCAGCCCGGGAGCCAGCAGGCCCAGCACCAGTGCTGCGCAAAGTCTCATGTCCCGCTAATCCAGGTATCGGGCAATGCGAAAACCAACATCCACATGGTGTTTATTATCCTGATCCCGGTAGCTGAGTCGAGTGCTGCTGAGCGTGCTGCGCATCCAGGAGGCGCCGCGGATGACGTGCTTGCTGCCGGTTGCCGGACCGACCGGGTCCACATGGCGTTTCTCGCTCAGCGCCGGGTAGATGCTGTGGTAGTCATGGCACCATTCGGCCACGTTGCCGTCCAGGTCGAACAGGCCCAGCGGATTGGGCCTGAAGCTGCCCACCGGTGCGGCCACCGCAAAGCCGTCGTGATAGCCGTCGATGGTGTCCTCGAGCAGGCCGCTTGCCGCAAGGTCCGCGTAATTACCGGTCACCTCCACGGGCGGGTACTCATGACCCCAGGCATATTTCGCCAGTTTCCCGTCGGGTCGCCAGCGGGCCGCCCACTCCCATTCGCTTTCCGTGGGCAGGCGGTAGCCCGGCGGGAAGAGGGGTCTTGGCCACCCAGGTTCCGTCTTTTTCTCGTACACGGGTTCCAGGCCTTCCTGCTCGCTCAGCCAGTTGCAGTAGCGCACCGCATCCGCCCAGCTGAGATTGACGGCAGGCAGCTCGGGGGCGGACAGGTCATGGCCGCGGTAGCTGCCGGAATGATGCGAGGGCATGAAGGCGTTGAAGCGGGCGTTGGTGACCTCGTGGACAGCCAGGTAGAACGGCCGTTGCAGGGTGACGCTGTGCTGGGTTTCGTTGGTGCGCCGCCCCTGCTCACGCCGCGGGGCCCCATGGAAAATGTGCCGCCGTCCAGGCGGATGAGGACCTCGCCCTGGGGGGTGAGGATGCGGGCCGGCCGGTCGTGCCGGCCGGGGTCCACCGCCGGTTCCAGGCTGACGGCAATGACCTGCGGGGTGCCCACAATGGGCATGATGGTTTGCGTATGGCTGAGATATCCGGGCTTTCGCACTTCAAGCCGCTGGGGCGCGCTCGGCAGTTCAAGGCGGAGCCTGCCGCGGCCTGCGGGTTGACCTGGACGAGTACCTCCGCATCTTCGGGGGTGGCCTGCACGATCACGGTGCCCAGCAGGGCTTCAAGGTGGGCATTGAAGGTCTGTTGCCGCCCCGGCTCGACCGTGATGGTCTGGTGGCTGGGGCGGTAGCCCGGCTTGGTTAACGTGATGTGATGCTCGGCATTCGGGGCCAGCGCCAGGTTCAGCGGGGTCTGGCCATGATCACGGTCTGCGATGGAGACGCTCGCGCCCGCAGGTACGCTGGTGATCCTCACGTGACCGGTGCCGGCCTGCAAGCGGGCCCGGGGCAATGCCAGTGCCTGGCCGGCGACCACCAGGAAATCCGCGGTGTAGGGCAGGTAGTCGGGGTGGTGCAGGTCAAGCCGGTATTCCCCGGCCATCAGTTCCAGCCTCAGGGGTGTGTGTCCCCGGCGGGTCCCATCCAGCCAGGCCTCCGCCTGTTGAGGCTGTGAGTCGATGGACACTTGTGCCCATCCGGGCAGCAGCTGAATTTCAAGGTCCTGTGGCTTGTGCCCGCCCTCGATGACCAGTTGCGTGCTGTAGGGCAGGTAACGATCCGCGGAAGCCTGCAGGACGTAGGTTCCGGCCGCCAGCTCAAGTTGCTTGATCGGCGTGCTGCCGAAGGATGTCTTGTCAATCCGGATACGGACCCCGTGTTCTGGGACGCTGCTGATGTTCAGGTAGCCGGGCAGCTTGAGCAGGGAGAATGCAAGGCTCTGGGAGGCCTGTGCGCCGACTTCAATCTCCCGGTCCAGGGGGTGGTATCCCGCCCGCCTGGCCTGCAGTCGATAGCTGCCGGGGCGCACCAGGTAGCGCCCGCGCACCTGGACCGGCCAGGGCATGCCGCGCAGGCTGACCGAGTCCGCCGGCGGATCGATTTCGATCAGCAGGCTCTTGGACGTGAACACGTGGACGAGGACCAGCACCAGGGACAGGAAGACGAGCGCCCCGGTCAGGGTCAGCAGGCGCCGGCTCAGGCGCTTCGGTCTTCGGGCAGGCATCCCGGGCAGCGCCACCGGCCGGATCACCTCGCCATGCGGGACTGCGGGGTCAGATCGTCTCTTCACATAGAATACTCAGGCGCCCGGTTTTCATGTCCGGGGTCACGTAGAGGGTTTTCCGGACGTCCCGGTAACCGGGCCGTGAGCCGATGATCGTGTACTGGCCCGGCCTGAGCCGAATGTCCTGGTGCTCGAAGCGGCCCAGCTTGCCGACCCGGAAGATGGTTACCTCCGTCTGGTTGTCCGAGTACAGGGCGATCATGACGGGCTGGCGCGCCCGCACCAGCGCGGCTTGCAAGGCTTCCGCCTTTTGCAGGAGGCGAGCGCCGGGGCTGTGACCCAGGGTGGAGAGCTCATCCAGCAGTGCCTGTGCCTCGGCCGATACATCCGCCGAGTACAGGCGCTCGGGATGCTGCACATGGTGGTCCAGCTTCGAAAACAGGGCTGCGCGGCGCTGCGTCCGGGCCGCACCTTCCCTGGCCTGAGGAGTGTTCGGCGCCAGGGCCAGCAGTTGCTGCCAGCTCTGCGCCGCCAGGGCCCAGTCTTCCTGTTTCTCAAAGTGGGATGCCTCGACTTCCAGTGCAGCG